>NZ_QSNV01000006.1:0-283765 GCF_009498615.1 Agrobacterium sp. ICMP 6402
GGGTGGAGCAGCCCGGTAGCTCGTCAGGCTCATAACCTGAAGGCCGCAGGTTCAAATCCTGCCCCCGCAACCAAATCATTCAAAAAACCGGGAAATATAAGCCGCCTAAAGGGCGGGTTTTTGTTGGTAAACGATTCGGGATTTAACCCTTCGTCAGCGGCCCGCTAACAGGCAAAAGTCGACCCAGCCACGCCAACCATGCCCATCATAGGTCCCCCGACGGCAATAGCGTAGTCAGGCGTGAAGCAGCGTCTCGCACCCTGAAAATGTTTGCCTCGGGACAATCGATCGGAATATGGGAAGCGCCGAACCCGAAGGTGAGGGTTATTCCGTCATGATGATGCGGCAAGCCGTTCAGCCGGAAGTGCCCTCTTCATATCTGTCACGCTGATGCAGGGATTGATCGCGCAGGAGTCCGCTGCCACTCGCGCCGAATTGGCGCATAATCCTAGCATTGCCCTTGCTCTCATAGTGCACGCTTTGTTTCTGCTGCGTGTCGATCTCGCCAGCCTCCAGCTTCTCGATGAAATCCGCATGCACCTCGGCAACGAAACGGCGTTCCATCAAGTCGAGAACGTCCATCTGCGCGAGGATGGAAGCGATCAGGCCATGTCCTGCAGAGTTGCCGGCTGGTGCCCGGGGCCATCGCTTCTGAAATTGTCCCGACGAAGCCCATGCTGTTGATGCTCAGGATCTACTCCGCAGCTCGCAATGGACCGAGCGTGACATCCGTTGTGTAGTTCTCGCGCATGAAGTTGATGAAATTGTCCTGGAACTGCCGCGTGTGAGCGTGGGCCAGCTCGTCAGCCAGATCGATATTCCGATCGCGGACGGCCTCGAACATCTTGGTATGCTCGTCAGTCAGGAGATAGCCTTCGTGGGTTCTCTCAAGATACTCGAAATGCAGATGAAGCATACGCTGTCCCTGCGAGAGAAGCTTCTCATAGAAGGACGCGAGATATTGGTTCTTGCCGGCGTAGGCGATCGCCATATGGAATTCTTTGTTGGCCTCCGACATGGCGAGGTGGTTTCCGGTCTTGACCGCGGCGGCGAACGCCTTGTCGCGCTTGGCGATAACCTTGAGGTCGGCGTCCGTTCGTAGCGCCGCCGCCAGCCGCGTGTTCATCCGCTGGGCGATATCGAGCGCCTCCACGTACTTTGGAAACGTCGCGACTTCGATCGGGGCGACGATCGTGCTGCGGTTCGAAAGTGTTACGACCAGCTCGTCCGAGCCGAGACGGATGAGAGCTTCGCGCACCGGAGCGCGGGACATGTTGAAGCGCTCTGCGAGCGTCGTCTCGTCTAGGAGCTGGCCCGGAGAAAGTGCGAGCGAGAGAATCTCATTTCTCAGGCTCTCATATACGCTTCGCGAGCCGGTTCCGCGCGCCCGCTTCGTTTCAGTCTCGTCAGACACTTAGGTCCCTTTCTTTCACAAATGTAGCATTGGGCCAGAAAACCCCGCTGCTCGCAATGTAATTTTTTCGCTTGACTTTGTCGACACGCTGTTGACATTTTATAGTCAGTCGACACCAAGACGACAGATAAGAGCAAAAGAACGGCTCAAGCCGACGAGTGGAACAACGCGCTTCGCGCACAGCAAAGAGGAATGCCGATGCTTTCGAAGATGATAACGTCCGCCTTGCGGGCGATGCCCGCGCTCGCCCTGGTGGCAGGTATGTCCGCCACCTCTGCCCACGCCCAGACCGCCGAAGGGTACTGGCAGGGCGTCCAGAAGGCCGGCGTTCTGAAATGCGGTGCGGCCGTCGCCCCGCCTTACATCATGCGTGATCCCGCGACTGGCGAATACTCGGGCTTTTACGCCGATCTTTGCCGTGAATTCGCCGACGCCCTCAAGGTCAAGCCTGAGTTCGTCGATACGACCTGGGACAACATAGTAGCGGGCCTGCAGGCGAGTAAGTGGGACGTCTCCCTGGCGCTCAACCGCACTCCGGCGCGCGCCATGGCCGTCCAGTTCTCGATCCCGGCGATGGAGTACCAGATCTCTCTCGTCTACAACAAGAACAACCCGAAGATCCCGCAGGGCGCAACGTCGGTCGCTGACGTTGACAAGGCTGGCGTCACGATCGCCGTCATGTCGGGTACCGCGCAGGACAAGGCCATTTCGGCCGCGGTCAAGACCGCCACGATCATGCGCCTGCCGGGCAACGACGAGACGCGCCTGGCGCTGACGTCCAAGCGCGCAGACATCCTGGTTGATGCCTCCGACACCAATTTGCTTCTGACGCAGGCGAATCCAGACTGGGCGGTCGCACTCAGCCCGACGCCGGCGCTCGCCAAGCAGGGCGTTTCGTTCGGCCTGCCGCACAACATGTCTACGGCCGATGTCGAAGTGGTCAACATCTTCCTTGAAGAGAAGGTCGCAACGGGTCACGTCGACGATCTGATCAAGAAGGCGGTCGATCAGGTCCTCAAGGGCTCGAACTAACATCGCCAACAGCGCTGACGCCTATTGGTCGGCGCTGTCCCGCACTCGATGTAAACCGAGATCGGCCATGACCATGTCTTTCAATTTACCTCTCGTTAAAATGCAGGCCTTGCACAAGAGCTACGGCGACGGTGCGATTCAGGTGCTCAGGGGCGTCGACATCGAAATGAAGCCCGGCGACCGCGTCGTCGTCATAGGCCCGAGCGGCGGCGGCAAGAGCACGCTTCTCCGCGTCATGATGGGCCTCGAACAGATTGACAGCGGTTCGATCAGTTTCGACGGCAAGCCTTACATCTCTTCGAAGGGGCCAGCCAAGAAGACCCTCATCGACACCAACGTTCGTCGTTCGATCGGCATGGTGTTTCAGCACTATACGCTGTTCCCACATCTTAGTGTCATCCAGAACTTGATGCTCGCACCACGCAAGGTCCGGGGCGAACCGAAAGCGTCGGCGCAGGCCCGTGCGCAGGCTCTCCTTGAGCGGTTCGGCCTAGGCGCGAAAGCCAAGGCCTACCCGGCCCAGCTATCGGGCGGCCAGAAGCAGCGAGTCGCCATCGCGCGCGCCCTGATGCTCGATCCCAAGCTGATGTTGTTCGACGAGGTGACTTCCGCGCTCGACCCGGAACTTGTCAGCGAAGTCGAGCAGGTGATCATGCAGCTCGCCTCGCAGAACATGCCGATGATGATCGTCACGCATGACATGTGGTTCGCAAAGAACATCGCGTCCCGCGTCATCTTCTGTGCCGGCGGCGTCGTGGTCGAAGACGGTCCGCCCGAACAGGTGCTCGGTTCTCCGAAGGAGGAGCGCACCAAGGAATTCATCGACCGCGTTTTCCACATCAAGCAATAGGAGGTGGCGATGAACTACACGTTCGACTTTAACTCCATTTCCTTTGCGCCGCTTTTGCGGGGGCTGGTGGTATCGCTCGAGCTGACGGTCGCTGCGAACATCATAGGCGTTATCGCCGGCTTCGGCCTCGCCCTGCTGCTGATGAGCCCGTACCGGCTCCTTCGCATGCCGTTCATGCTCTTCGTCGAGTTCTTCCGGTGTACGCCTGCCATCGTCCAGATCGTGTGGATCTTTTACTGCGTGCCAATGCTGTTCGACGTCTTCCTCGATCCAATCACGATGGGGGTGATGGCGCTCGGCCTCAACCTCACAGCCTTCAACGCCGAGGCTTACCGCGCGTCGATTCAGGCGGTTCCCAGGGAGCAGCTCGACGCCGGGATCGCGCTGGGGCTCAATCCTTGGCAACGCGTTCTCTACATCGTGTTTCCGACCGCGTTCCGCGCCTCGGTTCCGGTGCTTTTAACAAACGGCATCGTCATCTTCCAGCAGAGCGCGCTCGTCGCCATCGTTGCAATCGCCGACCTTATGTATGAGGCGAAATCGCTTGCCACCGAAACATATCGTCCGATCGAAACATTCACCGTCGTGGCCCTCATCTATTTCGCCGTGTCGTTCCCCGTCACCCAGATCGTCGGGTTTCTGGAACGCCGCCGTCAAATGCTCGCAAGCTAGGAGGTTCATATGTCGCTTGATTTCTCCGTCCTCGCAAGGTTCGACCATGCGCTCCTTCTCGGGCTCATGACGACGTTGGAGCTCACGGCGGTCTGTATTTTGTTGGGATGCATGCTTGGCTTCCTTGTCGGCCTGGCGCGAACATCGCGCAGCACCTTTCTTCGCCTTATTTCCGGAACCTACGTCGAGTTCTTCCGCGGCACGCCCGTGCTCATCCAGCTTTTCTGGATCTTCTTCTGCCTTCCTCTGATCCTGGGCGTCGAACTCTCCAATTTCGCCTCCGGCGTCATCGCCCTGACGCTCTACATGGGAGCGATCACTAGCGAGACGTTTCGCGCCAGCCTCAAATCGATCGGGTCTGAGCAGAGGGATGCATGCGTCGCCCTCGGCCTGCCGTCGTGGGTGCAGGTGACCAGCGTCATTCTTCCCCAAGCCGTCCTGCGCGCGATCCCGACGCTTCTGTCGAACTGCGTCAGCCTCTTCAAGGAGAGCGCACTAGTCTCGGCGGTCGGCATGGCAGACCTGATGTTCGTCAGTCAAAACATTTCCAACAACACGGCCAGGCCTGTCGAAGTGCTCACCGTGGTCGCTCTCATCTACTTCGTCATCGCTTTCCCGGTCACACGAGCAGTCACGCTCGTCGAGGGACGTATCCTCAAGAAACTCGCAATCTAGCGGCCCGTTACAGGAGAACAATTCCATGAAACTTTCCGGCGTCATGCCCGCGCTCATCACCCCGTTCGACGCGAACGGCAAGGTCGATTTTAAGGCCTACGAAAAGCACCTGACTGCGCTGCGTGCCGCCGGTGTCACGGGCTGGGTTCCGATGGGCTCGACTGGCGAGTATTCCGCCCTTTCCAACGACGAGCGCCTTGAAGTGCTCAAGTTCGTGAAGGACTTTGCGAATGACGGCGAGATCCTCATCGCGGGCACTAACGCGCCAGCCACCCGAGAGGTCATAGAGAACACGTTGACGGCCAAGGAAATCGGTTACGACACGGTGCTGCTCGCAACGCCGTTCTACACCCGTCCGACGCAGGACGAACTCCTCTCACACTTCAAGACGGTGCTGAAGGAAACCGACGTCAATCTCGTTCTCTACAGCTACCCCTACAAGGACGGCGTTGAGATTGGCTTCGACATCCTGGACGCGCTCGCCGACGATCGGCGCGTGCTGGGGATCAAGGAAAGCTCGGGATCCCTCCAGCGCGCCATCGACATCCATTCGCGTTACAGTGGCCGCATCGACCTCGTATCCGGTTCGGATGACATCGCTCTCGACTTCATGTTCTGGGGCGCCGACTCCTGGATCTGCGGACCCGCCAACTGCATGGCGAAGGCCTGCGTTGACCTCGACCAAACCTTCCGCTCGGGCGACCTGAAGGCCGCGCGGGAGAAGATGATCGTCCTCTATCGCGCGATGAACATCCTCGAAAGCGGGAAGTTCGTGCAGAAGGTGAAGTACGGCTGCGAGCTGCAGGGGCTTCCGGTAGGTATCACCCGCGCTCCGCTCGGAGAGCTGACCGCCGAAGAGAAGGCCGAATTCAAGGCTGCGATGCAGCCGATCCTGAATTGGTAAAAGATGCGGCCGGCCGGGACAGACCTCCGGCCGTCTTCCCCAGATCGAGGAGCTGAAGTGTCTCAAACCATCGTCGTCGGCGCCGGGATCATCGGCACAGCAATCGCATACCAATTACAGCGTCGTGGCGAGACAGTGGTGCTCCTTGATCGCAACGAGCCGGGGACGGGCGCGTCCTATGGCAACATGGCGAGCATTGCCGTGACTGAATTCATGCCTGCGTCCCGTCCGGGAATCTGGGTGCAGATGCCGGGATGGATGCTCGATCCCGAAGGCCCGGTTCGTATTCGACCCTCCTACATGCCAAAGCTTATCCCCTGGTTCCTGCGCTTTCTATCAGCCAGCCGACCTTCAAAGCTTCGCGAGCTGGAGTCGGCGGGCGCTGTCCTGTGCCGTCGCGTCTACGAAGACCTGGATGCGCTACTCGACGAGACCGGCCTCCGGCACATGATTTCCGCCGAGGGTTGCCTCAGCGTCTACACCGACGAGGCCGAGTTCAGAGCCGACCACGAACATATCGAAATTCTCGACCGGTTTGGCTTTCGATATGAAGTCCTTGGCAGCAACGCCATTCGCGACCTCGAACCTGCGATCACCACGAAGATTGGCAAGGCGGTGCTCTTCCCGGACAACCGGTCCATAACCAATCCCTATGAGCTCGTCGTAGCGCTTGCGGACCAGTTCAAGACGCTGGGCGGTTCCGTTCAGACCGGCGAGGTCGTGGGTTTTGAACATGAAGGCGGTGGCGTCAGCGCCGTGGGCTTGAAAGACGGACGAAGGATTGAAGCGGGTAGGGTGGTTCTCGCCGCAGGGGCATTCACTGGGCGACTGTCGGCCATGCTCGGCGAGCCGATCCCCCTCGAGACCGAGCGCGGCTACCATACGCAAATCCAGGCGCCCGGCGTCTCCATGCGTCACTCTCTCATCTGGCCGGCTCGTGCCTTCATGGTCACGCCGACCGCAGGAGGCATCCGTGTTGGCGGCACGGTCGAGATGGCGGGGCTGGACGCCGCCCCTGACTACCGTCGGGCTAAGGTGCTGGTGAAGCGGGCAAGGGAAGCGCTTCCCGAGCTGCAGGTGGAGGGCGCCACGGAATGGATGGGCCATCGGCCGGCTATGCCCGACACGGTGCCGGTGATGGGCCGGTCCGCAAAGAGAACGAATGTCTGGTACGCAACGGGTCACGGACATCTTGGCCTGACTTACGGGGCCACCACAGCCCGTCTGATGACGGATCTCATTACGGGCGCTGCGCCGCCCGTTGACATGAAACCCTATCGCGTCGACCGGTTCTAAACCGGCTGCGACCAACGAAGGCAAGGGAACTGACAATGCGAACCGAACTCTATATCGATGGTAAGTGGGCGAAGCCGGTCAAGGGTGGCTCTTCCACCGTGACGAACCCGGCGACCGAGGAAGTCATTCAAACGATTGCTTCCGCCACGGCCGAAGACGTCGACATCGCGGTGAAAGCTGCTCGCCGGGCGTTCGACAAGGACGGTTGGCCTAAGCTCACGGGAGCGCAGCGCGCCAAGTATCTGCGCGCGATCGCGGACGGTATCCGCGCCCGGCAGTCGGAGATCGCCAAACTTGAAGTCCTCGACAATGGAAAGCCGTTTCCCGAAGCGGACTGGGATATTGCGGACGCGGCCGGTTGCTTCGACTTCTACGCGGACCTCGCCGAGCAGCTCGACAACAATCCGGAAGAAATCATCGCGTTGCCGGACGATCGCTTTACATCCAAGGCGGTCAAGGAACCGGTCGGCGTGGCCGGCGCGATCATCCCCTGGAACTTCCCACTTCTGATGGCCGCCTGGAAGGTGGCTCCGGCCCTAGCGGCAGGATGCACGATCGTCCTGAAGCCTGCAGAACTCACCTCGCTTACGGCGCTTGAGCTTGCGGCGGTCGCAGATGAGGCGGGGCTTCCTCCGGGCGTCCTGAACGTCTTGACCGGCACCGGCTCGGTCGCCGGGCAGGCCATCATTGATCACAAGGGCGTCGACAAGCTGGCCTTTACGGGCTCTGGCCCGGTGGGCTCGAAGATCATGGCCGCCGCTGCGCGCGACATCAAGCGCATCAGCCTCGAACTCGGTGGCAAGTCGCCATTCGTGGTGTTCGAGGACGCGGATATCGACGACGCGGTCGAGTGGGTCATGTTCGGCATCTTCTGGAACCAAGGACAAGTCTGCTCCGGCACGTCGCGCGTTCTGGTCCAGGATACCATCTACGATCGTTTCATGGCCCGATTGGTCGAGGAGACGAAGAAGATCAAGATCGGTAACGGCCTCGACGAGGGCGTGCTCCTTGGACCGCTCGTATCAAAGAAGCAATATGAGAACGTCGTCGCCGCGATCGAGGGCGCGCGAAAGGCGGGAGCTACCGTCGCCAGCGGCGGCGAACGTCCGGAAGGCTTTGACAAGGGCTACTACCTGCAGCCAACGATCCTCACCGACGTGCCGCTGGATAGCGACGCCTGGATCGAGGAGATTTTCGGACCGGTCGTCTGCGTCAAGCCGTTCAAGACCGAGGACGAGGCGATCGAGCTTTCGAATGATTCCCGTTTCGGTCTCGGAGCGGCCGTGATGTCGAAGGACGACGCTCGCGCCGAGCGCGTCGCAGCCGCCTTCCGCGCCGGCATTGTCTGGATCAACTGCTCGCAGCCGACATTCACGGAAGCGCCATGGGGCGGCTACAAGGAATCGGGTATCGGCCGAGAACTCGGACACTGGGGTCTCGAAAACTACCTCGAGACCAAGCAGATCACCAAGTACGTGACCAACAAACCCTGGGGCTGGTACATCAAGTGAGGCCAGTGAGCATGGAATTCGGAAAGCACTTCGACCTTATTCTGGTTCATTGCCAGGGAGAACTTGGCCACGTCCTCGTCGGCGGCGCTCCGGAAATCCCCGGAGCGACCATGCTGGACAAGATGAACCATATCAATAACGTGGACGATAGTCTTCGCAGGTTCGTTACGTTCGAACCGCGTGCCAACGTCGCCATGTCGGTGAACCTGCTGGTCGCCCCGACACGGCCGGACGCCGACGCCGGCTTCATCGTGCTTCAGGCTGATCGCGCTCATCCCATGTCTGGCAGCAATTGCATCTGCGTCGTAACTGCCCTTCTCGAGAGCGGCCGCATTCCTATGGTCGAACCTGAGACGACCGTCAGGCTGGACACACCCGCGGGCTTGATCGTGGCCCTGGCCCGCTGTGAGAACGGTCGTTGCGTCGGTGTCAGCCTCAACAACGTGCCGAGCTTTGCAGAGCTGCTGGACCATGAGATCGACACCCCAGCGTGGGGACGCATTAAGGTCGATATTGCGTTCGGCGGCGTCTACTACGCCTTGGTGGACGTTGGGCAAGTCGACCTCACGATCGCGCCCGACAACGCCCGAAAGCTCGCGGAGGCAGGGATCGAACTCAAGTGGCTTCTTGCTGAGCAGGTAAGCGTGTCGCATCCGACGCTCCCTGGCGTCGACGAGATCGCCTACGTCATGTTCCGTGACAACGAACCGGACGGTGCCGTACGCACTTGCACCACACTCCAGCCGGGACGCGTCGACCGCTCTCCGTGTGGCACTGGAAGCTCGGCGAATCTCGCAACGCTTCACGCGCGGGGTCTCGTCACCGTAGGCGATGCGCGGACGTCCAGATCGATTATCGGCGGTGAGTTCATTGCCGAGGCGATCGGAGAGACCGAGATTGGCGGTCGCAAGGCCGTGCTTCCAAGTATCACAGGGCGTGGCTATGTGTACGGTCGAACCGAATTGCGAGTGGAAAGTGATGACCCGTTCATGACGGGTTTTGCATTGTCGGACACTTGGGGATCGCAGGTCGGCCTCCTGAAATGAGGTGAGAGATGACTAAGGCACTCGAAGGGCAGAACGTACTCGTGACCGGCGCCTCGGGCGGCATCGGCATGGCTGTCGTCAAGCAACTAGCTGCTGAAGGCGCTCGGCCGATCATCCACTACGGGCGAGACATCACGAGTGCCGAGCGATTGCTTTCCGACATCGGCGAAGTTGGCTGGATCGTGCAGGGTGACCTTTCATCTGACGAAGGCCCCTTCGAACTGTGGGAGAGATCCCTGGCGGTGGCGGGAAGGATCCATGCGCTCGTGAATAATGCAGGGGTCCGTACCGAAATCTCCATTGAGGCTTCCGCTTCGGACTGGAAGGCCGCCTGGCAACACGAGTTCCAGATCAACTTTTTCGCCGCCGCGGATCTCTCCAAGGAAGCTATCCGGCACTTCAAGGCGAACGGCGGTGGGCGCATCGTCAACATGGCGAGCCGGGCAGGCCAGCGCGGCTATGCGGCAGACGCGATGCCGTATGGATCGACGAAAGCTGCCCTCGTCAATCTGACAAAGTCGATCGCCCGCAGCTTCGGCCCCGATGGTGTGACTGCGATCGCGATCGCGCCTGGATGGGTACGCACCGACATGGCGGAAGAGTTTATCGCGGCGCATGGAAAAGCGGCGGCGGTATCGGACATTCCAATCGGCGAGATGGCCGAACCGGGCGAAGTCGCCGAACTCGTTGCATTCATTCTACGGCCGGGACAGGCGTCGCTTAACGGCGCGACACTCGACGTCAACGGCGGAAGCTATATCAGATAACTTGGAGAGATTCCATGAAACGGTTTGAGAACAAGGTTGCGATCGTGACGGGTGCGGGCGGCGGCATCGGCTCTGCGATCGCGCGTCGCCTGGCGTTGGAAGGTTCGTTGGTCGTGGTCACCGACGTAAACGAAGAGGCGGCTCGGGAAGTTGTGAAGGGCATCGAGGCGGAAGGCGGCGCGGCACTCGTGATCGCTGCCGACATCTCGAAGAAGGATCCGTGCTTCGATCTAGTCCAGAAGGCATTCGCTCTCAAAGAACGGATTGACATCCTTGTCAACAATGCAGGCATCAATCGGCGCGGAAACTTGCTGTCACTGTCCGACGAGGACTGGGACATCAGCTTTACTGTAAACCTCGACTCGATGTTCCATCTCTGCCGGGCTGCGCTACCGCATATGATCGCCGGGGGTGGCGGGGCGATCATCAACACCGCTTCGCAGTGGGGACTCTATCCGGCCCCGAACCACATCGCCTACAACACGACCAAAGCCGCCGTCGCCGCGTTCACGCAGAACCTTGCGCGCGACTACGCACCGGACAAAATCCGCGTAAACGCCGTCTGCCCGGGTGAAATCCATACGCCGATGCTCGAAGCCGGCGTCAAACGCTCGGGGCGGACGATGGCCGACCTCGACAAGATGGTTCCGTTCGGCCGGATCGGCAAGCCTGAAGAGGTTGCTGCGCTTGTCGCCTTCCTTGCCTCCGATGAGGCGGCGTTCATGTGCGGTTCGCTTGTCGAAATCACCGGCGCACAGGCCGTGGCCTGAACTGCCTCGGTGGCGACAAGGTGGCTTACGGCGGCCACGACTGCTACGATCAGGCCGCTGGAAATGGCTGGGCGGGAGCTGTTGTTGGTTTCGGGACTGAAATCCGACAGCAGCCGTCTGAGGTTCCATAGTAGCGGTTATGGCGCAGCCGATAAACTCGCAACGAATTCGGCTGTTTCCAGTGGCTTAGTACGCGATGGGCAAGGATCGGAGGTTCAGATCCCTTCAATAGCCATTGTGTGTAACCTCCTGAAAGCTCGTGCTGAAGCCTTCGGCCTTCATCTCTATCCAGAATCTCGAAAAGATAGAGAAACCCATGTATGGCGGGTCGCTTCATACACGCTCTGAGTTGGTTCCATAGCATCTGGGTCTTCAAAACAGCCCAAGGCGATGGCGACGAGGTTAGGCCGAAATTCCGGTATCCAGTAGACGGTTGATCCGCAAGTGGGGCAAAAACGGAACTCTAGGCGCTTTCCGCTATCTCCAGGTCGTATATAGGTTTGGTGTTTCCCCGACGCCCTGATTTGATCGGCAGTATAAAACACTGCGACACCGAACGCTGAACCGGTACGATGCTGGCATGCACGACAGTGACAAACGGATATCTTATGGGGTTCGCCGTTTGTCACCACTGTTAGCTGATGACATGAACAATGGGCTAGGCGCACAATGTTGCTCCCAATTCCAAATTTTTTTGATCCTGAATATGCGCGATGACGACGATATCGGAGCGGTCAGCTTTGAGCAAATTGACATTCGCAAGGTCGTACCGATCATGATCATCCTTGCGGTATCCTACACTATTCCGTTGCCGGTGTAGTCGCCAGCTTTATTGCCGCATCGAGCCGCCCACCGCAGGCGCGGTCCTGCGATATCACATAAGCGACCAGATAGGGCGCATAACACGGACGAGGGTGGGAACCTTTCAGTCCCCCCCGGCGAGGGCGAATTGTTCTATCTCAGCGGTTGGGTGACACTATTCGGAGGGCGTCACACTGTTCCTCGCGGCACAGATTTCCCGAACCTCTTTCTATCTCGCCTTAGGATCACGTTCTGACACGCTCGACTTGCCGTATGAAGTATTGTTAGCTGAGGGTAAGTGAGAGCGAATGTGTCGGAGGGGCCGCATGAGACTCAGGAACCAGATTCTCGCATTGGCCATCGGGCCTCTCGTTCTTGCGATTATCGTTATCACAGCGCTGATTACGTGGCAGTCCATGACGCTGGCGCGCACGAGCATCGATGCGTTCGAACGAAACATGCTCGCTGCAAAGGAGGCTGAACTCCTTAACCTCACCAATTTGGCCCTTTCGGCGATCCGTTCGGTCTATGACAGGGCGGGAACTGATGACGAGGCTGCGAAGGAGGAGGTCAAGCGAATTCTGACTGACCTCGATTATGGTACGGACGGCTATTTCTTTGTCTATGATTATGACGGCGTGAACGTCGTTCATCCGCGACAAAGCTTTCGTCCAGGGAGTAATTGGCTGGATCTTTACGATCCCGACGGCAACCGCGTCATCTATGACCTGATAGTCAAGGCGAAAGGAGGAGGCGGTCTCGTCCAGTATAAGTGGGAGAAGCCCTCGACCGGGAAGATGGCTGATAAGCTTTCTTTTGCAGCCGGCCTCAACAAATGGCACTGGATGATCGGTACAGGGGTTTATCTGGATGATGTTTTTGCCGCGACAGCGGCGGCGAAGGAGGAAATGCGTCGTTCCATTACATGGAATTTCCTGATTGTTGCACTGTTTGCGGTCCCTGCCGTGTTGCTGGTGTTCGCCACCTGCATGCTGCTCAATCTGCGTCAGCAGAGGCTGGCAGACGGACGGCTCAAGGAACTGATGCAGAGGGTTATCGATACCCAGGAAGAGGAGCGCCTGCGCATTGCTAGAGAATTGCATGACGGCATTTCTCAAAATCTCGTCGGAGTGCGCTTTGCGATTGATCTCGCGCGGCGCAAGGTGGCGCCTGACAATGTCGGAGCCGCCGAGGCGATCGGCAAGGGCGCCGTCGCATTAAATGAGGCGATCAAGGAGGTACGTCGTATTTCCCACGATCTTCGACCGCGTGTCCTCGACGATCTGGGGCTGACGGCAGCTCTGGAATCCCTCATCTCGAGTTTTTCCGAACGTACGGGAATAGCGGCGATGCTTGAATCCGTAGCCTTCAAGCATATGCTTGTCCCGGAGGCACGGGTTGCGCTTTACCGTGTCGCACAGGAGGCGCTGACCAACATCGAGCGCCATGCCGGCGCGACACAGGTCGCCATCCGGTTTTCCAGTCGCGATGAACGGGTACAGATGGATGTCAGCGACAATGGCCGCGGCTTTCCGACCGTTCGGACAGAGAACGGGATGCCGGCAAGCAAGGGGCTCGGTTTGAGAAACATGCAGGAACGCATGACGCATTTCGGGGGCAGGCTGGATGTCGAAAGCTCCGCAAGGGGAACCGTTCTGCGGGCGGTGCTGCCCATCACCGCTATGAAGGATCGCAATAGCGGCTTACAGGAGGCCGCCGAGTGACCGTTCATCCGATCCGTGTGCTGCTGATCGACAACCATCCTCTGGTTCTGGATGGGTTGAGGGCCGTCCTCGAGACTTACGAGCATCTCGCAGTCGTTGGAACCGCATTGTCCGCCATGGCCGGTATCGACGCGGCTGTCGCCACGCGGCCCGATGTGGTGCTGATGGATATCAACATGCCGCAGATCAATGGCATCGATGCCCTGGAACTGTTCAAGGAAAAGCAGCTTTCCGCCCGGGTGCTGATGCTGTCGATGCATGACAGCCGTGAATATATATCGACATCGGTCATGTATGGTGCGGCCGGTTACATTCTGAAGGACGTGGCGACCGAAGAAATAGTCGCCGCAATCGAAACCGTGGCTGCCGGCGGCACCTATTTTTCCTCTGGCGTTCGCGATGTGCTGATGGAGGGGTCTTCCGGCAGGCTGAAGGCGCTGACGACACGCGAGCAGGAGGTTCTGCTGCTGATCGCGCGCGGAAAGAGTAATCGCGACGCTGCCCTGGCGCTCGACATCGCCGAGCGCACGATGGAAACCCATCGCAAGAATATCAAGAGGAAACTGGATATAGCGACGACTGCCGGTCTCATTCGCTATGCGATAGATAACGGGCTTATCAAAGAATAGCCGCCAGAGGCTCGAGGCCCCGGAATGTCGCCATCCAGGGGCCTCGGTAAAGTCTATGTCGGCTTATTTGCCGGCCGTCTGCATGGCATAGCCGTAGCTGTCATAGGTATATTCGGCGACGCGGAACCATTCGAAGCTCTCGTCGCGGAATTTCTTCCAGCCCGGATAGATTTTGGCCCATGCGGGATGCTTCTGTGTGTACTCGTCATAAAGCTCGAAGGTCGCCTTGTAGGCGGCGTCGAGCACATCGCGGGGCAGCGGGCGAAGCTGCGTGCCCTTGGAAACCAGCGAGCGGATCGCATCCTTGTTCTTGACGTCGTAAAGCGCCTGCATGTTGATGTTGGCGGCCTTGCAGGCGGCGTCGAGTGCTGCCTTGTATTCATCAGGCAGGGCTGCATATTGGTCCTTGTTGACGAAGAAGTGGATCGTCAGTCCGCCCTCCCAGAACGCGGGGTAATAGTAGTATGGCGCGATCTGGTAGAAGCCGAGCTTTTCGTCGTCGTAGGGGCCGACCCACTCTGCGGCATCGATGGTGCCCCGTTCCAGCGCCGGATAGATGTCGCCGCCCGGGAGCTGCTGTGGCACGGCACCAAGCTTGGCAAGCACCTGCCCTGCGACGCCGGCAATACGCATCTTGAGGCCCTTGATATCCTCGACGCTCTTGATTTCCTTGCGATACCAGCCGCCCATCTGGGCGCCCGTCGCTCCACCGGGAATGCCGATGACGCCGTAGTCGGAAAGGAATTCGTTGTAAGCCTCGTTGCCGCCGCCATGGTAGAGCCATGCGTTCTGCTGGCGGGCGTTCAGGCCGAAGGGGATGGTCGAGCCGATGGCGAATGTCGGATCTTTCCCCGTGAAATAGTAGCCGCAGGTATGGGAAATCTCGACGGTATTGGCTTTTACGGCGTCGATGGCCTGGGCGCCGGGAACGATTTCACCGGCCTGGAAGACCTGGATTTCAAACTTGCCGCCGGTGATTGCCTTCAGCGCATTCGCCATGACCACGGCGCCGCCGTAGATCGTGTCCAGATTGTTCGGAAAGCCTGACGTCAGGCGCCAGCGAACGTTCGGTAAAGATTGCGCTATGGCTGGCGTGGCGAGCGTCGAAGCGGCCGCAGCCGCCCCGGCAAGCACGCCGCCGGACAAGAAGTGTCTGCGGTCCAGATTGTTCGTCATAAGATTACCTCCTCCTATTGAAGTGACCGACGCTTGGTGCGTCGATGGGGTGTGGCGGGCGCTTGTATGCCCGTCCGAATGTCAGGGGTTGCTTGGCTTGCCGAAGCTTGGTGCGTTGCCGCCAGGGGCGAAAGGATTAGCGAACGGATCGGCGTCGCCACCTGCGCCGGGCATCGGTACATTGATATGGACGGCCGAGGGATCGGCGACCTTGGCACCCGACTTGTAGTGCATCACTATTCCGGGGAAGGCGATGATGATGATGACCATGGCGAGCTGGATGAAAAGATAGGGAATGGCGCCGAGATAAATCTGGGTCGAGGTGACCGGCTGGATCGTCTGTCCCGTGATCCGATCCTTATAGGCACGCGTCGGTGCGACGGACCGCAGGAAGAACAGCGAAAAACCGAAGGGCGGGTGCATGAACGACGTCTGCATGTTGACCGCCAGCATCACGCCAAACCATATCAGATCGATGCCAAGCGCATCGGCGACCGGCGCCAGCAGCGGGATGATGATGAAGGCCAGCTCGAAATAGTCGAGGAAGAAGGCCAGGAAAAACACCAGCAGGTTGGCGACGATCAGGAAGCCGATCTCGCCACCGGGGATCGATGTCATCAGATGCTCGACCCAGACGTGACCGTTCACGCCATAAAAGGTCAGGGAAAAGACGCGCGCGCCGAGCAGGATGAGCAGAACGAAGGACGACAGCTTTGCCGTGGCGTAAAGCGACTGCTGGAGCAGGCCGAAATTGAGCTTACGGTTGGCAAGCGCAAGGGCGAGCGCGCCGACAGCACCCATGGCGCCACCTTCCGTGGGGGTGGCGATCCCGAGAAAGATTGTGCCGAGCACGAGGAATATCAGGACGAGCGGAGGCACCAGCGAGGTGATGACCTTGAGCAGCAGCTTGGTGCCGCGCAGGGTCCGCGCCTCCAGCGGCAGGGCCGGGACCTTTGTAGGGCTGATGATTGAGGTCACGATGATATAGAGCGTATAGGCCGCCACGAGCATGAGACCCGGAACGAGCGCGCCCTTGTACATGTCGCCCACCGAACGGCCGAGCTGGTCAGCCAGCACGATAAGGACGAGGCTGGGCGGGATGATCTGCGCCAGCGTGCCGGAAGCCGCGATCGTGCCGGCGGCGACCTTGCGGTCATAACCATAGCGCAACATGATGGGAAGCGAGATGAGGCCCATCGAGATGACCGAGGCGGCGACGACGCCGGTGGTGGCGGCCAGAATTGCCCCGACGAAGATCACGGCAAACGCAATGCCGCCGCGGACCGGTCCAAACAGCTGGCCGATCGTGTCCAGCAAATCCTCCGCCATGCCGCTCTTTTCAAGAATGAGCCCCATGAAGGTGAAGAACGGTATCGCCAGCAGCGTTTCGTTCGACATCTGGCCGAATATGCGATCGGGAATGGCCTGGAACAGCGTGGCTGGCAGCAGGCCGAGTTCTATCCCGATGAAGCCGAAGACAAAGCCGACAAAAGCCAGCGCGAAGGCTACCGGATAGCCGAACAGCAGCACGATGATGAGCGCGGCGAACATGATCGGCGCGAGATTTTCCGCAAGGAATGCCATTATTGTTTCTTCCTTCGATCAGAGCATTGCTGCCGCGGCATCAGCCGCTGCAACCGGATCGGGGATATCGCCGCGCAGGATTGCGACGCGTTTGATGAGTTCCGACACGCCCTGAAGGGCGAGTAAGCTGAAGCCGATTGGTATCAGCGCCCAGACCGGCCATTGAATGAGCCCGCCCGTGTTGTTGGAAACTTCACCGGAGGCAAATTTCTGCAGGAACACCGGCCAGGAGAGATAAACCGTGATGAGGCAGAAGGGCATAAGAAAAAAAATGGTCCCGAGGATATCGACCCACAATTGCCCCTTGCGCGGCAGGCTTCCGTAAATCAGGTCGACCTTCACATGCTCGTTGTTGAGGAGCGTGTAGGCGGCGGCGATCAGAAACACAGCGGAGAACAAATACCACTGGGATTCAAGCCAGGCGTTGGAACTCATCGAGAACGCCTTGCGCATGGCGGCATTGATGGCGCTGATGAGAATGGCGGCGAGCAGCAGCCACGAAATACCTTTGCCAATAGCAGAATTGGCGGTATCAATGGCGCGCGAAAGCGCCAGAAAAAACTTCATGAAATCCTCCCCGAAGCGGCCGCGTACTCCTCGATACGCGTGCTGCCGCTATAGTTCGGGCACGATATCAATGGCATCTTCACGCTCAAGGGCTGCTGCCGGCGAATTTCTTCAGGCGTACCGAGAACTGGGTATGTGAGGGGCAACTTCAGTAGGACGGCAAGGGATAATGAAATGAAAGAGCGTGCTTGGGCACCCAATACTTTGTCGTGCTCGACATCAACCCAGAGGGCAAGCGAAATACTCTTGGCCAACTGGTCCAGTTTGAAGGATTAAGATCGAATCTCGGAGTTGGAGCGAACTTCCTTTTGATTCCCGCATGGTCATGGAAAGAGGTTTGACAGTTCGTCCTGCCGTCAGTTCATCTTCACGCCCCGTTGCTCCAGCTTATCGAGAATCTCACTCGTCGCGTGGTTCGCTTTAAAGTGGCCGCTTTCTTAAATGATAGCATATCCAGCAATGCACAGAGGT
Source organism: Agrobacterium sp. ICMP 6402 (assembly GCF_009498615.1). Lineage (NCBI taxonomy): Bacteria > Pseudomonadati > Pseudomonadota > Alphaproteobacteria > Hyphomicrobiales > Rhizobiaceae > Agrobacterium > Agrobacterium sp. ICMP 6402. Next base: position 17,890 of record NZ_QSNV01000006.1, read on the forward strand.
TTTCCGACGGAATGTTGATCTCCGTAGGCTTCGTCACGGTTGGTCTCGCCACCAGTATACCCGTGCTTGTTATTGCTGTTGTGTGTGTCAGCGTTGGTGATGCCCTTGCAAAGCCGACTTACCTTGCGGCGCTGACGCCGACGTTTGCTTCAGGCGCGCTTGGAGCCTGGCCAGGCGCTCCTCAAGGTTGTCGAGCTCGGCGGCACGGTCGCTGATCTGCTGGATGATCTGGCGCTGCTCCTGTTCGACAGCCTTCGACTCCCCGGAAATGCGCTGGCGCTCGTCGGGTTCATTCTTGACGGTCGCTGCGAGGTTGCGGCGCGCCTGTCCGGCGACATCGTCGAACACATGCCGAAGAATGCGGCGGGCAGATAAGACAGCACCCGATCCTCTAGGTTCTTGCGCAGGATGGTCTGGGAGGAGCCGTAGCGTTCCTTGGCATATCGTTGATGAGACGGGTGCAAGGGTCGGACGAGTCGAGTTCCGCCGTCTTGTCGGCGCGTTGGTAGGCAGCATGCCTCTGGAGGAGGCGGGTTTCCTGGAAAAAAGCCGGGGTTTTGGTGATCGCTGAAGCTCGTGAACAGGAGTTCCGTCGCCATATCCATGTCGGCGGAATTGATACCTATGGTTTCCGGTTTGTCGCGATAGCATCCACGGATTCCTTCGCTGGCGAACGCTCCATCCCCACCGGGTATAGTCATCGATTGCGCCGCCCCTCCAAATTCCTTTAGCGTCCGTCGAGGTGAGAAGACTGACGGAGCAAGGCGTGCGGTTCACGAATGCACAAATCATCGAGATTTGAAGGGGCAGGAGAGCGGGCAGCGACGTTTGCCGCCAGCAAGGGATGTTCGAAGTTAAACTTGGAGCGAAGAACGCGGAGGATTTTATTGCGTTTAAAGCCATCTATTCCCGCCGTCTCCGGATACCTCACATGGTCCCGCAGCGCCTGGCCAGTGATACGATGTACGAGGAACTCAACCGGCGCGGCTTCTTCGTCGTGCGAATTGTGCTGTCAGGCTTGCGCGCCGGTTGGCAACAGAAGCTATTTTCTTTCCAGAGCCGCGGCGATCTCGCGCCGCATTGCTTCAAGGCTTGGGGCGCCGGAAATTTTCTTACCGTTGATGAAGAATGTCGGCGTGCCCTCCACCTTGAAGTCGTTCTGCGCCTGATCGGTAAGCGTCTTGAGGTTGTTTAATACAGATTGGTCCGCCACTGCCGCATTAAAAGCGTCGCGATCGATTCCCACAGAGGCTGCGATTTCGCGTAACGTCTGTTCCAGATTACTGGAGTTCGCGATCTCGTCCTGACGGGCGTAGTACCTGTCCAGAACGAGCATCGGTTGCGGCTGCGCCTCCGCTAGCATGAAAATGACAAGGTCCACGTTATTGCGAACCAAAGGCCGGAACAGAATTCTAATCTGCCCGCTTTCAACAAATTCCCCCTCGATCTTCGGCGCTGTCTCGTTTCGGTATGTCGCACAGTGAGAACAGGTGGGAGATGAGTATTCGATCACCGTGACCGGAGCGGTCGCGGAGCCCACCGGGAGGTCCGCGCGGCCGAGCGGTTGCAGAAGATCGGTCGCGCCTGCGGCAAACGGTAGAAAGAGCACGATACCGAGCAGTACCGCGGCGTGGCGGATCGGTTTGAATAGCAGTGTAATCATTTTTAGTCCGTCAAAAACTCAATGCCCCAATATCTGACCGAGGAATGCCCGCGAGCGTTCCGATTGCGGGGCGCTGAAGAAGGCCTTGGGTTCGTTTTGCTCGACGATCTGACCCTGGTCCATGAAGATCACCCGGTCGGCCACAGCCTGCGCGAATCCCATCTCGTGGGTCACGCAAAGCATGGTCATACCGTCTTCGGCAAGCGCGATCATTGTATCGAGTACCTCCTTTATCATCTCCGGATCAAGTGCGGAGGTGGGCTCATCGAAGAGCATGATTTTCGGCTTCATGCACAATGATCGCGCGATCGCCACGCGCTGCTGCTGGCCGCCTGACAATTGGCCCGGATATTTGTGCGCCTGATCCGGTATCCTGACCTTCTCCAGAAAGTGCATGGCAAGCTCCCGGGCTTCTTTTTCCGGCAACTTGCGGACCCAGATAGGGGCAAGAATGCAGTTTTGAAGGATGGTCAGGTGCGGAAAGAGATTGAAGTGCTGGAATACCATGCCGACTTCACGACGGACTTCTTCGATTTTCTTCAGGTCGCTGGAGAGTTCGATGCCATCAACGGCGATTTTGCCGGATTGGTGCTCCTCGAGCCTGTTGATGCAGCGGATCATGGTCGATTTTCCAGAGCCGGACGGTCCGCAGATGACGATCCGTTCTCCCCGCCGCACCGTCAGATCGATATCGCGCAAGACATGGAAGTCGCCATACCACTTGTTCATGGACGTGATTTCGACAGCGATACCTGCAAATCCGATCCGGTCGTCCTGCAAAAGCGCGCGTTGCGTGTTTGTATTGGTCATCCATATTCTCCTAACGATGATCCGTTTTCAGCCGGCGCTCGAGATACATCGAGTAGCGCGACATGCCGAAACAGAAGACAAAGAACACGGCACCGATGAAGATGTAGAGTTCCCAATATATGCCTTGCCAATTGGTGTTGGCGCGAATGGCGGCGGCGAGAGCGATTGGGTCGAGAAGGCCGATGAACATGACGAGCGTCGTGTCCTTGAAGAGCCCGATGAACGAGTTGACGATGCCGGGTATCGAGATTTTCAGCGCTTGCGGGAGAATGACCAGGCGTTGTGCTTTCCAATAATCCAACCCCAGCGCCTCGGCAGCCTCGTATTGACCGCGCGGCAGTGCCGCCAGTCCGCCGCGAACGACCTCGGCCATATAGGCGCTGGCAAAGAGGGTCACCATGATCACGACACGCAGGATGAGGTCGAAATTCGTACCCGGCGGCAGGAAATAATTGAGAAGGAGCGAGGCCGTGAACAGCAGCGTGATCAGCGGAACGCCGCGGATGAATTCGATGAAAACAACGCTCAAAGTCCGAATGAGGGGCATGCCGGAACGCCTGCCGAGTGCGAGCAGGATGCCGAGCGGCAGCGACATTGCGATACCGGTGACCCCGATGATCATCGACAGCAGAAACCCGCCGATTTGCCTCGATGCCACGCTTTCAAGCGAGACCGGGGCCGCTTTTTCGAGGAATGTCGCGAGTGGACCGGCGAGATAGACCCACCAGAGGACGGTCGTGAAGATTGCCATTGCGGTTGCCGCCGCCGCGTTTTTCCGCGTCAGCAGGGCGAAGGCGACCGCGCCAGCGGCGAAGGCAAGATAAAGCGTGACGGGAGACCAGAACGAGCCACCCCAGATCAGCCAGCAGACCAATCCCGGATAAACGGCGCTGAACCAGAGCATCTTTCGGGGCAGGGCTGCAAAAAGGGCCGGCGCCAATGCAGGCAGGAGGAGCACGAAGGCCGCGACCGGCCGCCAATAGGATTGCGGCGGATAAAAACCGAAAAGAAGCTGCGTCCATCGATCCCGAATGACGCCCCAGCAGGCGCCGGACGCTCCATCGAGAATCTGCCGACACTCGGCAAGGGAATTGGCTTTCCAGATGGAATTGCCAAGCCATGGGGCGATAGCCGATACGAGCCATAGGACCGCGGCCACCGAAGCGATGCTCAGAAGTGTGCTCGTCCAGCTGTTAAACAGGTTCTTCTTCATCCATTGGAAGATACCGGTTTGGCCTGCCGGTCGCTCATAGGGGGGCAACATGTTTTCTCGGACCCAGGAGACACTATGGACGTTCATCTCAGCGCTCCTTCAGCATGATACGATTATTGTAGACATTCATGACGCTGGAAATGGTTAGGCTGATCGAGACGTAGATCAGCATCATCATCAGCATTCCCTCGAGTTCACGGCCCGTCTGGTTGATGGTGATGCCGCCAAGCGTTGAGCGCAGATCCATATAACCCACGGCAAGGCCAAGCGATGTGTTCTTGGTGATATTCAGATATTGTGAGATGAGCGGCGGAACGATGATGCGCAGGGCCTGCGGAAGGATCACCAGACGCATCGTTTGTCCCGGCCGCAGGCCGAGCGCATGGGCCGCTTCCGTTTGTCCCCGCGAAACTGCAAGAATACCCGAGCGGACGATCTCGGCGATAAACGCCCCGGTATAGATGCTGAGCCCGATCCAAAGCGCGATCAGGGAATTTCGAAGCTGCAAGCCACCGGTGAAATTTAGTCCCTTCAACTCAGGACATTGCAGGTGGAAGCCGAGCGCGTACAGCAATGCCAGAACAGGTATTGCGAAAACGGCGATGCTTTTCCACCAGATATGGGGACGCTTGCCGGTGCGGCTTTGCCGCCGCCGTGCATTGTCTAGGAGGAGGCGGTGCATGGCGAACGAGCCGGCAAGCACGGCAATCATTGCCGGCAGATCGAGACTGATGGACCCAAAGGGGAGGTCGAGTTCTCCGAGACTGCTCGAAAAGCTGGGCGAAGGGACGTAGATTCCCCGGTTTGTTACCGCGACGCTGTTCCATAAAAGCATAGAGGCGCGAGCGTTCTCGCCGCGGAAATCGGTGGGTGCAGGCATTGCCTCGGACATGACGGCGGCGATGACGATAATCCACAGAAGTGCCGGCACATTGCGGAAGCTCTCCACGTAGAGCGTCATCAAGCGCCCAACGATCCAGTTGTTGGAAAGCCGCAGGACGCCTGCGAATATGCCCAGAACAGTTGCGGTGATGCATGCCATAACGGCAACGATCAAGGTATTGAGTAGTCCGACCAATGCGGCGCGGGCATGACTACTCGCGCTCGAGTAGTCGATCGGCCGTTGTGATATGTCATAGCCGGCGGTGCGCCACAGGAATTCAAAGGAGAAATCCTTACCCAGCGCGGCGAGGTTCCGCACCGTGTTGTCGACAAGCCAGAAAAGACCGATTGCCAGAAGGGCGAAGGTTATGACCTGGATCGTTCCATTGCGATAACGGGTGTCGCGAAGGAGCATGCCCAGGCGAAACGGCCCGTTCCGAGCGGCGTTTCTCGTAGTCATGAGTTCTCACCATGTAGCGTGAAGGTTATCGTGGCTCGCGCCGGCTGCGCGAGGTTCTGTTCGTAAAATGCGATGCGGCGCGGTGAACCCGCGCCGCGAAGACATCAACGAAACGGCAGCGCGTACATCAGGCCGCCCTGCTCCCACAATGCGTTTTGCCCACGGGACAATTTGATCGGTGTGTGCTCACCGAGGTTTTTGGCGAAGAGTTCACCGTAGTTTCCGCCCGCCGCGATCGCGCGTTCGGCCCAGACCGCGTCGAGGCCAAGCTGCCGGCCGAGATCGCCATCCTTGCCCAGAAGACGTTTGATTTCCGGATTGTCGGAGTTTGCGGCGAGTTGTGTCACATTCTCGGCGGTGATGCCGAGTTCCTCGGCGGAGACCAGAGCGTTCAGCGTCCAGCGCGCAATGTCGGCCCATTGGTCATCGCCCTGGCGGACCAGCGGTCCGAGCGGTTCCTTTGACATGATATCGGCGAGGATGACGTGATCATCAGGGTTCGCGAAACTGGAGCGGATCGAGGCCAGATCGGAACCGTCACTCGTCATGACGTCACATGCACCGGCCAGATATTTCTGCTGGTTTTCAGCGCCGTTTTCGACGGGGACCGGCTCATAGGTGAGGTTGTTCTTTTTAAAGTATTCGGCGAGATTGAGTTCTGTCGTCGTTCCGCTGGTGATGCAGACGGTTGCGCCGTTGAGATCCTTTGCGGAGCTTATCCCCAGAGACCGGGGAACCATGAATGTTTGACCGTCATAAAACGACACGCCCGCAAATGTGAATTTCAGATCGACATCGCGTGAAAAGGTCCAGGTCGTCGTGCGGGACAGAATGTCGATTTCACCCGAAGCGAGAGCCGAAAAACGGGTCTGCGCCGTCGTGGGAACGAAATTTACCGCCTTGGGGTCTTTGAGGACGGCCGCCGCAACGGCGCGACAATAGGAGATGTCCAGGCCCTGCCAGGTGCCGGAGGCATCTGGCGCGGAGAAACCGGGCTGGCCGGTGGTCACGCCGCAATTCAGTTTGCCGCGCGCCTGAACATCGGCCATGGTGCCGGCTGAAACGATACCGGCCGTCAGCGTCGCCGCCGCAAGCGTGGCAAGAGCAGTCGTCATTTTCATTGCTATTCTCCCAGTTGCGATCCGGCGGCGGGTGGCTTTTACCGATTTCTCCGCGGCCCGGTTCGGTTGCGTTTCCCTATTTCATTCGGTCCTGTTTGATCCCGCGTTCGGCGAGCGGTGTTCGATAGGCTATGATATTGGCTTCGCCCTCACAGTCCGGCGACGGCGGCGGTTATGCGCTCGATCGCTTCATCGACCGTGGAGCGTGGGCAGCCGAGATTGACGCGCATGAAGCCATGGCCTTCAATCCCGAATTTCTGGCCCTTATCGAGCCAGACCCGCGCCTTGGTCAGCATGAATTTATTGAGCGCTTCGGCATCCAGCCCAAGACCGCGGCAATCCATCCACGCCAGATAGAGGGAGTCGGTCGGAAGGACTTTCAGGCGCGGGTCCGCTGCGTTGATCGATTTGGCGAAATGTGCGTGATTTGCGCGCAGATAAACCAGCATCTCCTCAAGCCACGGTTCGCCATGGGCGTAAGCCGCTTCTGCGGCGACCATTCCCATGACGTTCACCAGCTCGAAGACGTTGCGCTCATACTGACGGCGCAATTCTTCCCGCAGCCTTCTGTTCGGGACAAAGACATTGGCGCTTTGCAGGCCGGGCAGATTGAACGTCTTGCTTGGGGCGGTGCAGGTGATGCTATTCTGCGCGAATTTTTCGCCGAGCGAGGCGAAAGGAATGTGTTTCCTGTCCGGATTGAGGATGAGGTCCTCATGGATTTCGTCGGAAATGACCAGCACGCCATGGCGGGCGCAGATTTCGCCCATTGCGCGCAATTCGTCTTCCGACCAGACATTTCCGGTGGGATTATGGGGGTGACTCAGGATGAAAATTTTCGTGTTGCCGCGTATGGCCGCCTCGAAGCTCTTTTCATTGAACCGGTAGCCGTCGCTGGTAAATTCGAGCGGCGCAAAGGCTAGATGACGGCCGTTCAGCAGAACGTCGTTATGGAAATGCGCGTAGACTGGCGGTTGGATCAGAACGGTGTCGCCCGGGGCCGAGAAAGCCTGCACGGCCGTCTTCAGCGTCGTGATGATGCCGGAGGTCTGGAGAACCCATTCCTTCGGCACATCCCAGCCGAAACGCCGCTGCTGCCACCTGACCACGGCGTCCACATAGGATGACGTAGCGCCGCCGGGATAACCGAATACCCCGTGTTCGACGGCTTCATGGAGTGCGTCAATGACGGCTTGAGGTGCTTTGAAATCGGTATCGGCGACCCACATTGGCAGGGGATCGGCCGCAGCTTCGTCCGGCGTCAGCAGCTTGCCCGCATAGGCCCATTTCATCGAGTTGCTGTTCTGGCGATCAATGACCTCGTCGAAGATCGACGGAGAAAATCCATTGCGTGTCGCATGCTGGGCTGCAGTCGCCGGTTTTGTCACTGCTATGTCCTTTCGTCCATTCAGGCTGGCATCGATCCACCTGTTGACGAAAAGGTTAGCTGCAATCCATTATGAGTGGAAATGGTATGATTTCATTATTCGATGAGGTTTTTTCATAATGCTCGATAGACACCATCTAGCGATCCTGCGGGAAGTCAGCCGCCGCGGTAGCGTCACCGCCGCCGCCGAGAAGCTGAATGCCACGCAGTCGGCGCTCAGCCATATGATTGCCAAGTTAGAGGAGCGCCACGGCATCAAAGTGTGGACGAAAACCGGTCGCGGACTGCGATTGACTCAAACGGGCGAATATCTGCTAAGCGTCGCAGAGCGAATTTTGCCGCAGATGGAGCATGCGGAACGGGTTCTAACCGACTTCGCGTTGGGACGAAGGGGCGCGTTGCGCGTCGGCATGGAATGCCATCCCTGCCAGCGATGGTTGTCGCGCATTGCCACTCCCTATCTCACTCACTGGCCTGACGTCGATTTCGACGTTCGGACCGCCTTTCGCTTTGATGGCATTGAAGCACTCCTGGGCTTCGAAGTCGATCTACTCATCACCCCGGATCCGGTCGATGTGCCGGACCTGCTCTTCACGCCCGTTTTCGATTATGAATTGGTACTGATGGTACACGAAACACATCCGCTTGCAGCGCGGCGTTTTGTGTTACCTCAGGATCTGATCGATCAGGAGCTGATCACTGTGCCGGTAACCCTGGAACGACTGGATATTTATACCCAGTTTCTGGTTCCTGCCCATTGCCGGCCCCGCCGGCACCGTACCGCCGAGACCATCGATCTCATGCTGCAACTCGTTTGCGCGGGCAGGGGAGTCACTGTCCTGCCGGATTGGCTTTTGCAGGAAGATGCTGCGGGATTGCCAATCAGGGCGCTCAGCCTTGGCGAAGCGGGAATTCGCAAGAGCATTCATCTCGGTGTACGCCGTGGCGAGGAGACGACGTCTTATATCGAAGGCTTCCTCGAACTCGCACGGGGGATGGGACGCTCACCTTTGCCGTGATGCTGTATGTCAATCATAACGTGCGGCCGGGTTAGCAGACGCCCCTTTCCCCTGCACGCTAAGCCTGAACTTGGAGTTCCGTCATCATGCCGGTTTCCAGGTGTCCCATGTGGTGGCAATGGAGCATCCACGGTGCGGCTTCGCCGGCATCGAATGCGATGGTTACCCTGTTCATCGGCGGAACTTGGACAGTATCGCGCAACGCGCCTGCGATCCGCCGCATGCCGACACCGACCACCTGAAAGACATGGCCGTGCAGGTGCATGGGATGGGCCATCATCGACATGTTGTGGAACGTTATTTCCACCCGCTCGCCGGTTCGGGCCGGGATGGGGGTGCGATCGCCCCAGCCCCGGCCATTGATTGTCCACCGATAGGGCATCATCGAGCCATCCAGCACGACATCGTGGCGTCGAACGATCTCGCTCTGCATCAACGGCGTCATGGCGCGCAATACCGTCTCCTGGTCGAGATTGCGGGAAAAGGCGGGATGTTGCGTGTCCGCCCTGTCGGCCATCCGGGCAATGGATGCGCGTGCGGGCGCAAGGATGATACCCGTCCGCTGCCGCGCGCCTTCGCGAAGGCAAAGCACGGGCAGCGCCGATCCGTCCGCCGGCATGTCGATCTCGATGTCGAGCCGCTGGGCTGGCGCAAAGCCGAAACGGGTTGCCTCGTGCGGCACGCAGGCTTCGCCATCGGTGGCGACGAGCCGTCCGCGCACGGTTCCGCGGTCGATCCAGAATGCGGTCATGGCCGAGGCGTTTACCGCCCGCAGGAGAACCCGTCCACCGCGTTCGACGCGCACCACCTCCGGGTCGCCGAGCGTGCGATCATTCGCCAGATAGGCGTCAAATTCGAAATCGTTCAGATCCGTCTTCATGGACGCCATGTCCATCATACCCGGCATTTCCGGCATCGCTTTTGTGTCCGGTGCGCCGCCATGGCCCATCGCGGCGTGATCCATGCCCGTTCCGCCTGCCACTTCGCTGAGCACGGCCTCAGGCGTCTTGAAGGAGAAGTCGTGCAGAAACAGCACAACCTCCTGCCGGTCAGCGGCAAGATCGGCTTCAGAACGCACGATCAACGGCGCAGCCAGAAGGCCGACCTCCTGTGCCGGAATGTGGCTGTGCATCCAGAAGGTGCCTGCTCTCGCGGCATAATCATAAGAACGCGTTTCGCCCGGGCGCAGCATCGGGCTGGTATTGGGCACGCCGTCCTGGGCGTTGGGTGGAATCTGGCCGTGCCAATGGATGATCGTCTCTTTGTCGAGCCCGTTGGTCAGATCCACGCGGAAGCGTTGCCCGGGGTCAAGGGTAAGTCCGAGTTCCCCTTTCGCATTGATAAGTCCCATGACGGTGGCGGCGCGTCCTGCCACCTCGATCGTGCGTGTCGTGGCAGTGAGCGTGGCTACGCTGGGGGCGGCCCCGGCGCGGGCGGGCAAGAACAGTGCAGCGGTCGTGGCGGCGGAAGCCGCAAGAAAGCTACGGCGTGAGATAGGATGGGTCATTGTTCAATCTCGCGATTTTTCCCACAATCGGACCGTCAATGAGGTCGGGTCCGCAGGTGGCAGGAGGACCAAGGCTATGAAAGGACAGCCGGCGACTGTCAGTCGGGCTTTGCCGGAGACTGGGTAAGCGAGGTGATCAGCAAAACGGTCAGGGCAACAAAGCCGCCGAAGGTGAGGAGCATGGCGAGCGGCCCGAACAGCATCATCCAGCCCATTTCGTTCCTCATGTCGGTCATGAGTGACATTCCGTTAAAGCCCGCCGGTGGGAAGGGCGGAACCGGGCGGAAATTGTGATACAGGGCCATTGTTGTCACGCCGGTGAGCAGCGAGAGGATGGAAATCGTGGCGAGTTTCGTTCTGTGGGTCATGGTTTTCTCCAGGTGGTTTTAGCCGTTCAATGGCCACCATCTGGCGCGGCAAACGTCACCCAAGTTTTTCAGGGCGCTGCGCTTTTGTGACAAGTTGTTACAGAGAGGCTTTCAGGCAAAACTTGTTTCATCTTTTCCCGGCAGTCTCTTCACGATTGGGATAAGTTGAAAGTCATGCAAAGCAGTCCTCATATACTCATCGTCGACGATCACCGCGAAATCCGCGAACTGGTCTCGCGCGCGCTCGTCAAGGAGGGTTTTCGCACCAGCGTCGCCGCCGACGGGCGGGCGATGCGAAAGGTCATGGCGGATGCTCACATTGACCTCATCATTCTCGACCTGATGCTGCCGGGGGAGGACGGCCTCTCCCTCTGTCGCGGGTTGCGCGCGCAATCGACGATCCCGATCATCATGCTGACGGCCAAGGGAGACGAGATCGACCGTGTCGTCGGCCTTGAGCTCGGTGCCGACGATTATGTCTCGAAGCCTTTCGGCAGCCGTGAATTGATCGCCCGGATAAGGGCCGTGCTGCGCCGGAGCGAGAATGATGCGGCGTCAGAGCAGACCCGGCGCGCCAGGCAATATTGTTTCGACCGTTGGCGTCTCGACACCGGCACAAGGGAACTCCAGCGGGAAGACGGGATCGCGGTGCCGCTCAGCACCGGCGAGTTCGATCTTCTGCTTGTCTTGATAGAAAGGCCCGGACGGGTGCTGAGCCGCGATCAACTTCTGGATCTGGCCCGGGGAAGGGCCGCCGGCTCGTTCGATCGCAGCATCGACACGCAGGTGAGCCGGCTGCGTAAAAAACTCGAGGTCGATCCCGCCACACCGAAAATTATCAAGACCGTCTGGGGCGGCGGCTATATGTTTGTGCCAGAGGTAACATCCGAATGAAGCGCTTGCTTCCACAGAGCCTGTTCGGCCAGACTTTGCTCATTCTTCTGGCCGGTCTGTTGGCGTCCCATCTCATCGGCACATGGATATACAGCGCCGATCGGGGACAGATCGTGCGTGCGGTCGGCGGTTTCGCGATAGCGCAACGGATCACGAACCTGACACGGCTCGTGCGCGATGCACCTGCGGAGTGGCGGGATCGTATCACGCAGGATTCCAGCGACGAGACGTTTAACGTCGCGCTTTCGCCAGAGCCGCCCCCGGCGATATTGACCGATAGCGACACATCTGCTGCGGAGGCACTGAAACAGGTCCTTATCGAGCGCCTCTCGCTGCACGGTTCTTCTGAACCGCGGGTCTCGGCCTCACGGCCGCGCGGCATGATGGCAGGCATGGCAGAACGAATGATAGCGCAGCATGGTATGGGCGAGACCCCGATGATGTCCGGGTTTGGCAGCTTGGGTCCGTTCGCGGGATTTCGTGAATTGCAGGTCGCCATTCCGGTTGAGCAAGGACAGTGGCTGACCTTTAAAACGGTTCTGCCCGAAAGCGGCGGCGCCTTTTCCCTGCGCTTCCTCGTGTCGATGGGGATGATGGCGGCGATAACCGTGCTGGTGACGATCTGGGTCGTTCGGCGGGTATCGTCACCGCTGACAGCGCTTTCAAAGGCAGCCTTGCGACTGGGGGAAGACCTGAACGCGCCGCCGATGCTGGAGGTCGGAACGGTCGAGACCCGGCAGGCAGCACGCGCCTTCAACGCCATGCAGGCGCGCTTGCGCGGCATGATCGACGATCGCACGAAAATGCTGGCCGCCATCTCTCACGATTTCCGCACGCCGCTGACGCTGTTGCGGCTTAGGGTCGAGAATGTCGAAGATGCGGCCGAGCGGGAGAAAATGCTCTCGACCATAGCCGACCTCAATAAAATGGTCGCAACGACACTGGAATTCGCAAGCGGCGCGACGCAACAGCCTGTCCGCCGTCCGACGGACCTCGCGGCCCTGATCGAGAGCATGACGGACGATCTTTCCGATGCCGGCCTGCCGGTGGTGTGTATGGATGCTGCTCAGCCGATCATCTACGCCTGTGACCCGGCAACGCTGAAACGCGCATTGACCAATCTGATCGACAATGCCGTGAAATATGGCGGCCGCGCCGAGCTTGCAATCCATGAGACGCCGCAGACGATTGAAATCATGATCGATGACGCAGGCCCCGGTATTCCCGAAGAGGAACTCACGCATGTTTTCGAGCCGCTTTACAGGCTGGAAAGTTCACGCAGCCGGGAAACAGGCGGGATGGGGTTGGGGCTCGCGATCGCCCTGTCCATCATTCGCACCCATGGAGGGCAGCTCACACTTTCAAACCGGGCTGAAGGCGGGCTCCGTGCACTGATATATTTTCCGAGAGCCGAAGCAAGTTAGCCAGTTGAACCCGGACGCTCGTTTTCGCAACCGGGAAGTTCAGTCGCCGAGTGTTGCCTGGAGTCCCCACATGAAACCCGGCCTTACGGCGCTGATATGGTCCGTGCCCTCTATGACCTTCGAGGACATATTCAATCCCCCGTAGCCGCGTGAGCGAAGACGGGACTGGAACTTCTGCATGCCGGCCACCATGTCGTTCGTCTTTCCCTTCCGCGCAGGATCGTGGCGAGACGTCTCAAGACCCCCGACATAGAAGAGTACATGCGCGTTAAGTTGGTGGCGCCTTTTGGCGTAGTCGTCTTCGAGTCTGTAGATTACTTCGTCGGCGAACCAAAAGGATGGGCTGCCGAGGATGTAAGTCTGGAAAAGCGAAGGTTCGGTCAGGAGGATATGGGCACCCAGCAACCCTCCATAGGAATGTCCCCAGAAAATGCGGCGACCGGATGCAATCCGGTAGCGATCCTCGACATAACGCAGGACGACGTCGCGCAGGTAGTTTTGATAGGCGGCCGCGCCGCCATAAATCCTGCCGCTTCCCGGGAGCGTTACAGGCGTGTAGTCGCGACGGCGGCTGTCCTCAAGCGCCTCGCCGAGCGCGTAGGAAAGGCCGACGACAACGGCCTCCTCGACTTGACTGTTTTCTGCAAGCAGGCGGGCGTCGCAGCTCAACTTTGGAAAGGCGCGCCCGCCATCGGCGATGACTACGAGGGGATAGCTTCTTTCTCGACGCTCCAAATAATCTGCGGGCAGACTGATATAGATCTCGTAGCGGCGGCTCGACGCGGGATCCGGTAGTTGCACGGTCAGGGCTTCACTTTTCGAACAAAGCGATTTCGCTTCGGATGGCGAGGAGAATGCGGGCGCTGCTGTCGTGACGAATGTCGCAATGAAAACCAACGCCAATCTCCAGATCGATATGGATGTCATCTTTTGTCGCTCTGTTTATCGGCTCTTCTTCAGTCGGGCGGCCTGCCAGACCAAAGGTACAAGAATGATCGCAACGGCGGGCAGGACGAGCCTGTTGATGCTGCCCCATCCCGAATTATAGAGAAGCGAGCCAGCGAAGAACGAAGCGCAGGCGACCGTTCCGAAAACCAGAAAATCGTTTGCGCCCTGTGCCTTACCGCGCTCCGCCGGCGTATGGCAATCCGCGACCATGGCCGTGGCGCCGATGAAGCCGAAATTCCAGCCGATACCCAGCAGGATCAGCGAACCCCAGAAATGCGCGATGTCGAGACCGCCGAGTGCGATCAGGGCCGATATGCCGATCAATAGAAGGCCGACGGCTGCAACCCGCTCCTTGCCGAAACGGGCCATCAGACGACCGGTGAAGAAACTGGGCCCGAACATTGCCAGGACATGCCATTGGATGCCGAGGGCAGCGGAATCGACGGAATGACCATGGCCCACCATCGCCATCGGGGCGGCGGTCATGACAAAGGTCATGAGCCCGTAAGACACGATACCTGTGGCCACGGCCAGCATATAGCGCGGCGAAAGCAGGATACCGGAGAGCGGACGGACGCCTGTCGTATCGGCCCTTGTCAGTCCCGAAAGGGGCGGGCGGCGGAGGTATAGCAGGACCGGTATGGCAAGGCCGGCCAGCACCGCCTGACTGAGAAAACTGCCCGCGAAAGAATGACCCGGAAAAGCTTCGCGCGTCCAGATCACCAGTTGCGGTCCGATTACGGCCGCGATCAGGCCACCGATCATCACACGGGAGATCGCCCTGTCGCGATCGGCGCCTGTGAGACCGTCCGTAGCCGCGAAGCGGTAGCTCTGCACGTAGGAGCTATAAAAGCCGGCAAGGAAGGTGCCGATGCAAAAGAGCGCAAAACTGGACTGGACGATGCCGGCCGTCGCCACCAGACCGGCTGCGATGCCAAGGATTGCTCCAAGGAGATAACCCGCCCTGCGGCCGAACCGGAGCATCATGGCAGCCGCCGGAAGCGTTCCGACAGCAAGCCCGAGATTGAGGAGACTGACCGGCAGGGTAGCGGCAGCCGGGTGCGACGCCAGTTGCTGACCGACCAGCCCTCCCAGCGAAATGACGATGGGAGAGTTGGCCCCGCCAAGGGATTGCGCCGCCGTCAATATCCAGACGTTTCTTGAGGCAATGGTTTTGTATTCCGATGAACCTGCGTCCTTGCAGGGGGTCGGTTTGACGATGTTCATTCGTCATATTCCTTCAGATCGAGCTATTCATATGTGGCGGCAGTCGATGCGCCTACTCCGGCATGCGCAACACGTCAGGATGCAGGAGAGGGCCTTGCTTCAGCCATATCCGCACGCCATCGGCACCGGTGGTGACGTCCATATCCGCTCCGGCCGGCAATCGCCCCCAGCATTCGGAGGACAGTATTTCTCCGTCCCGGATCATGCTCCCTGAAATGACGAGAAATTCCAGCCCGGAAGGGTTTTCGACGCGGACCTGTGTGTTCCGGCG
The DNA here is from genome assembly GCF_009498615.1 of Agrobacterium sp. ICMP 6402. Classification (NCBI taxonomy): domain Bacteria; kingdom Pseudomonadati; phylum Pseudomonadota; class Alphaproteobacteria; order Hyphomicrobiales; family Rhizobiaceae; genus Agrobacterium; species Agrobacterium sp. ICMP 6402. The sequence goes on from NZ_QSNV01000006.1 coordinate 33,084, forward strand.
CCATTGTTCGATGCAGACGCGCTCGTGACCGTCATCGAACAGTATCCGAGAGGATATGCTTTCGCTGCGCGCGGTGCCTTGAACACCATCTCCCGCTTGTTGGACGATCTGCACGTCATCGCCTTCACGAAATTGCCAGAGGCGAACGAAAATCGTGCAGCCGTTGATGGATGCCGGCACATGGGACGTGCCCGGCGGGTTGCGGAAATAGGTGCCGGCCGGGTAGTCGCCGTGCTCATCCTGAAATGCGCCTTCGAGAACCAATATTTCCTCGCCGCCGGCGTGGACATGGCGCGGAAATGCGCTGCCCGGTGCATAACGTACAATCGACGTTGCTCGCGCCACCTCCGCTCCGACGCGATATAGCATCCGTCGATCAACGCCGGCTGCCGGGCTCGGAATCCAGTCCAGCCTGGATGCGTGGACGATGACGGGGACGGTCAGGTCTTCATTGATCAGCATCGGCCCGATCTCCCATGGTCAGCACCATCCGGAACTGGACATCGCCGGATCTCATGCGTTCCACCGCCTCGGGAGCGCGCTCCAGCGGCATGGTTTCGATCATCGGCCGAATTCCGGTCAGGACGCTGAAATCCAGCGTCTTTTCGTTTTCGAAGGGAGAGCCCGTGATCGAGCCGATCACTCCGCGCTCGCCGCCGACGAGGAAGCCGGTGGAAACGGGAAGCGGGTCCTTGCCGATACCGAGCACGACAAGACGCCCGCCGGGAGCCACCGAGGACATGAGATCGGCGACCGCTGTAACATTGCCAATCGTTGTCAGGATCGCCTTTGCGCCGCCCATTCCGCGGAGGATGTCGACCGCGCTTTCGGCATTTGTATCGATGTATCGGTGAGCGCCAAGGCTGAGCGCGACCTCGGCTATATCCGCACCGCGGCCAATGGCGACGACACGAAATCCCATCTTGCGGGCATATTGCAACGCCATATGACCGAGGCCGCCAATGCCGAGGACGACCACCGTATCGCCTGCTTCCGCGCCGCTTTTCTTGAGCGCATTGAAGGTGGCGATGCCGGCGCAAAGGATGGGGGCCGCTTCCTCCGACGAAAGATCGTCGGGGATCGATACAAGCCCGGTTGCCCTGGCCGTCATCATCTCCGCATAGCCGCCATCCCTTGACGATCCCAATACGGGCTGGTTGCGGCAGAGATTGAAGCGCCCGCGCCGGCACTGGTCGCATTCGTTGCAATGGCCGCCGAGACGGCCGACACCCACGCGCTGGCCGATTTTCCAGATCGCCGGCGTATCGGCGCCGAGAGCGACGATCCGTCCGACGACTTCATGACCCGGCACCCGGAGCGGCTGAAGCGCCGGGTCGGCGCGATCGATGTCGCTGGCATCGGCACCGCAGATGCCGCAGGCTTCCACGGCGATCAACACTTCGCCAGCCGGCGGTGAGGGCGTCGGCCGCTCGACAATTTCCAACTTTCCGGGGCTGGAGATCTGCACGGCCTTATAGGTGGATTTCATGAGCTATTGCCCTTTCGGTGAGGCAGGTTCAATGACATCTGAATTGCAGCGAATAAGGTTCGCCGCGGCCCTCTCGCCTGCTTCAATGGCTCCCGCCAGATAGCCGGGCGAATTGGCTGAGGTTTCACTGCCGGAGAGGGTAATCCACTCGCTCCAGTCAGCATCGACCCAGTCGCGCTGGCCGCCGGCGGGATGTCCTGCCGCCGTTAGGTCAAGCTCCGTAGCGGTCAGGGTGTCGATTGCCCAGTCCTTGTAAAGCGTGGCAATTGGATGGAGGGCTTCCGCACCGAATATCTGGCCGAGTTGGGCGATGGAGGCGGCAAGCAGGGCATTTTCATTGAGTTGCGTCCGGCTCCGGGCGGGAATGCCGACAAATCCGAAAAGCGCAGCCTTGCCGGACGCCGTCGTCGCATCGTGGATTTCAACCAACGGTCCGGCCATGCTTTGCGCAGCACCTGACAAGCCGGCTTCGCGCCAGAACGGCCGCTCGTAAACGGCGAAAAACTTCGCATGCGGGGCCATCCAGGTCGGTGTGGCTCGCCACAGGGCGCGTGTCGCGTTCCGGGGCGGTGGCGAGAATTCCACCGTGGCTTCAAGGAGACGCGGCGGTAATGCGAAGACGACATGTGTGGCTTCGATTGTTTCGACACCTGATGCCGTCGAAACGATCACGGCAAGGCCGGCCTGCGTGCGGGCGATATCGGTAACCCGCGATTCGAGGTGCAGGCAATCCTGCGGGAGGCGAGCGGCCAGCGCCGAGACCATTGCGCCGGTGCCGCCCGCCAGCCGCATTGATGATGGTTCTTGACGGAACGCGGGATAGCGCTCTGGCATTCCTCCTTGCGAGCGCTGGAAAAGCATCAAGCCGTCGGTGTATTGCGGAACGAATGTCAGCCCGAGTTCATCGACAAGAGGCAAAATCTCCGGCGTCATGTCCGGCCAGAACCAGGACGGTCCGAGGTCGAGGCCGTCATCCGACGGGCGGTTGTCCTCGCCCGCCGACAGGATGCGGCCGCCGAGACGGCTGCGGGCCTCGATCAGGCAGATAGGCAGGCCCGCCCGATGCAGCCTGTAGGCCGTCACCAGGCCGGAAAGTCCGCCGCCGACAATGAGTACGTGTTTGGTGCCGATAGGGATCATCTGATTGCTGGAACCTGAAGTCAGCACTAGGCCAGCCCTCAGACAACCTCGTAGATGCGGATTTCAGGTGCGGCCACAAGCAAGGGCTTCAATCCTGTCACGACATCGTCGTTGAACATTGCGCTCTCGAGATAGGCTTTCGCGTGGTCGCTCGTGTTGAAGCCGTGCAGGACCTGGACGTCATCCGGGCGGATCAACAACTCCTTGGATGTGGCTCCGGCGATCTCAGACAGGAATGATTGCTTGTATTTCTGATAGATGCTCGCGGCAGCGGCGCGGTCGCTTTCCTTGATTTGAAGCGTAATTTCGAGGTAGGCCATGATTTCCCTTTCGGTTCGCGCACGGCCGGCGGCCGTCAGCAGTTTGCATGCGCAAACTTCAACGGAAGTCGCTCCTTGGACAAATGAGACTTTCTTCGTTGCGGGAAAGAAAAACTATCTCACGATATGAAACGTGCCTGCGCTTCATCGAATAGCCAATCGCGGAACGCCTTCAGTTTAGGCAGCGCGGCATATTCTGTTCGGTAGACAACATAATAGGCCAGTTTCGAGGCCACCCGGATATTGGGAAAAAGCTTCCGTAGCCGGCCGGCGGCGAGATCGTCATGGGCGAGAATGCTTCTCGCCAGGGCGATACCTCGTCCCTCTATCGCGGCCTGCAGCACAGCGGCCGAGTTGTTGATCCTCATGCCCCGTTGTGGCGGCGGCCCGGCGACGCCCGCAGCCTCTAGCCAAGCCGGCCAGCTAATGAAACCCACCGAAGGGTCAACGGACAGATCATGAATGAGAGGCGCGTTTTGAAGTTCCTGTGGTGACGCCAGATCATGTGCGGCGTGAAAATCGGGCGAGCAAACGGGAAAAACATCCTCGTCCATCAGTTTCTCGGCGATAAGCTCCGGCCATGTACCGTCGCCGTAGCGCACGCCGATATCGAGGCTCTGCGCCTTGAAATCGGCAAGTTTCAGGCTCGTCTCGATCCGGATATCCGTGTCCGGGCATCTAGCCTGAAAACGGTCGATCCGAGGCATCAGCCATTTGGCTGCAAAAGCGGGACTAACGGTGACGTTGAGGATACCGCTTGTCGTCGATTCGTGCAGACGCTGCAGCCCGATGCCGAGCCGGTCGAGACCGGCGCGAATGTCCGGAAGCGCATTTTCCGCCGGCTCCGTCAGCTTCAGCCGGGTTTTGCCCGAGGTGCTGCGATGGAACAGCGGCATGCCGAGCCACTCTTCAAGTCCGCGTACAAGTTGGCCTACCGCTGCCGCGGTAACGTTGAGTTCCTCTGCCGCTCCGGAAAAACTGCCGTGCCGGGCGCTGGCCTCGAAGGCGCGTAGCGCATTGAGATAGACCGGCGCTTTCTTCTGCATGGCGGACTTTCCTCCCTGGCCGGCGCATGCTCTCATACGAGGGCAGCGCTGCCATTCTCGAATATTGACGGGTTCTCCAGGACGTTTGCGATGAGCATCGCGCCTTCCAGCGTCGCCAGCGCATGAAACGCCTTATCTCTGCCTAGGCCGGCAGCCTCCAGTTTTTCGATGCCCAGCAGGAAGAAACGTTTCACTTCCATTCGCACATCTTCCGGCAGGTCGTTTGAGGTCGCCGCCAGCGTGCCGCACAGACACATGCGCCCGTCACGCCGCAAAGCGATGAAAAAGGTTCGTTTCCAGGCTTCTATGGCACCCGTTCCCCGGTCGATCTCGGCGTCCACGGCAGCCATGAAGCGGTCCGTGTAACGTTTGGCCACAGCCGCGGCGAGCTTCTCCTTCGCCGGAAAATGGTAGTGGACGGAAGAAGCTTTCACGCCGACATCTGCGGCCACGTCCCTGAAGCTGAAACCGCTGTAGCCGCCGCTTCGAATTCGTCTTTCCGCGGCATCCAGAATAGCGCCTGTCGTATCGGTCATTCTCAAAATCCTCTCTATCTAATGTTAGATAGGGCTTGCATCCGCGAAGTGCAATCCATAAGTAAGTTGTCTATCTAACGTTAGATAGGTAAAAAGGAGACAGAGAATGCGTTTTGAAAACAAGGTTATTGCGATCACCGGTGGTGGCTCTGGCATTGGCAAGGAAGCTGCGGCCCGATTCCTGGCGGAGGGCGCAAAGGTCGCCATCAATGGCCGCGATCTGGCAAAACTGGAGGCTGCCGCGAAGGAGATCGATCCGAGCGGCAAGAACGTCATCGTGTCTGCAGGCGACATCGCAAAGCCGGAGACCGGCGCCGCGCTCATCAATGCTGCGGTTTCGGGGTTCGGTAAGCTCGACGTTCTGGTGAATAATGCGGGCGTCTTCAATCCGAAACCATTTCTCGAACTGACCGAGACGGATTACGACTGGTATCTGGACACGATCCTGAAGGGCAAGTTTTTCACGGCACAGGCTGCCGCGAAGGCGATGCAGGAAAAGGGCGGCGCGATCGTCCAGACCGGTTCCCTATGGGCGATCCAGGCTATCGGTGCGACGCCATCCGCAGCCTATTCCGCAGCCAATGCCGGCGTCCACGCCATGGTTCGCAACCTCGCCATAGAGCTTGCGCCCTATAATATCCGCATCAATGCCGTCGCTCCGGCCGTTGTCGAAACGCCGGTCTACAACACCTTCCTGTCGGACGATCAGGTCAAACAGGTTCTACCGACCTTTAATGCCTTCCATCCGCTCGGTCGCAATGGCCAGCCGCGCGATGTCGCCGAAGCGATCCTTTTCCTGGCGTCCGAACAGGCATCATGGATCACCGGCACGATTCTTCCCGTAGACGGCGGCGTCACCGCCGGCCGCCAGTAGGAGGCTTTCATGAGCAACATGCAGGACTGGAATTCATACCGCGACGCCCTGATCGGTCGCGTCGGCGATTTCGCAAAGCTGAGCCCCGATGTTCTTCGCGGGTTGAACATCATGGAAGCCAGCGGCAACAAGACCGGCAAGATTGAGCCGAAGATGCACGAGATCATTGCTCTGGCGGTTGCGGTCACGACGCGATGTGACGGATGCATCGCCGTTCATGCCAAGAAGGCCATCGAACTGGGTGCCAGCGAAGAAGAAATCGCCGAGGCCCTCGGCGTGGCTATCTCGCTTAATGCCGGCGCTGCGCTGACCTATACGGCTCGCGTGTTTGATGCGATCAAAAGCCTGCCGGGTAAATGATGTAAGTTCGATCAGCGCGGGATTACCCTCGCGCTGATCGCGCATCTAGCTGGATTGTTTCTCGAATTCTCTATTTTTCGACATCCGACGAGGCCGTATTCATGTGTGGTTCGCTGGAGCCAACGCTTGGAATCAGAACTTTCCGACAGCCAGACCCATTGGAGTTTATCTGTCGGCAACTTTAACGAGTTCCATTTATGATTGATTTCGTGACGATCTACCCTTGACGTATTCTTTTTTTTGCCGAAATTTCTCAAGGACAGGGGGACGTCTTGGCAGAAAGCGGTTCTACATCTTCAGTTGAAAAATCTACCACACGGCTGTTTGGGCAGCTCGAGCCGGAGATATTTACACTCTTCGCGGGTGCCAATCGTGTGCTTTATGAACGGGTAGTACTCTCGGTCTATAGGAACCTTTACCGATCGGATTTACTTTTTCCCAGTCAAGCCGAGGTCGTGAATGTCATCTACGATTGCCTCGGTCGAGAGCCCGGCCTGTGGGCGGAGGAAGAAGTTGCTGTTGATCTCGATCGTCTCGTCGTGCGAACGGGTCGGCGAGTGCGACGACGTCGCGTCGAAGGTGTGAACGACGAAGCAACAGGAATTGCCATCAGTCGCAGTCGTCATATTTACAATCGAATGCTCCAGACCGGTTGGCTGGATGAGGCCAGTTACGGACTAAAAACGACCGTGGAAATGCCGTCGGGTGCAATGCGCCTGGCAGAGTTCCTATGCTCGCTTAAGGAAGGTGTTGTGGAGCAACTCGGCGGTCTCGTAATCGAGGTCCGCAACGCCATACGCGCGGTTGAGGAGAAGCCCGCGGAAAATGCACTGGGCTTGAACAAGGCGGCGCGTGATGCGGCGGCTTTCGGACGATATCTTCGCAGCGTGCTTTCGGCACTTAGGGATATCGACCGCCAGGTTCTTTCCTCTGATACGCTCGCCGATCGTCTGCGATATTATTTCGAGGAATTTGTCGAGCAGGTGCTTCTGCGGGACTATACCGCAATTACGACCAATGCTCATCCTTATCGCCATCGCCGTGCGATCTTAACCGCCTTGGAAAGGCTTGAAGATTCCAGCATCGATACGGATGCCATCGCTGATGCCTATCTTGAAGCAAGGTTGGCGCCGAACGCTGCGGCAGCGCGCGATCTGGTCTATGAAGACATATCAAGTATTCGTCACGTGTTTGAACGAATTGAGGAAGCTTTCGAGGCCATTCAGCAGCACCGCACGCGGCTTGAGACGAGGCTGCGCAACGTGGTTCGATATGCTGGCAGGCGCACCAGTTTTCTTCAGCGTAGCGAGCGGCTTATCCAGAAGCTGGATGAGGTGATGTCGTATCCCGGCAGTGAAGTGGAAGTTCGAGGGTCGCTTGAGCAACGGACACCTGTTGTTGCACCAGATCTGCTGGCGAAGCCGCGCGGCGCACGCCCCACCCTGTCGGAGGGCGATATTTCAATAGCTCCGCCCGATCCAATCGCGGAATACCGCCGGCTGTTGGACAAGGAATATCTTGAGCGTCTGATCATCTCACCGGTAAAGGTTAGCCGGTTTCTGGAGCGACAGGTGCCGCCGTATGGAGAGGTGCATGGTGCATCCCTGATCATCGAGACTGCGGACGATTTTCTTGTGTTCGAAGCTTTGCGGCTGCTTGTAGCCAGCGGCCTCGGCACGGATGACAGCTCTGCACTATCGATCGCGATGCGGAACCGCTTCGAGTTCATTCATGACAACACGCGGGACATCTCCAATGATTGGCTGGACTCCCCGGGATTTATCGTCAAACGCCTCGACGGCGGCATTGCATTGGAGATGGGCCATGCTTCATGAGTTCGCCTTGCTGGAAGAGACCAATGCACGGGACTCCCAAAGGGTTACGCAACTGATAGCGCATCTGATGCGCGATCAGTTCGTGCACGTAGAGGATCGCGGCTCTGCCACGCTTCTGGAGACGTTATTTCGTCCGAAATTGAAGGCGTTGATAGAGGCTTACTTCGACGTCGCCGGATATCGTCTGGTGCATCGCGAAACCGAAGGATGGGCGGGAATATTGCCGGATCCGGAGCGGATATCTTTGCCGCGAATGCGTACCGACGAAACCGTAGTGCTGCTGATATTGCGCCGTCTCTGGGAGGAAGCACTGCAGCTCGGGGAGATCGAAGATAAAGGCACAGCACGGACGAGCTTGAACGAAGCTTATGCGGCCTATCAGGAAATTGTCGCTGGTGCACGTCGGGCGAGTTTGTCTCCAAACGCTTTCCGTGAGGTGCTCGAAATGCTGGAGAAGCGCGCGCTGGTCCGATTGGGCGCACTCGACACGGAAATGCAGGACATGGATCTCGATATCCGTGCACTTGTCGCCACAGTGGCTGGAGACGATTTCGTGGCGTCGCTGGAAGCACTTCTGTCCGGCGTTGTCGCTACTCCTCCTGAGGCGAAAGAGCAGATAACCGCGGAGGTCGTATCGTGATAGAACTCAGGCGGATTGTCCTGATCAATTGGCATCTTATGGCGTGCGCCGATCTTGATCTGGCTGGCGATGCCGCGATTCTTGGAAGGAACGCGGCGGGCAAATCGACGATCATCGATCTGATCCAGGCGGTTATGGCCGGTGGTTCGTCACGGTTCTACAAGTTCAATCGATCCGCCGGCGAGGGCGGCCAACGGTCGGAACGTACCCTGACCGGATATTGCCTCGCGCAACTCAACGACGATACGTTTCTTCGACAAGATGCGCGGAGCTATATTGCGCTGGTTTTTGAGGACACGGCCGGGCAACGGCGACCGGTCACGCTTGGATTGGCGATTGAAGCGATGCGTGGGCAGACGGCGGATATCGTAGGCCGTTTCGTTGCGGACGGCGTTCGTCTGGATTCCGGAATGTTGATCGATGAGAACGACGGAGTGCGGCGACCGACGGAATGGCGCGCGATGAAGCGGCGACTGGAACAGACGTGCAATGCGGCTGATGGCCAGCTTCATACACACGATGACGCAAGGACATTTATTCGCGAATATATGCGTGTGCTCTTTACGAACAAGCTGCGCGGTGATCCGGAGCGGTTTATCCGCACGTTCATTGCGGCACTTTCTTTTACGGACATGCCGTCAGTCGAACAGTTCGTCAAAAAACATCTTCTCGAACCAAACCCAATCAAGATAGGGGAGCTGAGGGATTCTATTAAGCGTTATCAGGAAATCAAAAAGACTATCGGTAATCTTGAGGAGCGTCTGGAGGCTCTGCAGGCAATCAGTCTTCAGATCGAGGAATTCATAAAGCTTGTGAACGAAGAAGCGGCCTGCCGCGCCGTCGAGAAGACCGCCTTGCTCCGGGAAGCAATCAGCGCTCTTTTCGGCAACCTTGCGGATAAAAGGCTGAAGCAGGATAAATTGCGTGAGGCGGAGGCCGAACTTAGCCGTGTCGACGAGGAGATTGAGCGGGAAGAGCAGACGCAGAAGGCAATACAGGATCAACTGGCAGCGAGCAGCGCGCAAGCCCAGAGAAACGAGGTCGAGAGATATATCAAAGAGCTTGACCGAGAGAGCGCAACCGTTGTGGATAGGCTTAATCGAAGGCATCTCTTTGCTGCGAGAGCCGTACAACTGCTTACGCTGCGTGACCGGCTGGCAATCATCAATCCCGGCGAGTTGATCAGTGCGTTGGATCAGGTCGAGGAGGCCAGTCGGGGCGTGACGCCACCCGAGTGGCCCCGTGACCCTGCTGGCATGGAAACGATGCTTGAGGCTGTAGCAAAAGCAGCCCGCTCGCGCATGGACAAAGTCACACAGCAGCGCGACGAAGCGATCTATCAGAAACGTATAGTCGAAGGCGACATAAAACGGGACAGCGAACAACTCGACGCCGCGCTGGGGGGACAGGTGCTCCTTGATTCAGCAACAATAAGATTCATGGATGTCCTCCGCCGTGAAGGGATGCGGCCTCGAACGCTCTGTGAGGTCGCGGAGGTTCTCGATGAAAACTGGCGTAGTGCTGCCGAAGCATTGCTCGGCCGCGACCGGGAAACGGTGATCGTCGATCCTGACCATGCTTATCGAGCAACCGAAATTCTCAGGCGCGGAAGAGGTGACTATCCGGGTTGCCGGGTCGCGAATACTCGCAAACTCCAGTCGCGTTCAAACGCGCCCGAGCGCGGAACACTGGCTTCGATCATCCATAGTGACGATTCTTTGGTGATGGCATTCGTGGTTTTCAGGGTTGGAAACGTTCGCCTTGCCTCGAACCAGGACGAACTTCTTTCTGGAGGTCGGGCGGTCATGGCCGATGGGGCATACTATGATGGCCTCGTCACGGAGGTGCGGCGTGCCCAGGGCGTGAAGATCGGGCGCGCTGCCGCGCCACTCATGATCGAAACGCTGCAACAGCGGATTCGTGAATACACCAGCCTGCGGCAAGTCCATTATGACAGAGAGCGCTTTTTTGACGATGTTCTGCGTCGACTCGAACAATGCGCCGAGCCGGTTGATGAAAAGGACAGGCTGGAGGCCATCACATCCACCTATAGTGACCTTGCCGAAAGGCGCGCCGAGGCCCGCCAGCGTCTTGGAAGGATCAGCGCGCAGGTCGATCCGCAGCTTATTGAGGCCGAACAGCGTGTATTGCGCACGATCAAGAGCCTGAAGGACGATCGTGACGGACTCATCACCACACGTGCGTCTGTGACATCAGAACTTCAGCAGATCGCGCAAAAGTTGAAAGGTTCCGATGAGCACCCCGGTTCATGGCTTTGTCTGTCTCACCGCCGTCGCCAATTCAAAAACGAAATTCGTTCGGTATTGCACTTTCAGGCTGTGCGGAAGCGTTATGGTGAGCACGCTTTACGTTCGCCCCGTAAAATTGCAGAAGATATGGCGAACCGCGCCAGTCAGGCAAAGGATGAATATCAGGAACTGCGGGGGAGTATCAGAAACGCATTGGGACGTTATGCCATGGCGTTTCCAGACCCGTTGGAGGGCTACGCTCAGGCCTTGATTGTCGAAACGGTCAAACCCTGGGTTCTGGAAGGCATTGCAACGCTTCAAGGCAACGAGCTTATCCGCTACCGGGAGCAAGCGGATGAAGCGGCAAGCCGCGTCACCCTGCTATTCAAGACCACGTTCATTCATGAGCTGAACAGCCGGTTCGGGCAAATGGAGGTCGAGATGGAGAGGCTTGCGAAAGCGCTCCGGTCGCGTCCATTCAATAACGAAGCCTACAGCCTCAAGGCTTCGATCAAGCAGGAATTTGAGGATATTTATCGTCTCGTGCGTGATAGCGAAACCGACGACAGCGTGCTCGATGCATTGTTTGGGCAGGTGCCGCCTCGAGATGAACGACATGGCAGGGCCATAAGGCAGGTTGAGCAATTGCTGGCGGACGACACCTTCGATTTTACGGTGTTTGAGGAGTATCAGAACTATTTCACCTACGATCTGAAAATATATGATTCTGCAGCCGATCGCACAACGAGTTTCGACCGGCGACGCGGGGTCGCAAGCGGGGCCGAACGACAGGTGCCGTTCTATGTGGTGATTGGCGCAGCACTTTCTGTCACCTATCACGGCGCGCGGCAGTCAGAGGATAATACCGGGATCGGCATGGGGCTTGCCGTGTTTGACGAGGCGTTCAGCAAGATGGACGGGCCGAACCAGCGAACGCTACTGAATTTCTATCGCGATATCGGACTTCAGGTCGTCATCGCCGCGCCGACCGAGAAGCGTGCCGTTGTCTATGAGAATCTGAATTACATCATCGATATATTTCGTAGCGGTGATGTCTCGATGGCGGAATCCATCAAGATAAAAGATCGGGTTCGTCAGGAGATGCGCGCGGCTAATCCGCAATATATAACAAAGGAAGAGCTGGCTATGCGCCTGAATGCGGAGGCCCAGGCTGCAGAATGAGCCGCCGCCGTTTTTCCAATTTGGCATCCTTGATCGACTACCTGCTCGACGGATACGAGAAGAACCCGGATGCGAGCCGTTGGATAGCCGCGATTGATCAGGATAGCTTGACCGTTAATGCGAGTGATGCGTTCGAAGAAGCTCTCGCCCTCCTGGAGAAGGAAGGTGGACTGGAGATTGTTTGGACCGGCCAGAAATGGGAGCGCTCGATAAAGAGTGTGAAACTTCGAAATCCCGAAGTGCTTTATCGACAGACTGAGCGGCGGCCAGCCCAGGAATTTGCGATGGCATCTTTAGCGACACTTCGCGCTCGGCAAGACCTTCCAGGTAAGACTGCATTGCTGATCGATGAAGCCGCCCTCGCTTGGGGCCGCAAATGTTCGTATATGAATATTGCACCGGGGGAGAGTAGAACACTCGATCAAGTCCTGCGTCTTGCCGACGCAATATCTGCACGGCTTACTGAACCCTCCGCAGGTGACGTCGATTTTCGCAGTTTTTCCAGACTTATATCGGGCGATAGTAAAGCGCTCGAAAGCAATCTCACCTCGGTTGCGTCCGCAATCTCGCGGCTTTCTTCATTAAACGAAGTGCAAGCCGCGCTGGATGCGGAGGAGCTTCTCGCCAGCGTCGGGATAAAACGACTTCCCCAACCTGTTCTTATTGGTGGCGCGGTCTCGCTAGATGAGCAGCCGTTTCCGAAAATGCCTTTTGTTGGCGTGCCTGCCGAATGCGCGGGGCGCGTAAACCTTTATAAGAGGCCGGAATATCTGCTTACCATCGAGAATTTTGCCTCCTTTGTTCGGTATGTCCGTGAGATCGGGCAAAGCGAAAATGGACTGGTGATTTATTCAGGCGGGTTCCCGTCGCGGCCCGTGTTGGAGACGATAGTGAGGCTAACGGGGCAGGCTTGCGCACCGGCCTACCATTGGGGAGACATGGATGGGGGCGGTGTGCGCATCTTCCGTTATATCGAGCAACATCTTGCATCGATCGGAGTAAGCTTGCAGCCACACATGATGAATACAGACCTTCTTTGGCAAGTCGGTTCGAAAGCGCAGCGTGCAAATCGCGTTGGTGGCGATATGACGGAGAGCGCAATCGCAGAGCTCGCTTCGCTAATTGAGCAGGCAGGACTCGTGCACGAACAGGAGGAGTTTGATCCACAAAGTCCGCTTGCAGCTTTACGGCGCGCCGAGATGTAATCAATCGCTGCCTTCTCCGTCTTGAGGAATTGTTGTCGGTGACGGGGCTGAAGATTTGAAGGCAGCCTATATCTCTGAATTAACAAGTCTCGGCGTACTCAGGCCCCCGCAACCAATTACTACGATACAATATTCGGCGAGAGCCCAAAGCTGCTGACCTTACCCCGTTGAAATAATCCGTTTTGAAGTAAGCTCTGGCCCATTGAGAGGACCAGAGGATGAAGCGCAACCGTTTCACGGACGAACAGATCATCGGCATTCTAAAGGAGCATGAGGTAGGCACTTTTGTCTCGGAGCTTTGCCGCAAGCACGGCGTCAGCGATGCCATCATGAGATGAGCGAACGGCGGGCGTGTAAAGCCATTGGTTCTTGCCGAATGACGATCCGTTACGATACCGGGCGCGAAGATGATCATGAGCTTCGCGAGCGAATGAAGGCGTTGGCGCATGAACGTCGCCGCTTCGGATATCGACGCATTCATGTTCTGCTCCGGCGGGAGGGTCACCTCGTGAACCACAAGAGGCTCTTCCGGCTCTATCGGGAGGAGAAACTGACGGTGCGCAAGCGTTGCGGTCGCAAACGAGCAATAGGCACGCGAGCGCCGATGCTGGTGCCGACGGCGGCCAATGATCGTTGGTCGCTGGACTTCGTGTCGGATCAGTTCACCGATGGGCGCAGGTTGCGAATTCTGACCGTCGTCGATGATTGCACCAGAGAGTGCCTGGCACTCGTCGCCGATACATCGCTTTCCGGTCTTCGCGTCGCACGAAAGCTTGACCGGATTATACAGGAGCGCGGCAAGCCGAGGATGATCGTTAGTGACAATGGTAGCGAGTTCACCAGCAGCGCGATCCTGCAATGGGCGGACCAAACCAAGGTTGACTGGCATTACATTGCGCCGGGCAAGCCTATCCAGAACGCTTTTATCGAAAGCTTCAACGGGCGGCTGCGAGAAGAGTTCCTGAATGAAACTCTGTTCTCGTCGCTTGCTCACACCCGGTCTGCGCTTTCGAACTGGCGTAGCGATTACAACGATCTACGCCCGCATTCAGGCATTGGCTGGCTGACACCGGCCAAATTCGCTCAGACACTCAAACCGCGACGTGATGCCGTGCTGCGCAACCGAAACGGCTCCGCACCGCAACCCGCCCGCTACCGACCCAAATACAGCAACCAAAAACCGCCGGAGCGAACTCAAAGCTGGATAAAACTTGGGGGTAAGGTCACCTGATATCGATGTGTCTGGGAGTGCCGCCAACCATTCGCGCGTGACATCATCTACCACATTGAGGATGTGGAAGCGTCTGCCGCAGGCGAATTGATAGTGGACGAAATCCAGCGACCAGCGTACATTAAGCCTTTGCTTCGACGAGGATCGGAGCACGCATGCAAACAGCACGCCGCTTGGCTTTCCGCTTGCGTACGCGATGACCTTCTTCGAGATCGACACTGGACGATCCCCATCTCGCCAAAGCAAGATGAATAATCGACGATAGCCAAACCGGCGGCGCTCATTGGCCAGATCGCGCAGCTTCGCTCGCAACTCGACCTCTGGCGATCGAGAGGATCGATAGCGGATCGTTTTTCGGTCTGCGGATATGATCTGGCAGGCCGCCGTTCCGAAAGGCCTATGATGGCCTTCAGGTGCTCGACAGCGTCACGCTGGGCGGCAGGCCCGACCATTTTTTTGAAAGAAGCTCGCGGAATGCGGCGGTATCCAGCATCTGCTCGGCGAGCAGTTTCTTCAGCCTGATGTTTTCGTCCTCAAACGCCTTCAGGCGCTTGGCCTTAGACACCTCCATGCCGCCAGATTTCGCCTTTTGGTTGCAAAATGTCACCTCGGAAATCCCGTGTTTGCGGCAAAGATCAGCCGCTTTCGCTCTGGCCTCCTACTCTTTCAACACCGCAATGATTTGCTCTTCCGTAAATTACTGCTTCTTCACAAGTGGTCCGCAATGGACCGGATCCTAATCCATTTTGGAAAAAAAATCGCAGTGGCAGGTCACTAAGTACAAATAAAATTTCCTTACGAAAGATATATCCACGCCTTGATGTCATCTTTCCCGCAACGCCTCTGAAGCGATCTGCACTACCGGTGACCAGAAATAATCGATAATCCGCCGGCTTCCGGTTTTGATTTCGACGGAAACGGCCATGCCGGGAACAAGCTGGCGGCTTACGCCACCCACCTCTATCCCGGCGGTGTCGGGCACGATCGTCGCCGGATAAACGAGATTTTGAAGCCTCTGGACATTTCCAAAGGGAACGACGCTTCTGAATTGCGGAGCGGCCTGTTCTTCCATGGCCTGCGCATCGGGGTTTGGTATCGCGTCCTGCGCGACCGATTTCACCCGCCCTGTGAGCACTCCATAACGGGTGAAAGGAAATGTCTCCACTTTGATGACAGTGGATTGGTCGGGTTGCACGAAGCCCACATCCTGGTTTGCGAGAAACACCTCGATCTCAAGCGGTAAATTCCTAGGGACGATGCGCATGATTTCCGTTTCGGCGGAAATCACCTGACCGGTGGTCGTGATTGCAGAGGCTTGTATTATACCATCTAAAGGGGCGTGAATGGCGGTAGCGCTTTGCCGCTTTTGCGCCTTCACCAATTCCTGTCGCGTTTCGTCCGCCTGCCGGGCGAGATCGCCAATCTTCTGAACATTCTCGGCGATGAATGTTGAAAGCGTTTTTTTCTTCTCAGTTTCCGCAACGACAAGGCTTGCCTGTGCTTCCAGCAATTGTCCATTGTGAGCGGATAAAGTCGCTTCTTCTTCTCGTAAAGCCTGTGTTGCATCCAGCACGTCGGATTTTCGTCCCGCCGATCGTTCTACCAGACCGGATCGCATCGCCACCCGCTCGTTCAACGTTGCAATCAAATTTTCCTGGGTTCGCACCATGGCTTGCAGGCGCTCTATCGTCGCCGACTGCAATCGCATCTGCGCGACGAGATTGCGCAACGTTTCTTTCAATTGCTGCAGGTTCGCCGTCAAAATCGCCCCCTCACGATGGCGAACCTCCAATGGTGTATCCTCGGCGAATTGCAATGCCATATCGGTGACAATCTCGGGCGTGCCATTCGCGGTATACGTCTTCAGGGCGGTTAGTTCCGATGTGCGGCGCACCTGTTCGGCCATCAGTGCCTGAAGCGTGGTGACCAAACGGGTTTCCTCCGCTTTTACCTCCACATCGTCGAGTTTGACCAGCAAGTCACCTGCCATGACTTCCGCGCCATTTGCGAATGGCGCGGAAATGACACGCCCCGCCAGTGTCGACTGTACAATCTTTACCCTGCCGGATGGCTGCACTTTTCCTTGCGCGGTTGCGACGATGTCGATCCTGCCGAAATAGCTCCAGACGAACGCCGCAACAAAGAGGATGCAGATGAACCAGATGAGAACATACCGAAGGGGCGAGGCGGGCTTCTCGACGATTTCGAGGGCGGCGGGGAGAAAGTCGCTATAATCAGCGCTGACTTTTGTGTTTAACGCCTTTTGAGGGCGTAGCCTGCGACTCCTCATCGGCCTGATCCAGTCTGCAGTTCCCAAAGGTGCCTGTACAGTCCGCCATCCCGGGCAAGCAAATCATCGTGGCTGCCTTCTTCGACAATCCGTCCGTCGGCCATGCCAATGATGCGGTTACACGTGCGGATGGTCGCAAGCCGATGGGCGATGATCAACACCGTTCGGCCCTGAACAATATGACGCATATTGGCGAGGACCAGCCGCTCGCTTTCATAGTCGAGAGCGCTGGTCGCCTCGTCCAGGATTAGGATCGGCGGATTGCTGGACAGCGCCCGGGCGATCGCCAGCCTTTGCCGCTGGCCGCCGGAGAGGTTCGCGCCGCGTTCCTCGATGACTGTGTCATAACCCTTCGGGAGCTTGGCGACAAACTCATCGGCACCCGACAGGCGGGCGAGATTGATGACGGCCGCACGCGACATAGCGGGATTGGTAAGGCTGATATTTTCGTGGATCGTGCGATTGAAAAGCATATTTTCCTGCAGCACGACACCGATATTCGAACGCAGCCATGCGGGGTTGACGTGGGCGATGTCCTGTCCATCGACCATGATCTGGCCGCTTGAAGGCAGGTAAAAACGCTGCAAAAGTTTTGTCAGGGTCGACTTTCCAGACCCGGACGGACCGACAATGCCAATAACATCGCCCGGGCGGACAGAAAGGGAAATATTCTTAAGGATATCGGGACCATCGCTCGCATATCGGAAGTTCACGGTCTTGAATGTGATGGAGCCCTTGGGTGCAGGAAGGCTGACAGGAACCGCCGGTTTCGGTTCCTCCGGCGCATTCAGAATATCCGACAGGCGTTCGACGGAAACCTGCACCTGCTGAAAATCCTGCCAAAGCTGCGATAGGCGCAAAACGGGCTGGAACACCTGACCGGCGATCATGTTGAACGCCACCAGCCCGCCCACCGTCAGCTCATTGTCAATGACGGCCTGCGCGCCAAACAGAAGCAGGGCGGCGGAGGTGATCTTGTTGACATATTGGATGGTCGTCTGGCCCTTTGCGGCCAGCATGGTGGCCGCGAAAGATGATTGCACATAGGCCGCCAGACGCTCTTCCAACTGCGCCGCGACCACCGGCTCGACCGCGGCGGCTTTCAGAGTCTGCATGCCAATAACGGATTCGACGAGCAATTGCTGGCTGAGCGCGCCGCGATCGAATTTTTCATCGATGCGATGTTTCAGGGAAGGCCGGATGACAAATCCGATAAAGACGAAAAACGGGATGGAGGCGACCACGATCCAGGCCAGCACGCTGGAATAGGCAAATAGCACCGCGATGAACACCACCGTAAAAATAAGGTCCAGAACCGAAAAAAGTGCTTGTCCGGTCAAAAAGTCACGGATCGTTTCAAGCTCGCGAACACGCGCGATGGTCTGGCCGGCGGCCCTCGTTTCAAAATAGTTCAGCGGCAAATTCAGGAGATGCCGGACCAGCCGGCGCCCTAACTCGACATCGATCCGGTTGGTCGTGTGGGTCAGCGCGTAGGTTCGCAAATATTGAAGAATGACCTCAAAGAGGCCGATTGCGGCAAGTCCGACGACCAATACCGTCAACGTCGAATAGCTTCGGTGGGCCAGTACCTTGTCGACCACAACCTGAAAAAACAAAGGGGTGATGAGCGCGAAGAACTGCAGGAAAAGCGACGCGATAAAGACGTGGACCAGCGCGCTGCGGTAACGCCACAGGGACGGAAGGAACCAGACGAACCCGAAACGCCGCTGGAATGCTGACGCATCCGAGAAGCCCCTTTGCAGCAGAATGAAGTCTCCTGAGGTGAGAGACAGCAATTCATCGACGCCTATGGACCGGCTCGTAAAGCTCAGCGGATCGACCAGCCGATAGCTATTCTCATCCGTCTTTCCTGCAAAGACCGCAAAGCTGCCGTCAGAGAGGACGGCGATACAGGGCGTCGGAAGAACCCTGCCGGCGGAAAAGCGCTTCTCATTGACAGGCTTCGCCTTGAGGCCGACACGCTTTGCCGCCCTTAAAATATCGTCGCGCGCGGCCGGCGCCGTCAGAGCCAGTTCCCGCGCCAAATCCGCAGGATTACAGGAGACTCTAAAAAACGCCGCGACCGCCGCAAGCGACGCTAGTCCCGCATCGGTGTCCATTGCCGAAGAAGATGAATTCGGTATGCCTGTGTCCATTTGTCAATTCAAATATGGATAAATTTTCTCGGTCGCGCAGAGGCGTGCCTGGAGCAATTCCAGAAAACTATGTCGCGTTAAACGCGGTGAAACAAAGAGGTGCGGCATTCCCGGAACAAACTACCGGCCGGAAATGCCGCTATGAAAATCAACAAGCAAATGATCAGGCAAAGGCCGGGGAAGGCCGATAGGCCAACCTGACGTCTCCTACGAGCTGCGTTTTACCATCAAGTTTTTCGAGCAAGCTCGTCCCGGTTATGGCCGAACCATCGGCAAAATTCCTGGCGCCCTCGGGCGTCGGTATCAGGTTGATATATTTGATACCAAGCTGATCGAGCGCCGAAAGCTCCCCAGCCTCGCTGACCCCGTTCTGGTTAATATCCTGCCAGATCCGGAATTCACTCCAGCGGGCATCCTCGACACTCAGCAAACCGTCGCTATCGGTATCGAAGACAAGTCGAAGTGCCTGCAGGTCAGAGTGGGTCGCGCCTTGCTCTTCTGTCGGCCATAGGGTGAATGCGAGTTCTTTTGCTTGGTTGATTTGACCGTCGGGACCGGAGGAGCCGTCTACCGCCAAGTCAATCGCAAGGAAGCCATCTTGAGGACCAGCCCAGGCAGTAGCGTCGCTTAGACCGTCTCCGTCCCAGTCAAAATGGGTCGGACCAGTCGCAGGGCCGTCGCTACTCAGACTAATCGGCCTCAAATCGATATGGCTGTCATTGTTTAGATCAATAACGACCGGGCTCATGTCTTGGTCACTTTCGTGAAAACCTTGGTAGGGTTCGGGCTGATTATATTGGTCATATTCCCAAGTAATACTTCCCTCTCTGTCAAATATCAGTACTTTTTTTTCTTCCCACCGACCCCACATATCGCCAAATAAAGTGACCTTTCTTGTGCCGTCATCGTATACAACATCAATATAGTTAATCCGTCCAGAGCTATCTTGATCTCTCTCGTATCGTCGAAAATAATTTTTGGTATCGTAGACATCTATCTCTATGAATATAACCGTTCCATCATCGTATTGTCTTTGAGTATAGTAGTTGTTTCCTGATCCATCATACATATTAAAGAATAGGTTCCAAGCTTGGCTGTTAGCAGAATCATATACGTATTCAACTCGATGTCCGTTATCCAAATATTCGATATTAATGGTCATTCGCCCGGCCGCATCGAATAGTTGATCCGCTTTTGACCAAGGTTGCACATTCGTCACATCCAGATGAAGTACGTTTGCGGTGCCATCATCATTCAGTTGATGGGAATAAAAATGTCGCCCATTGCTGTCGAATTGACTAGTGTAACGTTGCCAAGGCTGACTGTCGGCAGGATCATATGTATAGTCGGTTCGATATCCGTTATCCATATATTCGACATTAACGGTCATTCGTCCGACGGAATCAAACAGCTGCTCAACTTTCGACCACGGTTGCACGTTGGTCGCATCCAGTGTCATTGCATTCGCAGTACCGTCATCGTTGAGTTGATAGAAAGACGAATGACGACCGGAACTATCAAATTGGTTACTGCGCCTCGACCAACTTTGAGTGCTTGCTGCATCGTAGGTGTATTCGATCCTGACCCCATCGTCCTTAAATTCAGTTTGGGTCAATACATTGCCGCTCGCATTGTAGGAAAGTTGCATTTCGCGCCAAGGCTGAGTGTTGAGGACGTCGTATTCGATCGACCCTGTTTTCACACCAGCCGCATCGAAATGCTCGGACTTCATCTGCGCGCTGGTTTCAGGGACAAAGGAAATCGTGATCGAAGTCCCATTATCGAGGAATTGCTTCTCGATGGTTTTTCGCCCGGCACCGTCAAATTCAGAGACAAAGGAGATCGTAACCGAAGTCCCATTATCGAGAAACTGCTTTTCTTTAGTCTTGCGGCCCTCGACATCAAATGTCTGCTCGATCCGGATCCATTCCTTGTTGTTCGCGTAATCGTACAAGGTCGCGGATATTAAAACATTCGCCGAGGACACCTTGCTGACGCTCGTTACGCCGCCCGTGGCAGCATCGAAGGCCGTTATTCGAGAACTGCCATCAAATTCTGTCGTCACTTGGTGAGCTTTGCGCCCGAGATCGTCGAAAGTTGTGCGCGAGGTCAGCGTTCCAACTAAGTCCACTTGGTCTAGAACCGAAGCGGACACGGTTCCATCCTGTCGCAACGTCTCTTTTCTGAGAAGAATCGAGTCATCTTCTCTGGTGATGGAGGTCTGCCGCTCGTCGATATCGCCATCACTATCCATATCCTTGGTAAGAATGGTCGTCCGACCGTCCGCCGCAGTGAATATCGATCCCTTCGCCACAACGGAACCGCTGGCGGTTGTTTCCACAGCGTCGGCGCTAACGGAGCCATCAATATTGGAGCGGGAGATCACCTCAGTCTCGAACTTGCCGTCCCCATCATAGTCATAACGTGAGGTCCGCACATCACCATCGAGAGAGTTTTCGCTTTCCACGAAATGCGCAATCGCATTTTTCCAGATTACTCCACCGGGCGTCAGGTATTTGATGTCGCGGGCTGTGACATTGTTAGCGATTTTTGATTTTGTCTGGCCCGTTATTGTCGTCTCTATGGTCTCGATCTGGTCAAAAACACCGTCGCCGTTGAGATCCTTGGAGATCGTACGAAGTCTTCCATCTGCTCTCATAGCGTCGGTGGAAACGGATTTGGTTTTCTTCTTGATGAGATCGGTGTCGGTCTGAGTGATGAAACGGCTGCCGTCGGCGTTCAGCCTGATTGTTTCGACTCTTTTCTGGTCGAGGATCCCGTCACCATTCAAGTCCCATGTCATGAACGAGGAAAGACCGTCCGCCGCCGTCACCGAAACGATACGCTGAAGAACGGCGCCCTTCGCTCCAAAATTCGTCGTGTCCGATATTTTTTCTCCCCACCATTCCAGTGTTTCTCCTCGCTTCTGGTCGATGATGCCGTCGCCATCGGCGTCGATAGACGTTACTTTTCTTCGTTTATCGGGGCGTGTTATAATTGAGGTTTTACTAAGCAGTTGGTTATCGATACTAAATTGCGCAATTTCATCGGTAGTGGAGCCGTCAGCCAGGAGAGTGGTAGATGAGCGGGTCTTGCGCGGGGCCAGGCCGGCCCGTCGTTCAATTGTTTCTGTTGTTTGACCGTCCGCCGTCGTGGTCGTCGTTAAGTGCGACAATTCGGTTCCGTCAGGTCTGACGTTGAGAACCGTTCGTTGTAGCATTCCGTCAGGAGTATGGACGGTAACATCGGTGGATGTCCGCACAAACTTTCCGGCTCCAGTCATGTCCTTCAGTGTGATGGTCGTCAACTCGTTCGCGCTGGTTGCGATAACGCGCCTGCTCTCCAATACATCATTGCGGCGAGCATCCAGAGTTCGGAACCTTTCGCCGTTTTCTTCGAACCGTGTCCAGTCGACCGTATAGTAGTCCTTGGAAAGATCCCCGCCGATATCGAAGTCTTTCAGAGTGTGGAGACCGTCCGCGTTTTCATTGGAAAACCACCTATTGGTGAGTTTCCAGCCACTTTTAGTCATGACCCAGTCAAACGACCATACGCCTTTTTCACCCTCGTTTCCGATGATGGTTTCGGATTGGATTTTTTTGTCCAGAACACCATCGCCGTTGAAATCGTATTCAACGATCTCACGCGCAACGCCATCCAGGCGGCTGTTTACCGTCTTTGTGGCAGCTATCCTGCCGTCTACGGCAAAGTCTTTGTATTTTTGCTCTATGCTGCCATCGATTTGCACCGATTTTGTAATTTCTTGATCGATTTTGCCGTCACCATCGGTGTCGCGCGAAAGCGTCGAAACAAGACCATGTTTCGATTCCTTCCGGACCTCACGGCTCGCAAGGGTACCGTCGGATTTTGTTATCGTGGTCGTTTGCGTCGTGTCGCCGTCGCCTTCCAGCACTTTCACGTCCAGCTGGGTCTTTTTGACGGAAGAGCCCTCAGACCACGAGACACGCTTTGTCAAACCGTCCGCACTTGTGAAAGTCGTTTCTTTAAGGGACTGACCATCGTAGCTACGCGTCCGGGAAACTGTTCTTGTTCGGCCACCATCTACTGAAATCGCACTGATATCAGTGCCGGTCACCTCGAAGGTCCCATCACCGTCAAGATCGGTGCGCCAGGATGCGGAAAAGCCGTTGGCCGACACCTCCGTTACATGGCGGCTGGAAACTGTTCCGGGACGAAACAGCGTTTCGGTCGTCTGGCTTTCGACGCCATCCGCACGGATGGACGTTGTCATGCGACGATCGACGATGCCGTCACCATTCGTGTCAGAGTCCGTTTGTTTGCTTTTCTGATCCGTGCTGACAGTCGTCATCGTTTTTGACAGCAGTTTTCCATTGCCTGATTTGACAAGTTCCTGATCCGAGGTTGAGCCATCCGCATTGATGACCCGGAGCGTGGTAAGAACCCGATCCAGATCACCGTCGCCGTCGACATCGCGCGAAACCACGGTGCCCAGGCCGTTACCGCTTGTCACGGTCTCCTGCCTGCTGATCAGAGTTTTGCCGCTATAGCTGGACTCAGATTTCGTTATCGACCCATTTGCATTGTAAGTGGTGGATTGTACGACGCGACCATCTCCCGCCTTGCCACTCCCGTTCAGGTCCTGTTCGACGGTGGTGGCAAGCCCGTTGCCGCTCGCTATCTTCGTGGAGCTGGAGAAGGTTCTCTGATTGGCGTTGACATTTTTGGTTGTCTCGGTTCGGCTTCCGTCGTCATTCATGACGGTCCCGGTAACGGTTGTAAACTCAATCACGCCGTTGCCATTGGTGTCAGTGCCGACGGTGGTTTTTAAACCGTTGCCACTCACAGTTTTCGTGGAAGATTTATAGGCTTGACCACTTCGCGTGAAGAGTTTTTCCTCAATCACGGTTTGGCCGTCGGCAAGCGTGCTTTCTTTTGTGGTTTGATCGACAATCCCATCGCCATTGGAATCGACTGTGACGACAGTTGTTCGACGGTCGGCGGAAATATCGGTCGTCGTGCGCTCGAGAAGCGTCGAATCGCGGCTTTTGATCGTGACCGTTCTCTGACGACTGCCGTCGCTATTGAGCACGACGCTATCGACTGTCTGGCGATCGGCAACTCCATCGCCATCGAGATCTTCGGAAAAGTTCCGGCTCGTCGCATCAGGGCTTGTCTTCGATATCGTTTGCGAGACAAGCTTGCCATTCCCCGTCAGGGTCTGTGTCGTCACGGTGGAACTCTTGTCAGGTGCCGTGATTTTCGTGGTGACAATCTTACTATCAATGACGCCATCGCCATTGGCGTCATTCGTGACTGTTGTAGAATTACCATTCGATGACGTAACAATCGACGAACGGGAAACGACCGAGCGGTCGGTATTGAAGCGTGTTTCCGTCGTGGTGGTGGCCCCGTCGGATCCGGTCGTCATAACCAGACTTTTATCGAACAAATCGTCGCCATTTATATCGAATGTTTCTATGTAGCTTTTGCGATCAGGCTGCATTTTGAAAGTCCACTGGGAAAGAAGCGGTCCGGCGGCGCTTCTCGCTCTCTTGGTCCGCACCCAGGCGCCTGCAGCATCCAAAGCGATGATATCAGAGGTATAGGTATCGACTTTGCCGTCGCCGTCGATATCTGTAGAACTGAAGTTTGAACGCCCGTCAGCCGTTACTCGGAAAACTTCCTCTTTCAGAACGGCGTTGTTACTGCTGTAGCTCGTGCGTTTCGTGATGACGTCGCCGACGTTATCAGTGGATGTCCGTTCCTGAACATAGCGATCGCGCTTGCCGTCGCCATTGAAATCGTTGTCGGTCAGAGTTGTTACAGCGGCTGCGATAGTCGTGGTCGTGGTGGTTTCTTTGGAGAGGAGGGCGCCGTTGCCCGCGAGCTCGGTAACCACCCGTTCCTGCGCCGTTTTTCCTGACGTCTTGATGTCCGAAACATAACGGTCCGCAACGCCGTCGCCCGTCAGATCGGTGGACGTTGTTTTGCTCAAACCATCGGCGGAGACATTTATGATAACGGTTTTCGATGCCGCGCCGTCCAGATGCAGTTGCTGAGTGATTGTCCGGGAAGAACCATCTGCAAAACTTTCCAGCAGCTGCCGTTCGTCCGCCGCGCCGTCTCCATTCTTGTCGAGTGTTGTCGTGATTTTTCGCCCATTAGGGCTTCTGTCGGTTTTATCGCTATTGGTCAAAGAGCCGTCGGGGTTGAAATTCTTGACGGTCTCGATACGATTTCCGGATATTTCGATCGAAACAAACTTGCTCTGGCTGCGCTCAAAAATACCGTCACCATCATCATCGAATTTCGTCGTGACGGTCGAACCGTTTGCGCTTTTGCCAACCAGATTGCGGAACGCGACATTGCCGTCTTTGGCGTAACCGACGATCAGTTCGCTGGATGTGCCATCGGCATTCTTCGTGGTTGAGCGAGAAATTTTGTAGTCGTTTTGATCGTTTGCAAGGATTGCGTCACCCACCATACCCGTGCTGCCATCAGACCGCGTGAAAGTGGTCGTACCAACAATCGCCGAGCCGTCGGAAAAACTCTGCCCGCTACCTTTGGGCGTCAGATCGATGGACGCGATGCCCAGTTCCTTCAATGATTTGAGCTGACCATTGATCGACACCTTGAACGCATTCCAACGCGTATCCCCAGCATCGAGCTTGCCATTCCGGTTCGTATCGAAAACATTCTTGACGGCTTCCAGATCGCCGGAAGCTGACGGGTCCCAATCCGTAAATACAAATTCGCTGGACCTTGTGATCACGCCATCGCCGTTTGCATCCAGAATGAGTACGCCGTCACCATTTTGTGCCCAAGCCGTGCGTCGCAGATAACCGTCGCCGTCAAAATCGATGAATTGTGAGGATTCACGCAGCCTGTCAATGGAAAGACCGTCGCCGTTTAGATCGAGAAGAATTGGCTTGCCGGAACTGCCGGAGGACGATTCCGATCTACTTGAGGATCTGGAATTTTCCGACTGGCCGTCACCGCCGCCGCCCTTGCCGGAGGAACCGGACGGTTGCGCGCCGGTTTTCGTCCCTCGAGAAGCAGCTTGTTGTCTCATCGCACGGTCTATTACTTGGTCAAAGCCTTCGTATGTATCGAGACCCCACCTTTGCGCCTCGCCATAGGCCGCCGCTCGAGCATCAGATCTGCTAGCGCCTCTTTCTATTGCTCCGCGCGCTGCGATTTCAGCTCGGTCTATGGTAGAAGCGGTCTCGCCGCCACGCTCGGCAAGCAAAGTAGTATAAACCGTACGATCTAATGGAATGGCGCGACCGGCCGTTGTAAAGCCAACAAGCTGCCCCGTCCGTCGATCTTCATCAACACCCCTGACGCCTTGCCCGAGGCTAACCGCATATTCGATAGGTACCTTACTGACAACGAGAGCCTGTAGGGTTTTTGCAAGAGCTCGATCCTCATCGTGCGCCCAATCGGCGGAAATGTTGTGAACTCGCACACCACCAGCAACGTAGGTGTGAAGGTCCTCAACTTCGAAATTATAAGTCTGCCAGCCCTCTACAACAACGGGCTGAAAGGCGGTGGCGCCCGCCACCGCGCCCTGGACTTTGGCCTTCTCGAACAGATCAGCCGTCTCGACCGAATAAACAATGCGCTCGGCGGAAACCTCGACAAGCTCGCCCGATGCTAGAACGAGGGTCGCCCGGCCTGCCGCTATCAATTCTTCGATTGGTGGGAAATTGCCAAATTGATCGAGAAAATGGTGGCCGGGGGTGCAGATGAGTTCATGCGGTTCGCCGGCTTCCTGCCACGTCAGTTTCAGCCAAGACGTCGTCACATTGCGGAACAGATGCGTAACCCGACGCGGCACGAAGGCGCCGCGCCCAAGGGCAGTTGATGGATCGAAAGCTAAAACGACGTCGCCGATACGAAGGTCGGATATGAATACAGATTTGCCGGAGCCGGATGTGATGAGAACATCAGCAGGGAAGCACTGAGCTGACATTTTCAACTCATTGAGGATGTCTGGTTTCATTTTGTCTAAGGCAGCATACACATTGCGATGGGCGGCATAATTCAATGGAACGCCAAGGTAGACGACCGCCTTCAACGCGTTTCCCCAACTACCTTCTGACTTGGTAGCAGATCGCTCGATTTCGCCGGCTCTGGCTAGTCGACTTACTACAACATCAATGTCTGCGTTGGTGGCCGGTCGATTTAGACTGCCTTTCAGCCACGAAGCCGCGGCCATCCCCACCTCATTATTATACATATCTTTGATGTGTTCATTCCACCCGTCTCTCCCTTTCGCTCCGGCAACAATCTCATTGCCATATCCTCTAAGACTTGTAGTAAATCTACCTTCAGCGTTGGCCCCATAAGCTGCGGCGATAGTGTGCTTCAATGAGTCCATATTCTCCGTGGTAAATCCTAAATTGTTTTTAGAATTCAAACTTACCGCTGCGTCTTGATAGTGAGCGTTTTGAGACTTGGCCCAATCTTCCCAACCTGCAGGGGTAAAGTTGCTATAAGACCATTCTTTAACGTCACTCCACCAATCCATCACTTATCCCCAAATGGTTATCACTTATGTACGCCGCCACAATTCCGTCCTTAATTGTAAAAGAAACACGAGCAACCAAATCAAACCTGCAACCAAATTTGTCGTGATTCCGTGGTTCCGGTCCAAACGAGATAGCAAATCGACGCTCATCAAAGTTCCACACGATTGCTTCACCAGATTTATTGACCCAGTAAACACGAAAAAGATAACCAAGCGGGAAAACATCAACATCCTCACCGCCAACTATTTTTTTTATTGAGATTCCTTCGAAAGCTGCACTTTGCTTTGGATCGCTTTCATCATTCGGAAATACACATACAGTTTTAAACCCATTATTATAATAATCTTGGATTATCATATCCGGTGTAGCTGTCCTTACATGGCGATTGGCCCAAAGATGGTACTCAGCAGGGTTTCCCTCGAAATATGTTTGAGATCCCCTTAAGTCTGTGAACCCGTACCACAACAATCCCGCAACAATGAGTACAAAAAAGGAAATAAATAATATATATATAGTGTATCCGAATAATATGGCTATCCTTTTCATGCGGATTCCGTGTTTTTTGATAATAATGATATTTATTAAAATAAACTCGAAATTTTATGTAACATATGCCCCACCCACTAACATAGCCCCCGCAGCTTTCATCAACCGATCTGTTGCCTCAATACGCGAGCCGGTTGTCACGTGAATGAATGAGTGGCTTGCATGGAGAGACGCGGCCCATTTTTTGATGGCCGCCACCAGTGCCAGAAACACTTTCGCACGACGGATTGCAGGCAACGTCAAATCCACAGCAATGACCTGTACGGTTACAAACAAAGGCCCATCGCTCAGCATATAGGAATCGGCAATTGCCCATGCCACGCCAACCGGCCGGCCATTCCAAAGCGCCACAGGGCAAACCATGCGCGGAGGGCGTGACAGGATCAGATTGAAATGCTCGTTGAGCTTCCAGTCCGAAAATGCCTGATCGCGAAAAACTGTCGAAGCGTGATGCTGCTTCATGATTTCGCGCACCTGGGTCGTATCGCGCTCTTCAAGCAGCCGAACGCGCAAACCAGTTGCGACATTTTCGCTTTCGGAACGTTGCGAACCAGTATCGTGGGCCAATGTCGTCACACAAATTTCCTTCCGGGTCTTTTGTAGTATCTTCCGCGGAGGCCTAATTCCGGCTCTTCCTTGTTTGGACGTGCCTCCACACGACAATGCCGCGTAATTCTCGAATTTCATCACGGCTAAGTATTTTTTCAATTTTTCAAATAATATTCTAAATAAACAATATACCTCTAATTATTACTACAAATAATCTGAGAAATACGCAATGGCGATAGTTTAATATTTTAATTTTTCGACGCGCTCACTGGGTCGAGCCCCATCTGGGATGGGGCAACAAGGCTCTGCAGAATGTTCGGCTCAAGTACGCTTGCCGCCATTGCGACCGCACGGGGGATCAACACGCCTGTCGTGATCGCTCCGATGCCGACACGACCCCTGCCTGGCAGCATTGCTACGGCTTCAACGCTGGCCTTCACGCTTGTTCACAAATACGTCGATGGCGCACCGCTCTACCGCGTTGCCCAGACCTTCGAGCGGGCCGGCGTACCGCCGGAACAGGCACTCCGGTTCTTCGAGCAACTCTACCGGATCGAAAAGCAGGCAGGAGACAACATCCCATATGCCGGGGAGACGAAGGTCGACTGTATACGCCGTTTCCGCCGACAGCACAGCTTGCCCCTCCTGAACGCCCTAAAGGTGTGGCTCGACAACATTGCGCCAAAGGTCTTCCCGGACACCAAGCTGGATGACGCCGTGTCCCACGCTCTAAACCAGTGGGCGTCTCTGACGCGCTATACCAGTGACGGCAGAATGCCGATCGACAACGACATTCTTGAACGCGATATCAGAGTTTTTGCGACCGGAATAAAATCGTGGCTGTTCAGCGACAGCGTCGAGGGCGCCAAGGCCAGCGCGGTGATCTGCAGCCTGATGCTTACTCGTCGCGCCTGTGGCGTCGACCCACTCACCTGTCTGAAGGCCCTAACACGGTTGCCTCAACGCGCTCCCGACACCGGAATTGACGACCCCCTGCCGTTCAACTTCGTGGTAGTTCGAGGTGTCGAACCTCAGGACTTTGCAAGCCCGTCAATCGAAATCCCCCAATCAACCTGCATCCCGCCGATCAGCTTACGCTTGCGTGCAGACCTCAGAGCTTTGCGCGGATAACGTCTTGCAACATTTCCCGGTCCAGCGTCAGGTCGGCGGCAATCCGCTTCAGGCGGCTGTTCTCCTCTTCCAAAGCCTTCAGGCGACGCATATCGTCAGGCAGAAGGCCTGCATATTTCTTACGCCAATTGAAATAGGTCGCCTCGCTGATCCGCGCCGGGATTCTGGCGCGAAAAACTCCAATCAAAAACGGTCCAGTTTTTGGCGATCAGGGCACCCTTTGATGACACCCGAATGCCTTCCGGCACCCACTACAACGTTGTCCTGCCGTTCAAATCGCGAAGGACAATGACGATCGACCGCGCGGCGTCCTGGCTTACCGCGGCGTTGCATGGGTAATCGGCGCGGTACATCACTCAGTAACTCACCGTCACAACGACGGTATCGCTGTAAACTCCCGGCGCCGGTGTATTCTGCGCCGGGACGCGACCATAGACGGGCAGTGTCTGCAGGCTGCCGGTTCCGGTGCCGGTGGTGATTTGGCCAGCCGTACTTCCCCAGACATTCGTGCGGTTGACGTCGCGATAGAGCCCGTAGGTTATCGATCCGCCGGCCAGCACCATCTGGCGCGAAGCCGGTGGGCTGTTGCTCAGGCCGCCGTTGAGGGCGACGCTGTAATTCAGGTTGCTGGTGCAGGTAAGAGCGATGGCACCCGTCGCATCGACTGCGGTGTTGAGAACGCCATGACTGCCGAAATTGATGTTTTGCGCCGAGACAATGCAGGTCGGTGATACCGCAGCCGTAACGTTGAATGGCACCTGTGTCGGGTTTTGGGTTATGTCGGAGCAGTTCGGTGCCAATAAAAGAAATGACGTATAGGTAAAGTTGGTCTCGGCGCCGGCAAAGCTGGAGAGGTAGGGGCCACGGGCTGCGGCGGCCTGACCGGCGGTAATCCTGCCGTAAACGGTACGGCTCGTGCTGTTGAGGAGGAGGGGCAGCGCCATATCGATAGGCGGAGGTGATCCGAGCGCGGGCTGGGTGACCGATCCCCAGGGCGTTGTGCGTCCGGAATTCTGGTACAGCTGATAATTGAGGATGTTACTGCCTTGCAGCATCCGTCGGATACCGCCCGATTGCCCGCCGCTGCCGGCGTTGATGTTGGGGCAGATGCGGATGGAAAGCGCCAGCGACAAAGGGTTGGAGCAGGTGACCGACAATGTTGCGGTGGTATCCACGGCGCTGCCGCTTGTAAGGTTGACGAAGCCGAAACTCATGTCCGACATGCTGAAGCTGCAGCTTTGCGCCAGAACCGGTGTCCCGAACAGGAAAGCGGCGATGGCGAGGGCAGCGCGGGTCAGAACCTTCATTGAACGCTCCTGCATATGGCTTCAAGGGTGGCGCGTGTCTTGGCGGCAGGGGAAACGGTAATCTGCGCTTCGCACTCTCCCTTCGTGGGTTGCGTGATGGAAAGCCGATGTGTTTCGCCGATATTATCGAGATAGGCCTGCCCGTCATAACCGACGATGAAGTCACGCTCACCGTCGATCTTGCCGGTCGATCCGGTTTCGATAAACTGGCCGCTTTCGTCCTTCAGCGTCACCAGCGCCACCTGCCCCCCGGTTTCCACCTCGAAGTTGACGACTGCTCCCGCGCGCTCTGTCGGTGTGACCGTTTGTTTTGTCGTGTCGATGCGGGCATCGACGGGAAGATTGCTGGGGTCCAGCGTGATGTTGTTGACGTCATAGGACCGCAGGTTCGGAAGCAGTATTTTTCCGCGTCGGTTCGTCTGGCCGATGGGGCGGTTTTCCAGCAGAATATCGACGCCGGGCGCGCCGGCATCCACGACGGCGAAGGCGTCATCGATCCGGTTTCCAATAAAGACATCGCCGCCGGCCAGCGCTATCGATCCGTCGATCTGGGCATAGGCCTGTGTCGTGCGGTTGAATTGATCGACACCGGCCGACACGCGTGCGACGCTGCCGCGATAACTGCCGGAGGCGGAGGCGATATCGTTGCCCCCCATCGAACCGCGCAGACGCCAGCCATAACTTCCCTCCGCCTGTTCCTCGGATTTTCCGACTTCGGCCGTCAGGGAATATCCGTCCGCATCGGACGACATGCCGGCCGAACCGGAGACGCCGCCGCCGAAGGACCAGGAGAGGCCGGCATAGATGCCGTAGGACTGGCTGTCCTCGAGGTCCTTATAAGCGGTGATGAAGATATTGCCGTTTTCGCCGAAGGGCCGTGTGGCGGAAAGGCCAAGCAGCCGGGATTTTCTCTCATCGAAAGTTTCCAGCTGTGTGTAGGAGAAGTTAAGGCTCGTCTCATCGAAACCAAGTTGCGTGGAAACGGAAATCTGGTCGAGCGCACGCGGCGGCCGCGCACTGAGCAGGCCGGCTATCGTGCGGACTTTCGATGTATCGGCGGAAACGGATGCCATATCGTTATAGTCGCCGAATGTGCGTTGTGAGCGGGCGTTTAACCGTACTCCAAGCAATTCGGCTTCGACATTCGCGGAAAGCTGATAACCGTTTTCCGCGCCGAAACGGCTCGATGCGCCCGAAACCGCCGCCAGCCCATGGGCTCCAAGCGTGAAGACGCCGCCGAAGCCGATATTGTAGAAATCCTCACCGCCTTCGGCGTGGCCCTCCAGCGTCAACCCGTCCGATAATCCATAACGCACCGTCGCAGAACCGAGGGGCCTGTCATCATAATCGAAAGACGAGGTGCCGTAATTGCGCCGGGCAAAGCCAAGCTCGGCGGAAAAATCGATGAGACCCTGCGCGAGCAGATCCGGCGAGGTATAAAAAGGCGTTTCGGACACGGTTTCGCGCCCCAGCGCATCCCGCACCACCAGTCTTGCATTGCCCGCACCGCTGATGACCGGAAGATTAGTGATGGAGAATGTTCCCTCGGGAACCTCCTGCGACAGGCGGCGGATATTGTTGACATAGACATCGACGGTGGAAGGCACCGCTGCGGAGCCCGCAAATTCAGGCATCGGCATGGTGACGATATCCGGCCGCAGATCAAAGTTTCGGCGGATCTGCAAACCGCCCAACCGCGTCGGACGTGTCCAGCTCAGCCCGCCGGTGATCAGGTCTCCGGCCCGGTATGTCGTCAGGCTGTCCTCATCGGAGTAGCTCCAGGTGGTGTCGAGGCGCTGGGTGTCGAATTGCGACAGGCGGGATGTGCTCAAGACCTGAGACGAAGACAGCACGCCCAGCGGGCCGAACACCCGGCTTTCCAAAAGGGCGGAGACACCGTTGAAGTCGGTCAGGTCCGACCATTTGTTGCCGCCGGACGAGCCGTAGATCGTGTAGTTCACCAGACCTCCAAAATCGCTTGTGGCCTTTTCCTGCACATCCTCGTCTTCCTCCTCAGCGCTCCTGCCGGATGCGTCGATGACCTTGCTCGCCCGTGCCGCCGTGGGCAGGGTAAAATGGACCGACTGCGTGCTTTCATCATAACGCGTCACTACATCCGGCAGCCTGGAGACATCGATCCAGCCATCATCGCCTGCAGCGCTTTCAACCGGAGAAATCCCGATGTTGTTCAGCTGCTCCGGTTCGATAAGAAGCGACCCGGCGTCGTTTTGACGAAATGTGGCGATCAGTTCCGTTGAAACATCATTGATGTAGACTTCGAGCTGCAATTGCCCGGCTTCTTTTGCGGCAAAAGAAGCGGGCGGCGTCGCAGGGGGCAAATCCTGCGCCACGGATAAACTGCTCGATGAAAAGATCGTCAAACCTGCAATCGTCAAAACGGCAAGGTCAGCCGCCGTTGACGCGCGCCGTCGCATTGACGGGGCCGCCTTCGCTCTCAGCCGAAATCTTCAGTGCGCCACCAGCTTTTTTGCCGCCGGTTGCCGGAACAAGAAAGCTTGCGCCGGATTTGCCGAGCACGTAGCCCACCAGGCCCTGCTGCTGGGCAACCGCTTGCCCGTTGCTGCCCAGAACTTTCAGGTTGGCGATCCGTATCCGTTTCTGACCATTATTGGAAACGGACACCCTGTAACCTTTGCCCTGTGGCGTTATCGACCAGACCGGCTCGGCATCGCCTGTGGAAGCGGGCGAAAAGAAAACCGGTATGGAGTGGCGAACGACCAGATTGACGGTGCCGGACTGGGGTCTCCCCGCAGCGGGCAATTCATCCACGATGACGCGATAGCTCTCTTCCGCCCTGATGGGGGTTTTGGAAAGCCGGACGATGCGAATAAGGTTCTCGGCGCCCGGTTTCAGCTGCGTCATTGGCGGGCTGGCGACGACGTCCCCTGCCGCGGTGTAGACGTCTGAGCCGTTTTGCTGGGTCCAGCGGAATATCCTGACCTGAACGTTGATGGGCGTTTTCGCATCATTCCATATGCGCAGGCTGGACGCCGCTGCGGGCGCTCTTAAATCCAGAATGACTGGTGAAACCCGCAAAGATGCGGCGTGTGAAGGTGAGACATTCAAACCGGCAATAAACGCAGCCGCTAAGGTAAAAAGACGCATGCGCGATCCTCCCTATGGCGATCAGTAATTGAGCGTGGCCGTCACCGTATCGGTATAGACGCCGACCGCAGGTGTCGTCTGGGCAGGTACGCGCCCATAGACCGTGAATGTTTGCGGCGCTCCGGTTCCCGTTCCTGTCTGGCGATCCGTCCCCACGGTATTGCCCCACACCGTGGTATGTGCCGCAGTCGTATAGAGCGAGTATGCAATGGTGGCACCCGCCGGGGAGGTCATCAGACGGCTGGCGACAGTGGCGCCCGAACCGGCGCCGGCGCTCAGGCCAAGACTGAAGGGTGTGCTGGAGGTGCATTGAACGACGACCTGACTGGTCGCGTCAATATTGCTGCTGATGACACCATTGGTGCCGAAATCCAGATTGCCGGCCGAGTTTATCTGGCATGCTGCCTGAATGGTGATCTGTACCGTGAAGTTTGAGGTGGCGACCTGCGCCATGCCTGATGACGGCGCAAGGGCGCACGCCGCAAGTGATAATAGGTAGCCTGATGTTGCGAACTTCATGCTCTCTCCCCAAGCGGCTGCGCTGCTGATTTCCTCGGTCATAACGCAGGATCACCCCAATAGCGGGTAATTAGAATAATCTAATACTCGTCTCGATTTGGTTAACAAATCCTTAACGACGGGACCTAGAAAACTGCAGGATGAAATACAGCATAAAGTACAACCGCAAATTCTGTGGTATTCGCGGATGAGAAAATAGATAAATTCCCGAAAAAACTTAGCTAATCAGTAGCTTGCCAATTTCCTCGCAGCGAGGTCGATGTGATGGTGCACACTTGGATGAAGACGCCAGATTGTGACCCTTTGGCCAATGGCCACATTGACAGCCCTTATTCCTGACTTTCGAGTCGATAGCGGCTTCCGGGATATAATAACCGTACCGATGTTACCGCGCGGCTGGAAGACCAGGTCCGCCGCCGAACCTGCAGGCAGGGCTCGTGCCGGCCGATCGCCAGCAATTTGCATTCCCATGGCTGGGGCGCTGCGGCTTCGATGAACTGTTCGGTTCGGGAAATTGGCGCCAATGCCGTCAGATAGGCATTCGGGGTCATGGAGCTGAAATCCTGCTGTAAATAGTCCGGGGCAACCGCTGCATTCACGAAACGGTCTTCCAGCTGGATCGGTACGTCGTCTTCGTGATGAACGATGATCGAATGGAAAATCTTGGCGCCAACGTCGATCTCCAGCGCCGAGGCAAGATCGGGACCGCATACCTCGGTCTGCGCCAGGATCAGGCTCGCCTGGTGGGAAGAGCCTCGTTCCTTGATCTCGTCGGCGATGTTTCGCACACCCATCATGGCGGCGCTTCTTTTTTTCGATGCGACAAATGAACCGCGTCCCTGAACACGTACGATGACACCTTCGGTCGCAAGTTCCCGCAGGGCGCGGTTTGCCGTCATCCGGCTGACGCCCAGCATCTCCACCATCTCGTTTTCGGAAGGGACCCGGTGGTGGAGGGGCCATTCGCCGCTCGCGATCTTCGCCTTGATTTGCGTTTTCACACGCTCATAGAGTGGTAAAGAAGGATACTCGCTGGATGTAGCAAGGTCGCTTTCGATCACGAACGGCATTTAAACTCCCTAAAAATCGGCAGATTGCCTAAAATATAACCAGCATTACGGACGCATGCAAAATATCATCTTTGCACTTGCTTGTCTCCTAAAACCATGCAAAGTTACATATACAACTTGTGAAGCATCGATGGGGAGTTGAAAAATCGATCTTTTGCAGGCGCATTTTTCTCGTGAGTGGTTGAGGTGAGGATGTCCGCGTGCCGACCGGCTCCGAAAGGAGAGTGCAGGCTGGCTCGCCGATATCGGGAGAAAGGGCTGTGAATGCGTGGTTATGAACCGTTTATGGTTCCGATGGTTTGCAGACGACCGCATAGGTTTCGGCGCGAGACGGCTGGATTGGCCGCGTTCAGGGTTCGGACGGTGCCGGCTCTCCAGTCGCTCTTCCATTGCCGTTCCGGCTTGCTGCCATTCTCTATCACCCAAGCTGTTTCATCAAAGTTGTATAGTGAACTTAAGGGAAGTTACTTTCGTTGCCGGCAGGGAATAGGTGTCTTGTTAGCGCCTGCTGCGAACGGTCCTGCTGACCCGACGAAAGGTCGATATTCGTTCATCATATTTTCAGGGAGATCCTGCGCCGGCACCGCATGAATTTGTGCCGACAACATGCCAACCATCAATCAAAAAGGGGAATAAGATGTTGAATGCAAAATTTAAATTCGCGCTTGCCGCCACTGCCCTGTTTGCGGCGCTGCCCTTGGGGTCGGCCCATGCAGCCAGCTATTGCGGCGAGGGGAAGACTGTTACTTTCGCCGGCATCGACTGGGAAAGCGGCGCCTTCGTCACCGAAGTCATGAAGGCCATTCTGTCGAAGGGATATGATTGCAAGGTTGATTCCATTCCCGGCAATTCGGTGACCCTGGAACAGGCCACGGCCAATAACGACGTTCAGATTTTTGCCGAGGAATGGATCGGCCGGTCCGACGTCTGGAACAAGGCCGCTGCCGCAGGACAGGTTACCTCGGTCGGCAAGACCTTCGTGGGCGCCTCCGAAGGCTGGTTTGTTCCTGAATATCTGATCAAGGGCGACGCCACAAAGGGCATAGAGGCAAAGGCCCCCGACCTGAAAAGTGTCGAGCAGCTTTCCGATCCGAAGATCGCCGCCCTCTTTCAGGATCCCGAAGAGCCGTCCAAGGGGCGTTTTCTCAATTGCCCATCGGGCTGGACCTGTGAGGGTGTCAATACCGCCAAGCTTCAGGCCTACAAGCTCGACACGACCTACGTGAACTTCCGCCCCGGCACGGGCACGGCGCTGGATGCGGGGATCAGCGCCGCCTATCTTCAGGGCGAACCGCTGCTGTTCTATTACTGGAGCCCGACCGCAATCATGGGCAAATACAAGCTCGTGCAGCTTTCCGAGCCGGCCTACACCGAAGCCTGCTGGAAGGACCTGACAAGCGCCGATGGCAAGCGGGAGGCGGGATGCGCTTTCCCGGCGGTTGAGGTTGCTTACGGCGTCAACAGCGACTTCGCCAAGGCTGCGCCGGATATTATCGAAATCCTCGGCAAGGCGACCTTCCCGCTCGAGGAGGTCAATTCCAGCCTCGCTTACATGGTTGACGAAAAGGCCGATGCGGTAGCCGCAGCGACGCGCTTCCTGAAGACCAAGGGCGATATCTGGGGCGCATGGGTGTCGCCGGAGGCCAAAACCCGCATCGAAGCCGCGATCAAGTAGCAATCACGGGGCCGCATGCCGGATTGGCATGCGGCTTTTTCTTTTCCCGTCAGAGCCGTGACCGTCGGGGACGGAAGACGGCAAAGTGCGAGGACGCCACCCGATGTTTCCTGAGACTTTTCATATTTCCATTCGTGGCCCGATCAACGACTTCGTCCAGTCGCTTGTGGTCAACTACGGCTTCGTCTTCAAGGCTATTTCGCAGACCATTCTGCAGGTTATCCTGTTCATGGAATGGATATTGCGCGGCCTGCCATGGTGGCTGGTCCTGCTTGCCTTTCTGGTGCTGGCATGGTTTGCGGCGCGCAAGATTTCGCTTGTCCTCATGGTCGGGGTCATGCTGCTGGTCGTCGGCGCCCTCGGCCTTTGGGACCTGACGATGCAGACGCTGGCGCTGATGCTCATCGCCAGCCTGATTTCCATCATCATCGGTGTCCCGGTCGGTATCTGGCTCGCCAAGAGCCAGATCATGCGGCGTATCACGCTGCCTGTCCTTGACGTCATGCAGACGATGCCGAGTTTCGTTTATCTGATCCCGGCAATCATGCTTTTCGGTCTTGGCAAGGTCCCGGCAGTGCTCGCGACCATCATCTATGCCGTACCACCGCTGATCCGCCTGACCGATCTCGGCATCCGCCAGGTGGATCGCGAAGTGGTGGAGGCGGCAACCGCTTTCGGCAGCAGCCCGTCGCAGATCCTGTTCGGGGTCGAACTGCCGCTGGCCACACCCACAATCATGGCCGGTCTGAACCAGACGATCATGATGGCTCTTTCCATGGTGGTGGTCGCTTCGATGATCGGCGCGCGTGGTCTGGGCGAACAGGTCCTGAACGGGATTCAGACACTGGATGTCGGAAAGGGTCTCGAAGCGGGTCTCGGCATCGTCATTCTCGCCATCGTCCTCGACCGTATTACGCAGGGCTTCGGCCAATCCAGCCGGAAGGAGCGCGGCGATGACTGATATCGCAATCCGTAACGTTTCCAAAATTTTCGGCGGTAACTGGAAAGCCGCGCTCGCCATGACGAAGGACGGTGCCGACAAGGCTGAAATATTGGCCAAGACCGGTTGCAGCGTCGGCCTCGATGATGTCAGCCTCGATATTGCCGGCAGCCGCATCTTCGTCATCATGGGATTGTCGGGTTCCGGAAAATCGACGCTTGTGCGCCATATCAACCGTCTGATCGAACCGACGAGCGGTGAAATCCTGGTTGGCGGCAGCAATGTGCTTGATCTGAGCGCCAAGGACCTGCGCGACTTCCGCAATCGCCGTGTCAGCATGGTGTTCCAGAATTTCGGCCTGATGCCACACCGCACGGTTATGCAGAATGTCGTTTATGGCCAGCGTGTACGCGGCCTCTCAAAGGCGGAAGCAAACCCGATCGGCATGCAATGGATCGAGACCGTCGGGCTTGCCGGCTATGAAAACAAGATGCCCCATCAGCTTTCCGGCGGCATGAAGCAGCGTGTCGGCCTTGCGCGGGCTCTCGCTGCCGATACCGACGTTATTCTGATGGATGAGGCATTTTCGGCTCTCGATCCGCTGATCCGCGCCGATATGCAGGATCAGCTTCTGCAACTGGAGAAGAACCTCTCGAAAACCATCGTCTTCATCACGCATGATCTTGATGAGGCGCTGCGTATCGGTGCGCAGATCGCGATTCTGAAGGACGGGAAACTGGTGCAGGTCGGAACGCCGGACGATATTCTCAATCGCCCCGCCAATGACTATGTCGCCCGTTTCGTGCAGCGTCGCACGGGTGCGGCGGTCGCCCACCATGATTGAGAGCGTTGTCATCGATCAGGGCATCTCGTGGCGGGATGTCGCCATGGTGGCAAAAGGTGCACGACTGCAGCTTGCCGATGCCGCGTGGAAGCGTATCGCTGCGGCGCGTGATATTGTCGAGGCGCTGGTGTCGAAAGGCGTGCGTGGCTACGGCATCAATACCGGTGTCGGTGCCCTGTGCGATGTGATCGTGGACAGGGATCGGCAACAGGCCCTGTCGCGAAACATCCTGCTCAGCCATTCCTGCGGGGTCGGAGAACCGCTGGGGCGGGAGCAGACACGTGCCATCATGGCCGCGCAGATCGTCAATTTCGCCCATGGTTTTTCCGGCATCCGCGTGGAAACCGTCGAGGCGCTGCTGGCCCTTTTGAATGCGGATGTTTTGCCCGTCATTCCCTCACGCGGTTCGGTCGGGTATCTCACCCATGCCGCGGCAATCGGGTTGGTATTGATCGGCGAAGGCGAGGCGGTGCGTGATGGTGAAAAGCTTTCCGGCGGGCAGGCGCTGGGGGCGGTCGGTCTCTCTCCGCTTGTGCCTCTGGCCAAGGAAGGGCTGAGCCTCGTCAACGGAACGCCCTGCGCCACCGGACTTGCCTGTCTGGCGCTGTCGCATATGGAAAATCTGCTGGATTGGGCGGATGCGGCCGCAGCAATGAGTTATGAAAATCTGGGCGCGCAGCCCGATCCTTTCTCGGCGGTGCCGCTTGCTCTGCGCACATCCCCGGGGCTTCAGACCGTTGGAAACAATCTCCGCCATCTGCTGGCGCATAGCCCCCTCTTGGCTCGCTCGGCTGGGTCGCGCACGCAGGATCCGCTCAGTCTTCGCGCCGTGCCGCAAATCCACGGCGCCATTCGCGACAGCGTCGCTCAGATCGGCGAAGTGGTGAATCGCGAACTGGCAAGTGTTACGGACAATCCGGTGGTTACCGGTTCGCCTGATATGCCGCAGGTGCATTCGCAGGCCCATGCGGTTGGCGCGGCATTGGGGCTTGCGATGGATGGTCTGGCCGTCGCCGCTGCAGAACTGGCAAGTATTGCGGAGCGCCGGATCGACCGTCTGGTCAATCCGCTGGTCAGCGGCCTGCCCGCCTTTCTGGCGGAAGGCAGCGGTGTCTGTTCCGGTTTCATGATCATTCAATATACGGCGGCGGCGCTGGTGGCGGAAAACCGGCGGCTGGCTGCGCCCGCCAGTCTGGATGGCGGCATTACCTCCGCCTTGCAGGAGGATATTCTCACTCACGCCACGCCGGCGGCGGACAAGGCGCTTTCCATCATCGCCAATCTGGAAACCATTCTCTCGATTGAGATCATGTGTGCGACGCAGGCCTATGACATGCAGCCGGGAGATGCCGTTATGGCGCCCGGCACCCACGCCCTCTACCGGCGTGTTCGCGCAGACGTTCCCTTTTACCGTGACGACCGGCCACTCAATTCTCTGCTTGCGATGGTGGAGAAGTTGCTGCGTAAGACGAGCGCCGGGATCGGGCATCTGCCATAAGTATCGGCACTAATCCAGCATCGCCATCTGCGCGGGCAGTTGGTCTGTTTATCGCGGGCCTTGTCATGCACCGCCGCGGGCTATTTTGTGATCCGCTCAAAGACACGGCTCAACGCTCCCTTCAGCGCACTGGAGCCGCCATTACGGTCAAAATCCTGCAAAACCTGCTCGTTTAGCCCGCCTTTGGTGGCAAATTCACCGCTGAGATCAAGGAAGCTGGTGTCCTTGTCGGCAAGCTGTGCCACTTCGGAAAGACCGGCGAAGAGCGGGGCGAGATAGGCGCGGCCCTTTTCGTCCGGCAGGCCGTTTTCGGCCAGCCATTCGGTCGTATGCTGCATGATGCCGAAATAGGTGGCCATCAGGGCGCTAGCGGCGGCGAGAAGATCGTATTCCGCCTTTGTCTCGCATTCGACCGCATTGCCAAGACTGTTAAAAATTTCCGATGTATTGGCATCCGGCGGATAGATGGCCGTGACACCCCTGCGCCGTGCGACGAAAGGCAGGGGAATCGCCTGCGTTAGGCTGACATCCGCGCCGATCCAGTCGAAAAGCACTTCGCGGCTGGTTGCGGCAACGACGCTGATGACCTTCTGCCCATTCCGGAATCGCAGCGGGCGGATGACGTCTTCGGCGATCTGCGGCCGAATTGCCAGCACGACGGTATTGCAACCGTCGACGATAGCCTGATTATCGTCAGAAACAATCACCTGCCGAAAATCGGCAGCGAGCCCGGTCGAGATGTCCGCGTTGCGCGCTGACACCATGACATGCGGCACGGCCGCAGGCTTCAGGAGCAAGCCCCGCACCATCGCGTCGGTGATCGCTCCGGTTCCGATAAAACCAATTTTCTGAGAAAGGGACATGATGACTCCGCGGCTGCAGACGGACCGAAGGATATGTCGGTCGTGTAGTTTTCACACAGGAAGGCGATGAAATTGTCCTGAAACTGCCGGGTGTGGGCATGGACCAGTTCATCGGCCAGCTCGACATTCTTCGCCCGGATTGCTTTCAGCATCGGTTCATGCTCGTCCGTCAAAAGATTGCCGTCGCCGGTTCGTTCCAGATATTCGAACTGGAGACGTAGCATATGCTGGCCCTGATTGAGAAGCCGCTCGTAGGAGGCGCGATGGGCATTCTTGGCGGCATAGGCGACAGCCATATGAAATTGGGCTGCCGCATGTCGGGGTGATGAGGCTTGCTCGGCCGGCACGGTGTTTGCTCCGTCCGGATCAGCCGCCGTACTGAGTATCGGTGCGACATTCCTGCCGTCGAGGCGCTCCTGGATCGGTGAGGTAAATGGCATCAGCTACGGCATCATCGATCTTCCGACAGAAGCGGGGAAATCGCCATTTTGCGTGCCGGCGGGCTTCTGCGTTTGATCCTTGAACGCAGACACCGGCCTTCCGGGGAACGTCAGCGCGCCTGACGTCCCTTTTGCGGGCCTTTTGCGGACAAGGACGTTCGGCACGCCGCTGATGTTTCAGTGTCCCGGATGCAGTGCGTCGTTAAGATACATGCAGGTGAGCATAGTGAATACATAGGCCTGAATGCCGGCCATCAGGAATTCGAGAGCCGTGATCGCGACCGTCATGAAGAGCGGCGCGATGGCGCCGATTACCCCCAGCGCATTGACGCTGGCGAGGGAGACGACAAACCCTGCAAAGACCTTCAGGGTGATATGGCCCGCAAGCATGACCGCAAACAGGCGGACGGAATGGCTGACGGGGCGCGAAATATAGGAGATGATTTCAATCGGCACGATGATGGGAGCCAGGATTGCCGGGATTCCTGCGGGTTTGAACAGGCCGAAAAAACCAATGCCGTGTTTGAACAGGCCATAGAGCGTGACGGTGCCGAACACCATCATGGCGAGGCCGAAGGT
The DNA here is from genome assembly GCF_009498615.1 of Agrobacterium sp. ICMP 6402. Lineage (NCBI taxonomy): Bacteria > Pseudomonadati > Pseudomonadota > Alphaproteobacteria > Hyphomicrobiales > Rhizobiaceae > Agrobacterium > Agrobacterium sp. ICMP 6402. The sequence goes on from NZ_QSNV01000006.1 coordinate 75,240, forward strand.
GACGATGATCTGGCTCGTTACTGTAAAGGCATAAGGAAACATACCGATCATGTTCGCGAACAGGATGAACATGAAAAGCGAGAACACGAAGGGGAAGAACCGCATCCCCTGTTCGCCGGCATTGTCACGCAGGGTCTTGGCGACGAACTGGTAAAGCATCTCCGCGCTCGATTGCCAGCGGCCGGGCACGAGACGGGCTTTGCCGGTTGCCAGAAGCAGGAATGAACTCGCCAGTGTGACGGTGAGAAACATGTATGCCGAAGCATTGGTGAAGCTGAGGTCGATATCCCCGACTGTAATTTCAACGAGAGGTTTGACTTCGAATTGATCGATGGGGCCGGCCATGACAGGTCCTTCAGTAAATTGCGACAATGACGGGGATGCGCCGGTGTTCGAAGTCACGGCTGTGCCGGACGCAGGAAGACCGTGCGTGTGATGGAAAGTTAGAAATAGGGAGGGTGTTCGGTATATCGGCCATTCTGATCCCAAGATTGAGAGTCAGGGCCGTCCCCGGAACGTTTCGAGGCACGGGTCGTCCCGCGCGAGGGCTTTTTAGCCAAATCGGTGACAGGTGGCAATCGTTTTCGGGCAAACGCATCGGCGCGGGAAAACCGGACCATATGGTTGGCGACGACAACGAATATCAAGGCCGCTGAAATCCGCGTCACCCAGCCTGGCGAGCGTTGATTTGCACTTTGTGCGACCGTTTCAGAAATGTCCCGATAGAGCATCCGCGGCGCGTTCCACATCATGAATCTCGCGATCATGGGGCCCGTCCCCGTTTGGTTTGAAGCGCGCGGGCCGTCCCGCGATGCCGTGGTCTCAGGCCGTAAACAACAGGAGACCAAAGATGACGAACAGCATCAGATGCAACAGTCCCTGCGCCGCGGAGGTTCGCCTGCCCAGATAGGTCAGGGTTGTCAGCGCAACCGTCAGGGCAAACAGGATGGTTTCGGTGGGCGAAATTCCGAAGATCACCGTTTTGCCGGTGACGAGGCCGACCGTCAGGACCGCCGGGACCGTGAGCCCGACAGTTGAAACAAACGCACCGAGGCACAGATTGATTGCCCGTTGTGTCTCGTTGTTCAACGCGGCCTTCACGGCCGTGATCGATTCGGGCGTAAAGACGATGATCGCAATAAGAACGCCGCCAACGGCCACCGGAGCGCCAGCCTGCGCAACGCCGTAATCGATAACGATGGCGAGGTCGTGTGCGAGCAGCACGATCGGCAGCATCAATCCGATCAGAAACATCGAATGAACGATGTTCTTTTTGTTGGCATGACCGTCCGTCGGATGGTCTGGAGCCTGACGCGTGAGAGGTTCTGTCAGCCTGATCGACATCCGGCCCGGTGCGGGCTGCATGAAGTGGCTGCGGTAGCGGCCCATCTGGAGGGCGAGGAAACTGCCGTAGACAATCACGGTCACGAGGGAGATGACGATGGCCTGGAGAGCGGTAAACGTGCCATTGCCTGCGGGGAGCGTGTTCGGCACAAGAAGCGCGACGCCGGCCAGAACGACCGTCATTGCAATGAAAGAAACAGCGCCGGGCGCATTATATTCCTGCTCGCCATAACGCATTGCGCCCGCCAGAAGGCAGATACCTGTCACGAGGTTGAGGATGATCATCATCACTGCGAATATGGAATCTCTTCCGATTGTCGGCGCCTCATTCGGCCCCAGCATCACCGCCGCAATCAGGATCACTTCGATTGCAACGATCGACAGCGTGAGAATGAGCGTTCCGTAGGGTTCACCCAGTTGATGGGCCAGTTCATCGGCCTCTTTCACGACCCCGAAAGCCGCCATCAGGATTGTGGCGAAGAGTACGAGAAAGCACGAGATGGCAATGGCTGGCGTCATATCAGGCGAAAGCCATGACTGGCCGGACAGATGGAAAACGGCGACGACCAGCCAGGCCACGACGAATTTCGGCCAGGGAGTGCGGAGAAAGGATGGAGTTTTGTCAGACATTGCAGGCGACCTCTATCTGGGGTCGTCCCCGGCAATCTGTCGCATTCGGGTCGTCCCGAACGAAGCTCTGTCAAGCTGTTGATGTCAGCGATAGCATGGCAGGGCTCCTGAAAGCAATGGCGCAGTCGGGCCGCCGCCTTGATGATAAGCGCCATTGGTGATAGCACGCAGTCGTGCAGGACGACCTGCGCCATCCGGATCAAATGGGGACGGCCCCGTGTCTAAAGAACACGTGGAGCAAGGCCATGATCTCTCATAATTGCCCTGAACAGACCGGTATTTTTCTTCGGCACGACCCTGTTGAACGGTGCCGTTGATGTTGATCGCAGATATTATTTACTGGTCCACCACCCTTGCCCAGGGGATGCTTCTGCTTGCCATGGCATTCGCCGCATATCGCCTGATCAAGGGGCCGAGGGCACAGGATCGTGTCATGGCGATCGATACGATCTACAATATTGGAATATTGCAGGCGCTGGTGCTGGCGATCAAAACCGGAAACGCCCTTTATCTTCCTTTCATTCTGATACTCGCAATTCTCGGCTTCGTTTCGACCGTCGCGCTTGCGAAGTTTCTGATGCGAGGTGAGGTGATTGAGTGATGTGGCAGGTGACTGTGCCGCTGGTGGGATTGAGTACTGCACTCATCGTCGGACTGCAGGCACGGAAAACTGCTCGGGGTGAATTGAATGCCGGCTAATTAATAGCGAACACCGGAAGATTAATGCGCATCCCTTTCGATGCGCATGGCAGGCTCGCGGAGAGTGTCTCTAGAACAGAAAGAGCGCGGCCATCGTCAGATTGACCGCGCTTGATGTCGTTGCCTGGAGTGCCGGCCGGAAGGAGTGCCGGGGCCTCCTTACGTCTCCTTACGTCTCCTTACGTGGCTGTTTTTCCGACGTTGGCCGGCCCGTGCCATTCGTGATCGAAGCTGCGAGAAGGGCCTGTGTCGGGTCCGCCCCCTTGAAGCCTGCCTGTGCAAGGATTTCGTCTAGAACTGGCTTCTGCGCAGTAAAGCTCAGCAGCTGGCTTGAAAGATCGCCCAGGCCATTGCCGCTTTGGCCGTCGCTGCCGCCGCCGAGCGCACCGGCCAGATTGCCGGCGCTGAAGATGCGGATGTCGGAAATCTTCTCGATGGGTTTCATCGCTTCGGCCAGCGCCTCGGGGATGATGGCGATCCTTGCGCGGGCAAGTTCGAATTCGATGATGTCGCCGGAAAGTGCGTTGCGTGCATCGTTCTTCGCCCGCTCCGCCTGCGCCTCCGCATCGCCAAGCGCGATGATGCCTTCGGCGCGGATTTTTGCGGCCTGCGCCTCGGCGTCGGCACCGATCTTGGCGGCGGCGGCGAGGTTCTCCGCAGCTTCGCGCTCCGCTTCCGCCTTCACGGTGATCGCCGTCGCTTCCTGTTCGGCAGCCTTGCGGGCGTCGATCACGGCGATGCGTTTGGCGCGTTCGGCGATTTCCACTTCGCGGGCGGTTGCCACCTGCTCTTCGGCGGTAATGGCCGCTGCCTTGGCTTCATCCGCCTTGGCACGTGCAGCCTGTTCCTGCTCCACCTTCTGGGCAACGGCGATTGCCGCTTCGATCCGGGCGGTTTCGGTGATCTTGCGGGCTTCCGCCTCGCGCTCGGCAATGCCGCGCTCGGCCTCGATGCGGGCGGTCTCGCGCGCTTGACGGGCTTCCGCATCCCGCTCGGCAATGCCGCGTTCGGTATCGAGCTTGGCGGTCTCCTCGTTCAGGCGTGCCGCCTGTTCGGCGCGTGCCGCCTCTGCCCGGGTTTCCGCAGTCTTGTTGGCGATATCGCGTTCCTGCGTCAGTTCCGCATCGCGCTGTTCGCGTTCGATCGTCAGGCGTCGCAGGACTGCCTCGCGGTCCTTGGTGGCGATCTCGACTTCGTTGTCGCGGACGATCTGGTTGCGCTCGCGTTTGCGCTCCTCGGTGATCCGCGTCAGTGCCGTCAGGCCTTCGGCATCGAAGGTGTTGTTGGGGTTGAAATGCTTGATGTCGGTCTGGTCGAGCCGCGTCAGCGAAACCGATTCCAGTTCCAGACCGTTGGATTGCAGGTCATGCGCGACGGCCGCCTGCACGGATTTGACGAATTCGGCGCGCTGTTCCTGCAGGTCGCGCAGCGACATGGTTGCGGCAACCGAGCGCAGACCGTCGACAAATTTCGCTTCGACCAGGGATTTCAGCGCATCGGCATCATTTGTCCGGTCGCCGAGTGTCTGGGCAGCGAGTGCGATATTTTCGGCGTCCGGCTTCACGCGCACGTAAAATTCGGCGGTGATATCGGCGCGCATGCGATCCTTGGTGATCAACGATTCAAATTCGGACCTCTTCACCTCCAGCCGCAATGTGCTGAGCGAGACCCAGGAATAGGAATGGAAGATCGGCAGAATGATCGCGCCGCCGTCGAGAACGACTTTTTTGCCGCCAAGGCCGGTTCTGACATAGGCTTTATCGCGTGTAGAACGCGTATAAAGCGATGCCATGATGATGCCGATGACGACGATTGCTGTGACGATGACCCCGGCAATCAGGCTCAAAGAAAAGAAGTCCATGGTGAGTTAACCCCTGTTGTGCCCGCTATTATTAATTTTCCAGATCCGGCGGTGCGGGGATGGCCTGGAAAAGGCCATCCGCCCCATCGACGATCAGCACCTGCGCACCCGTATCGATCGTGTGACCGGATGCGGCCTGTGCGCGCAGGAAGTGAATATTGTCATGCCGGTCCTTGACCCGCACGGTGCCGGGCTTGCCCTGATCGAGAGGCCCGATGGTGACCGTGCCGACAAGCCCCAGAAAGTCGGCCTGCTCGAGCGCGTTGGTTTCATCGCGCGGAATGATCTTCGCAACCGCACGGCTAAGCGACCGCGTGGCCGGAATGGCGGCGGCAATGGCGCCGGTCACGGCCACGGAAAGCGGCAATGGCCCGAGAAGTGTTGCGGAAGCCAGCCCCTGAATGAAGAAACCGGTGACGGAAAAGGCCGAAAGCAGAATGACCGCGAGAACCAGAAGCGGCACGCCGCCGGCATTGAGCCAGGACATCCAGCTGCCAAGTAATCCAGCTTCGGCATCGCCCGGCGCATGGTGGCTGAAACTGTCGTCCAGCAGTCCCGAGGCCGACACGCCGAGCAGGACCGAGACGAGTTCAACGATGCCAAGGCCGGCGACCGTCAAGAGGGCGATCCAGAAGGGCGCTGTGCCTGGCTGGACAATGCCCTCCATCAGCGTTGTCCCTCACGGAAAGCCTTGAGCCGTGCTTCGATGGCGCTCTGGCGCTGCATGCGACCAAGTTCTTCCACCTCCGCTGCTCCGGTATTTGGCTTGGCGGGGGTGCCGGTCACCCTTTCGATGGCTTCGAGCGCTTCGGCCAGGCGCCGATCATTGCGCTGCGACGGGGTTGCATCGACCGCCGCCGGTGTGGCGCGTTCGGCGCGCTTGGCGTCTTCGAGCCGCTTTTGCGCATCCGCTTTTGCGGAAGCGATGCTGCGCAAGGTTGTTTCCGCTTCGGCAATTTCGGCGGCATTCTCAAGGATCGCCTTGTTCAGCGCTTCACGCTGCGCTTCCAGATCGATCTGCAACCCGGTTGCGGCTCGGGCCAGATCCTCGCGACCGTTCTCCAGCCCGATCCTGATCTTGTCGTCGAGGTCCTGAATTTCCTCATCGAGATCGGCGGCTTTGGCCTTTAGACGATGGCCTGCGGCAACCGCCACGCCGAGGGCGGAGCGGGCTTCCTCGGCGATCTTTGCAATTTCCCGCACCGCCTGCTGCGCGACGGCAACCGGATTGGATGCCTCCGCCGCATCGACGGCGTTGTTCATGACACCGGCGATGACACGCCCGAGCCGCCCGAGAATACCTTCATTGTTCATCGAAGCCTCCCTGTTCGGTTGGAAGCCGGTTTTTATGCCGGCATGGATGCTGATGGTTTCGCCTTCAAAAACGAGACGCGCTTCTGAAAAGTCATTCCAGCCGTCGTGATAGCCACGAACGGTATAGGGCACGACGACGCGGCCCGAGAGGGTGGCGATGCTGAGGCTGTCCGGCCCCTTCACCGAAAACAGCTTGCTGTCGAGCGGGATGTCGCGCACCGGTTCCTGCGGATCACGCTGGCTGTGGTCGCGCAAAGCCAGCGTCACCATGCGGGAGGGAAGACCTGTCTTGACCCTGATTTCCTCGTAGGCGGCCGCATGCAGCGCTACGAGGTTGGCGCCTTCGGTCTGATCGAGGATCGCCATCGCACGCCGATAGGCAAGCAGCGTTTCTTCGAGGGAAGACCGGTCTTCCTTCGAAAGATTGAGTGCCAGAACGACGTTGGACAAAAGTTTCGTGCTCATGCGAAATAGATAAAGCACTTCATTGGTGCTTTCAAGAAGGTAGTGCGAATTTTTCAACCTGACATAAGCTGATTTCCCGCTTCAGCTGTACTTTAAGCCGCGCCGAACCATCTGTCAGCGGCTTCTATAAGTTTCTCCCTGTCAGGAATGGACTCCGTGGCCCAGGCGACGATGCCATCGGGACGTATCAGCAAGGCGCTCAATCCGAGCTCATCCATGGCGTTGCCTGCGACATAGGAAACCCGCCCGTTCCAGCGGCCAGTCAACGCTTCGAGCGATGCATTCGCGCCAAAGTCCAACAGCAGAGCTTTTCCCTCTCTCAGAAGTTCGCCGGTCTTCCTTCCATCGGTCAGTACGAAATCCGGAACGCTGCGGCCGAAAAGTGGGTGTTGGTCGCCAAGCTCATAACGAAGGGAAACACCCCATACGCGCTCGGCGAAATATGTCGCACCATCGCGGGTCTCGATGAGGTCGCGGATGATGGCCTCCAGCGCCCTCGTGCTCCGGCTTGGGCGCATGAGAGCGACCTGGGCGCGCGACCAGTCGAGGACCTGTGCACCCACCGGGTGCCGCTCGCTGGTATAGGTGTCCAGCAATCCGTCCGGCGCATCGCCACGGATCGTCGCTGCAAGTTTCCAGCCAAGATTGATCGCATCGCCAAGCCCGAGATTTAGTCCCTGCCCGCCAAGCGGGGAGTGGATATGCGCGGCATCGCCTGCCAGCAATATCCGGCCGTTGCGATAGGTCGTGGCCTGATAGGCGCGATCCGTCCATGTCGTTGCAAGTCTGAGGCCAGTAACCGTGACGTCGGTGCCGGAGACATGCCGCAGGACAGTCTGCACATGCTCCGTTGTCATCGGCTGGGTTCGGTGAAACCGGCCGCCGTCGAAATCGACCATCGCGATGGTTCCGGGCTTTTGATAGGTATACATGCCGGTCGACGTGTAGTGGCGGCCCGGAGCGAGTTTTTCAGGATACGCCATTTCGATCTCAACGGAATAGCCGGTAAATTCAGGAGCTGTGCCGACGAAATCGAAACCGCCCGCCTTGCGCACCGTGCTGCGGCCACCATCGCAGCCAACGAGCCACCGTGCGTGAAATATCTGGCCACCGGCGCGAATGGTCACGACCTCATCCGACTGTTCGAAACCATCAACGCCGGCGCCCCGCCTGATTTCGGCCCCCATGGCGGTTGCGCGTCTCTCCAGAATGGCTTCGATCTCTTCCATGCTGGAGGCCAAGGTAACCGGCGTCGAATCCGGTAGGCGATAGGTCCACTTCGACGCATCGATATTGTCGTGGAAGAACTGGATACCGGCGAAATGGCCGCCTGGCCGGCGCTGCTGGTGCATCCAGTGCGCGGTCAGTCCATGGCTGCCGTCTGGCGGTTCTTTCTTCGGCTGATTTTCGGCTATGTCCTCCAGCAGACCCCGGCGATGGAAACTTTCGACGGTGGGTGCGGAAAGACCGCGCATGCCGAAGGGAAGTTTTTTGAGCGGCGAGGAAGGGTCGCTGGCCTGCTCAAGGACCAGCACCGAGAGCTTTGCCAGCCGCAACTCACAGGCGAGAAACAGCCCAACGGGACCGGCGCCGGCAATCACGACATCGTAAATATGAGGGGTATTTGACATGAAATGCTCCTTTGGTCGTTCGACCGGAGCGGCTCGTCGTTTTGACAACCACACGGACGAACAATTGGACGCCTTGACAGCGTCGTTGTTCGTCGTGGGACTCATGCGCGGGGCATGGACAGAGCTTTCGTTTCCGAAAGGACTTGGGCTAGACCACACCAAGTCGTGCCTTTTTCGACATTTCTTCTATAACGCCGGAACGGTGGGTCGGCAAGGCAAATCCAGCGTCCCGTCTGTCCGGCAATTCTCATTCCTTACGACCCCGGCCGATGCTCCCGGAATGCGGCGGCAAGCGTGCGCAGCGCCTCGCGGGATCTGCTGTCGGTGAGGGTGGAGAACATCACGACCTCGGTGGAGGGCAGCGACGGCAGGCCGAAGCGCTGGCTGACCTCGATCGTGCCGGGCGGTGCAAGACGGCAGGAAAAGGCGGAAATGGCAAGACCGGCCGAGACCGCGGCCGTAACCATCGACGAGGTGCCGCCAAGAAACACCTCCGTCCAGGCGATGGCGGCCGAATCCAGCGCGCGGGCAGCGATGTCGCGCACGCCGCAGGCGGGCGAAAGTGCTGCCAACCGCAGGGGTTCACCCTGACGGTGTTCGAATTGCGGAGCGGCGTACCAGCCGAAATGCTCCGGCCCCAGTACCTCGCCGTCGCGCCGGTCGTCTTCACGCCGGATGATCGCGGCGTCGATTTCGCCACGCTCGAAGGCGTCCAGCAGCACACGGGAATTGTCCATGCGCACTTCAATCGTCAGTCCGGGATCATGGGCATTGAGCCGCGCCAGAAGGGTTGGCACCTCCGGCCCCGCAACATGGGCGGCAATGCCAAGGCCGAAACGGCGGCGCGGGGATGAAAGGCCGGCAAGGGCACGATCATGCGCGGCGAGGAATTCGCGGGCGGGCGCCAGAAACACCGCACCTTGCGCCGAAAGCCGCACCGAACGGGGCGTGCGCTCAAGCAGCCGCTGGCCGAGCCGGTCCTCGAGCCGCTTGAGCTTGACGCTGATGGCGCCCTGCGTGCTTCCCAGTGCTTCGGCAGCGCGGGTGAAGCTCTGCATATCGGCAATGGTGACAAAAGCCTCGACGGCATCCACATCCAGCGTGCGCATATCGGTAATTCCAATTTGTTGTCTCTGAAATAGCCAATCATCCAATTCAGTTATGGTCAAGCTTTGGCTAGGTTGCGTCCAATCTCGCAGACCGGATTTCGCTTTGGCGACCCGACCCTTGAAAGGCTGAAGAATGACCCTTGCCGTTACCGCACCCACAGGCAGCAGAAGCGCCATGGCGCTCGCTGCCGTCTGTCTTTCCGCCCTGATGTTCGGACTGGAGATTTCCAGCGTTCCGGCGATCCTGCCGACACTCGAACAGGTGCTGCATGCGGATTTCCGGCAGCTTCAGTGGATCATGAACGCCTATACGATCGGCGTGACGGTGGTGTTGATGGCGACAGGTGCGCTGGCAGACCGCTTCGGCCGCAAGCGCGTCTTCATTGCCAGCATTGCCGCTTTTGCGCTTTCGTCTCTCGCCTGCGGAATGACGGAAAATGTGGTGGTGCTGATTGCGGCGCGTTTCCTGCAGGGACTGAGCGGCGGTGCGATGCTGGTGTGCCAGATCGCCATCCTGTCATACCAGTTCCGCACGGCCGGTGAGCGCGGCATGGCATTCGGCTGGTGGGGCATCGTCTCCGGCGTAGGGCTGGGCTTTGGCCCGATTATCGGCGGGGCCATCGTCGCGCTGTGGAGCTGGGAATGGGTGTTCCTCGTTCACGTGGCGCTCAGCGCGGGCACTTTGCTGCTTGCAGTCGGCGGCGTGCGGGAATCGCTTGATCCGGAAGCGACCCGTCTTGATCTTGCCGGTATCGCCACGCTGTCGCTGGCCGTGTTCCTCCTTGCCTTTTTTATCACCCAAGGCCCTGAACTCGGCTTTGCCAGTCAGGCGGCGCTATTGATCCTTTCTGGGTCCGTCGCGAGCTTCATCGCGTTTCTCATCGTGGAAAAGCTCACGCCAAGGCCGATGTTTGATTTTTCCGTGTTCCGCATCCGGCCGTTTTCCGGGGCCATCATCGGCTCGGCGGCAATGAACATCAGCTTCTGGCCCTTCATGATCTATCTGCCGATCTGGTTTCAGGCGGGTCTCGGTTATGACAGCGTCACCGCCGGTCTTGGCCTGCTTGCCTACACGCTGCCGGCGCTGGTGATGCCGCCGCTGGCAGAGCGTCTGTCCCTGCGTTATCAGCCACGCCTTGTCATACCGGCCGGGCTGTTCACCATCGGTCTCGGTTTCATGCTGATGAAATTGGGCAGCGGCATCGAAAATGCGAACTGGCTTACGATGCTGCCCGGCTGCATTCTTTCCGGCATCGGGCTCGGCTTGACCAATACGCCAGTCACCAACACGACCACGGGTGCGGTGCCGCCGGCGCGTTCCGGCATGGCATCGGGCATAGACATGAGTGCGCGCATGATCTCGCTCGCTATCAACATCCCGATCATGGGCTTCATTCTGGTTGAGGGTGTCCGCTCTTCGCTTCAGGCAAACCTGCCGTCCGGCACGAATATGAACACGTTGCAGTTGCTCGCTGAAAAGGTTGCTGCGGGAACTGCCGGATCGTCGGCGCAGGGCGTATCGGAGGTGCTCGTCCATCAGGCGCTGGCGGATGGCTTCGGTCTGGTCATGCTGTATGCCGGCATCAGCGTCTGGCTGCTCGCCGCCATCAGCTTCGTGGTCTTCGGCCCGGTGCGAAAACCCGCCTGCGACTAGCGCGTCGCAGGCGAATGAGGCGCACCCCCACCGGTTTTGCCGATAGGGGTGCGCGCTGGTCCTTGCAGGTTCCGCTGCTGTTATTTCAGCTGCGTCACGGTCAGCTTGCCGTTCACCCGTTCGGCGACGAATTGCACCTTGGCGCCTTCCTGCAATTTCGCCAGCATTGCTTCGTCCTTGACCTCGAAGACCATGGTCATTGCCGGCATCTCCAGGTTTTTCAGCTCCTCATGGATAAGCGTGACTTTTTTGGCCTTGGTATCGAGTTTCTTCACCGTGCCGGAGGTGAATTCCTGCGCGAAGGCGCCGGCGGCAGAGGCGAGAAAGAGGGCTGTGGCGAGGGTGGTGTTGATGATTGTTTTCATGGGCGGTTTCCTTGTTTGCTTATTTTTTGGCAACGGTGACATCGCCGTGCATGCCGGCGTCGTAGTGTCCGGGCACAAGGCAGGCGACCTTGAAGACGCCGTCATTGGTGAACCTCCAGACGATTTCCCCCGTCTTGCCGGGCGCCAGACGGATGGCGTTCGGATCGGCATGTTCCATCTCGGGGAATTTTTCCATCAGCCCCTTGTGTTCCATGACCTTTGCTTCTTCATCGAGAACGAATTCATGATCGAGCTCGCCTTCGTTCTTGACGGTGAAGCGGATGGTCTGGTCCTTGCGGACCTTGAAGTTGTTGGGCGTGAAGATCATCTTGCCATCCGGCGTTTCTTTCATGCTGACGCGGATGGTCTGGGTGACTTTCGTGGCGTCGCCGGGCTCACCGACGGCCATGGTTTCACTGTGTCCGCCGGCGTGGCTGCCGGCCGCCAGAGCGGGGGTCGCAAGTGCTGCCAGCACAAGGCCAAGAATTGCAGTGTTCATGATGCTTTCCTTTTTTGTTTGGGAATGTTGATGATCAGCCATGGTTCGAATGGGCCGATGGGGGCTGCGTGTTTGCATCTTTGGCTTTGGGTGCGTCGGGCAGGTTGCCCGTCCACTCAAAGGCCTGTGTGCCGGGCGGGTTTTCATACCAGCCCGGATCGGCGTAATCGCCCGCGGAGATACCTTCGCGGACCTTCACCACCGAGAACATGCCGCCCATTTCGATGGGGCCGTGGGGACCCCAGCCGGTCATCATGGGCACGGTGTTTTCGGGTATCTCCATCGACATTTCCGCCATGTCAGCCATGCCGGCGGTGCCCATCGGCATGTATTCGGGGCGGATCTGCCGGATTTTCTTGGCGACTTCCTTTTTATCGACACCGATGAATGTCGGGATTTCGTGACCCATGGCGTTCATGGTGTGGTGCGACTTGTGGCAATGGATCGCCCAGTCGCCCTCATATTTGGCGTCGAACTCGTAAGCGCGCATTGCACCGACGGGAATGTCGATGCTGACTTCCGGCCACCGCGCTTCCGGCCGTACCCAGCCACCGTCAGTGCAGGTAACCTCGAAGTCGTAACCATGCATGTGGATCGGGTGGTTGGTCATGGTGAGGTTGCCGACGCGCACCCGCACCCTGTCGTTTTTCGACACGACCAGCGGATCGATGCCGGGAAAGACCCGGCTGTTCCAGGTCCAGAGATTGAAATCGGTCATCTCCATGACACGGGGCACGTAAGTGCCCGGGTCGATGTCGAAGGCGCTGAGCAGGAACACGAAGTCCCGGTCCACCGGCATGAACGCCGGGTCCTTGGGATGGACGACGAAGAAGCCCATCATTCCCATGGCCATCTGCACCATCTCATCAGAATGCGGGTGGTACATGAAGGTGCCGGATTTCACGAGATCGAACTCGTAAACGAAGGTTTTGCCGACAGGGATATGCGGCTGCGACAGACCGCCGACACCGTCCATGCCCGAAGGCAGGATCATGCCGTGCCAGTGAACCGTCGTATGTTCGGGCAATTTGTTGGTGACGAAGATACGCACCCGGTCACCTTCCACGGCCTCGATGGTTGGGCCGGGAGACTGGCCGTTGTAACCCCACAGATAGGCGGTCATGCCTTCGGCCATCTCGCGTTCCACCGGTTCGGCGACGAGATGGAATTCCTTGACGCCGTTGTTCATCCGGAAGGGCAGGGTCCACCCATTGAGGGTGACGACCGGGTTGTAGTCCGGGCCGGTTGAGGGGCGGGTGGGTGTCTGGGTCGCAGCACCTTCCATGCTGGCCGCCTCCGGCAGGCCCATATTGGACGTCTGCGCCCAGGTTTTGGAGGATACGAGCGCGGCACCGGCCGCACCTGCTCCAAGCAATTGTCTTCTGCTGAACATTCCCGTTTCCTTTCTCAATGACCGCCGCCTGCCGGCGCTTCAGCCGACGCGACTTCAGTTTCGGCCGCAGCACTGCCCGTGCTTCCGCCATAGATGACGGGGGCAAGGTTGGCTTCGGCCAACCAGAAGTCGCGCTTGGCGTTAACTGCGAGGATGGTGGATTCGATTTTCTCGCGGGTATCGGCGATCAGCTCGAAGGTGCTGGTAATCATGCCGTTATAGGACAGCAGCGATTGCTCCTCGATTGCGCTGCGCAGGGGCAGGACATTGTTGCGGTAGTGGCGCGCAATGTCGTAATTCGACCTGTAGGCCAGATGGGCGGAACGGGCCTGCGAACGGATGTCGACGGCGAGCCCGGCCAACTGGTTGGCCGCGCGCATATAGGCGAGTTCGCCCTTGCGCAGACGCGCCTGCCCGGAATCGAAGATTGGGATCGTGAAGGACAGTGAGCCGGTTCTTGCAATGTCCGAACGGGTGGCACCGTCCTCGCGTTCGCGTTCCTTCTCCCAGTTTCCAGCCAGCTCGATATCGGTGACAATGCGGGTGGCGTCTTCCAGGCGATAGGATTGCGCGGTTGCCTGCAATTCGAGGCGGGCGACCTGCAAATCCATGCGTTTGTGAATTGCTTCCGCTTCGATATCGTTGCGCGCTATCAGGGTTTTGGGCAGGGAAGGAAGCCGGTTCGGGATCTGGAACTCGGCGTCCATGCCGGAAAGTCCCATCAACCGGATCAGCTCTTCTTTGGCGAGTTTTGCTGCCAGTCGCGCCTTTGCCGTTTCTCCCGTCAGCTCGGCATAGAAAACATGCTCACGGGCCTGATTGGCCTTGGGCATCGATCCCGCTTCACCGATCTTTTTCGCAAGTTCCGAAGAGGCGTCGGCCGCGACCTTCGCCTGGTTGAGATAGGCGACGTTTTCCCAGGCGGCCACGGCGTTGATCCATGCCCGACGGGTTTCCGCGGCAAGCGATACGGTGGCGATGGCCGCATTGACCTGAGCCTGGCGGAAGCGCGTATCCGCCAGTCTGATATTCTTGTCATAGGTCGCCAAAGCGAGAATATTGGCGGTGACGGCCCCTTCGAGGACGCGATACATGGCGAGCCCGGGCGTTCCGATGCCGTTCAGGCTGACGGAAAAGGTGGGAAAGACGGCAAGTTGCGTCTGCCAGGCGTCGGCAGCGCTGTCTCCAAGATCCGCATAGGATGCCTGCAGCCCCTTATTGTTCAGCAATGCGACCTGAACGGCGGTTTCGACGTCGATGGTCTTTTTGGCCATCAGCGTTTTGACACGGTCGCGCACCACCTGCGCCTGCTGCTGGTTCTGCACCCAGACAGTCTGTTTGCCGGTTGCTTCGGCGGTTTTTAGCGTTGCATCGGCAAAGCCCGCATCCTTGGCGGCATAATCAGTCGTAACGCAGCCTGCCGCGATGAGCGGAAACAGGAGGGAGGATATCAATCTGACAGGACGTGGGATCATCACGCGCCTCCCTTCGCTGGCGCCTGTGCATCGTTCAGGCCACGCCAGGGTTTCGGATCGACGGGAACGCGGTGCGTGTAAGCTCCGATCGGATTTTGATAGGCAATGGGCCTGACGCTGGAGAGAGTGTCGGGGCTGTCGGTCGATATGACGACTTCAGGTAAGGTGGCCGCGCATCCGCCCGCAAAAAGCGGCAGGGCAACCACCAGGAACAAACGTTTCATGGTGAAAATCCGGGAATAAGATCATGATTGCTCCAGCACGCTCACGCGTGCAGGCGCAGGAAAGCCCGCAAAGCGGTTCCGGATATTCAGATATTAGGGGGGCGCTGAAGCTTCGGTGCCAGACCGGCAGCGTTCGTATCGTCGATGAACGCACGCAGGGAAATGACGGTCGGATGGCTCAGGGATGAGGAGGGACACGGAATGGCCGCAACGCCACAATAATCCTGGCAGCAGGAATTCTTCGATTTTTCCTTGCTGGCGTGGTCGTGTTGATCGGCGTGGTCGCCGTGATCCTGAACGGCGGCGTCGTGGTGACCCCGGCCTGACGAATGGTCGTTCTCGATCTGAGAGATCGGAACGTCATTTTCGGCATGCATTGCGGCATTGACGGTGGAAACGCTGTAGCCCGCCAGTGACAGTACCATCACCAGCCTGAACAACAGGGCCATCAATTTCGATGCTCGCAACATCCCATTCATGCGCCGTAGAAGAGCCGTAGTCCTGAGGTTTGTCAATGGGTATCGCCCATAACCATCAACAAATGCATTGGGCTCTACCGACCCAGCACATTTGAGATTGTCGACCGCATTGCCGCTCGGGTTGGAATATCCTGATCGCCTTTGCCGGGTTCGCCTTCCAGAAAGCGCCTGCCGATATCAAAGAAAGACAGCTTCATCCGGCTGCGTTTGTCCGCACCCTCAAGACTGGAGACCGGTACTTTGAAACCGAATGTTTCGTCCGGCTCCGCAGAGCGTTCGCGCCAGAACGCGTCGACATCCGCAATCATCATTTTTTGCCGCCGGGCGCGGCGATAGTGGATCGGGTGTCTGGCGCGGGCGACGGCGAAATAGGCACTTGCGCTTTGAGGCATCAGTCCCTGCAGAACCATTAGGACCGCCTCCTTGGGGCGAAGTCCGCAAAGATCGCGCGTGACTGACACCATCTCATCTTTTGCGGCGCGCGGCCCCTGCATACCGCCCACGACAAGCGTATGGTGGTCGCGCTCGTATCGCCCCAGAAAAATGAACTTTGCGGTCCATAGAACGGCCTCGTCGCGGTTGCGCATCAACCGGACAGCAAAAGCCCCCTCGTGGCGGCCGCCGCAACAATCCGCGAGAGCAAGGGTGCACCGGTACTCATCCTTTCGGCCATGAACGATGCCCATCTCCAGTGTCTTTCCTGCCCAGAGCCCGCTCATGACGGTCTTCGTGAAATGACGGTCCGCAACTATGAAATTCTCCACGAGAAAAAGCAGTCGCCTCTGCTGGGAAATTTCGCCGACGAGAAACTTCGACAACGGTTTCTGCAGCAATTCATCATGGGGCGGCGGCAATTTCCGCTTTGCCGAAAAAGCGGCCAGAAATCCCCACCACCGAAAGGTGACGACGGGATTGGCGGCAAAGCGCATCCAGAAAAGGACTGCCCGCTTCCAGTGCGCGCGCCGGACGAAGGTCATGATGGTCCAGAACAAGGTGAATTCGGCTGCCTCCGATGCCTTTTGCGCCAGATCATCCTTTGCCGGAAATTTTTCTGTCTGAATGGCGGCATCGTTGGTGTGCGGCATAGGTTTGGCTTCCGGCGAGCATGGGTGTTGCAGCCGTGCATGCGCCGGATTTGTGAAGATTGTGTCGAGAAACGGTGGAGCCTACGCTGAGCCCGGATCGCCCCCTGCGCAGGGAAAAAAGACGATAAGTGTCAGTTTTTCAGGCGGTTGCCTTGAAGAGGATTGTCACGATCGTTCCGCCATCCTGTCCGGCCGCGATCTGCATGTCGCTATTGTGTGCCTGTGCAATGGCTCGCGCGATCGATAAGCCGAGCCCCGTACCGCCGGTGGTGCGGGCACGTGACGGTTCCGTGCGCCAGAAGAGTTCGATGCCGTGCGCCTCGACGCCGGGTGGAAAGCCCGGCCCCCTGTCTTCGATGGCGACAAAGGGGCGCCCCTCCCGAATGCCGGTTGAACAGCGCAGGCTTTTCCCGCTTGCCGCATAACGGCGTACATTGTCGATCAGGATAAGGAGCAGCTGCCTAAGACGTTGACGATCGCCATGAGCGGGAGCCGGGTCCAGCGACAGGTCGAGACAGATACCGGCCTCGTCGAGAAGAGGCCTTGCCGCTTCCACCACCGCCGCGCATTCGGTTGCGAGATCAAGCGGCTCAATGTCTTTCACGAGGCTGTTGGTTTCCGCCAGAGAAAGTGTCCGCAGATCATCCACCAGCCGTGCCAGCCCCTCCACCTGGACAATGAGATGGCGAATGGCCTGCTTGTCGAGGGGAAAGATATCATCCGCAATGCCATGCAGACGGCCTTGCAGGATGGTCAGTGGGGTGCGCAGCTCATGGGCAACTGCCATCGTATTAAATTTCAGGCGGCGCTCCATCATCTGAAGCTCCTGTTTCAGGCTGTCGAAACTGTCGACCAGAAAGACGATTTCGACGATACGGTTTGCCTTGACCTTTTCGCCGCTGCTGAAGTCGCCGGCGGCCATGCGCTGGGCTGCCATGGTCAGCTCCCGCAAGGGGGCGGCAATGCGCCGGGAGATGATATAGCCGAGCAGACTGCACAGCAGCACACCGGCCAGTCCGAAGACGAACACCGATGCGACGAGTTCGTCATCGCCCGCACTCTGCACAAGGGGCAAAACGTCGAGGAGCGCCTGGAGCTGCTGCTGGTCCGGCATCACGCCGCGATCTATGTCCGAGAAGGCTTTGGCGGCGTCCGGCGACAGCCCGGCAATCGCGCGTTCCTGAATGTTGTCCGCATACCAGGACACGCCGTAATAGACCATTGCAACGGCAAAGATGAGCATCGTGGTGATCGTGATCGCCGTCATCGTGCTGAGGCTCAGGCGCCGGAACCTCATGGTTTCTGCTCTCCGGCAAGCCGATAGCCAATGCTGCGCACCGAGACCAGATAGCCGCAAGCGCCATGATCCGTCAGCTTCTTGCGCAGATTGGCAATGTGCGTGTCGATCGTGCGCGCCAGCGCGTCGCTCTCCGGCAAACAGGCGTCGAGAATATCTGCGCGCTGAAACGCATGGGTGGGGCGGCGCGCCATATGGGCAAGTATCCGGAATTCGCTGAGCGTGAGGGGCAGAATGGTTCTGCCCGCCTCACCGTAAACCGCCGCTATATAGGATTCCGTATCGATTTCGATGGCGCCGAAACGCAGGATACCAGCACCGGCCGGCTGTCGCGTGCGCTTCAGGACGGCATTCACCCGCGCGATTATTTCCTGCGGATTGAAAGGCTTGATGATGTAGTCGTCGGCGCCGAGGCGCAGGCCGGTCAGCTTGTCGATATCTTCCGCAAGTGCTGTCACCATGATGACCGGCGTATCCCGCTCACGCCGGATGCGCGTCAATACGTCGATGCCGTCGAGCTTTGGCAAACCAATGTCGAGAAGAATGAGATCCGGTCTCAGCATGGAGAAATGCGTGATCGCCGTTTCTCCATCACCCGCCCTGACGGTTCTGTATCCATCGCGAATGAGATAGGCGTCCAGAATCTGCATGATATCGGGATCGTCTTCGACGATGAGAATGAGCCCTCTGTCCATGCTGTACCTGCAATTTTACGTATATAAGCCGCGTTAATACTGCGACGCTAAGCCGGTGCGAAGCATCGGGCAAGAGTTCGCGTGTGAGATATCGGCCGTGAGAGCTGTTTTCCTCACGCTCTTGGGTATTTCTCCGCAAAGGCTTGACATTTCTGCGGAAAAGAACGGGCCATGCGCCAGTATCTCCTCAGTAAAACCGAATGCGAAAAGCTGAAACGACCCGCAAGGCCAAAATTTCGCGCCAGCGCCGGTCGCACCGTAAGTCGGGCTTTCCGCGACCCCTCCCTGCTCGCTCTGTCGGTCGCATTCGCGATGATGCTGTTCTTCTCCAAGTGGCCGAATATCGATCTCGATGTCAGCCTCGCATTCTGGAACGACGGCTTTCGCCTCGGGGAGGACAGGTTTTTAGTTTCCGTCCGCGATCTGAACCGTGTTCTGCCGTCTGTTCTGTTGCCTGGACTTGTATGCGTGCTTTTTGCCGTGCCCTTTTCTGCCGGCTTCAGGCGGGTTTTTCGCCCTCACAAATTGCTGTTGATCCTTACTTTTTACGCCTTGGGGCCGGGGGCGACTGTCCACATCCTGAAGAGCCTGTTTGCCCGGGCAAGGCCGCAGGAACTCGGCGACTTTGGAGGAAACCTGTTTTTCACGCCAGTTCTTTCGTTTGATGGAGCCTGCGCGCGCAGTTGTTCTTTCCCGTCTGGTGAAAGCTCCACCGCAATCGCTTTGCTGGCCTTCACCATTCTCCTGCCCAAAAAACTCCAGCTTATCAGCGCAGCGACATTGATGCCGTTTATCGTGATTTTCTCGCTGAACAGGGTTGCGATGGGAGCACATTTTCTGTCCGATGTCCTGATCGCATGGCCATTGATGCTTGCGGTGTTTCTTTCACTGCACCGGCTGTTTTCAAAACATCGGCATGCGATTGATGCCGTCTTTTCACGCAGGGTCAGCGGGACGCGGCAGGCTGCAGGATAATGACCATGCCCGGATCCACGATCTTCGCGATCACGGCAGCGATCTTATCCATTCCTAGAAAATCTCCATGAAGGCATCATCGAGAATGAGCAGCTTGCGCGCCTGTGTGCGGGCATATTCCTCGTAAAAACCCTGTGAGATCCAGAGGGCGGAACGGCCCCGCCGCCCGCTCCAGCCGATGCCGCCGATCATTTCGGCCGCTGCAAGTTTACGGCTGACATGGGTTCGCGACAGTGAAAGCGATTGCGCCAGTTGTGAGGCGGTCTTCACATCCGTCAGGCGCCTGCCATGTTCAAGAGGGCCTTCCGAGTCGATACCGGCAATCAGCCGGTCCATCAGCAAGCCGCCAGCATCGAACCAGTTGAAGATGATGGAAAGCGGGCCGGGGCAGCGCACTTCCGGATTGGACAGCAGCGCCTGTGCCACGCGAGGATGGATATGTGCGAGCATGGTTTCGGACCGCTCGATGAAGCGTGAGGCCCTTAATCCTTCGTCGATAAGGTCCAACGCCTGAAAATGGACGTCATACCAATGGGCGAGCATCGCCAGCGTCAATGGTGAAGGCGGCACGCCATCGACCCTGTCGCTGTCGGATTGGGTCACCGGTCTCGTCAGCCCGCGTTTCAGCGCCTGCTTGAAGAAAATATAGGCGACATCGTGGCTGGCGAGGCCGTTCTTCAGCGCCAGTCGAGCGAAATCCTCGCGGGTCAGGAAAGGTTCGCTTGCTTCAGCCACGCAGATGCTGCGCTTCTTAAAATAAAGCGCCACCAGCGCGTGGCATAGAAGCCGGTTCTGGCGTGTCGCGAAAAGCGCGGTCATCTCGGGCGAGCCCTCATAGAGGCTTGTGAAGCTCCCGGCCAACAGGCGCAACGCGGCCGTAAAAGAAGCGGTTTGAACCAGCGCGTCGATTTCGCTCAGTGGTGGCCTGCTGCCTCGCGTGGCGGTATCCGGCAACTGGGAAATCGCAAAATCGAAAAAATTGGTCATGGCGCGCGCTCCTCGAATTGCCGGCATCACCTCTCTTTGGAGGTGATTGGATTGGACGATCCATGGGCCTTACAGGGGCGGGGATGAGGCGTCTTCTCATTGCGCGCAGAGGCGAAATTTTAAACCGTGGGCAGGCCCATGGTGCGGGCGTCGCCCGGTGCCATGCCGTAGGCGGCGGCAAACACCCGGTAGAAGGTGGCGAGGCTGTCGAAACCGCAGCCATATGCGATCTGCGTGATCGGCAAAACGGGAACCTCCAGCAGCAGCCGTTTTGCCTCCTCGACCCGCATGGAGGACAGGGTGCGGGAAAATGACAGTTCAGCACCCTCGAACACAACGTGCAATTGCCGCAGCGAAATTCCCAGTTCTTTTGCCACTGCGGCGGGCGTCAGGTTTTGCCGGGATTTTTTCCGCATCATGATGTCTTGGGCTGCGTAACAAAGCCCGGTGCGAAGGGCGGCGCGCACCTCCGGCATGGCGGGAGAAAGCCGCCCGCGCGCCGTCATCGCAAGCCGGGTGATGTGGGTCACATCGCGGGCGGGATCGATGAGCCGGCCATGATCGGCATTCAGTGCGTTGAAGAGCGCCCGGAACGGCGCGGAGAAGGCGGCATTGTCCGCATAACGGGCCGCAAACAGGTCATAGGCCGTCTGGCCAAGCATAGCCTCGTAGTCGACGGGGATTTTGAGCATCCTGAAATGAAAATGCTCTTCGTCGCCCGGTATTCCGGCATAGGGCAAGTCCGAATGGTTGATGGTGATATCGCCCCCGCCAACGGCATGAACCCGGTCCCTGCCCGTATAGAGCAGCCCGGAACCTCTGATTTGAAGGCCGATGCAGAGGCTGTCGCCGGCAACGCGGGCAATGTCGGCTTCCGTGCGATCGACCCGGTAGGAGGAGGCGCGCATCTCACTCACGACGGCGTTGGCGATGGCTCGTGCCTGAAATGACCCCTGAAAGCTGTGGCGGCGATCCCGCGCAAGCTCGATCGTTACGCCAAACAGGCTTTTGCCGCGCACCTCTCGCCATTGGTCGAAGCGGTGCTCGGGCAGGAAATCGTCGGTTGCGAAACGGATGTTGGTATTCGTGGCCTGGCCCTCCCCGACGATCCCGGCGGCCTATTTTTCTGTTGCGCGAAATCGAAGATGCACGAGCGGATAGGGTCGCCCCTGTCCGTCAAGATCGGAGCGGCCTGTCGGCTCGAAACCCAGCTTGCGGTAAAAGCCCATGGCCTCGATGTTTTGTTCGTTGACATCGGTGGTCAACTCCGGATGCGCGGCGATGGCTGCCTGTACCAGCGCCTTGCCGATGCCTTTGCCGTGATGATCCGGATCGATGAAAAGCGCCTCCATGTGCCCTTCATGCAGAAACATGAAGCCGAGCGGGTCATCCGAAGCATCCACCGCAAGTGTCAGGGGCATTTGCGGGAGAAAGGCTTTGACTTCCTCTCTGATCGCGGCGCGATCCGCCGGAAGAAGGAAGCCGTGGGTGGCGTCGACAGCCCGGCTCCATATGTCGAAGATGCGGGCTGCGTCGCGGCTGGTGGAGGGGCGAAGTGTGATCATGTCCCACCCTTAGCAATTGCGACCTTTTCACGCCATGGGGGCCACCTTCATCTTTTTCGCGAGCACCTTTGCGGACGATGAATTTCCGCGGCGAAAACAGGCGATTTTAGCTCCGCTGTCCAGCCAGATTCACGGCGCAGAGAATTTTCGCGAAAAAAGCGCTTGCAAAAACAGAGATAAAAAAAATAGATAAAAAGGAGTTCTATCTATTTATTTTGAAGGAGAGGCCGTCAAATGGATCAGATGATTGCACAAAGGGCCCGAAATCAGGTTGCGGTTCCAGCAATTGAGGCAAGCTCGGCACTGGAAGACGCAAAAATTATCTATAATTTACCATTTAACGACCTGCTTTTCCAAGCCCAACAGGTGCATCGCCGTTATTTCGATGCCAATGCCATCCAGATGAGCAGGCTTTTGTCCATTAAAACGGGTGGATGCCCTGAAGATTGCAGTTACTGCAGCCAATCCGCCCGCAACCCGACGGGTCTGAAGGCCTCCAAGCTCATGGAAGTGGAGCGGGTGCTGGCGGAGGCGCGCAAGGCGAAGGAAGGTGGGGCGACGCGTTATTGCATGGGTGCGGCCTGGCGCAACCCCAAGGAACGCGACATGGAGGCCGTGGTGGCCATGGTCGAGGGCGTCAAGGCTCTGGGTATGGAGACCTGCATGACGCTCGGCATGCTGACGCCGGAACAATCCGAACGGCTCGCCGATGCCGGGCTCGACTATTACAATCACAATGTCGATACGTCCGAGCGCTTTTATTCGCAGATCATCACCACCCGCACTTTTGAAGATCGGCTGGAAACGCTGGCCAATGTCCGCGATGCGGGTATCAAGGTCTGTGCCGGCGGTATTCTCGGCATGGGGGAAACGGTCGAGGATCGCATTTCGATGCTGGTGACGCTTGCCAATCTGCCGGTTCCGCCGGAGAGCGTGCCGATCAACATGCTGATCCCGATCCCCGGTTCGAAGCTTGCCGACGCGGATCCTGTCGACCCGATCGATTTCGTCCGCACCATCGCACTGGCACGAATCCTGATGCCGCGTTCGCATGTGCGGCTTTCCGCCGGGCGCACCGAGATGAGCGACGAGACGCAGGCGCTCTGTTTTCTGGCCGGGGCCAATTCTATCTTCGTCGGTGAAACATTGCTGACAGCGGATAATCCAGGTGAGGATCACGATACGGCGCTGTTCCGGCGTCTGGGTCTTAAGCCGATGGAGTTGCAGCCTGCACAATCAGGAGAGGGCCGGTGAGCGCATCGGCACTCTCCGCTTACGAGGTGAAACTTGCCGGCCTGCACCGCAAATCGCGGCTACGGGCGCTCGTTCCCCAACAGGGGATCGATTTCACCTCCAACGACTATATCGGGCTCGCCGATGCGCCCCGGCTGAAGGCGGCGATTACCGAAGCAATCGAAAGGGGCGTGCCGGTCGGCGCGGGCGGCTCACGGTTGCTTCGCGGCAACCACCCGGAACATGAGGCGCTGGAGGTGGAGGCGGCGGCGTTTTTCGGGGCGGAAAAAACGATCTATTTTGGCAGCGGTTTCGCCGCCAATGTCGCGCTTTTTTCGACGTTGCCGTTGCGCGACGATCTCGTCCTTTACGATGCGTTGATCCATGCGAGCGTGCATGATGGTATCGCGGCCGGCAAGGCGCAGGCGCTCGCCGTGCCGCATAACGAGGTCGAAGCGTTCGAACGGGAAATAAACCGCTGGCGACAGGCTGGCGGTCGTGGACGGCCGTGGATTGCGGTTGAGAGCCTTTATTCCATGGATGGCGACCGGGCGCCGCTTGCGGCGCTTGCCGATCTTGCCGAACGGCATGGCGGTTTTCTTGTGGTCGATGAAGCGCATGCCACCGGCGTTTTCGGACCCGGCGGTCGTGGTCTTGCGGCAGAGCTGGAAGGGCGGGGCAATGTGGTGGCATTGCACACCTGCGGCAAGGCGCTTGGGCTTTCCGGCGCACTTCTGAGCTTGCCTGCGGTTCTCGCCGACTACCTCATCAACCGCGCCCGGGGTTTCATCTATTCCACCGCGCCTTCGCCGCTGATGGCGGCGGCGGTGCGGGAAGCCTTGCGGATCGTCGCTGACGAAAGTTGGCGGCGGTCGCGGCTGGCGGCGCTGATAAATTTTGCCGGTGAAGAACTACGCTCCCGGCTCGGGGTGACGCCAAGCGGTTCGCAGATCATGCCGGTAATGATCGGTGACAATGCCCGTTCGCTCGGCATAGCCGCGCGCCTGCGCGAAGGCGGTTTTGACGTGCGGGCGATCCGCCCACCGACGGTGCCGGAAGGAACGGCGCGCCTGCGTCTTTCCATCACGCTCAACGTGGATGAGAGCCAGATTGCCGATATGGTTGGGCTGCTGGCCCTGACGCTGAAGAAGGAGCGGGCATGAGCCTTCGTTTCGTCATTTCTGGAACCGATACGGGCATCGGCAAGACGGTTTTTGCCGCCGCACTCACCCACGCCCTGCAGGCTTCCTACTGGAAGCCGGTCCAATCCGGGCTGGAGGAGGAGACCGACAGCGAGACGGTGGAGCGGCTGGGTGGTGCGCCGCGCACCCGGATTCTGCCGGAAGCCTATCGTCTCCAAATGCCGGCCTCGCCGCATCTTTCAGCCCGTCTCGACAGTGTGACGATTGATCCCACTCTCCTGCAGCCGCCGGAAACGAAGGGACCGCTGGTAATTGAAGGGGCGGGCGGGCTTCTGGTGCCGCTGACCGACAGATTGCTATTTGCCGATATCTTCACCCGCTGGCAAATTCCGCTGATCCTGTGCGCCAGAACTGCGCTCGGCACCATCAACCACACGCTGCTGTCGCTTGAGGCGCTGCGGTTGCGGGCCATTCCGGTGCATGGTCTGGTTTTCATCGGCGACGAGCACGCGGAAAATGAGCGCATCATCACCGATATCGGCGGGGTTCGTGCACTCGGCCGTCTGCCGCGTCTGTCTCAGATGACCGCCGGGGCGCTGCATCAGGCTTTCGCCCAACAATTTAATCTTGTCGATTTTCTGGAGGTTACGGCATGAGCCGTTCGCCCATCTGGCATCCCTTTACCCAGCACGGGCTGGAGCCGCCGATGAAACGTATCGTGTCCACGCAAGGTGCCTATCTCGTTGATGAGGATGGCACTCGGCTATTCGATGCGATTTCATCCTGGTGGGTCATTACCCACGGTCACCGGCACCCCGCGATCATGGCCGCCATCCGTGCCGCGACGGAGGCCCTCGATCAGGTCATTTTTGCGGAATTTTCCCACGAGCCTGCCGAAGAGCTGGCAAGAGGGCTGATCGACATTGCCCCCGCCGGGCTGGAACACGTGTTTTATTCCGATAGCGGCTCGACCGCGGTGGAAGTGGCGCTGAAAATGGCACTCGGCTATTTCCATAACCGCGGAGAAAGACGTGATCGCATCGTGGTGATGGAGCATGGCTATCATGGCGATACGATCGGCACCATGTCCACCGGCGAACGCGGTGTGTTCAACGCCGCTTACGAGCCGCTGCTCTTCGGTGTCGACCGTCTGGCTTTTCCGGAACAGGGCAGCGCGCAGGCCACCCTCGACATGTTTGAACATTTCTGCCGTTCAGGCCGTGTCGCCGCTCTGTTGATTGAGCCGCTGGTGCTCGGCGCCGGCGGCATGAAGATGTATGGCGCAGATGTTCTGGCCGGGTTGAAGCAGATTGCCGAACGCCATGGCTGCCTGTTCATTGCCGATGAGGTAATGACCGGTTGGGGCCGGACGGGACGCCTTTTCGCATGTCAACAGGCCGGAATTTCTCCGGATATCCTATGCACTTCCAAGGGCCTGACAGGCGGTTCCCTGCCGCTGGCCGCCACGCTGTGCAGCGGCGATATCTTCGATGCGCATTTTTCGACTGACCGCCGCAAGACCTTTTTCCATTCGAGTTCCTACACCGCCAATCCGATTGCCTGCGCCGCCGCCGTCGCTAATCTTCAAGTCTGGCGGGATGAGCCGGTGGCGCAGCGTATCGGGCAACTGGAACAGATGCTGGGGGACCATCTGCGGCGCTTTGCGGATGACGGACGTTTCACCAATATCCGGCAGGCGGGCACCATAGCAGCACTCGATCTCGTGGTGCCTTCCGGTGGTTATCTGGCCGAAGTCGGGCCACGCATGCGGCTTCTGTTCCGCGAGCGCGGGTTTGTCATCCGGCCCCTCGGCAACGTGCTTTATCTGATGCCCCCCTATTGTTCGACATCAGACGATCTGAGCCGTGCCTTCGATGCCATCGATGAGGTGGCGTCGATCGTGACCGAAGCGTGAGACCGGATATCCGCACCCTCAAAGATACTTTCGAAAGACCAGACAATGCAGATACTTTCTTCGCGCATGGCCGGCTTTGGACATGCCGTTCCGGGGCGATGCGTCGGCAATGACGAGATAGAGGTGCGCCTTGGGCTGGAGACCGGCTGGATCGAGCGGCGAACCGGCATTCTCAAGCGCTATTGGGCGCAAGAGGGTGACACGCTGAGCGGTCTTGCCGCCGAAGCTGGCCGCATGGCGCTGGAAGACGCGGAAATCGCCCCTGACGACATCGCGCTGACGTTGCTGGCGACCTCCACGCCGGATCACCTTCTGCCGCCTTCGGCACCGTTGCTGGCCCATCGGCTGGGCCTGACGCAATCGGGCGGTATCGATCTCGCCGGCGCTTGTTCCGGCTTTCTTTACGCGCTCACCCTTGCCGATGGTTTTGTCCGCACCCATGGTCGCGCCGTGCTAATCGTTGCGGCCAATATTTTGAGCCGCCGCATCAATCTTCAGGAAAGGGCAAGCGCTGTCCTTTTTGCCGACGCTGCCGGGGCGGTTATACTCAAGCCGTGTCGGGAGGCGCAGCGTGGTCTGCTGTCGGCCGACCTGCGTTCTGATGGCAGCGGTTACGATCTGATCCGGATAGCCGCAGGCGGCAGCAGCCAGCCGTTTGCCGCTGATACGCCCACCGAGGATACGCTGATGACGATGCGCGACGGCCGCGAGGTCTTCTCCCGCGCCGTGGCGTTGATGACCCGGACCTCACAGCGTGTGCTGCAACAGGCGGAGCTGTCGGCCACCAATATCGACCGTTTCGTGCCCCATCAGGCCAATGCCCGCATGTTCGATGCAGTCTGCGGCAATCTCGGCATCGACCGGCAAAAAACCGTCCGCACGGTGGAGAGCTTCGGCAATTCCTCCGCAGCGACCATTCCGCTGTCGCTCTCCGTTGCCAACGCTGAAAGGCGCATCGCAAAGGGCGAGACGTTATTGCTCACCGCCGCAGGAGCCGGTTTGACCGGGGGGGCAATTGTCTATCGGGACTAGCCCGGTGACAGTGCGCAGAACGAAAAGCCAAACACGACGAATGATAGATGTTTGATTTTATTTGAAGAAATTGGCTGGGGAACCTGGACTCGAACCAAGATTAACGGAGTCAGAGTCCGTCGTTCTACCATTGAACTATTCCCCAAAAGCCTGAAGCGCGTTGCCGCGTTCGCTTCGGTGGGTCGTCATATAGATGATTTATGCTGGGGCGCAAGTCGAAAAAATCGAAAAATGCGTTTTCATGGCTCTTTTGCGTTTTGTCTCTTGGCTAGAGCCGTGCGCGTGTGGAGCGCGGGGTGGAGAGCAGCAGGCTGGTTTCGCTGCCGGTGATGCCGGGCACCAGGCGGATGCGGCGCAGCACGGCGTCGAAATCGCTGAGCGTGGCGGCGTTGAGTTCCACGATCAGGTCCCAGCGGCCGTTGGTGGTGTGGATTTCGGATATTTCCGGGAAGCCGCCAAGGGTGCGGATGACGCGGTCCGTCACATGACCTTCAATCTCGATCATCATGATACCGCGGATTGCCGCCTCCACAGCATCGGCGCGCAGGATGACGGTGTAACCGATGATGGTGCCGTCGTTTTCCATTCTTTCGATGTGTGAGCGAACCGTCGCGCGCGAGGTTTCCGTCTCCACTGCCAGATCGGAAATGCTGCGTCTGCCATTATGCCGCAAAAGGGTCACGAGCCGTTCGTCAAGATTATCCATGATTACCAGTTTGATAAAGTGGTTTTGTCAGATTGATAATTCATTTCGATAATCTTGCCAATATTTGATGTTCAATCCGCCATGTCTCTATGGTTTAGTGATGTTGTTGGTCGGGAAAGCGAGGACGGGAATGGATATCAGGCTTGTTGGTGCACCTCTGCAGATCGGAGCGGGGCAATTGGGATGCGAAATGGGGCCGAGCGCCTATCGCATCGCCGGTCTCGTGCGGGCGCTGGAGGATCTGGGGCACCGGGTGGTCGATACCGGCAATGTGACGCCAGCGCCGCTCAGGGAATTTCGCCACCCCAATCCAGCCGTGCATCATCTGGAGGAAACCGTGGCCTGGACCGAGGCGCTGACGGAGGCGGCCTATCGCGAAAGTGCGGATGCCGTGCCGATCTTTCTTGGCGGCGACCATGCGATTTCGGCAGGAACCGTGGCCGGCATGGCGCGCCGGGTTGCCGAGACGGGTCGGCCGTTTTTCGTACTCTGGCTCGATGCCCATACCGATTATCACACGCTGGAGACGACACGCAGCGGCAATCTGCATGGCACGCCCGTCGCCTATTTCAGCGGTCGTGACGGGTTTGCCGGTTATTTCCCGCCGCTCTCCCACGCCGTGGCGGAAGAAAATATCGGCATGATCGGTATCCGCAGCGTCGATCCCGCCGAAAGGGCGGCGCTGGAAGAGAGCGGCATCACCGTTCATGACATGCGCTCGATAGACGAGCACGGCGTTGCGGTTCTGCTGCGCGAATTTCTGGCGCGAGTT
This sequence comes from Agrobacterium sp. ICMP 6402, assembly GCF_009498615.1. Lineage (NCBI taxonomy): Bacteria > Pseudomonadati > Pseudomonadota > Alphaproteobacteria > Hyphomicrobiales > Rhizobiaceae > Agrobacterium > Agrobacterium sp. ICMP 6402. Next base: position 103,786 of record NZ_QSNV01000006.1, read on the forward strand.
CAGGCGGCGAACGGCCTGCTGCATGTCAGTCTCGATGTCGATTTTCTCGAGCCGTCGATTGCGCCTGCGGTTGGCACCACCGTTCCGGGCGGCGCGACGTTCCGGGAAGCGCATCTGGTGATGGAAATGTTGCATGATAGCGGGCTGGTCTGCAGTCTCGATCTCGTTGAACTCAACCCATTTCTCGACGAGCGCGGCAGGACGGCGACGCTGATGGTGGATCTCGCCGCAAGCCTGATGGGCAAGCGGGTGATGGATCGCCCGACGCGGGCTGGCTGAAAGGGATGATGCGATGACCGTGATACCGAACCTCAATATCGTTCCCTTCGTCAGCGTCGACCATATGATGAAGCTCGTGCTGCGGGTGGGAATCGACACCTTCCTGCATGAGCTTGCCGATGTGGTGGAGGAGGATTTCCGTCGCTGGGAGAGCTTCGACAAGACGCCGCGCATCGCCTCACATTCGAAGGAAGGCGTCATCGAGCTGATGCCGACCAGCGATGGCACGCTGTATGGCTTCAAATATGTCAACGGTCATCCAAAGAACATGAAGGAAGGCCGCCAGACGGTGACGGCCTTCGGCGTGCTTTCTAATGTGGGCAATGGTTATCCGCTGCTTCTCACCGAAATGACGATACTGACGGCGCTGCGCACTGCCGCTACATCCGCCGTTGCCGCCAAGCACCTTGCCCGCCCGAATTCGCGCTCCATGGCCATCATCGGTAATGGTGCTCAGAGCGAATTTCAGGCGCGGGCTTTCAAGGCCATTCTCGGCATTGATACGCTGCGGCTTTTTGATATCGACCGGTCGGCCAGCGAAAAATGCGCCCGCAATCTGGCCGGACAGGGCCTTGCGATCAAGATCTGCAGCAGCGCAGAGGAGGCGGTCGAAGGGGCGGATATCATCACCACAGTCACCGCTGACAAGCAATATGCGACGATCCTGACCGACAACATGGTCGGCCCCGGCATTCATATCAATGCTGTGGGTGGTGATTGTCCCGGCAAGACGGAATTACACCGGGATATTCTGCTTCGCTCCGATATTTTTGTCGAATATCCGCCGCAGACGCGCATCGAAGGCGAAATCCAGCAATTGCCGGCGGATTATGCTGTGACGGAGTTATGGCAGGTCATTGCCGGCGAAAAACAGGGCCGGACCGGCGAGAGGCAGATCACCCTGTTCGACAGCGTCGGCTTTGCGACGGAAGATTTCTCTGCGCTGCGTTACGTGCGCTCGAAATTGCCGGGCACCGGTCTTTATGCGGAGCTGGATCTGCTGGCCGATCCGGATGAGCCACGCGACCTGTTCGGCATGTTGCTGCGTTGTGAGGCGGCTCTCGCCTGAGACGACGGATTTATGGTGGGCGGGCTCTCAGCCGGCTCCCCCGCTTTTCTTCCGGCCGACCACATGTTCCCGCCAGACGGTGAAAAGACCGGCGGCAATGACGATGGCGGCACCCATGACCATATTGGATGTGACGACCTCGCCATAGACGGTGACGCCGATGATGGAGACGAGCACGAGTTGGTAATAGGAGAAAGGCTGCACGGAAGCCGCGTCGGTCAATTCAAATGCCTTTATCAGGCAATAATGGCCGGTAATCCCCGTAATGCAGAGCGCCAGCATCCATCCCCAGTCATAGGGTGCAAGGCTGACCCAATAAAACGGCCCGACCAGCGTTAACGCCGCTGCACCGGCCACGCCGGTATAAAAAAAGCTCGTCATCGCCGTATCGCTTCGGCTGCCGAGGCGGGTGAGCACGCCGTAAAGCGCCAGCATGAAGGCGGCGATAAAGGTGATGATCAGGCTATTGTCGAAACCCTCGCCATCGGGCTTCAGGATGACGAGAACACCGATGAAACCGACAAAGATGGCGCACCAGCGCCGCCAGCCGACCTTTTCCCCAAGCAAGGGTACGGAAAGTGCCGCAACGATGAGCGGCGCGGAAGCGATGATGGAGTGGCTGTGCGCCAGCCCGACAACGGCGAAGGAGAAGATCGAAAACACGATCTGTACCGCCAGCAGAACACCGCGGCCGATCTGCAGCCAGGGGCGGTTGGCCATGACGGCGCCCCGGATGCCGCCCGCCGACCTTGCGGCCATCAACAGAACGAAGACGGCGAAGGCCCAATATCGCAGCATGGCGATGAAGACGGGCGGATAGGCGCTGCCCAGATGTTTCGAGATGCCATCCTGCGCCGCAAAGATCGTGAAGGCGACAAGCGCATAAAGAAAACCGGTCTTGGGTGATGGCATGAAAAAACCGCTGTCGGCTGCGTGCCGGCAAAAGAGGATTCGGCGTGAAAGAGGTGGGTAACAGCCATATGTTACGGCCGCACCTTGTCAGACAACCTTATTTTCCGAATAGCAGCTATGCAAGTCCGAAGCTGCCTTTCTGATAGGCAACCTGTTTCCGGAAGCGCGCGGAATAATCGGCTTTTCAAAAAAACCGGAAAATTCACCCCCGGGCCGAACCCGAGGGTGACGATGAGACCGGCTTCAGCCGATTGTAACGGCTGTCTTCGATGTTGCGGATTTCAGCGCGGCGTCGGCCAGCTTCAGCGCAATCAGCCCGTCCTTGATGGAGGGAGACGGTGCGACGTTGTTTTCGATGCTGTCGATGAAGGTGGCAATTTCCGCCGCATAGGCCGCCGTATAACGCGTCATGAAGAAATCATGCAGCGGCGGGCGGGTATAACCGTCGGCATTGGCGATCTCGATGGAGACAGGACGCTGGTTTTCGGCCGCTGCCGAACCCAGCGAACCATGCACTTCGATACGCTGGTCGTAACCATAGGTCGCGCGGCGCGAATTCGAAATCACCGCCTGCCTGCCGCTTTTCGTCGTCAGAATGATGCTGGCGCTGTCGAAATCACCAAGCGCGCCGATCTCCGGATTGACGAGAACCGAACCGGTGGCGAACACGCTGTCCACTTCTTCGCCCAGCAGGAAGCGGGCCATGTCGAAATCATGAATGGTCATGTCGCGGAAGATGCCGCCGGACACCTTGATATATTCGGCCGGCGGCGGGCCGGGGTCGCGGCTGGTGATGGTGACCATTTCCACCTTGCCGATGCGACCATCTTCGATTGCCTTATGCACGGCCTGAAAATGCGGGTCGAAACGGCGGTTGAAACCGAGCATCACCTTCGCGCCGGTTTCTTCAACCACCCTGGCGCAGGCTTCCGCGCGGGCGACATCGAGATCAACGGGCTTTTCGCAGAAGATGGCCTTGCCGGCGCGGGCGAAACGCTCGATCAGGTCGGCATGGGTGTTGGTCGGCGTGCAGATGATGACGGCGTCGATTGTCTTGTCGGCCAGAACCTCGTCGATCGTGCTGACCTTGCATTGCGCCTCGCGGGCAATTGCTTCGGCAGCGCCGGCCATGGCGTCGACAACGGCCACCAGCTTCGCACGGCTGTCGGTGGTGATCGCCTTGGCGTGGACCTTGCCGATCCGTCCAGCGCCGAGCAGTGCCAATTTCGTAACCATCTTTCCTCCGGTTTCTCATACCCGTCTCTCACTCCCGGAAAGACAGAATATGAATGCAAACAATGTTTCGATATGGAATATATGTTCCATTTTGCTAGATCGACATCGGAGGCGTGTCAAGCGTTTTGACAGCGGGAGGGAGACCGAAATCATTCGCCCTTGGAGGTCACGCGATGTGGCTGCTGATCATGCCGAAAGGCAGGTTGAGCCGAAGCCCAAACGCTGCCGGGGGTCAGTTGCTGGAAGGTATCTGCACGGCATTTTGGGGAAGCGCATAGACCTCGACTGGCGTTTCAAGGCCGCGCAGCAGCCATGGACCCAGATTTTCCAGCCTGTCCCCATTCCCCGCCATACGGACGAATTCCTCGGAAAACAGCACGTTGCGGCCGGTTTCCTTGGTCAGCGTTTCAAGCCGCGAGGCGATGTTGACGGCGGGGCCGATGACGGTGAAATCGAGGCGGGTTTTCGAGCCGATATTGCCATACATGACATCACCGACATGCACGCCGATACCGTAACCCAAGGGGTCGTGGCCCTTTTCGCAATTGATGTCGTTGAGGGCGACGAGACCCTTTTGCGCGCTGGCGATGGCTTTCAGCAGGTTTTCGCAGGCCTGCGGATCGCTCAGCGGAAAAATCGCCAGCAGCCCGTCCCCCATGAATTTCAGAATTTCGCCGCCGAACTCCTCAATGGGGTCGCACATGGCGTCGAAATAGCCGTTCAGAAGCTCGATCACGTCATCGCGCGGCCAAAGGTCGGAAATATGGGTGAAATTGCGCAGGTCGCAGATCAGGATCGCCGCGCCCACCGTTATGCCGCTACCGCGTGTTGTGGCGCCGTTGAGAATTTTCTCGCCCGCATGCGGACCCACATAGGTTTCCAAAAGGGTGCGCGTCATGCGGTTTTTGAGGCGTATTTCGCTGACCAGCGCCAAAGCCGGCAGCAGGTTTTTCAGGGCGGCGATTTCGCTGTCGGAAAAACCGCCCGGTTGGTCACTGGAGAAAGTCGCGACATGGCGCTTTCCGAAAGTGTGTTCGATCGGCCAGGCGCAATAATCCGTCAGCCCTTCGGCCCGCAGCTCGTCATAGATCGTATAACCGGGTTCATCGATGTCATCGCCGTTCAGCCGGTGGCGGACTTCCGTTGCACCCTGATGGATGTCGTTGATGGGGCTGTTGAGATATTCGGGCGTACTTTCCGAGCCGTAACCATAGGTGACGATTTCGGCGGCGGGCAGGCCGGCTTTCCACAATATCCGCGCGCCAAGCCATTGCGGGTGGCGGATGCGGAAAGCGAGCACGCCCCTGGCGATGGAGATTCCGCTTGCCCGCAGCCTGTCGCAAAGCTCCACGAATATCTCGTCGATAAAACGCTCGTCCTTGGTGCCGGTGACGAGCCAGTCGAGAGTTTCGGTCTTCTCCGCCGGCCACAATTCATCCAATGCTGAAGAAACCCGTTCTTCGGTGTTAAGGCTGAGTGTCATGGCAGGATTCCGGAGGTTGTTGCTGCTATCGCACGGGCAAAGCACATGTCGAACATGGTCGCTCGTGGACCCCATGTGGTGCCGGATAACAAAAATGTTAAGAGAGGGCTTCGGAAAATCTTCCGGAAGATATTGGCGGCCTCAGGCCACGCGCGCCGCCCGGATGTCCTCTTGAACATCGTCCCCGGCGGCGCTGAGATTTTTGGTTATCGTTATGGGCGATCAGATAACGGTTTCGACAGGAATATGCAGGGCGGCGGCAACGCGTCTGATACGCGATGGATCGCTGTCGGTGCCGTCTTCCAGTGCGTGGATTTCGGTGGTGGTGAGGCCGCAGGTGACGGCAAGCTGTTCGACGGTATAGCCGGCGAGCGTGCGCGCCGTCAGGACTTTTTTGGCGAAAGGAGCATCTGTTTCTTGATCGGAATTAAGTTCTGAGACTGAAATTGTCATTATTGCATCTCCCTGATGATGGACACTTAAATGCGGGCGGCAAAGAAAAGTTGCCGGGGGCCGAATGCGACCGCGTTGCCGGAGAAGAAATCGTGCTGCAACGCAGCGAGGAACATAGACGCTTCGCCCACCTACGCAATAGTTAAATTTTGTTAAGATTCGTGATCGCCGCATTCCTGCGGCATTTTCAGTGGTGAAAACGGCTGGACGACATGGAATTTTCCTGTCTCGTGCAGACCGTATTTCAGAATGCCACGCTTAAAGCATGCCCCAGGCACGGAAACGGCCACGACCCGTAACCTCCCGCAATTCCAGCTGATTGGCGAGCCCGATTGCACCCTGCGGCGTGGTGCCGAGTTCCTTGACGATCATTGCCGCCGAAACCACCGGCCGGGAAACCACCAGCTCAACCAGTTCCGGCAAACGTGAGGATGAGCGCCGGCCGGTGAGCTTGCGCATCATGCGATCCCGCGCGTGGGTCAGCCGGTCATGTTCTTTCAAACTGGCCTGCGCCGCTTCGTAAAAACTGTCCAGAAGCGCCTGAAGCCGCTGCGTCTGGCTTCTGGCGTGTCGGCGCTCGCGCGGAACGGCGCGAAGACCGGCGCTGAGCGCCGGCAGGTGATCAGGCGTCACGGCCCCCTCACGCAGAAAGGCGGCGGCGAGAAGCCGACCGAGCCAGGGGCTGCGCTGCAGCACCTCGATCATGTTCCACGCGTCAAGCAGAATGGCGGTGCGAAGGATGGCCGGCAGTTCTGCCGTCCGTGCATGCAGTTCCAGCCATTCTTTCAGCCGTTCCTCTTCGTCCCAGTCAGGCTCGTTGATGACCGGGTGGCCTTCCTGCCGCTGGTTCATGGGCGCGGGCATGTTGCCGGCGGTAATCGCCTCAAGTGCCGCGGAGCTTCGCGCCAGAAGCGCATCCAGTTCGGAAAAAGCCCCATCCAGCAGCGCGTCCCCATCCGTCTCGTTCTCGTCGCTGCGGGCGTGATCCCCGGTTTCACTGGGACGTGCTGCCTCGTCGGCTGCAAGTGTGGCTCTGCCCCGCAGTCTGGAAAGGCCGGGCGTGGTGAAGGCCCAGCCGGCGGCATTGGAAAAGATCAGCCGCCGCGACCGCAAAATCCGATGCGCTGCCGTCATCTCGTGGGTCGGCGCACGCACATCCATATGGGCGTCATGCAGGACCAGATCTTCCATATGGACGAGTTCGCCATCGACCCACATGGAGGAAATCGCGTCGGTGAAATCCTGCCTTTCGATGAAGCCGTGTTTCATCGGCGAGCGGCTGATCCGTTCGTCCAGCCGCGCCAGCGCTTCGCCTGCCCGTGCGGCGGCGATGAGAAGCTTTTCGATCTGGATGTCCGATATATCATAAATCATTGATATTTTTTAGTTTGAGCGCAGGCGGGTAGCAAGACGGATTACAATGGTCTGGTGTTGCCATCCCTCGGTCTCATCACCAAAACCAGCGAGACCGCAATCGTCATACTGCAATGCAATATAAAATAATGCGCCGCAGCATGGCGGCCGCACTTTTTGTGTCAGCGCCCTCAGGCGATTTCTACGGGAAGAACCACGCGGGCCTCGAAGCCATCTTGCCGGCCGGGTGCCGGTGAAGAAAGCAGCAATTCGCCGCCGGTCTGCTCCACCAGGCTTTTGACGATCGCAAGGCCAAGTCCGGTGCCATCCGCCTTGGTCGGGCCTCGGGCAAAACGAGTCGTCAGTTTGGGCAATAGCGCCCTGTCGATTGCCGGTCCGGAATTGATGATGCGGATCGTGCCGTCCTGTTCGGCCAAAATCTGCACCGGGCTTCCCGCCGGGCTGTGGATCAGGGCGTTTTCGAGAAGATTGCGAACGATGATGCCGAAGGCGTCCGCGCCTATCCTGCAAGGCAGGCCGTCCTCGCAGTGATTGGTGAAACGGATACGGGATTTGCCAATCGCCGTTCTCACCATGTCATCGATGACGAGTTCGAGAACGGGGATGACATCATTCGCCGTATCGGTCACGCCGATCCTTGCTTCGGCCCGTGACATCTGCAGCAGCTTTTCGGCGAGATGGCCAAGGTGTTGCAGGGATTTCTCGATATTCTCGACGCGCGGCGCAAGTTCCGGCGGAATGTCGGCGTGCAGCCGTTGCGCCTGCGCCAGCGCGCCAGCAATTGGTGTGCGCAATTCGTGGGCGCTGTTGGCAGTGAATTCCCGCTCCGCCTCGATTGCCGATCGCAGCCGTCCAAGCAGCAGATTGACCGAGCGGGCGATGGGATGCAGTTCGCCGGGAAAGGGCTGCGTTTCGAGCGGCGCAAGATTGCCGCCATCCTTTTTGCCGATTTCGTCGCGCAGGGTCTGTATCGGTTGCAGGGTTCTGCGCACCACCACGATGACGGCAAAGATGCTGGCGGGAATGAGGATGAGCACGGGCAAGAGCAGCGCGCTGCCCGCTTCCTCGATCGCCTCGCGCCGGTTGGCGAAGGCATCGGCGACCTGCAGGAAATAATTGCCGTCCGGCGTTGCAACCGTGTAGATGCGCTGTGTCGCGGTTTCGGAAAAACCGGGATCGAGTGAGACTTCGAAAGGCTCCGTCGAGCTGTCATGCGAATGCAGCACGACCTGTCCTTCGCGGTCGCGCACCTGATAGGTCAGATATTCCGCGCCTTCCGCCGAAGGGTTGAGCTTGCGCGAGGCGGGGGCGGTGTTGTTTTCCCTGAGATCGTCGGCCAGAAGCGGCAGCAGCCTTTCGGCCGTTTCCTGCACGCCGGCATCGAAAATCTCAGCAAATTCGTCCTGCATCACCATGACGCCCAGCCCGCAGGCGAGGAGCCAGGATATGGCGACGACGCTGGTGAGCGCCGTCACGAGCTTGCGGGTCATGCTGGTCGGTCTGGCCATTTCTGCCTACTTGTTATTTGCTTGCTTGCCGTCTGGCCTATCTGCCGTCTGACTTACTTGATTGTGTAGCCGACGCCGCGCACGGTCTCGACGCGGTCATGGCCGATTTTCTTGCGCAGCCGGCTGATATAGACCTCGACCGTGTTGCTCTCTATTTCCGCGCCGAATTCATAAAGCGTGTCGTGCAGTTGGGCTTTCGAGACGACCGCGCCGGGATGTTCGACCAGTTTTTCCAGCACGGCCCATTCGCGGGCGCTGAGTGTCTGGGCCGTTCCGTCGACCGTGATATTGCGCGCCACCTGGTTGATCTCGATGCCGGGCAGGCGGATGACGGGTGCCGAGCGGCCCTCGTAACGGCGCGAGACCGCCAGCATGCGCGCCGAAAGCTCATCAAGGTCGAAAGGCTTCACCAGATAGTCGTCCGCGCCGGCATTCAGCCCGGCAATCCGGTCGGAAACCTGATCATGTGCCGTCAGGATGATCACCGGCGTCGCGTCGTCGCGCTTGCGCAGGGTTTGCAGAAGGGTGATGCCTTCGCCATCCGGCAGGCGCATGTCTAGCAAGATCAGGCCATAGGCCATGGTCAGCGTTGCCACTGTGGCGTCGCCCAGCGTCTTGAACCAGTCAACAGCATGGCCGGCCGCTGCGACATGGTCTCGCAACGCCTCTCCAAGGACATGATCGTCTTCAACAAGCAGAACCCGCAAGACAGCTCCCTTTATCGCGTCGTCCTGCGTATCGCTTTCACGGGATAAGCGTCAAGCACTGTCTGTTCAGCTGTTCTGGCGCTGGGTGCAGCCGCCGAACACGTCCAGCGAAGGATCGTAGGCGGAAGTGGAGACGTTCATCATGCCAAGGATGCTGTGGAAATAATTGTCGTGGGAGCGTCCACCCTCTGCGGCACTTTTCGCAAGGCAGGCCCGGTTGAGCCCCATGGATTTGGCGAAATCATCGTCGAACCAGACGAGAAACGGCACATGGGTCTGCTGGTCGGGGGCAAGCAGATAGGGTGCACCATGCAGGTAGACACCGTTCTCGCCAAGCGATTCGCCGTGGTCGGACGCATAGATCATGCCGGTTGCCAGCTTGTCGGAGCGTGCTTTCAGCTTGTCGATCACGGTCGAGAGGAAGTGGTCGGTGTAGAGAAGCGTGTTGTCATAGGAATTGACGATCTCGGCATCGCTGCAATTGCCAAGCTCGGCAGTGCGGCAATCCGGGGTGAATTTGCGGAATTCGTCGGTATAGCGCAGATAATAGGTCGGCCCGTGGCTGCCCATCTGGTGCAGGACGATGACGCTATCCTTCGTGACGTTGTTGAGCCAGGCGTCGAGCTTGTCGAAGAAGATATCGTCGCGGCATTCTCCACCGGTGCAGAAGCGGCTGTCATTTGTGGAGGGCAGGTCGAAATAGGGGATACGGTCGGCGACGTTCTTGCTGCCGGTATTGTTGTCCAGCCATGTCGCACTGACACCGGCGTGGACGAGGACGTCCATGACGTTTTCATTCGCGAGTGCCTTGCTATGGCTATATTGTGAACGCGGGAATTTCGAGAACATGCAGGGAATGGACATGGCCGTCGCGGTGCCGCAGCTGGTCGTGTTGGGGAAATAGATCACGTCGCGCTTGGCCAGTTCCGGATTGGTGTCGCGCCCATAGCCGTTCAGGGAAAAATTCGCGGCGCGAGCGGTCTCGCCCGCAACGATGACGGTAATACGCGGCTTATGGACACCTCCAGCTGCGGGAAGAACCTTCGCATCCTTGCCGATTGGGCTGACCTGAATTTCGGCTTCCTGGCCGGCTTGCGTGAAATAATGGACGGCGGACATCATCGGCGACAACGGGTTGGCGCTTTTGACGATATCCTTGTGCTGGCGGATGGCCGTGGTGAATGTCTTTGAATTCGCAAAGCTGATGATGCCGACGACGCCAAGGCACACCAGAATGCTGACGGTGTTCCACAGAAGCTTGTCGAGGATTGGCCGATGCCGGACGCGGATGGCGGCGATGACGATGGAGGGCACCAGTCCGTAAATCGCCATATGCCAGACAAAACCGGGGGTAATCAGATTGCCCGCCTCTGGCTGCGTGGTTTCCATGGCGTTGCGGATCATGTCGCTGTCGATGACGACGCCGTAACGGTCCATGAACCAGGAGGCGGCGGCCGCCGCGAATATGACGAAGACCAGAAACGGCTTGATGAGATATTTGGCGGAAAAAATGGTGAGGAGGGCGCCGAAAAGCGCCGCCATGGCGACATAGAGCGCGACGATGGCAACCGGATAAGCGGAAAGATAGGTGTGAACCTTTGACCAGAATGTCTGATTCATGAAAAACAGCAGATAAGCCGCCGTCAGCAGGCTGAGCGGCACGCTGCCGATTTCCGGACGATACGATTCAATTCCTGTCGCTTTCGCGGTAAAAAGAGCCAATGCCAGGTCCCACCAGATTTCAAATGTGCCGGCGGCAACGAAAAACGAGCAAAACGCCCTGTTCACGCTGCCGCATGGGCCTATTGATGGCGGATGCGTCATTTAGCTGACATCAACCTGAAAGCTTTGTCATGAAAGTGTCATATCAGGCGTGGGTGCTTTCAGATCGATGGCTGAGCGGCGGCAATATATCACCTAGCTCAACCCGATTATACCCGTCACGGTGGTGCGAGTTGAAAATACACGTGTCGCCCGGACCGGCAAAAGGCTGCCTGCGGAAAGGTTCTGGAAAGTGACGGTCGTTCCGGAAAGCAGGGTGAGGCAAAGCTGGCCGCCATTGCCGACATAAATGGCACGCGTGGGCGAAGGAAGCGGGACCGCATCGTCAGGAACGATGTCGAAACCGTGGGATGCCGGCGATTCCAGGCCGGCGGCGTAGTGTTCGTAAGTCTCAGCCATTGCTGTCTCCTGTCAATCAAAATCTGTCGCGATTATGCGACGCGCCGGGGCAGCGGGGACAAGCGGGGACGATATATTTGTGGCGGGCATTTCTTCCCCCAACCGGCTTCTCCGAAAGACCGGTATTTTTCTGTAGCCTCATGCGGTTGGCGTTACCGTGCGTATTGCTATCCCCGTTGGGCAATCGGATTCGGCGCTGGAGGGCTTCGGTATCGGCGGCGGTCTCCGTTATGTCGGAAAGCGTTACGACGATGCCGCCCACGCCGCGGAGATGAAGGGCCTCGCCCTCCTCGATCTCGGTATGCACTACGAGAAGAGCGACTACCGCGCTTCGCTCTTCGCGCAAAACTTGACTGATAAAGAATATATTTCTAGTTGCTCCACTTTCGGATGCTATTACGGTGACGGAAGAACGGTTATGGGCAAGCTGACCTATCGTTGGTGATGTCATATCAAGTGAAGCAGCAGGGGCATGACGCGCAAGGATCGATGGGTGCCTCCCTTTTGGGGGCGGCGGGAATTTCTCGGGTTACTTGCCGCTTCGGCTCTTGCAGGCAAGGCGCGGGCGGCGGTGACACCGCGCATAGCCGCTATCGACTGGGCCATGCTCGAAACCTCCGTGGCGCTCGGCGTCATGCCGGTGGCGGCAACCGAACTCATCCAGTTCAGGGTCGGTGCGGTCGAGCCGGAAATCCCTGAAAGCGTTGCTGATCTCGGTCTGCGCGGCGCACCGAATTTCGAGCTTCTGCAATTGACCCGGCCGGATCTCATTCTGATTTCGCCTTTCTACACACGTTATACCGGCAGGCTGGAAGCGATTGCGCCGGTCTTCTCGTTGCCTTTTTACGTGCAGGGCGAGCCGCCTTTCGAAAAGGCGCTCGCAGCGGTCTCGGCTCTTGGCGAGAAGCTCGTCCGGGCCGATGAGGCGCGCAGGGTTCTGAGCGAGACGGACGCGGCGCTGCAAGCCATGCGGATCCGCCTTGCCGGTTTTTCCGCGCGGCCGACCTATGTGATCAACATCGGTGACGCCCGGCATTTTCGCGCTTTTGGTGCGGACAGCATGTTCGGGGATGTCCTTGGCCGGCTGGGGCTGGCCAATGCCTGGGTGGACCGGTCGCAATTCACCTTCGCGGCGCCGGTGCCGCTTGAAAATCTTGCCACTTCGCCGGAGGCGCGTATCGTCATCGTCTCCGATATTCCGGTGGAGGCCCGTCAGAGCCTGCGCAACAGCGCCATCTGGCAGGCCCTTCCGGCCGTGCGGGAAAACCGGGTGGTCACGCTCGGCAATGTCAGCCCCTATGGCGGCATCACCGCCGGCATGCGTTTTGCGCGGCTTCTGACCGAGGCTTTGACGGCGCAGGGAGAAGCTCTGTGACGACGCGGCCTCTCCAGCTTTTCTTCGGGCTTTTATTTGTTGGGGCCTGCGGGCTTTCCCTGCATGCCGGCTTGCAGCGGCTACCTTTCAGCGCATGGCCCGGCCTGCCGTTCGATGCTGCCAAGCTGTCGATGGATCAGGTGATTTTCGCCTTCAGCCTGATGCCGCGGGCAACTGTCGCCATTCTCGCGGGCGCGATGCTCGGCCTGTCGGGTGCGCTTTTCCAGCAATTGCTGCGCAATCCGATTGCCGATCCGTCCACCCTCGGCATTTCCGCCGGCGCGCAGCTGGCCATCGTCATCGCAACCCTGTTCTTTCCCTCGGTACTGGATGGCAACCGCGCATTGGTGGCGCTCACTGGCGCTGCCGTTGCCGCCGGCATTGTCTTCCTTCTCGGCTGGCGGCGGTCCTTCGAGCCGGTGACCATGGTGGTATCAGGGCTTCTGGTCGGCATCACGGCTGCTTCCGTTTCCGCGGCGCTGACGCTGGCGCAGGGCGAATATCTGATGTCGCTTGTCGTCTGGAACGGCGGCTCGCTCAGCCAGCAGGACTGGTCGAATGCCTTTTCTCTCGCCTTCCAGCTCCTCGCGGGCCTTGTTCTCACCGGCTTGCTGATAAGGCCATTGACGGTTCTCGGTCTTGGCGATGCCGGGGCGCGATCGCTCGGCGTATCGCTGTTTTCGATCAGGCTGGCGGTCGCGGCCGTTGCGGTTGCGCTGGCCGCCTTCGTTGCCGCTGCGGTCGGCCTCGTCAGTTTCATCGGCCTTGCCGCACCGGCGCTTACCCGGGCGCTCGGCGTGCGGCGGTCATCCGCCGTGCTCCTGGTTTCGCCGCTGCTGGGCGGGCTGCTGCTCTGGTTCTGTGATGGTCTCGTTCAGCTTCTGGCAAGCACGGCGGCCGAAGTTTTCCCCACGGGCGCGGTAACGGCGCTGATCGGCGGACCGCTGCTTCTGTGGCTGTTGCCGAAAATCGGGCCGACCGACGTCCACCGCAGCGAAGGCGGCGATGTTGCGGCAAGACGCCGGCTTGCCGCGCTGCTGCCAGTGCTTGTGATCCTGGCTGTGCTGATCTTTGCAGCGCTGGCCATCGGCAAGGGGCCGGATGGCTGGACGGTGCTGAGGGCGAGTGACCTGCAAAGCCTTCTGCCCTTCCGTTGGCCGCGGCTGGTGGCGGCCATGGCCGCTGGCGGTCTGCTGGCCATGGCGGGCGCGCTTCTCCAGAGGTTGACCGGCAATCCCATGGCAAGCCCGGAGGTGATCGGCGTCAGCGGCGGGGCGGGTCTTGGTTTTGCCGCCGCCATCACGATCTTTCCGGCGGCAGGCCTCTTTGAATTGTTCGTGGGCGCGGGCATCGGCTCGGCGGCCGTCATGACCCTCGTGTTGTTCTTTGCGGTGCGCCGGTATCTGGCGCCTGAAAAAATACTGCTTGCGGGCATTGCCGTCAGTTCGCTCTGCTCGGCTGTACTTTCGGCGCTGCTTGCCATTGGCGACCAGCGCGCCTGGCAGATTCTCGCCTGGCTCAGCGGTTCGGGTTCGACTGCAACACCGGCTTCGGCGATATTTCTTGCGGTGCTTTCCGTCGTTCTTCTTTCAGGTGCGCTGTCGGTAACGCGCTGGCTGACAATCCTGCCGCTCGGCCGGGATGTGCCGCTTTCCCTCGGGCTGCCGCTCAGCCTCGCGCGCATCGCCGTCATTGCGGTTGCCGGTATCGCCACCGGTGCCGCATCGCTGCTCGTCGGTCCCTTGAGTTTCGTCGGTTTGATGGCGCCGCATATCGCGCTTCGCGCCGGCTTCACCACGCCGCGCGATCATCTGTTCGCTTCTTTCCTTTTCGGAGCGGTGCTGATGGCGCTTTCCGATCTCGGGGCGAGAACGGTCACCTTTCCCTATGAGTTGCCGCTCGGGCTTTTTGCGGCTCTGGCCGGCGCGCCTTACCTGATCTGGCTTTCAGGCAGGCGCCAATGATGTGTCAGGGCATTTACGGAGATAAAAACCATGGGTGAGGCAGCATTTGCCGCCGACTACGACGATACCCCGCTTTTTTCACTGGATGGGGTGACGATGGAGGTGCCCGGCCGAACATTGCTGCAGCCGCTGACGGCAAGTTTTACGACCGGCAAGACCATCGGCCTGATCGGTCATAATGGTTCGGGGAAATCGACGCTGCTCAAGATTCTGGCGCGGATTCAGGAGCCGACGGCGGGTAGTGTGTCGTTTGAAGGAAAGGCGCTGGGCGCCTGGGGCAACCGGGAATTTGCGCGAAAACTCGCCTATCTGCCGCAATATACGCCGGCCGCCTCCGGTATGCTCGCCAAGGAACTGGTGGCGCTCGGCCGTTATCCCTGGCATGGCGCGCTTGGCCAGTTCACCAAGGCGGATCAGGAGAAGGTCGATGAAGCCATTGAGTTGACCGATACCGTGGCCTTCCACGACCGGCTGGTGGACACGCTTTCCGGTGGCGAGCGCCAGCGCGTATGGCTTGCCATGCTGGTGGCCCAGAATGCCGAAAGCCTGCTGCTGGACGAACCTATATCGGCGCTCGATCTGGCCCATCAGATCGAAGTGTTGTCGCTGGTGCAGAGACTGTCGCGCGAAAAGGGTCTCGGCGTCATCGTGGTGCTGCACGATGTCAACATGGCGGCCCGGTTCTGCGACGAGATCGTCGCCCTGCATTCCGGCAATCTGATTGCCAGGGGAACCCCACAGGAGATCATGACGCCGGAGACGCTGGAGCGCATCTATGGGGTGCGCATGGATGTCATGACGCATGCCGCCACCGGCTTTCCCGTCGCCCTCCCGCTTTGAGTTTGTTGCAGCAAAACAACGCCCGGAAGCGCTTGTTGTTGACAGTAATTTTCAACGCATTTTCCGCCCTAACAATGTCTTAATGGCACCCTACCGCGATTAGACATTGTTAACTGTTTTGCTTTCCTTGCATCCAATTAAGTTGTTTTGGATCGATTTCAGGGAACAAACGTTAACAGTGCGGAATTCAATATCCGGAGAGGGCAAGAAGGGCTGCTGCGGGTAGGACTAAAACAGGAGAAAATAAAATGAAAAAGGCTGTTGCCGTAACTTTTGCCGCAATGACGATGGGCCTCGGTGGGGCTGCATCCGCACTGGCTGCCGACCTTGCGAGATATGAACCCGCTCCGCAGGAGCAGGACGAACGCAACGGCGTCAAGATCGGTTATCTGAGCTGCGATATCGGCGGTGGCGTCGGTTACGTGATCGGCTCCGCCAAGGAACTGGATTGCACCTTCCAGTCCACCATGGGCGCACGCCGCACCGACCATTACACTGGCGCCATCCGCAAGATGGGCGTTGATCTTGGTTTCACCACGCAGGGCCGTCTCGTCTGGGCCGTGTTTGCCCCGACGGCTGGTTACCACCGCGGTTCGCTCGGCGGCCTTTATCAGGGCGCCACGGCTGAAGTGACCGTCGGTCTCGGTGTCGGTACCAACATCCTGGTCGGTGGCACCTCCGGCTCCATCCAGCTGCAGACGGTCAGCGTGACGGGCCAGGTCGGCCTCAACCTTGCTGCCACCGGCACCTCGGTTACGCTGACGGCCATGAACTGATCCGGCAAGCACCCGGTGCGTTGCGCCGGGCATTCTGTCGCATATGAAAAAGCGCCCTCTTCGTTGTTAAACGGGGAGGGCGTTGTATTATCCAGCCTATGATTTCGGTACCCAAACGTGCTGCGGCAGTGACCGCTTTTTTCCTGCTTATGTCTACGACGGCCTTCGCCGAAGGCGATGCGGCGCATGGGGAAAAGGTTTTCAGCCGCTGCTCCACCTGTCACAGCGTGGATACACCCCGCACCCGCATGGGACCGCATCTGATGGGTGTGGTCGGCAGGCCGATGGCTTCCGTCGCCGATTACGGCCATTATTCGCAGGCGTTGAAGGATGCCGGCACGGCTGGCCGGGTGTGGACGGAAGAAGAACTTCAGAAATTTATTGCCAGCCCGAAGAAGGCGATCCCAGGAAATGCGATGCGCTTTTTTGGGCTGTGGAGCGAAACCGATATAACGGACCTGATCGCCTATCTAAAAATGCATCCCCTGCCGCAATAATCGTCAGAGCGGTGCTTCCGCGACGATCTCTTCCGCCTCTTCCACCGTCATGGCCATGACTTTTGCACCAATGTCGAAGCCGAAGCCGTTGCGGGCAAAGGCGGAAAATTCCTTGGCGTTGCGTTTGTCATCGAGTTCGACACGGCGGAAGGGGCCGAAGGCGCGCTTGCGCGCGAAGATGACGGCGGCGACCAGATCGTTGGTCTCCTGCAACGCGGCCGTCGCCGTTTCCCGGGCGATGCCCTTGATCTGCAGTTTCTGCGCCAGCCCGCGTTTCGATTTGCCGCTGCGCTGGCCGCTCCGCACGGCAATTTCCGCATAGGCGGTATCATCAAGCGCCTTGATGCCATAGGCGAAGGTCACGGCGAATTCGCCGAGTGCCTTTGCCTGTGCGGTGTTGATATCAACGAATTTTTCCCGCGCCTTGCGCGTGATCGCGTCGCGCAGCTGCTGTTCCGTCATCATGCGCTGCCCCAACCGATAGAGAGCGGAATTGCGCGCCCATGACAGCATACGGCTGCTAGGTTCGATGGCCGGGGTTTCGCCATCCAGTGCCATATCGTCGGTGAAAAAGGGACCGGAATCGTCGTTCATACCGCTTTTATAGCGCGGTGAAGCCGTCTTGCCAGTTCCTTCCACCCCGCGTCTTACGGTTTTTAGCGCCTCACGGTATCTGCGCACCGGTTGCGGCCACATACACCGAATAGAGCGATTTTGTTGCGGTGATGAACAGGCGGTTCTTTTTGGGACCGCCGAAGGTAAGGTTCGCCACCGTCTGCGGCACCTTGATCTTGCCGATGAGCGTGCCATCGGGCGCAAAGCAGTGAACGCCATCACCGGCGCTGGTCCACAGATTGCCGGCCGTATCCAGACGGAAACCATCCGGCAAGCCGTTGTCGAGATTACAGAATTCCCGGCCGTTGGCGAGCTTCACGCCGTCCACCACGTCGAAGACGCGGATATGGCGCGGACGGGAGACATCGTGGCTGTAGGAACTGTCGGCGATATAGAGCTTCGTTTCATCAGGCGAAAAGGCAAGGCCGTTCGGCTGCACGAAGTCATCGATGGCGACGTCGATCTTTCCGGTTGCGGGATCGAGCCGGTAAACATTGCGCGTCTTCTGCTCCGGCTCGGCCTTGTAGCCCTCATAGTCGGAGAGGATGCCGTAGGTGGGATCGGTGAACCAGATGCTGCCATCGGACTTCACCACCACATCGTTGGGCGAATTGAGCCGCTTGCCGCCATAGCTGTCAGCGAGAACATTGATCGAGCCGTCGACCTCGGTACGGGTAACGCGGCGGCCGCCATGTTCGCAGGAAACCAGCCGTCCCTGCCGGTCGCGTGTGTTGCCATTGGTGAAGTTGGAGGGGTGGCGGAACACGGAGACGCCGCCATCCGGCACCCAGCGCAACATGCGTTCATTGGGAATATCGCTGAACAGCAGGCAGTTCAAATCGGCAAACCACACCGGCCCTTCCGCCCAGCGGCAGCCGGAATAAAGCTCTTCCAGCTCGGCATTTCCGACGATCAGATGGCGGAAGCGGTCATCGTGGATTTCGTAAGGGGAGGTCTTGTCTGTGGTCATGAGCGTGGTCCGCTTGTGGGCTTGTTGTTTGGGGTCAGCGCGTGGCCTTGGGGCCGCTTGCCAGAAGAATGACGGAGATGATGATAAGGCCGGTGAGGATGAGGCGGATGCCGGCGCCGAAACCATAGGTATTCAGCATCGAGACCACCAGGAACATGAAGAGTGAGGCGCCCCAGATGCCAGGAACGTTGGAATCACCACCCGCCACCGCCGTGCCGCCGATCACCACCACGGCAATCGACATCAGCAGATATTCGGATCCCATGTTGAGCGCCGCGCCGCCGGAGAAGCTGGCAAGAAGATAGCCGGCAATCGCCGCCAGCACCGCGCAGAGCACATAGGTGACGAAACGGGCGCCATCCACGGGAATGCCGGTCATGCGGGCGGCAAAGGTGCTCTGGCCGATGGCGGAAATCCAGCGGCCGTAAAATGTCCGGTCGAGCAGCAGCCAGGCGACGACCGAGAGGAGAAGCGCCACGAGTGCGACGTTCGGAATGCCGAAAGAGCTGGAGATGGCGAAAGTGGCCAATGTTTCCGGCGGCTTGATGCGCAGGCCGCGGTTCGACCAGATGGCGATGGATTGCACGATGAAGCTCATGGACAGCGTCGCGATGATCGGCGGGATGCGTAAGAGCTTGATCAGCGCATAATTGCCGATGCCGATGGCGATGCCAATCAGAATGGCGATCAGCAGCCCGGGCAGAATGAGACCATCGGACACATCCATGAATTTCAGCGCCAGCGTGCCAGATAGTGTCATCGTTGCGGGAACGCAGAGGTCGATATTGCCCGGCCCGAGCGTGATGACGAACATCTGGCCGATGCCGACAATCACGGAAAATGCTGCGAAGGTCAGTGCCGCATGCGACAGGCCGAAAGAGCTTGCGCCGCCGGTGAAGAGCACGGTGACGGTCCACACCGCAGCCGTTGCGGCAAACGACCAGATCCACGGTTTTTTCGTGAGGGATAACAGCCCGTTCATTGGTTTTTCTCCCGCTTTTCGAGACGGTTGAGCAGGATGCGCAAGGCAAGCACAATGATGAGGATCGCGCCCTGCGCGCCGATCTGCCAGTCCGGCGAAATGCGCATGAACGACAGAAACGAGCCGGCAAGCGTCAGCGTCAGCGCGCCGATGACAGCGCCGATGGGCGAAACTCTCCCGCCGACGAATTCACCACCGCCCAGGATGACACCCGCAATCGACAGCAGCGTGTAGCGCAGCGCAATATTGGCGTCGGCCGCGGTCGTCAGCCCGACAAGGGCGATGCCGGACAGCACCGCGAAGAAACCGGCAAGCGCAAAGGTGGCGGCGCGAATGCCGATGACCGACCAACCGGAGCGCTCGACGGAGCGGAAGTTGCCGCCGACACCGCGCATCAAAACGCCGAAGGAGGAGCGCATGACGATGTAATGGGCAACGACCGCGATCAGGATGCTGGCGACGATGGCGATCGGCACCAGCGGCGGTTTCGCCGTCATCAGCGCCCGGATGAAGGCGGGAGCCTGACCACCCGGCGAGGGCAGGATGAGGACGGCAAGGCCACCCCAGACGAAGCTCATGCCAAGCGTGACCACGATGGAGGGCAGGGCGCGGATATGAATGATTGCTCCCATTGCGGCATACACCGCAATTGCACCGGCGAAAATCGCAATGCCGAGAAGCGGCGTCGTCTGCAGGAAGGTGGCGGTGACACAGGCGCAGAAACTGACGAAAGTGCCCATCGACAGGTCGAGATCGTTGACGGACATGATCAGCATCTGCGCAATGGTGGCAAGTGCGATCGGCACCGCCAGATTGAACAGCAGGTTCATGCCGTTATAGCTCATGGCGCGCGGCTGCATGTAAAACACGGCGGCAAGGAGAAAGGCGAGCGAGGCGGCGGGAATGATGAGGCGAAGGGCGTTTGCCGAGAGTTTCATGCGTGCTCCTCTCCCGAAAAGGAGGCGGCAAGCACATTCTGCTCAGTGATTTCCTCACCCACCAATTCCGCCTGAATGGCGCCGTCACGGAAAACATAGACCCGATCGCACAGGCGGATTTCATCCATCTCGGTCGAATACCAGATGAAGGTGCGGCCGTGGGAGGCTTCGGTTCTCAAGATGTCATAGACCTCCTGTTTGGTGCCGATATCGACGCCGCGCATGGGGTCATCCATCAAAACGGTGCTGGCGGTGGTGGCAAGCGCGCGGGCGAAAAGCACCTTCTGCTGGTTGCCGCCGGAGAGCGAGAGGATCTTGTTGCCCATATCAGGGGTACGGATTTCGATGCGCTGTTTCCACTGCGCGCCAAGTTCGGTTTCCTTACCCCTGTCCACCATGCCTGCCGAAGAAATATCCCGCAGCGAGGCGATGGAAAGGTTCTTCAGGATGCTCCAGAGGGGGAAGGTGCCGTTCAGACTGCGGTCGCCCGCCACGAAGGCGATATCGGTCTTTCGCGACGGCAGCCAGCTGTTGTTCTGCGCGAGATAAAGATCGAGCAATGCTTCAGTCTGGCCGTGGCCGCCGAGGCCGGCAAGGCCGATGATCTCGCCGCGAAAGGCCTCGAAGGCGAGGCCTTCGCCGCGCCGCGCCGGCATGGAGAGCACTTTTTCGCCTGCCTTGCGGCTTTCTCCCCGCCGCCTGTCCTGTTCCTTGACGACGCTGCCCATGGCTTCGACCAGCGAGCGGGTGGTGAATTCCGCCGCCTTCCGGTCGGCCACCACCCGGCCGTCCTTCATGACGACGATACGGGTGGCGGTGGAGAGAATTTCCCCGAGAATATGCGAGATCAGCAGGACGGAGCCACCCTCGCGCACGAACCGGCGAACATAATCCATCAACTGCTCGGCAAGGCCGGCATCTAGCGAAGACGTCGGCTCGTCGAGGATCACCAGTCTGGGAGCTTCCGGGGTGCGGCAGAAATTGATGGCGATTTCCACCATTTGCCGTTCGGCGATGGAAAGTTCGGAAATCGTCAGCTCGCAATCGATGCCGTGGCCGGGGAAAATCTCGTCCAATGTCTGCCGGATCGTCGTCAGCGCCCGGCCGCGCCAGTTCCGGCCGCCGATTGCGGCATGCATGATACGGACGTTTTCGCTGATCGTGAGGTTCGGGCAGAGAGATAGCTCCTGGAACACGCAACGCACGCCGCTGGCGCGTGCCGCGGCGATGCCGTGCCGGCTCTCATCGCCGCGATAGGAAATGGAACCCTCATGCGGCGTCAGCCCGCCATTGATGACGTTGACGATGGTGGATTTTCCAGCGCCATTGTGGCCGACAAGCCCAAGGCATTCCCCGGCACGGATGATGAGGTCAGCGCCGTCCAGCGCCTTGACCGCGCCGAATACGACCTTCACGCCGCGCGCGGCGACGACTTCTTCCGCCTGAATGGTGTCATTCATGAACAACTACGCCAATGATCTGAAATGGAATATCGTGATGGTTGCGGCGCCTCTCGCAAGGTGCCGCAATTTTTCATGTCTTAAAATCGTCCGGCCTATTTGGCGGCGATGGCCTTCTGTGCGTCCGCCTGCGAATATTCCACATTCGCCACGCCGCCCTTCTGGGTGGTCTTGAGGTTTTCCTCAAGATTGGCCTGATCGATGCGCAGGAATGGAACGGTCAGATCCTTTTTCACATCCTTGCCGTCGAGGATTTGCTGCGCCACCCAGAAAGCCAGCGTCGAAACGCCGGGGGCGATGGAGACGGACATGGTCTCGTAGCCGCCCGCATCCTTCTGCTGTTTCCACCATTGCAGCTCGTCTTCGCGGTTGCCCATGACGATGGTCGGCGTCGGGCGCTTGGCGGCGGCAAATGCCTGTGCCGCGCCGTAACCGTCACCACCCTGCGTTACCACGGCGGCAACTTCGGGAAGGCTTGGCAGGATACCGGCAACGGCGCGCTGCGCCACATCCTGCGCCCAGTCGCCATTGACCGAACCGACGATCTTGAACTGCGGATTCTTTGCTACACCGGCGGCGATGCCGGCGTGGATTTCGTCATCCACCGAAACGCCGGCGAGACCACGGATTTCGAGCAGGTTGCCGCCCTTCGGTATAGCCTTGGCGAGATAGTCGATCTGGCTTTCGCCCATCGCCTTGAAATCGACGGCGATGCGCCATGCGCAGGGCTCGGTGACGACGCCGTCAAACGAGACCACGATGATGCCGGCATCGCAGGCTTCCTTTACCGCGCCATTAAGGGCGGTGGGGGAAGCGGCGTTGATGACGATGGCGTCATAACCCTGCAGAATGAGGTTCTGGATTTGCGCCGCCTGTTCGGTCGCTTGGTTTTCGGCGGTCGTGAAGGCGTCAGCCGCTGCAACATGTTTGTCGGCAACGGCCTGTTTGGTGATCTTGTCCCAGCTCGTCAGCATCGCCTGACGCCAGGAATTGCCGGCGTAATTGTTCGAGAGCGCGATTTTTTTCGCCGACGTATCGGCATGAGCGGTGATCGGCAAGGCTGCGCACGCGACAGCGGCCGACGCCAGAAGCATCTTCCTGAAAGCCATTGATTTTCCTCCCTGGTGGCTTGCCCTTTCGGGGCCGGAACCCTCATCCGCCGCAAATCTCCTCGGGGGCAGACGAAATCCCGTTGCACTGGAGCTCCGTTCCCCAGTACAAGCGAGAATGACCAAGAAGATTTGGCTTGTATAGGCGGATCACGGCAATCTTGCTGCGGGTTTCCGCAGAAAGCATGCGGGAACCCGCAGGACGAAACGGTATTGCCGGGCGCAGAATAGATGATGCGGCGTTCTGAAAAGCCATCTTCGTCGCAACAGGTCGAAGGCAGACGCTTGGGAGGGTGTCCGCACATGCTGGATACACCGAAAAGCGCTCTCTTTCATCACTATATGGGCATATCGCGGCTGCTCGCCGGGCAGCTGGAATTCAACGCCATCATTCAGGCGGTCGCCACCGAGATCACCCACATCATTCCGCACGTCCATCTCGATGTCTGCATCAAGCAGCTGGATGACAAGTACCATATTGCCTATGAGAGCGGTCTCGTCAGCGCCTGGAGCCGACAGCCGCCCGCCCTGCTGACCGGCAGCCCGATCCGGTCCCTTCTCTCCGGTGCGGTCGAATATCTTTTGAGCGGCGATGCCTGCGCCGATCCGCGCTTTCATTTCGAAGGGTCGTTTTCGAGCCCGATCATCGAACTCGGCCTGCATAGCCGCCTGCATGTGCCGATGAAGGTGCATGGCGATATCATCGGCGCCCTCAGCTGCTCGTCGCACCAGTCGGACGCCTATACCATGGAGGATGTCGCCAACGCCCGCGCGGTTGCGGATTTGCTGGCGCCCTATTTTTATGCCATCCGCGCTGCCGAGCAGGCCAAGCGTTCCGCCATCGAGGAGGCGCGCGCCAATGCCCGCGAGGAGGGCCTGCGGCTGGGCGCCTTGCAATTGACCGAGGCGCTGGAGGCTGAGCGGCAGCGGATTGGCATGGATCTGCACGACCAGACGCTGGCGGATCTGACACGGCTGGCGCGTCGTATCGAACGCATGAGCCATGCCCCCGACGTTTCGGGCGAGATGCTGGAGCCGGTGGTGCGCAGCCTGCAGCATTGCATGCAGGATTTGCGCGAGATTATCGAGGAGGCGAAACCCTCCATCCTGCAACTGTTCGGCGTGGTGCAGGCGATCGAGACCTATGTGGACCGTTCCGTGCGCGACAGCGGATATGCGATCGAATGGTCGGTGATGGACGAGACCGACGGGCTGGTGGAAGCACTCGACAAGACGGTAGCCATCTCGCTGTTCCGCATCGTGCAGGAAGCGGTCAACAATGCCATTCGCCATGCCCAGCCGGAAACCATTGCCGTGACGCTTTCGTCCGTCGATGGCGGTTTGCGGGTGACTGTCAGTGATGACGGCAGCGGCGGCGGTGGAGGCGCGGCCTCCGGCGGTCTCGGCATCGGCAACATGAAGACGCGGGCGCGGCTGATTTCGGCGAGGTTCGATATTGGCGGCAACGGCGCGGGAGCCGGAACCCGCATTATCGTAACGCTGCCGGAAAACGCTTTCGACCGGCGGGAGGAGTTATGACATGGATGTGCTGATCGTCGAAGACGATGCGCTGCACCGCGCCTATCTGAATGAAGCCGTGCGTGCCGCCCTGCCGGAATGCGACAATGTACTGGAGGCGGCAAACGGCAGAGCCGGCGAAAAGCTGGCGCGGGAAAACCGGGCCGCCCATATCGTCATGGATTTGCAGATGAATGAGCGCAACGGCATCGAGGCGGCGCGCACCATCTGGAAGGAGCGGCCGGACACCCGCATCCTGTTCTGGTCGAACTATTCCGACGAGGCCTATGTGCGCGGTGTTTCCCGTATCGTGCCCGAAGGGGCTGCCTATGGCTACGTGCTGAAATCCGCCTCCGATGACCGGCTGCGGCTGGCGCTGCGCAGCATCTTCATCGAGGCGCAATGCGTGATCGACCGGGAAGTGCGCGGTCTGCAGGAAAAGAGCCTCGGCAAGGCCCATGGCTTTACCGATTCCGAATATGAAATCCTTGTCGACGTCGCACTCGGCCTCACCGACAAGGCGATTGCCCGCCGCCGCAACCTGTCGCTGCGCAGCGTTCAGAACCGGCTGCAAAGCCTCTATGAAAAGCTGAACGTGCATCAGGCGCCGGGGGATGATGATGCGGAAGGCCGGTATAATCTTCGAACCCGCGCCGTCACGGTGGCCTTCCTGCGCAAGCTCTTGAATTACAGCGCGCTGGAAAGGGCCGAGCGGGAACTGGTGGAATGGGCGGGGAGCCGCTGAGCCTTACGGCAGGAAGGCAAGCAGCCGTCTTTCATCCGCCCTGAGGCCGGAGACGGGTTTTGCCCCAACCTTCAAAATGCGGCTGAGTTTCTTCTGAGCCTTCTCATCCGTCGCTATCTCGAGAACGGCAGGGTGCACATAACTCTTGCGGCAAATGGCGGGGGTATTGGAAAGCTCGGTCGCTGCCGCCTGACACATGCCCTTTATGCTTGGTTTTTCGCCTGCCGCCACATGCTCCATCGCATCGCAGAAGGCTGCGAGCGTGCCGCCCCAGGTGCGGAACGTCTTGGCGGAAATACCGGCTCCGCCGGTGCGGGAGAGGTAAGCGTTGAGATCGCTGGAATCGACCGAATGCACCCGGTTTTCGCTATCCTGCCAGACGAAGAGTTCCTTGCCGGGCAGATCGGCGATTTCCTCGAGGATTTTCTGAAGGCGGGGGTGGCGCAGCTGGCGCTTCACCTTCTGCCCACCCTTTGCTGCAAAGCGCAGTTCGATAGTCTCCCCGAAGGAGACGTGCCGTTTGAGCAGGGTCGTCGCGCCATAGGTGCCGTTAGTTTCGAGATAGGAACGGTTGCCGACGCGCAGATAGGCGGCGTCAAGCAGCAGCGTGAGTGCGGCCAGCGTCATTTCCGGCCCGTGATCCTGTTTCTCGATATCGGCAATGGCCCGGCGACGAATGGCGGGCAGGGCCTTGCCGAAGCTTTTGAGCTGGAAGAATTTCGTCTCACCCCTGAGCGCGTGCCAGTCGGGATGATACCGATATTGTTTTCGCCCACGCGCATCGAAGCCGGTTGCCTGTAAATGCCCGGATGGATCGATGCATATCCATACGTCCCTGTAGGCGGGCGGCACGCCGAGCGATTTGATGCGTTTCAGTTCGATACTATCGGACAGGAGTTCGCCGCCCGGCATTCGGTAGCAGAAACCCCGCCCGCGTCTTTCGCGGGCTATCCCCGGTTCCTGATCGTTGACATAGGCAAGTCCGATTTTGGCAAGAAGGCGGGTGGGCGGTTGTGGCATGGTTTTTTCCGGCAGGTTTCACGCTGCAGCAAACGAAAACAGGCCGCCTTCGTTCCGGCGGCCTGTTGTTTCGACGGTCCGTTTTTATCAGCCGGCTTTGGCGATCCGAAGAATCTGCGATTCGCCGCCGCGCTGTTCCGTCACGGCATAGACCGCGCCATCCGGCCCGATCTTGACGTCGCGGATGCGCGCTTCGAGCGGTAGCCGGCTTTCGGTCGCGACCTTGTCGCTATCGATATGCAGGATGAACAGACCCTGGCTCACCAGACCGCCAACGATGAAGGCGTCCTTCCATTCGGGAATCTGGTCGCCATCATAATAAGCCATGCCGGAAGGACCGATGACCGGGTCCCAATAATAGACCGGCTGCTCCATGCCTTCTTTGGCGGTGGCGCCTTCACCAACCGACCGGCCGCTATATTCGATGCCGTAGGTGATGACCGGCCAGCCGTAATTGAGGCCCGCTTTCGGCAGGTTCAGTTCATCGCCGCCCTTCGGGCCATGTTCCACGGTCCAGAGCCTGCCCTCTCCATCCAATGCCGCGGCCTGCAGGTTGCGGTGGCCATAGCTCCAGATTTCCGACAGCGCATTCTGCTGGCCGGCGAAGGGGTTGCCCTCAAAAGCCTTGCCTTCGGCATCGATGCGGAAGACCTTGCCAAGGCCACTCGACAGATCCTGGGCCTGCACGCGCGGTGTGGCATCCGAACGTTCACCAACGGTGACGTAAAGCTCGTTATTGGGTCCGAATACGAGGCGGGAGCCGAAATGCTTGTCGCCGTCATAGGTCGGCATCTGGCGGAAAATCACCGAGACATCTTCCAGTTTCGCCGCATCGCCCTCTTCGGTCAGCTTGGCCGAGGCCACGGAGGTGCCGTTGCCGCCATCACGTGGTTCGGAGAAGGAGAAGAAGATTTTACGCGATGTCTCGAAATCGGGAGCAAGCGCTATGTCGAGAAGACCGCCCTGTCCGGCGGATGCGACCTTGGGCACGCCCTCTATTGCGGGGCCTGCCTTGCCGTCAGCGACGATATGCATGGCGCCTTCCTTGGCGGCGACGATCATGCGGCCATCGGGAAGGAATTCCATCGACCAGAGATGCGGCAGACCCTCGGCGACGACGGTTTTTTCAATGTTCGGCTGGGCGGCGGCCTGCGGCGCGCGCGTCTGGCCCTCAAAAGCCGGTTTCTGATCCGGCGCATTTGGCCGTTTCGTTTCGGCAGCCGGGGCGGTCTGGGCGTGGGCAGTGCCGGCAAGCGGCACGGCAAGCAGCGCGCATAAGATCGTCGAACTCAGAAATCGGTTGTTGTGGAACATGGGTCTCCCTTCCTTCGTTTACATCATGCAGAGAACCATTTGGGGAGGATTTCGTTTCCTGCGATAGTTTCAAGAAAACTTGATGAGGCCGTGTGCTGCCGCAAGACCTTTTCTCATCCATGCGAATTCATAAGGAACCGCAAGCGCGCCGTCACGTTTTCCCTCTGGTTGAAGGAGGATGCCATGCAGATCATCGATAACAGGAGCGTAGACGGGAACCGGCCGAAGCCGATCCTGAACGTTGCGGAATTCTGCCGTCGTTACCGGCTGGACAAGACCGAAGAGACGCGGCTCAGAAAACTGTTCGGCGAATTCGCCTCGCGGCACGAGCTTCTGATGAATGCACAGCGCAAGCCCAGCTTCCGCTGATCATTCCTCCGGCTCGGTTGATTTCCCGAAAATCATGAAGACATCATAACGGGTATTCTTGCCGATTATCTGATGCGAGGGCTTGCGAATGCCCGGCATCGGCTCGGCGCGCAGCGGCCATTTCAGAACCACCCGCTTCGTTGCATGTTCAAGCGCCGCCTCCATCAGTTCTACCTGATCGGGATCGGAACCCACCAGTTCTCTCAGCACCCGCATTTCCTTTTTCACCAGCGCCGTGTTGTGGCGCGGCGGATGCATGGGGTCGACGATCACCACCTCGGGTGAAAGTTCTTGCAACAGCTGGCGTGAATCGCCCTGCAGCAGCCTCATGCGCGCTGCCGCCTCGGCATAGGCGCCGCCTGCTTCCAATGCGCGGCGAATACCGTCCGCGAGATAGGCGTGCATGCCCGGTGAGCGTTCAATGAGCGTAACCTCCGCTCCGAGCGACGCAAGCAGGAACGCATCCCGCCCCAGCCCCGCCGTGGCATCGACGATTTTTGGCGTGCGGCCCTTCGTAAAACCGGCGGCTTTGGGCAGGGCCTGTCCACGCCCTTCCCCGGAGCGGAAACGGTGCCCGACCGCACCGCCGACAAAATCCACCACGAAGCTTTCGTCTTGTTCTTTCATCACAGGCCTCAGAACGGGCAGGGCACGGTATAAGTGACGTCACGGCCATCGGGATGGCGAAAGCCGACTTCCTGCGCATGCAGCATCAGGCGCGGGGCGGCGGCGAGCGCCTCGCCCTCGGCATAAAATTCATCGCCGAGGATCGGATGGCCGAGCGCCTTCATATGCACCCGCAATTGGTGCGTGCGGCCGGTGAGGGGCGTGAGTACCAGCCGCGTTGCCGGAAGCGGCAATCGTTCCAGCACCCGCCAAAGGCTTTGCGCCGGCTTGCCGTTTTCATGGTCCACGCGATGGCGGGGCTTGTTGTCAGGGTCGATCGCCAGCGGCAGGTCCACCTCGCCCGCTTCGCCCGCGATTTCTCCCCAGACGACGGCCACATAGGATTTGCGTGTCTCACGGTTTTCGAACTGGGCGGCGACTGCCGCGTGTGCCCGCCGGTTCAACGACATCAGCACGATGCCTGATGTGTCCTTGTCCAGCCGGTTGATCATCAGCGCTTTCGGAAACTGTTTCTGCACCCGCGTCATCAGGCTATCGAAGAGCGCCGGATCGCGCCCCGGCACGGACAGAAGCCCGCTCGGCTTGTCCAACACCAGCAGATCATCATCCCGGTGGACAATGGTGAGCCAGGGTTCGAGCGGCGGATTGTAGATGGGGTTGGAAAGCTCAGATGACATGGCGCTTCATTAGCACGAATCTCGCATTCGGACAGGCGTGCTAGTCGGGAATATGGAGATTGACGCGTCCGCTGGTCAGGTCGCTTAAAAGCCGGGTGAGCCGTTCGGCTTCCTCGGCCGGAACCGAGAGCTGCATATCCGCACCGGTGCCGGTGAAATCCTCCCTCTCCAGCCGCAGGTTCTGCGTGGCGGAAAGGCGCGATTTTACCAGCGCCAGATCGGAGAAGGGGCAACTCAGCGTGGCGCTGACATAGGCGATGACGGGCGAGGTTTCACCGAGGCGAAGGCAGGCCGCCGCCGTGCCGCCATAGGCGCGCATCAGCCCGCCGCTGCCGAGCAGGATGCCGCCGAACCAGCGGATGACGAGAACGGCGACATTATCCAGCGTCTGACCGTCAATGGCCTGAAGAATCGGTTTACCTGCCGTGCCCGAGGGTTCGCCGTCATCGCTGAAACGATAGGTCTGGCCGCAGCGCCACGCCCAGCAATTGTGGTTGGCATCGAGGTCCGAATGCGCCACGAGGAAGCTTTTTGCGTCCTCTTCGCCGGTTATCGGCGCGGCAAAGGCGATGAAGCGGCTTTTCTTGATATCCTGTGAAAAGGTAACGGGGCGGTCGAGCGTGAACATGGCCGTTCAATATCGCATATATTCGCATCCGGAAATCGGTATAAGGCTCTCAATGGCGAAGATGGTGATGGAGAGGGTTTTGGCGAAGGCGAGGCAGGTCGCGATTGTCGGCGGTGGGCCGGCTGGATTGATGGCAGCCGAAATGCTCTCGGCCGCAGGCCATACTGTAACCGTGTTCGAGGCGATGCCAACCGTGGCGCGCAAATTGCTGATGGCTGGCAAATCCGGCCTCAACATCACCCATGCCGAAGACTACGACAGTTTCCGCCGTCGTTTTGGCGATGCCGAACCGGGGCTGCGCGCCGCTCTCGACGATTTTACGCCTGACATGCTGCGCGACTGGGTGCATGGGCTGGGGCAGGAGACTTTTGTCGGCACATCGGGCCGGGTATTTCCCAAGGCCATGAAAGCCTCGCCGCTGCTGCGCGCCTGGCTTGCTCGGCTGGAAGTGCAAGGCGTTACCATCAGGACACGGCATCGCTGGACAGGCTTTTCCGGCGATCGACTGGTTTTTGAGACGCCGGCAGGCGCGGTTGAAGTCGAGGCCGATGCCGTGCTTTTGGCGCTCGGCGGTGCAAGCTGGCCGCGTCTGGGGTCCGATGCCGCATGGGTTCCGATGCTGGCGGCTCAAGGCGTGGAGTTTTCTCCGTTCCGTCCCGCCAATTGTGGTTTCGACGTCGAATGGAGCGATGTCTTCCGCGAGCGGTTTGCGGGTGAGGCGGTGAAATCCACCATCACCATTTCGCCGGCCGGAGCCTTTCAGGGCGAGTTCGTGGTCACGAAAAACGGCATCGAGGGCAGCGTGGTTTATGCCCATTCCGCTGCGTTGCGCGACCGGCTGGAACAGGCGGCCAAGGCCTCGCTCGCCGTCGATCTGGCACCGGGACGCACGGTGGAACGGCTCAGCAGGGATCTGGCGAAGCTCGGGCGGAAGGAGAGTTTCGCAAACCGCATGCGCAAGGCCGCCGGTCTCTCCGCCGTCAAGGTCGGACTGCTGCGAGAAATCTTTCCCGATATAGCGGCCATGCCGGATGATTTCGTTGCCGCGAGAATGAAACATGCGGAAATACCGCTCTCGCGGCCAAGACCGATTGACGAGGCGATTTCATCGGCAGGCGGTATTGTCTGGAGCGGTCTCGATGAAAACTACATGCTGCAAAAGCTCCCCGGCATATTCGCTGCCGGGGAAATGCTGGACTGGGAAGCGCCGACCGGCGGATATTTGCTAACGGCCTGTTTCGCCACCGGCAAGGCGGCGGCGAAGGGCATGGCCAGATGGCTTGAAGGTTCAGCCTGAAAGTCGTTCCGCCATCCCCGCTTCCTCGCCGGAGGCAGTTCTGACGAGGCAGCGCATGATGGCATCCGTGGTAACGGAGCCAAGCACCTTGCCGTTTTCCCCGACGATCACAGCGCTGCTGACATTTTCCCGCACGAGCGCGCGCAGGCCCTCTTCAACCGTCATATCCGCATCGAGCTGAAGCCGCGACTGGCCGGAAAACTCTGGCTGGACGATGGCGCCGAGACGGATAACCTTGCCGCGATTGACCTCCTCGACGAAGGCCTCGATATAGCTGTCGGCCGGCGACATGACGATTTCGGCCGCCGTGCCCTGCTGGATGATTTCGCCGTCACGCAGAATGGCGATCTTGTCGCCCAGCCGCAGCGCCTCATCGAGATCGTGGGTGATGAAGACGACGGTCTTCTTCAACTCCTTCTGTAATTCCAGGAGCACCGTCTGCATGTCGACACGGATCAGCGGATCGAGCGCCGAATAGGCTTCGTCCATCAGAAGGATTTCGGCATTGTTGGTCAGCGCCCGGGCAAGGCCAACGCGCTGCTGCATGCCGCCGGAAAGCTGGTTCGGATAATGGCTGGAAAACCCTTCCAGCCCCACGCGTCTGATCCAGACTTCGGCCCGTTCTTCCCGCTCGCGCTTGTCGATGCCCTGCACCTCCAGGCCATAGACGACATTCTGCAGCACGTTGCGATGCGGCAGGAGGCCGAATTTCTGGAACACCATCGCCGTCTTGTGGCGGCGAAATTCCAGAAGCTCTGCTTCATTCAGGCGGCAGACATCGGTTCCGCCGTAGAGGATTTCGCCGGCCGTCGGGTCGATCAGCCGGTTGACGTGGCGGATCAGCGTCGATTTGCCGGAGCCGGAAAGGCCCATGATGACGGTGATCTGTCCGCCCGGCATGGTGATGTTGATATCACGCAGGCCGAGCACATGCCCATGTTTGGCGTTGAGTTCCGTCTTGGACATGCCGGCTTTGACGGGTTCGACAAAATCTGCCGCCTTGGAGCCGAAAATCTTGTAGAGGCTGCGAATTTCGATCGATTGACTAGCCATGCGCCACTTCCCGGTGTTTTTGCAGGCGAAGGCCATAGGCCTGGCTGATGCGGTCGAAGATGATGGCGATGCCGACAATGGCAAGCCCGTTGAACACGCCGAGCGTGAAATACTGGTTGGCGATGGCCTTCAGCACCGGTTGACCAAGGCCCTGCACGCCGATCATGGAGGCGATGACGACCATGGCAAGCGCCATCATGATGGTCTGGTTGATGCCGGCCATGATGGTGGGGAGCGCCAGCGGCAGCTGCACCTTGAAGAGCTTCTGGCGCTTCGATGAACCGAAGGCATCTGCCGCCTCCAGCACATCGTGGTCGACCATGCGGATGCCGAGATTGGTGAGCCGGATCATCGGCGGAATGGCGTAGATGACGACAGCGATGACGCCGGGAACGCGGCCGATGCCGAGCAGCATGACGACGGGAATGAGATAGACGAAACTCGGCATCGTCTGCATCACGTCGAGAACGGGGTTGACCACATTCTGCAGGCGGTTGGAGCGCGCCATGGCGATGCCGATCGGCAGGCCGATGACGATGGACAGAACGGCGCAGACGAAGATCATCGAAATCGTCTTCATCGTGTCTTCCCACATGCCGAACCAGCCGATGGCGAAGAGAATGCCGCAACAGAGGGCAACAATGGTGGCGCTGCGGCTGGCGAACCAGGCGAGCACGCCGACAATAAGAATAACGACCGGCCAGGGCGCGCCGATCAAAAGCCTTTCCGCCCAGATGAGGAAGCTCTGGAGGGGGGTGAAAAGCCCCTCGATTGCGCCACCATAGGTTCGGGTAAATGCCCGGAACCCCTCGTCGATCACTTTTTTCAGCGCGCGCAGAGCATCGTCATTCATGGCCGGAAATTTGAAAAGCCAATCCATATCCTGTTCTCCATGACGAACCGGAGGCGGGGATCCAAATCCTCCGCGCTCCGGGAGTAAAATCGCCAGAGCGCCGCAAGTCTGTGCTTATGCCAGACGGGACGCTCCATCTTGTTGAGTGCATCGTGCCTTTACGAAAACCGGATCGAATTTCGGCAGCGATGCGACTTGGCGCCGCCATTGGCGGACGCCTTCTGTCGGAAAGATATGTCGCCGTCTTTAAAGAGCGGCCTTGACCTTCTGCGCGACGTCAGGAGACACCCAGCCCGTCCAGAGGGCTTCGTTTTCCTTCAGGAACTGTTTGGCGCCGTCTTCGCCGGTCGCCTGGTTGTCCGTCATCCACGCAATCAACTTGTTGACGGTGGCATTGGTCCATGCGCGCTTGTTCAGATAGTCCATGGCCGGACCGGCACGATCGGCAAAGGTCTTGCTCACCAGCGTCTGCACGTCGTCGATCGGCCACGCGTTCGGCTTCGGATCGGCGCAATCGGCAACCGATGTACAGCGCTTCCATTCAGCCGCATCATATTCGGTGCCGAAGCCGAGCTTCACCATCTCATATTTGCCGAGCAGCGAGGTGGGCGCCCAGTAATAACCGACCCACGGCTGCTTTGCCTCGTAAGCCTTGGCGACCGAGCCGTCGAGACCCGCTGCAGAACCGGTATCGACCAGGGTGAAGCCGGCTTTTTCACCACCGAACGCCTTGAACAATTGGGCGGTGACGACGGTGCCACCCCAGCCCTGCGGGCCATTATAGACCGCGCCCTTCGCCTTGTCCTCGGGCGCGGGGAAAAGTTCGGGATGTTTGAAAAGGTCCGGAATGGTCTTGAGGTCGGGATTGGCGTCGGCCAGATATTTCGGAATCCACCAGCCCTGAACGGCGCCATCCGACAGGATCTTGGCGGCCGCGACAACCTTGCCGCCTTCCAGCCCCTGTTTGACGATTTCCGGCTGCAGACTGACCCAGGCTTCAGGGGCGATATCCGGCTGACCCTTTTCGGCCATGGAGGTCAATGTCGGCACGGTGTCGCCGGTGACGATTTCGGCGGAACATCCATAGCCATTTTCAAGAATGAATTTGTCGAGATTGGCGGCGACTTCGGCGGATTGCCAGTTCATGCTGGCGATGGTCACGTTTCCACAGTCGGCGGCAAAGGCTACGCCGCCTGAAAAGGCGAAGCCGGCGGAAAGTATTGTGGCACCCAAAAGTATTTTCATTGTTGTTCCCTCTGGTCGCGGTGTGGCGAAGACCCGCGTGCGAACGGCACCGCGACCGTCAGCGCCTGTATTGAGCGTTAATAATTGCTTTGTTGCCATTCCGTTTGCGGCAATTTCTGGCGTATTGAGGATGGCAATTGTCAATCAATTGCCCGGCAATTGCCCGCTGCGGCGGGTGCAGGTGCAAAATTTGCGACATTGGGCGGCGATGTTCCGCAGCCTTGCCGGATGCCCTGCTGACGCCCTGAAAGAAAATGGAACTTTTCCGAAGTTGCGAAAAGCCGGGAATAATAAACGGAAGTTTTTGTTTTCTTGGACTTTTATCCGGTTCTGTATTACGGGAGATTTTCTCTCGGTTTTTGTGGTGATGTTGAATGACCAATCTTCGTGCTGCCCCGGTATGGCCGATCGGTGGCGGTGAAACGGGCGAGCTTGTGCGCCGCTTTGACTGGTCGAAGACATCACTCGGTCATATTTGCGAATGGCCACAAAATCTGAGGCAAAAAGCCAATTCCGTCGTCAATTCCCCCATTCCGCAGGTGCTGATGTGGGGCACGGATCACGTGATGATCTATAATGACGGTTATGCGGAGATCGCCGGCAATTATCACCCTCGGGCGCTGGGTGAGACCGTGCCCGGCATCTGGCCGGAAATCTGGGACTGGAACAGCCGCATTCTGGAAGCCGGTTTTCGCGGCGAGGTCATGGCCTATCGTGACCAGCCGATGACGCTGATGCGCAATGGCCTGCCGGAAGAGGTCATCTTCGATCTGTTCTATACGCCGATCTATAATGAAGGCGGCACGGTGGATGGCGTTTTGTGCACCGTCCTTGAAAACACCGAAAAGGTGAAGGCCGTGGAGGCGCTGGAGCAGAGCCGTAAGGAACTGAGCCGGCTTACCAACGCCCTGCCGATCCTGGTGGGATATGTTGATCGC
Source organism: Agrobacterium sp. ICMP 6402 (assembly GCF_009498615.1). NCBI lineage: Bacteria > Pseudomonadati > Pseudomonadota > Alphaproteobacteria > Hyphomicrobiales > Rhizobiaceae > Agrobacterium > Agrobacterium sp. ICMP 6402. The sequence continues at coordinate 138,798 of NZ_QSNV01000006.1, forward strand.
GACTATGTCTATAAATTCGCCAATGACGGGTATCTGGAATGGTTCGGCCGCAGCGCTGAAGAGGTAATCGGCCGCAGCGTTCCCGAAATCGTCGGTGAGGCGTTTTTCGAGGCGCGACGGGCCTATCTTGACCGGGCGCTTGCCGGTGAAAAGATCGTTTCCGATACCATGATCCGCAGGCCGGACGGCACCACCCGCGCTGCCGAAATCCGTTATGTTCCGCGCTACATCGCCGATGGTTCGATCGACGGCATCTATGTGCTGATCATCGATATTGAGGACCGCAAGCGGTCCGAGCAGGAAATCGTGCTCAGCAACAATCGTTTCCGCGCGGCGGTGGATGCCGTGCACGGGGTGCTGTGGACCAACAGCGCCGATGGCAGGATGCTGGGGGAGCAGCCCGCCTGGGGCGCGTTGACCGGGCAGAGTTTCGATGAATATCAGGGTGCCGGCTGGGTTGAAGCGGTGCATCCCGACGACCGCGAACATTCGCTCGAAAGCTGGAAAAAGGCGGTTTCCGCCAAGGCGACCTATGTGTGGGAACATCGCGTGCGCCGCCATGATGGGCTCTACCGCACCTTTGCGATCCGCGGCGTGCCGATTTTCGATAAGGCCGGCGCCATTGCCGAATGGGTTGGTGTCCACACGGACATTACCGAACAGCGACGGGCGGAGAACACTCTCAAGGAGCATGCCAGCAATCTCGAGCGCGAGATTCGTCACCGCATCCGGGCGGAAGAGCAGCTTCGGCAGCTGAACGAGGGTCTCGAAGCCCGCGTCGAGACGGAAATGGCCGAACGTCGCCAGACCGAAAGAGCCTTGCAGCAGGCGCAGAAAATGGAATCCATCGGTCAGCTTACCGGCGGTGTCGCGCATGATTTCAACAATCTGCTTCAGGTGATTGCGGGCAATCTGCAATTGCTGTCGAAGGATGTGATCGGCAATGAGCGGGCCGAGCGGCGGCTGGACAATGCGCTTGCCGGTGTCCATCGCGGCGCAAAGCTCGCCAGCCAGCTTCTGGCCTTCGGGAGGCGTCAGGCGCTGGAACCGCGCGTCATCAACATCGCCCGTTTTGTCACCGGCATGGATGATCTGCTGCGCCGTTCTCTCGGTGAAGCGATCGAGGTGGAGGTCATCACATCAGGCGGCTTGTGGAACACTTATGCCGACCCCAACCAGGTGGAAAATGCCCTGCTCAATCTGGCGATCAATGCGCGCGATGCCATGGAAGGGCACGGCAAGCTGACGATTGAGGTCGGCAATGCGGTTCTGGACCGTGATTATGCCCGCAAACATTCTGAGGTTTCGGCGGGGCAATATGTCGTGCTGGCCGTGACGGATACGGGTTCTGGCATGTCGGCTGAGATTCTGGAAAAGGTCTTCGAGCCGTTCTTTTCAACCAAGCCGGAGGGCAAGGGCACCGGCCTTGGCCTTTCGATGGTCTATGGTTTTGCAAAACAATCCAGCGGCCACGTCAACATCTATAGCGAGGTGGGGCAGGGCACGACGGTGAAGATGTATCTGCCGCGCTCGGCCGCCGACGAGGATCGGGAGGTCATCGTCCATACCGGTCCCGTCGAGGGCGGAACGGAAACCATTCTGGTGGTGGAGGACGACGAGGAGGTGCGCGGCACGGTTGTCGAGACGCTGAGCGATCTTGGTTACCGCGTACTCACCGCCCGTGATGCGCAGGCCGGTTTGACGGTGGTGGAAAGCGGCATCCCGATCGATGTCATCTTCACCGATGTGGTGATGCCGGGCCCCCTGAAAAGCCGGGAAATGGCGCGCCGCGCGCAGGAACGGCTGCCCAATCTCGCCGTCCTCTTCACCTCGGGTTATACCGAAAATTCCATCGTGCATGGCGGCAAGCTGGATGCCGGGGTGGAACTTCTTTCCAAGCCTTACACGCGGGAAGCGCTGGCGCGGCGCATCCGCCATGTCATCGCCAATCGCAAGCAGGTTTCATCGTCGAAGGCACGGCCTGCATCTGCATCGGGTCATTCAAACCCAGCGGAAGCAGTGCGGTCCTCTGAAAACGAAAACAGCATGATACGCGTCCTTCTCGTCGAGGATGACGAGCTGATCCGGATGAATTCGATGGAGATGCTGTCCGAATTCGGCTTCATCGTCATCGAGGCCGGAAATGCGGCACAGGCGCTAAAGGCGGTCGAGGCGCAACATATCGACGTTCTCGTCACCGATATCGGCCTGCCCGACATGAAGGGTGACGAACTGGCGGTGGAGGCCCTGCGCCGCAAGCCGGGCCTGGCCGTCGTTTTTGCGACGGGGGATAGCCAAATGCCTGAAGGTGCGCCGGAAAATGCGGTGCTGCTGACCAAGCCCTATGACGAGCAGCAGATCATCTCGGCTGTCGAATTGGCCCATGCGGGTGGAACGGTGGCGGCCGAATAGGGCGGCCGCCATTTTGCCGCGCGGTCAGTAACCACGCGCCATATCGACCGTTTCCGGCAGCGCACCTGTTTTGCGCCATGTGTCGACATTGCCGGCGACGATCCGGGCCGAACTTTCCCGACTTGTCGGCGCGGAAATATGCGGCAGGACGGTGACCTTCGGGTGCCGCCAGAATGGGGACGTCGCAGCCAACGGTTCCTGCCCGAAGACATCGAGAACGGCATGCGAAAGCTGGCCAGAATCGAGTGCCGCGACCAGATCGTCGGCAATGATGACCGCGCCGCGGGCGAAATTGATGATCGCCGCGCTGTTTTTCATGGAGGCGAAACGGCGGGCATCGAGAAGGCCGCGTGTCGCATCGGTGAGCGGCACGAGACAGACGAGGATGTCACTTTTTTCCAGCAATGTTTGCAACCCTTCATCGCCGGTCAGCGTTTCCACGCCCTCTATCGCCTTCGCCGAGCGGCTCCAGCCGGCAACGTTGAAGCCCGCGTGAAGCAGGCGTTCCGCTGCGGCTGTCCCGAGTGCGCCAAGGCCAAGGAGGCCGATGGTCAACTCGCGCGGATGGCGGTAGTCGCGCTCCTGCCAGAGGGCCTTTTGCTGGTTGTCGCGATAGGCCGGCATGTCGCGTTGCAGATAATAGGTCCACGCCAGCACGGCTTCGGCCATGACGCGCGAAAGCTCCGGGTCTTTCAGCCGGACAATGGGCGGAGCCTTGTCGCCCAGTTCCAGCACCAGCCGCTCGACGCCCGCCCACAGACTGTGAATCCATGTGAGACCCGGCAGCGCGGCAATGTCGGCCGGATCGGGATTGGCAACGATGGCGAAACCCACGGCCTGTCTCTGCTCATCGGTCAATTCGGAAAAGGTGAGGATTTCCTCCTGCGGCATGGCGGCGTGAAGCGCGTGCTTCCAGACGGCTTCCGCTTCCGCGTTCATCCGCGAAACAAAGGCGATGGGTGATGGCATGAAACTGATCCTGCTTGACTATGACGTTGTCGCCATCAATGCGCAGTTTTGCGGGGTAATGCCATAGGCAGTCGTTCTAAACTTCCATCGAACAAAAACGGCCCGGTTTCCCGGGCCGTTTTGTCGTCAGGCATTTTCCTTCACAGGCGGCTTGGCGTCGCCGTAATAGGCCGAGAAGCTTTCGTGATAATGCTCCGAACCGCCCGGGCCGGCATAACGCTGCAATTCCGTCATGTCGGTCTTGTTGAGCACGATGCCAAGCGTCTTGTTGGCGATCTGCGGTTCGTTGGCCATCAGGTTCTGCACCATCTGGATCGGCGTCTTGCCCCATTCGGTAACGAAGACGAACCCATCCACCTGCGGCGCAAACGCTTTCGCGTCGATGACGGGAACGACGGGTGCAAGGTCAACGATGATATAGTCGCAGGCCTCACGCGCCTGATCGATGAATTTGCGCATGCCGGAGGAGGCGAGAAGCTCGCTCGAATGCGCGAACTGGTTGCTGGTGGAAACCGGCAGAATGCCCATCTTCGTGCGCGTATCCACCTTCACGGCCTGCGTCCACGGAACTTCGTCAAGCACGACCTCCACCAGACCGGCGGATTGCCGTGTCGTCAACATGCGGCTAAGGCCGGGGTTGCGGATATCGGCATCCACGACGAGCGTGCGCTTGCCGGTGGAGGCGATCAGCCCGGCCAGATTGAGCGCGACGACCGACTTGCCTTCGTTCGGCAGGCAGGAGATGACGCCGATGACCCGGCACTGGCGTTCCTGAATGACGACATCCGCCGTGAGTTTCACGTTGCGAAGTGTTTCCGCAAAGCTGGAGCGCGGGCTGTCGACCGCAAGGCGCAGCATTTTCTGGAACGAGACCTGACCGCTTTCATCAAGCGTGGCATTCTCGCCGCCGGGAGTAGCGGCACTGCTGCCCGGTTTGGCCGTTTCCACGCCCCTTTCGCCGATGAAGGGAAGATAGCCCAGAAAACGCATGCGTAGATTGTCGCGCACATCGTTGCCGGTGTGGAAAAACCGGTCGCGGAACTCGAGGAGCGCTGCGATACCGCCACCCAGCATCAGGCCGAGAATGACCGAAAGCGCCATGGTCATGGTCTTTTTCGGGCTGGAAGGTGCGGTCGGCAGGCCCGCTTCGGAGATGATGCGGGCCTTGGCGATCGGCAGCGACTGCTTCTGCGAAGCCTCCTCGAAACGGCCGAGATAGGACTGATAGAGGGTGCGCAACGCGGTTGCCCGCTGCTCGAGCTCACGCAATTGCACCATGGTGATATTGGCCTGCGAATTGCGGCCGGCAACGCCTTCAATATTGTCGCGCAGCGACTGCACGCGGGAATTGGCAACGTCGTATTCGTTCTTCAGGCTGCCGGTCAGCTGTTGCAGTTCCTGATAGATCTGCCGCGCAACCTCTTTCTTTTCGCCATCCAGTGCGACCGCCTGCGGATGGTCGGCACCGAATTGCTGCACGACGCCCTGCTGCCGGTCGGAAATGGTGATGTAGCGTTTGCGAAGATCCTGAATGACTGAATTGTCGGTGTCGCGGGCCGAAACGACGGCATTGTCGACCGCTGCATCCGGTCCCCGGTCGATGATCGACTTATACTGACCATAACGGGCCGAGGCTGTGGCGGCATCCGCCTGCGCAGCGATGAGCTGGCCGTTGAGATCGGCAAGCTGGCTTTCCGACATCAACTCGCCGCGCGAAGACACGATATTATTGTCCGACCTGAATTTCTGCACCGCCAGTTCGGCCGCCTGGGCGCGCTGGTTGAGGTCGGTCATGCGTTCCTGCAGCCACACGGAGGCGCGCTCGCTGGCGTCGAAATTGGCGTTCAGCTGTTCGGTGAGGTAGGCCTGCGCATAGGTTTTGGCGATCTGCGCGGCCAGCTGCCGGTCGGTCGAACGGGTGGAGATGGCGATGACCGAACTGCGGCCGACACGTTCCACCGTCAACGACTGCTGCAGCACGGCGGCTGCCTTTTCCCGGCGTCCGGCGCGGATTGCGGCTTCGGAAACCGGCGGATCGCCCGGCAGGACGAGATCGAGGATGCCACGCACGGAGGTTTTGACGAGTTCGACCGGCGACATCGGCGGATTGACGATGATGTCGTTCTCATCGAGCTTGGCCTTGTCTACCACGGTCAACGCCATTTCCTTGGATTTCAGGATTTCCACGGCGCTGGCAATGCGGTTGTCGACGATCTGGGCAGCGGGCACCGGCGATTCCTCTTCCGCATAACGGGAAAGGCTTTCATCCAGCAGCACCTGCGTCATCGCGGTGTAAACGGGGGTCGCAAGCACCAGATAAAGGCCGGCCAGAACCACGGCGGCGATGACCGATGCGGCAATGACATTGGCACGGCGAACCACGGCGGCCCAAAGGCGGTCGAGGTCGATGAACGTATCGGCATCCTTGCCGGGATCCGGAAAACCGATGCTGGATTTAAAGGTCTTGTGGTGCATGGACCTACCTTGTGAATTAAAAATGGTACGCGGGAAGCCGAGCCAAACTCGCCTTCCCGCCCCCCGTTATTGGTGCGCCGACGCCTCCCCGGCGGCGCGATTAAAGTCAGGCCGCCTGAACGCGGCTTTCATGGTTTGCGACCAGTTCCTTCACGGAAGCGAGAACCTGCGCCTCCATGTCGGCGCGCATCAGCGAGAAGGCGACATTGGCGGCGATGAACCCCTGCTTGCTGCCGCAGTCGAAAGTGCGCCCGCTATATTTCTGCGCATGGAAGGCCTGCTTTTCGGCGAGGCGCTTCATGCCGTCGGTCAGCTGGATTTCATTGCCTGCGCCGCGCTCCTGCTTGGCGAGGATATCGAAGATTTCCGGCTGCAAGATGTAACGGCCATTCAGGTAATAATTCGAAGGCGCCTTGGATGGTTCCGGCTTTTCGACCATTTCGGTGACCGCAAAGCCATGATTGACCTTCTGGCCGACGCCGACGACGCCATAAGACGAGACTTCTTCCGGCAGGCATTCCTCGACACCGAGGATATTGCCGCCGACTTCGTCGTAAAGCTCCATCAGCCCGGCAATGCAGCCGCGCGCGCCATAGGAGACCATGTCTGGCAAAAGCAGGGCGAAAGGCTCCTTGCCCACCAGTTCACGGGCGCACCAGACGGCATGGCCAAGACCGAGCGGCACCTGCTGGCGCGTGTAGCTGACGGTGCCGGCAACCGGCAGCATCTTTTCCAGCTGCAGCACCTGCACGGTCTTGCCCGAGCGGGTGAGCGTGTTGATGAGTTCAGGCGCGCTGTCGAAATAGTCTTCGATGGCGGTCTTGTTGCGGCTCGTGACGAAAATAATATGCTCGATGCCGGCCTGCATGGCCTCATCGACGGCATATTGCACGACCGGCCGGTCCACGATCGTCAGCATTTCCTTCGGCATCGCCTTGGTGGCGGGCAAAAACCGCGTGCCGTTACCGGCTACCGGAATGACGGCTTTTCTGACAGTTTTGTTCAGGTCCATCGCGTTCTCCTTCATCAAGGTTTGATCTGTCCCCAGTCCCCGCGCAGATTTCGTCCACGCGCAAATTTCACGAAATCTGTCTTTTCACCCCTGTATTCGCCGCGGGTGCAAACATCGCCTCCCGCAACCTCCTCAGCCGCACCGCAATCGGCATTCGCAAATGCCCCAGCACGGCAGGATCTCTGATCGTGGTCTTCAGTGCGCCGATAATCGAGCGGCGCTTGATGTCTTCCACCAATGTCAAAAAATTATGCGCCAGCCGCAGGCTTCGGCTTCTGGCCTGTTGCGCATCCATAGCGGCGGGCAGCAACGCGTAATGGCTCAGAAACTCCTGATCCGCCCGTATCATCCCTTCGACGTGATGAATTTCGAGCACGCGCGAAATCGAGCCTTCGCGAATATTGTAGACATATCCCGGCGTCGGCTCGATGACGCAGAGGCCGCCGGCGGCGAGGGCCGAGGCGAGCAGGATATAATCCTCGCCGATGCGGATATCCTCGCGGAAACGCAGTCCCTCCATATTCAGGAAATCGCGCCGGAACATCGGCTTCATGTAACCGAAATTGAAGGTGGAGCGGAAAAGGATATTGGAGGAGATGAAGTCCTCAAGGGTGAGAACCGGGCGCTCTTCCAGGAACTCTTCCGAAAACATCGTCTCCATCGGCCTGCCATCGGTGTAGACGACATCGAGATTGTCGACCGCGATCGCTGCATTGGCGGCATCCGCCCGGCACATCATGCAGGCGGCGCGTTCGGGACGGATGACATCGTCGGAATCGAGCACGGCGATCCAGCGTCCGGTCGCGGCCTCGATGCCGGCATTGCGCGCGCCGCCCGGACCGAGGTTCTGTTCGAGCGCAAGCAGCCGGACACGCGGATCGGTGGCGGCAATGGTTTCGACGAGCGGAATGGTGTGATCGGCGGAGCGGTCGTCCACGACGATCACCTCCAGCGTTACACCCTGCTGGCCGAGCGCGCTTTGAATGGCGGCTTCAATGGTCTCGGCGGCATTATAGGCGGCGATGACGAAGCTGATATCGGGCTGAGATGCGAGGTTTTCCATCAGGTCGCCTCCACCGCGCCATATTGGCGGATTTCGCGCACGCCGAAGGCGCCGCTCATCGAACCCATATGCAGCGCGCCCCGCAGCGCATAGCGGTTGCGGCGCACGGCATTGAAACCGTTGAGCGCGGCAAAGACTGCGCAATAGAGCACTTTCGAGCCAGCCTTCAGCACCTGCATGACGCGACGTGCGCCGGGTTTCTTTTCAGCCAGCACACGGCCATGGGTCTGGCCGGAACGGAAGCGGCGTTTGGCAAGCCACATGAAGCTTGCGCGATTTTCCGGCACCGGTTCGGACAGCACGGCGTCTTCCGCAAAGACGATGCGGCCACCGGCAGCATGGAGATGCGAGAAGAAATGGGTATCCTCGCCACCGCTCTGGCCGAGCGCCAGCGCGAAGCGACGACCCTTTACCGATGGCGCATCCATCATGAGAAGCGTGTTGCAGGTGTAACCGGTGATGATCTCGCCATTGACCCAGACCGGGACTGTCGAGTGGAAATCACCGCGTTTCATCCAGCCTGGCGCATTTTCACGGTAAACCGCCGTCACCGGACCGAGAACGGTTTCCGCGCCGGTCTCGTCGGCCTTTTCCAGAAGGGCCGCCAGCCAATGCGGCGGGGCGGTTTCGTCATCGTCGATAAAGGCCAGATAATCCGCATTGCATTCCGACAGGCAGGCATTGCGTGCAATCGAAATATTCGATTTAGGGCAATGGACATAGGTAATCTCGAAAGGCGCGGTTTCGCGCAGGCGATCGACGCTTGCCCTTGCGCTCGGCTCCTCATCATTATCGGCGACGATCAGGCGAACAGTCACGCCTTCTGGCACCTCCAGCTCGAAGAGTGACAGAAGTGTGGCGACGAGCGCCGGGCGTCTGTAGGTGCAGATGCCGATATCGACGGTTTTCGAATCATGTGAGCCGGTGACGGTGTTGTCGATCATGAGACAGCCTTTCTTCCCCGGAATTTCAGGAGTTCCAGCCAGAAGCCGGTGGACCAGGCCAAGTGCATCACCATCGCCGAAACGGCGGCGAGCGGGCCGTATGGGTTTTTCTGACCTATTGCCATCCACAAGCCATAACCCAGACATGCGGCGATCCAGAGGCCGAGCGGAATAAGTGCTGCCCAATGCACGAGCGACAGCAATGCGAAGATGAAGACCGGCAGGACGGCGAGCGGAATTATCTGGCGAATTTTTGGGATCGACCGATGCTTCAAAAGGTTCTTCGCCCGACCGCGGCCATAGGCGAGATATTGCCTGAAGAGGGGCATGACGCTGGCGCGCGGATAATAGGTCATGCGGGTCTTGTCGGTCATCCAGATGCGGAAACCGGATTTTTGCAACCGGAAATCCAGTTCGGCATCCTCATTATGGCTGAAGTTCTCATCATAACCGCCGACCGCATCGAAAGCGGCAATCCGCATCAATGCGTGGTGGCCGTGGTCGATCCAGTGGCCTTTGGCGCCTTCGCGATGCTTGGAGCCGCCATTGCCGAGCTTGGAATTCTGGGCGATCGCCGTCGCCTTCTGGAACAGGCCGTGGCCGACCGTATCCATGGCGACCACGACCGAATCCGCGCCGGTGCGTTCGGCATCGTCGATCAGCCTCTGGCAATAATCGTCCGGATAATCGCCATGGGCGTCGATGCGGATCATATAGTCGAATTCTTCGCCGAAGGTGGCAACGGCAAGGTTGATACCTGCGCTCTGGATGCGCTTGGGATTGGCGAGAAGCGTGACGCGGTCATCCGTCGCCGCAAAGGCGGAAACGATATCGCGGGTTCCGTCCGTGCTGCCGCCATCGGCAACGACGATGCGGAAACGACGCCCCTGCATCGCGACGGTGAATTTGTTGAGCAGCCCCTCAATCGTCTTCGCCTCGTTGAGGCACGGAATGACGATCAGAGTTCTGATGCCGGAATGACCAAGACCTTCCATGATTTGCCCCCTACGCACTACACGGGTGAAAACTGCGCTTGCCGGGCATGGCCGGAAGCGGATTTGGTAAGCGAGGACAAGCGCTGGACCAGTTGACGGCAATCATCGCGGTCGGTCAGCCATTGTTTTTGATCCAGTACCGAAACGGCGCTGAAGGCGTTCCCATAGGTTTGCGGGTTCATTCGGTCGAACAGGGCGGCCAGATCGTCCGGCCGCGCGTTTTGCAGGACAAAGCCGATATTGCGCTTTTCGATGAAACGGGCGGTTTCCGTGCCGGCAAGCGCGATCGGCAGGGTGCCATAAAGGCAGCCTTCATAGAGCCGGTTTGGCAGCAGCCAGCTTGAATTCTGACCTTCTTCGAAAAAGTCGATCGCCCAGGTGAATTGCACCTCGTTATAGATTTCGGCCAGATCCTCTGGGTTTTTATAAGGCCCATGGAAGTGCACATACGGCGCGGCGGCCACAAAACCATCGAAATCCGCAAATTCCGAATAGGCCGGCCGGCCGCGCAGGATGATTTCTACCTTGCCATCCATGCGCCTTGCGAAGTCGGCAAGGATTTCAAGCGACTTGCGGCAGCGAAGCGCACCGAACCAGCCGATTTTCCACGGTTCGCCGGAGGCAGGCGCACGCGGTTGCGGGGCCGTCCCAACGGTGACATCGAGCGCCAGCACCTTGTTTTCCTGCAGCAGCACGGGGAGGTTAAGGCCGGAGACCGGCTTGAAATAATGCTCCACGAAAGCGGGGGAACTCGTCACCAGCAGCTTGGCGTCGCGGGCGAAATAACGTTGCGCCGCATTCAGCAATTGCCCCGGCTTGCCCTTGTTGAGAAGCAGGCGGTGAATGTCGAGACATTCGTAAACCAGCGCCGGCTGCCGGGCATAGATCGACATGGCACGCTTTGCCAGCGCCAGCATTTCCAGATTTCTGGCTAGAATGACGTCGGGGGTGGGGATGCCGCTCAATGTCTTGCCGAGCGAGAGGCTGGCTTTCACCACCGCCGCCATACGCTGCAGAAACTGACCGTCGGCGGTTTCCCCAAGCACGACGGGTACGACGCCTTCAATCTCCGCCAGCCGGTTCTGTCCGCGCCGGAAGCCAGCCAGCGTGACCCGCGCCCCACCTGCAAGCAAGGTCAGCACCCGCCGCCGAATGGCGGGGTCCGACAGATCATGCGCGAGATAAAGAACATGGGTCATGCGGGGTTCCGGTGCAAAAGACGGATCAGTTGAGGGCACAGGCGATGGATTCCGAGAACTGGCATTTGTCGCCGAGCGCCGTGAAGGCGAAACGGTCGACGGTCATCTGGGTCGCGCCCGCATAAGAAAACCTGCCCATCCAGTCCTTCAGCGTGTCGGTTCCCCACAGGCTGAAGAAAATCTTCTGGGCGTTTTGCGGGATTTTCGTCTCGTCCGTCACTTCGTGGACGAGCTTGCCATTGACGTAGTAACGCAGGCGCTGCGGTTCCCACACGAAGGCGTAGTCGTTGAAGCCGGCATCGGCGCCGCCTTCCACCGGCACCAGTTTTTCATTGCCGCCCTTGGCGGAAATATACTGGTTCAACTGGACCTGACCCGTGTTCCGGCCCAGAACCTCGAAGTCGATCTCATCATGCGGCTTTTTGTCGGTCGGGCCGATATAGGTGAAGAAGGCGGAGTTTAGCCCGGAGCCGGTGGCGGCTTTCATCCGTGCTTCATAGGTGCCGTAGCGATAACGCCCCTTGGTCTGGATTTCACCGCAGGCGAAATTGCGCTCGCCGGCCTTGGCTTCTTCGAAACCAAGCGTCAGCTGGCCATTTTCCACCGTCGCCAGCTTCTTCGACCAGGTGCAGTTCTGATGCGCCCCGTTGTTCCAGCCGTCGGAGACATACCAGAAGGATCTGTCCATCTGGTCGAAGTTTTCGATGAAGGATGTGCCGTTGCCTTCCTGCGCGTGAAGCGGTGCCGCAAAAGCTGTGGCGGAGAGGGCGGCGGCAAGAAGAATGCGTGTCTGAACGCGGGTGACAAATGTTGTCATTGGTTCACCTCTGTCGTTGCGAATAAAGCGTTTCGGATGTGGGCGGGCCGATCATGGCGCTGCGTTTGGCCGCGAAATCGGCATTCGTCCTGCGTTTGCCGTTTCGGCTTCCGGTGAGCACGCCATAAAGGGACGGCAGATATTTGCGGGTCTGGGCGTTGCTGATTATCAGAATGACGAAGGCGGATAGCGTCGCGCTGATGTAGAAGGCAGGGTAGAAGTCCGGCCCGCCCTTGTTCCACACCATCCACATGATGACGAGCAACGGGTAATGGGCGCAGAATATCCAGAAGCTCAGGCTTCCGGTTTCGGCAAGGCGCTGGCCAAGCCGGCTGCGGATCAAAAGCGAGGAAGATACCCAGAAACCGAGCGCTCCGAAGACAGCGAGCAGATTGCGCGACATGTTCAGCCAGAAGGTGAATTCCGGGCCGGTGAAATAGAGGCCCGTCGCCAGCGTCACTGTCGCTGCAAAGGTCAGCGCCATGATCGGCAAGGCGTAAGGATCGAGCGCCTTTACATCGACGCGGTGCAGGGCAAGCGCGATGCCGAGCGAAAAGCTGAAAAGGATGGATTTTTTCTGGACGATGAAGATCGTCAGGTCGGGCATGGCGGTGATGAAGAGCAGTATGGCGAGCGTTGGCAGCGCGAAGCGGCGCATCAGAAACGCGAGCACCGGCGAAAGCAGGATGCAGACGAAGAGATCGCGCAGGAAATAAAGCGGCACATTCACCGGCAGCTCTTCAAGTGCGGTGCCGTGGCTGATGATTTCACGCGGGCTGGCGTTCCACAGGTCGGGGAAATAACCCACGCCAACGTCGAAGAGCTGGATCAGCAGCACGGCGGCAAACAGCGCGCCGTTCCAGAGAAGGAAGGGCAGCAGCACGGTTTTCGACTTGGAGCGAATTGTAGCCGGATAATCGAAGCCACTCATGCCGCGGCGAAACAACAGGTAACCCGAAATGGCGCTGAGACAGGGCACGCCGATGCGAAACAGCGCATCGCCCAGAAAAACGCGCAGCCAGTCGAAGAAGCCGTAAAGGCCAAGAAACGGGCTGGTCTCGGCATCGTGCGGCACATGGACGAACACGATTCCGGAGATCAGCAATATGCGCATCAAATTGATACGGGAGGATAGGTTCTGATCGACAGTCACATCAGTCACCCCTATTTGGCAGCGTCCACCCACGCCGCGTTACAACCAGAGCGAACGTAAGTCCGCTTTGGAAAGTCTGGTTTCGACATTGGGATAAAATGTGGCGACGCGGGAAAAACACAAGCTTAGATTTTGCGGGTGATTGTCTGGCGTTTCAGTCATTCTTTCTGTCATAAAAATTTAAGTAGCTGAAATTAATTGAATTTATTAGATTTCAAACGCCGTTAAAAATCGCTGAAGCGTGTGAATTTGTCATTTGTCGTGATGTTGCAGCGCAAAATAATGGTTTTCCTGTCCCGTTGCGACAGGCGAATCCGCAGTGGGAAGGCGTGGTTCACGGCGGAAATGAGGCGCATTTTCGGGTGGGTTAACTAACTTTGGGTTGCAGTCCCCCGCGTCCGCCGCGATTTTACCATTCCAAGGATTTTTCCGAGCAGTGCGCGTTCGGTCAGCAGGATCAGCACTGCATAGATGACGCCGCCGACGGCGGCACCCACAAGAACCTGAAGGGTGGCGCTGGGGATACGGTCTGCAAGGACATGAAGCAGATAGCGCACCGAAACCGCCATGATCAACGCCGCGATCATCGGCCGGCTGCTGACATAGAGACCGCGAAAAAACGGTGTATCGCTCGCCTTGAATACGGCCCAGGAATAGGCGACCAGCGTCACTGCATTGACGATGCAGAGCCATACCATGGCATCGACCAGCGTGCCGTAAAGTGCTGCGAGCCAGACCGCAAGTGTGGTGACGATGGCGCGGATCGTCGCTGACCAGAACAGCACGCGGCCATAACCCGCACCCTTCAAATAGGGGATAAAGGTGCTGCATGGCGTCAGAATGGCCTTCGATAGAGCCAGAAGACCGAGAACAGGCCAGGCATAAGCCCAGTTTTGCCCGAAGATGACCAGCATGGCCGGTTGGGCGACGGCCCAGAGGCCGAACATCATCGGCGCAAGCAGCACGGTCAACACCTGCGTGCTGAACATCAGGGCATCGCGGCGGCGCTGCGGATCGTCCATCATGCGGCTGAAGGCAGGAAACAGAACACCCATGACGGCGGACAGAACCACCTGGTTGGGAATGCTGGCAAAGCGGTTGGAGGCGGAATAAGCGCCGGCATCAGCAAGGCCGAGATGCCGGGCAATCACCACCATCGGCGACTGGAAAGTGACGAAATTGGCGATTTCCGACCCCATGAGCCCGGAGCTGAAGCCGAGAAGCGGCACCAGACGGCGCGGTTTCATGACGAAACGCGGGCAATAACGGGAAACGGCGTAGAGCCCGACAAGCCGGATGAGGGCAGCCGCAAAAAGCTGGATGATGAGCGCCCAGACGCCGAAGCCGAGAAGCGCCATCGCCACAGCGACCACCGCCGCGATGCTTTCCGACGCCATGCTCCACAGTGCGTCCTTGCTGAAATTCATGCGCCGGGCAAGCAGCGAATAGGCGACATCGCCGGCGAGCTGCAACGGAATGAGGAAGGCCATGATGCGCAGCAGATAGGCGCTTTCCACAGCCCCCAGAAGCCCGCCGAAAAATTCCGCGAAGATGTAAAGGACAGCGGCCATGGTGCAGGAAATCGCCAGATTGGCCCAGAAGACGGTATGGATCGTATCCATATCCTCTTCCTTTTCGACGATCAGCGCCGAGGTCAGCCCGGCGCCGGCGATCATGGTCAGAAACTGTACAACCGTAAGTCCTACCGCCACCACGCCGAATTCTTCCGGCGAAAGCAGTCTTGCGAGAATGGGGACCGTGACAAACTTAAGCCCGAATGTCCCTGTTTTTGACAGAACGCTCCACCCCACATTGGTGGTGATGGTCTTTACATTTGGAGCTGGGGGCATACAAGCATCCTGTTTCTGGAGGCCGGCGGGGAGGATCGCCGGTTGGGAGTTGCCGATACCATCGGGCCGTTTTCAGGATCGGCCCGACACTTCTTGATCAACGCAAGGGGCGAAACAATGGCAAGATTTACTGTCGTCATTCCCTACTACCAAAAGCAGCACGGTATCTTGGGACGTGCACTCGCATCGGTTTTTGCGCAGACTTACCAGGATTTCGATCTTGTCATCGTCGATGACGAATCGCCATATCCGATCGAAAACGAACTTGCGGAACTTTCGCAGGGTGAGAAAGACCGGATTCTTGTCATTAAGCAGGCCAATGGCGGGCCGGGCGGTGCGCGCAATACCGGTCTCGACAACGTGCCTGGCGGCACCGATTATGTCGCCTTTCTCGATTCTGATGATATCTGGACGCCTGATCATCTGCAAAACGCGGCCTCTTCGCTCAAGGCGTTCGGCGGTGAATGCTACTGGGCATCCATGCAGGCAAGTGACGAATTTTATTACCATTTCGCCATTTCCGAACTGGAAAAAAATGAGGGTGCCGCAAGGCTTTCCGAGCGACCGCTGGTGATCGAACTGCCGGATCTGGCAAGCGTCATGCTGCGCAACTGGAGCTTCCTGCATCTCTCCTGCATGGTCATCGGCCGTCCGCTGTTTGAAAAGATCCGCTTCGATCCGGCGCTCCGGTTAGCTGCGGAAGACGTGCTGTTTTTCTGCGATTGCATCCTTGCATCGAAACGGACGCTGCTGTGTGACGATGCCGGCGCAATGCGCGGCATGGGCGTCAATATCTTCCACAGCATCGACAATTCCTCGCCGGAATTCCTGCGCCAGCAGTTCAATACATGGGTGGCGCTTGACACTCTGGAGGAACGTTTTGCGCGCCGGCCGGCCGATGTGGCATCGATTGCTTCCTATAAAAACACGGCCCGCAAACAGGCGCTGTGGAGCCAGGCGGGCAATCTGAAACGCCGCAGGGTGCCCGAATTCGGGCTGCTCCTGAAGTGGGCAATGCGCGATCCCGCACTTCTTCGCGCCGCTTTTGAGCTCGGCGCGGGCAAAATCGTCCGGACAAGATGAGCGAATTCTCGCCTGCAAGAATTTATATGTTTTCACCCAGGAGTGACCTCATGAAACCTTACCACTGGGAATCGCATCACGGCAATTTCGGCGATGATCTCAATCTATGGCTGTGGGACTTTCTGCTCCCCGGCCTGCGCGACGTGCATGACGATGTGATGCTTGTCGGCGTCGGCACCGTTCTCAACGACACCCTGCTGCCGGTGAAACAGCGCAAGCTGGTCATCGGCAGCGGTTATGGTTATGGCACGGTGCCGGATACCAGCACCGGGTTCTGGGATATTCGCTGCGTGCGCGGCGAAAAAACCGCCGCCAAGCTCGGGCTGGCACCGGAAATGGGCATCGTTGATCCCGCCGTCATGGTCACCGAGATGCCGGACTTCAAAGGCCTGCCGAAACTCCACAAGAAGACCTTCGTTCCCCATTGGGAATCGGCGGAATTCGGCATGTGGGAAACGGTGTGCGAACCAGCCGGGCTGACCTATCTCGACCCGCGCGGCGAGGCGAAAGCGGTCATTCGCGCCATCGCCCAGTCGGAATTCATCGTTGCCGAATCCATGCATGGCGCCATCCTTGCCGATGCGTTCCGCGTACCGTGGGTCGCGGTCAGCACATCGCCGTCGATCAACAGCTTCAAATGGAGCGATTGGGCAGGCACGGTCGGCGTGGAATATCAGCCGCGTTACGTGCCTGTTTCCACCCGTGCCGAGGCGGCAAAAAAGGGCTCGCGCTTCTGGGGCATGAATTTCCCGCCGCCATCAGCTCCCGTCATTGCCGAGACCGGCTCAGTCCCGGCGCATGAAGGCCCGGCGCATGAGGGCGATGTGCTGGTGCGGCCGCAGGAAACGCAATCGCGGTCACTACGCAAACTGGCAAAGCAGGTGCTGGCAGCCCCTTCCACGTTGGCGCTCTGGCAGGCAAGCCGGGCGGAACCGCGTCTCAGCCCGGAGGGCAGGCTGGAGGAGCGCAAGGAGCGTTTTTCCGCCGTGCTGGAAACGATCAAGCGGGATTATCTCTAAAGGCGGATTGCCTGGTCACCCCGCATTAGATCCGGGGTCCAGCGCGATCAAGTCCTTGATCGCAAAAGGCTCTTTCCACGGCGCGGACGCGCCGTGGCTGGACACCGGTATCCGGGTCCGGCATGACGGATGAGAGGATATCTTGCCATCATTCTCGCGGCAGGACGTTTTCCCTCACGAGACCGGCGTGCCATCCAGAAGATAACGGACATCCCGTACCGGCTGCGACGGTTTGCGGAAACGGGCGGTCTTGTCGGTCAAGATACCGCGCGTGATGGCGGGCAGGGCCGGCAGACGCGCAAGAGCGTGGGTCAGCGCGCCGCCCATGCCTTTCTGCTTTTTCGCATCGAGAAAATGGCGAAGTTCGAATTTGGCGCGGATATGTTTTTCATGTTCTCGAAGGATCGCCGCCTCGTCGGCGGACAGCCTGCAGCCGGCGAGGATGGTCCTGTCCGCCTCGTATAAGCGGCGAAGATCCTCGGTACTGTGGCGACCGCTCAGCGAATTGCCGCGTACGATCGCGCCGTAACCGCAGTGGCGGATGACCTTGTAACGCGCACCGGCGGCAAGAGCGCGGGTGTACAGTTCATAATCTTCGCCAAGCCGCAGGGCCTCGTCATAAAGCAACGCATGTTTGTCCAGAAAATCGCGGCGTATCACCGGTTTAAGGAAGCCGGTTTCCCCACGCTCCACGCCGGGCCGGGAAATATTGCCTTCCACGAATTCTGTAAGTGACAGAAACCGGGCCTCAGGTTCGAAGCGGGCCGGTTGCATGGACGATGCGCCCGGAACCGATTGCTGGATGAAGGCAATATTGTCGGCGACAAGGTCCCAGTCGTCATCGGCGAGCATGGCGGTGAAGCGGCCGCTGAAAAAGAAGTCGTCCGCATCGAGAATGCTGATAAGCGGCGCAGATGAAATCGAGATAGCATGGTTGCGGGCAGCGGAAGGTCCGCGATTGACCTCGAATCGCACCACCCGCAAGCGACCTGTACCGTCATCCGCCGCATGCGCCACATCGCTCGTCGTGTCGGTGGAACCATCGTCGATTACGACGACTTCACCGACCTCCGGTTCCACAAGGGCGGAACGGATGGCGATATCGATCGTTTCGGAGGCATTTTTTGCAGCGATGATAACGCAAATGGGCTGTGAACCACTCACCATGGGATGTCCTTCTGCTTTGACGACCGTCAGGATTTGGCCAGCAGAAAGTGTCAGGGGTGTGGATGCAAGCGATTTTTTTGCGACGCAATAAAAGCCGATGCTTGAAAGCTCACATATCGGTCAGTTTCGCGCCATGCGGCGGGGCGCTTTTTGCCGTCTCCGGCGTCATGGTTTCAGCGCTGCGCTCATGCGCGAATGTCTCGCGCAACCGGCGTTTTTCGCGGGCGACCAGAACCAATATCGCAATAAAATAACCGACTTGCAGAAGGACGGCGCAGATGAGGGTCTGGATGAACGCCGTATAGAACGACCCGTGAATGAAATATGTAGCAACCGCAAAGGTAAGCAATGCACCTATCATGCTGAAAAAAACACGAGGTGCATACATGGTGCTCTCCTCCCGAGAACGATTTCTCCGTTTTTGGCTGCGCTGCGGCATTTTTTTTCTTTGCAAGAAATATACGATGAGACCGGTGTTGTTTCAACACACATATACTTCTTCTATCTGGCGCAGCATGAAATTTCGGTAATCTTGATTGGTAAATTCCTTGGTAATCGATGATTTCCCTCCGTCGGGTCTGTTTTGAAACCCGGTTTCCGGCTTCGGGCAGGCATAGAATCGCTCTTTGATCGGCTATTGTGGGCTGTCTCCGCCACCCTGCAGACTTCGTTAACCATCTCGCCTTTAAAAAGTCGGTATTGATTCCTCGAAGAGCAGGGTGCCCGCGTGACGACGAGTTCAGAAGTAATCGCCTTTCCGGCAAAGAACCGCATTGCCGACGTAAAACGGTGTGCAACCATGCTTGACCGTCTGCATGGTGTGGAGGCGAATGATTTCTGGCGCAGGGAGTGCCGTGAACTGGCCGCCTATCTGACAGGATTAGGCTATGAGGACGCCGCCATGCGGCGCGAGGTCATGGAATTTCAAAACGCGGTACAGGCGGAATTGTGGGCGGGCGATGCTGCCCCTGAGGCACGTCGCGACAGCCATTAAGGCCTTAGCGTTTTTCATAAAAAAGCCGGCAGGTGTCGCACCGCCGGCTTTTTTGTTAGTGCCTGTCGCGATCAGGAGGCGCTGGCGCCGCGTGTGCGGGCAACGCCATCGAGCGCCGGCTTGTATTTCGGATCGAGCCGCGCCGCATGGGAATAGGACTTGGCGGCCTTGGCCATCTCACCGCGCCGCTCATAGACCAGCGCCTGGTTGGCCCAGGATTCTGCGATATTGCCATCAAGCGAAATAGCGTGATTGAAATCCGCGAAGGCGTTTTCGTCGTCATTCAGCGCGACATAGGAAAGGCCACGGCCGTTATAGGGTTCCGGCGAGGTGGAGGACAGGGAAATCGCCTTGGAGAAGTCCTCGATGGCCTGGGCGTGCTGGTTACGCAGCTGGTAGATCAGGCCGCGATTGTGCCATGCGCGTCCATCGGTGGTTTCAAGCTGGATGGCGCGGGAGAAATCGTCGAAGGCTTCGTTGACCCGTCCCGACTGCCGGTAAAGATTGCCACGGCCGATCAACGCCACATCGTAGCTCGCATTGATCTGCAGGGCGGCGTTATAATCCTGCAGGGCCTGCTGCTGCTGACCGGAGTTGCGATAGACGAGCGCGCGGTTGGCATAGGCCTGATAGAAGCGCGGGTTCAGCTGCAATGCCTTGTTGAAGTCTTCGATGGCGCGGCGGGAATCGCCGGCGCGGCCGTAAGCCGAGCCACGGACATTGTAGCCTTCCGGATCCTGCGGATTGGCGTTGATGACCGAGGTGAGCGAGGCGATGTTTTCCTGCGAGCCCTGGGCGCGGTCGATCCTGAAGACATCTTCCGTCTGGTTGGATGTCGCGCAACCGGAAAGACCGGCCAGCACGGTGCAGACGACCAGAGAAGCACGAAACCCTCTGTTGTTTTTCAATGGCACCCGGCGCGTGGAGGCATCGGAGTTTTTCACAACACAGGCATCGACAACGATCATTCGGTGTGGGTTCCCTCGCAGGCCGGTCTCATAATCGTTGTCCCACGATTTGTCTCCGACCACAAACACAAAGAGCGGCGGCGAATTGATCGCCCCCGCCCAACAAGCATTCAAAAACGTCCAAAAGACGGCCTATTAACGGCTCGCGCGCGGGGCCGCGATCAGACCTTCGCGCTGTGCGCGCTTGCGTGCCAGCTTGCGAACGCGGCGAACGGCTTCAGCCTTTTCGCGGGCGCGCTTCTGAGAGGGTTTTTCGTAATAATCGCGCATTTTCATTTCACGGAAAATGCCTTCGCGCTGCATCTTTTTCTTGAGGGCGCGAAGCGCCTGATCAACGTTATTGTCGCGGACTAGTACCTGCACGTTAAACCCGTTCCTTTAGCTTGGTTATCTTGCTGTGCGAATAAAGGCATTCGCAGGCAAACAAAAAATCGTTCGCTTGGCTTTTTAGCCGTGCGATTGGTGTCGTGCATTATCAGATCATTTACGCCAAGTCCAGCCGATAACCCGCAAACAACAGCTAAAATGCGACCCCTCCGCCAATCCCGCGGTCATGTCGAAACAAAACCATTGCGGCGTCGCAAAATGGATATTGCCTCCCATCTCGATTTGCCATGTGTATGATACGGGCCGGAACTATGCTTCCGGTTTCTGGCCGGTTCTTGAGGAGCAGATTGCGAATGCGCAAATATTCCGTTTTTGCCGTGGCGCGCGAGGCGCTCAGGGGTCATAAAGGGTGGGATGCGCAATGGGCATCACCCGAGCCGCGCAAGGATTATGATGTCATCATCATCGGCGGCGGCGGTCACGGTCTTGGTGCGGCCTATTATCTTGCCAAGGAACACGGCATCACCAATATCGCGGTGCTGGAAAAGGGCTGGCTTGGCGGCGGCAATACCGGGCGCAACACCACCATCATCCGCTCCAACTATCTCTATGAAGAGAGCATGGATATTTACGAGCATTCCCTGAAACTGTGGGAAGGCCTGAGCCAGGATCTCAATTACAACGTGATGTATTCGGCGCGCGGCGTGATGATGCTGTCGCACAATATTCACGACCGGCAGTCTTTCAGCCGGCACATCAATGCCAACCGTCTCTATGGCATCGACAATGAATGGCTGACGCCCGAACAGGCCAAAGCCTATTGTCCGCCGCTCGATATTTCCGGCAATGCGCGTTATCCGATCAACGGCGCAGCACTCCAGCGCCGTGGCGGCACGGCGCGTCATGATGCGGTGGCCTGGGGTTATGCCCGCGCCGCCTCTGATCGCGGTGTGCACATCATCCAGAATTGCGAGGTCACGGCCATCAGGCGCGGACCGGACGGGGCAGTGACGGGCGTCGAAACCAATCGCGGTTTCATTGGCGCCAAGAAGATCGGCGTTTCCGCCGCCGGCCACTCCTCGGTTCTCATGAAGATGGCGGATGTGCGGGTGCCCCTGCATTCCAACCCGCTGCAGGCGCTGGTGTCGGAACCGCTAAAGCCGATCTTCCCTTGCGTCGTGATGTCCAACACGGTGCATGCCTATATTTCGCAGTCCGACAAGGGGGAACTGGTTATCGGTGCGGGCACCGACCAGTATAATTCCTATTCCCAGACCGGCGGCCTGCAGATCATCACCCATACGCTTGATGCCATCTGCGAGCTGTTCCCGATCTTCCGTCGCGTCAAGATGATGCGCCAATGGGGCGGCATTACCGACAACACACCGGACCGTTCCGCCATCCAGAGCGTGACGCCGGTACCGAACCTCTTCGTCAATTGCGGCTGGGGCACGGGTGGTTTCAAGGCGACACCGGGTTCCGCCAATCTTTTTGCCCATCTCATCGCCCGCGGCGAACCGCATCGCCTTGCCGCCGGGCTGACGCTTGACCGGTTCCGCACCGGCCGGCTCATCGATGAGGCCGCCGCGGCCGCGGTGGCGCATTGATGCTGGCGGCGGCTGTGCTCGCGATCAATATATCCGGCGCGGCCGCGGTCGTGCCCGTCGGCAGCATCATTCCCGAGGCCGAGGATTTTCGCAGTCAGAAAATTGCGAAGATGCAGGGTGAGAAAGACTGGCCTTTCGTGGCGGAAAAAGGCCTGCTGCTGTGTGCTCCAAGTCTCGCGGACAAGATGGTCTATTTCGTCGGCGAGAAGGAGGATGGCGAGCAGGATTATCCCTTCGCGATCGACACCGACATGATGGCGGTAGCCATCGTCAATATGGGCCGGGCCTCGGCGCTACGCCCCTTCGACAATTTCGCGCAGCTTCTGACGCGGCTTTCCCCCTTCGTGGCGATGGGAAAGCGGCTATGTGACCAACCAGCCGGAAGCGTCCTTCCGGAAAATTCTCTGTAGGTGGAACGACGATGCTTCTGATCCATTGCCCCTATTGCGGCGAAGACCGTTCCGAACTGGAATTTCGCTGGGCAGGCGAAGCCCATATCGCACGGCCGGAAAACATCGCCGATATTTCCGACGAGGCTTTCGCGGAGTATTTCTTCATCCGCGACAATGACAAGGGCCTTGTTTTCGAGCGCTGGCGCCACATTCACGGCTGCGGCCGGTTCTTCAACGCCGCACGCCACTCCGTCACCGACAAATTTCTCATGACCTACAAGGCTGGTGAACCAAAACCGGATGCCGAGACGGTTCTTTCCGCAGAAAAGGGAGCGGCGCGATGAGCGGCGATTATCGTATCAAGGGTGCAGGTCGCCTCACCCCCGCCAGAACCGCGCGCTTCACCTTTGATGGCAAGATTTATTCCGCGCTGGAGGGCGACACGGTTGCCTCCGCGCTTCTGGCAAACGGCGTGCATCTGATCGGCCGTTCGTTCAAATATCACCGGCCGCGCGGTTTTCTGTCTGCCGGACCGGAAGAGCCGAATGCGCTGATCGACGTCTCGCGCGACAGCATGCGCAAACAGCCGAATGTGCGCGCAACGGTGCAGGATGTGTTCGACGGCGCGATCATCGCCTCGCAGAACCGCTTTCCGTCGCTGTCCTTCGATATCAGCGCGATCAACGACTTTCTTTCGCCGATGTTTGCGGCTGGCTTCTACTACAAGACTTTCATGTGGCCGAAGGCTGCGTGGCACAGGATTTATGAACCGATCATCCGCCGTGCTGCCGGTCTTGGCAAAGCGCCGGGCGAACCAGATGCGGATCATTATTCCGGCCGTTACGCGCATTGCGACCTGCTGGTGGCTGGTGGTGGCGTTGCCGGTCTGACGGCTGCGCTGGCTGCGGCGAAAACCGGCGTCAGTGTCATTCTGGTGGATGAGAACGCCGAAATCGGCGGCGCGCTGCGCTTCGACACGGGTGCGGTTATTGATGGTCTGCCCGGCTATGAGTGGGCGCAGAAGGTTCTTGCTGAACTGAAATCCCTGCCTAACGTTCGTGTTCTGACTCGCACGACAGCCTTCGGTTACTACAACCACAATTTCGTGGCGCTGGCCGAACGCGTAACCGATCATCTCGCCACGCCCGCCAAACACCAGCCGCGCGAGCGGCTGTGGCAGGTGCGTGCCAAAAAGGTCGTTCTGGCGGCAGGTGCGATCGAGCGCCACATGGTCTTCGCCAATAACGACCGTCCCGGCATCATGCTGGCGTCGGCCGCGCGCACATATCTCAATCACTACGGGGTGGCTGTCGGCCACAATGTCGGTGTCTACACCGCCCATGATTCGGCCTATGAAACGGCTTTCGATTTGAAGAAGGCCGGCGTGAAGATTGCCGCCATCGTCGACTGCCGCGAAAACCCGGATCGGCTGCTGCTGGACGAGGCACGGGCACTCGGCATCGAAGTGCTGGCGGGCCACAGCGTTTATAATACGGCCGGCCGTCTGCGTGTGTCGTCCATGACCGTTGGCCGCAATGGCGGCTCCAATAAACGCAAGATCGCCATTGATGCGCTCGTCGTTTCCGCCGGCTGGACCCCGTCTGTGCATCTCTTCTCGCAATCGCGCGGCAAGCTGAAGTTTGACGCGGCTAACCAGCGCTTCCTGCCTGATATCCATGTGCAGGACTGTGTTTCTGTCGGTGCCTGCAACGGCACGGACGATCTCTCCGCACTGATTGCCGAGGCGGCCGCTGCCAGCGGTTCCGCTGTGGAGTTTTCCGGCGAAAATGCCCGTGGTTGGACCGGCGGCATGATCGGCGCTGCCGAGGGCGCGGGTGAAGGAACCGGGGTCAAGGCCTTCATCGATTTCCAGCATGATGTCTGCGCCAAGGATATCCGCCTTGCAGTGCGCGAGGGCATGCATTCCGTCGAGCACATCAAACGCTTCACCACCAATGGCATGGCGTCGGATCAGGGCAAGATGTCCAATATGCACGGGCTCGCCATCGCATCCGAAGCGCTGGGTCGGGATTTGCCCAAGGTCGGTCTCACCACCTTCCGTCAGCCCTATACACCGGTCACCTTCGGCACGCTCATCAACCATTCGCGCGGCGCGCTGTTTGATCCCACCCGCAAGACGCCGATGCACGAGGAAGAGGCGGCGGCAGGTGCGGTGTTCGAGGATGTCGGAAACTGGAAACGCGCCTGGTTCTTCCCGCGTGCGGGTGAGGACATGCATGAAGCAATCAACCGCGAGTGCAAGACGGTGCGGGAAAGCGTCGGCATCTTCGATGCTTCCACCCTCGGCAAGATCGAGGTTGTCGGCCCTGACGCGGCGAAGTTCCTCAACCTCATCTACACCAATGCCTGGGATACGCTGAAACCCGGCCGCTGCCGTTATGGCATCATGACCCGCGAGGATGGCTTCGTTTACGATGACGGCGTTGTCGGGCGTCTTGCCGAAGATCGTTTCCATGTGACGACGACCACGGGCGGCGCGCCGCGTGTTCTCCAGCACATGGAGGATTATCTCCAGACCGAATTCCCCGATCTCAACGTCTGGCTGACATCGGCCACCGAACAATGGGCTGTCATTGCCGTGCAGGGGCCGAAGGCGCGGGAAGTAATCGCTCCCTTTGTCGAGGGTATCGACCTTTCGCCGGAAGCCTTCCCGCATATGGCGGTGGCCGAGGGCAAGTTCTGCGGCGTGCCGACGCGGCTCTTCCGTGTGTCGTTCACGGGTGAGCTTGGTTTCGAAATCAATGTCCCGGCTGACTACGGCGCTGCCGTCTGGACCGCGATCCGCGAAAGGGCCGAAGCCGTTGGCGGTTGCCTTTATGGCACCGAGACCATGCATATCCTGCGTGCGGAGAAGGGCTACATCATCGTCGGGCAGGATACCGATGGCACGGTGACGCCTGATGATGCCGGGCTAAGCTGGGCGGTTTCGAAAAAGAAGACGGATTTTGTCGGCATTCGCGGTCTCAAGCGCTCTGATCTCACGCGCTCCGGCCGCAAACAGCTGGTGGGTCTGAAGACGAAGGACAGGCTGATCGTTCCTGAAGAGGGCGGACAGATCGTCGTCGATCCGAACCAGCCGAAGCCCATGACCATGCTCGGCCATGTTACATCTGCCTATTGGTCAGAAAACCTCGGCCACTCCATCGCTTTTGCGCTGGTAGCGGATGGCAGGGCGCGCATGGGCGAAACGCTCTATATCCCGCTCGCCGATAAAACCATTGCCGTCGAGGTGACCGACATGGTCTTCCTCGACAAGGAAGGAGCCCGTCTTAATGGCTGATATGCTTCACGCAAAACGCAAATCCGTGCTTGAGGATTTCCGCGGCGGCTCGCCCTTCGTCTCGCTTAAACCTGCCGCTTCCGCGTCGCGGCTGTCGCTGCGCGCACGGGAAAGCGCCGTGCCGGCCCTTTCGGAAGCGCTTGGTCTTGCCTTGCCCACCAGCCCCAAAAGCGCCGTTACGTCAGGTCTGCGCTCTGCTCTCTGGCTCGGCCCGGATGAATGGCTGGTGATCGATCAGGGTGAGAGCGACCTGACGGCAGTACTGGCCTCCGTCCCCGGCCTGTTTTCGGCAACCGATGTTTCCCACCGCAACACGGCTGTCATCGTCTCCGGCCCCGGCGCGGAAGCGGCGCTCAATGCCGGCTGCCCGCAAGATCTTTCGCCCGCAAAATTCCCGGTCGGGGCCTGCTCACGTACCGTTTTCGGCAAGGCGGAAGTGGTGCTGTTACGCGTCGCGGACGACACGTTCCGGGTGGAATGCTGGCGCTCCTTCGCCGAGTATGTCGGCGGGCTGCTGCAGGAGGCGGCTGAGGACGTGACGGTTTAAATTCGCTGGTTTTTCCAGCCGCGCCATTCCACCCAACGCCCATGAAAATCGGCGCGGCCGATTTCCTGCTTATCGCCGGTCGGCCAGATTTGCAGGGTAATTGCGGCGCTGCCGGACGTCTGGTCCGCTTCCATCTGCAGGCGGGCAAGCGGAGCCTCCGGTGTAGCGCGGGCGCCTGCCTCGGCAATCAAGGCTTCTCCGGTCTGCTTCAAGGCGTCCGGCAAATATTGCCAGGCGACGGAATGATAGATGACATGGGTGACGCCCGAATGTTGCGTGGCGAGGCGACGTTTCAGCCAGTCGATCGCATCGGCCTTTTCGACGTGCAAGCCGTTCTCCACCGCAATCTGTAGAGCCGCTGCCGTTCGCTCCAGCCTGTCGGTCTGATCGGCCCAGACATAGGACATCAACCGCAGACGATCTTCGGCGGATGACGGATCGAGCGGGTTGAGATCGCAGCCGGCGCGCTCGATGACCTCAATTCGACGATCGGGCGGTGGAGCGTTTCCGCGCCATTCGGGCGAAAGAAAGACATCCGACTTCTCACCCCATACAAGGTCGCCCAGTCGATACTGGTAACGGTCAAATTGCAGGTTCAGCCCGGCGCTGGCGCCAACTTCCGAAAGCGCCAGCGGCTTGCCGGCAAGTGCTGCAATCGTCAGAAACCCCGGCAGCAGCACTGCGGAACGACGAACTTCGTTGGTCTGTGGCGGTGATTTCAACCTCTCGAGGATAAAGGCCGCGTGAAAGCGCAACGCATTTTCGCAGGCTTGCCACAGCGTATCCTCGTTTTCGGGTGGGATATCGACAAGCGGCGCGATCTTGTCTTCAATGGCAAGCGCATGCAGGGCGCCCGCCAGCCGCAGGGGCACGGAATCGCCGGAGGGGCCAACATCACCCGGCCAGGAGAGGATTTTCTGGCCCACTTCCGTCTGGCGGTCCAGCCGCGCCGAGACCGCGCGGCAAAGCCGTGCGGTAAAGGGCGAGCCGAGGCTGTCGCAAGCCCTTGCCTGAACGAGAAACGCATTTCTTGCGGCTTCATCATGCATCCGGTCTCTCCTTGGTCCGTGGGTCAGATATCTTCCGGCCTGTCCTCCGGATTGAACTGGGTGATCGTCGTCCAGCGGGCGGTGAGCGCCGGCTTTCTTTCGTTTTCGATCTCCACCGTCACATCATAGGTCGTCATCAGCATGGCGGCGCCGCGAAAGCGGGCTTCCGCCAGGATGAACCGGCCGCGCACCCGCGCCCCACATTTAACCGGCGCGACGAAACGGACGGCGTCGAAGCCGTAATTGAGGCCCATGATCTGTTCGCGAATAGGGGGCACGGCGTCGTAATAGAGCGCCGAAAGCAGAGATAGCGTCAGGAACCCATGCGCGATGGTGCCACCAAAAGGGCTTTCCGCTTTGGCGCGCTCCGGGTCCGTGTGGATGAACTGCTCGTCCAAAGTTGCCTTTGCAAAAGCGTCGATCATCGTCTGATCGACGACGATCCACTCGGAAACGCCCATTTCCGTGCCGACGAGACTTTTAATCTCCGCCAGCCCTATATCCTTTGCCATCTTGTCTCTTTCCGGTTGCGTCGCACGCCATATAAGGGTGCGAGGGCCAGGCGATCAACCGCGCAGATAAAACACCACCGAACGGGCAGGCAGGAAAGCGGGATTGCCAAAATCCGTGCCGATAGCTTTCCAGCCATTGCCGGGCAAGGTAAAGGGCACAATCTCCCGGCTGCGGTTGATGAGCACGGCGAGTTCGACCTCGTTTCCACTCTGACGATCGGAGGTGGAAAGCACCATGGCGAAGGCTGTCCCGTCCGGCCTTTCCCAGTCTGAAACCGTCATGGGTTCGCCGCCGGGAGCAAGCCACGCCACATCGTCCTTGCCGGAGAAAAATGCGGCTTGCGAAAAGACGTCGAAGCGTTTGCGCAGTGCGGAAAGAAACGCGGTGTGGTCGATCAGTTCCGGGGAAAGCGATGACCAGTCGACCCAGTTGATCTCATTGTCCTGACAATAGGCATTGTTGTTGCCCTGCTGGCTGCGGCCACACTCATCGCCGGCAGTCAGCATCAATGCGCCGCGGCTGACGAAAAGCGTGGAAAGTAGTGCTTTCACATCCGCAAGGCGCGCGGCGACAATGGCGGGATCATCGCTTCGGCCTTCGACGCCGTTGTTCCAGGAATGATTGTCGTTATGGCCGTCGCGATTGTTCTCGCCGTTTTTTTCATTGTGCTTGTGGTTGTGGCTGACGAGATCGAACAGCGTGAAACCATCATGGGCGGCAAGGAAATTGACGGTGCGGCTGTTTGAGCGACCATGGCGGGAAAAGATCGGAGACGACCCCGACAGCGCATTGGCGAGCGCCCCGGTGGTTCCCGCATCGCCGCGCCAGAACCGGCGCATGTCGTCACGGGCGCGGTCGTTCCATTCCAGAAAGCTTTCGGGGAAATTGCCGAGCTGGTAACCGCCGGGGCCGATATCCCAGGGTTCAGCGATCAGCACACGGTCGTGAAGCACTGCGTCCGAATGCATGGCCGCAAGCGTTTCGCTGGCCATATCGAAGCCATTGGCCGTTCGGCCGAGCACGGGTGCGAGATCGAAACGGAAGCCGTCAATACCGGCATTCAGGACGAAATGCCTGAGCGCATCGATGATGAGCTGGCGCACATAGGGGTGGTCGCAGGCGACTGTATTGCCGGTTCCGGTATCATTGACCAGCACACCGGGTTCTCCCGGCGGGTGACGGAAGGCGGTAAGATTGTCGAGACCACGCAACGACAAAATTGACCCTTCAATGTCGCTTTCACCCGTATGGTTGAAAACCAGATCGAGAATGACACCGATGCCTTCCGCGTGCAGCGCGGCCACCGTGTCGCGTAATTCCCTCACACCGCCGGGGCAAAGGCGCGGATCGAGCGCCATGAAGCCGACCGGGTTGTAGCCCCACGCATTGGAAAGGCCAAGCGGCGGCAGGTGGCGCTCGTCGATCCAGGCAGTGATCGGCATCAGCTCCACGGCATCCACGCCGATTTTTTTCAGATGCGCGATGATGGCGGGATGAGCCAGCGCCGCGACGGTGCCCCTGATGTTTTCCGGTACCTCGGGATGCAATTTGCTGAAGGATTTGACCGCGAGTTCGTAAATCAGTCCGCCTTCGGCAAAAAGCGGCGGTTGGCGTTTGAGCGGTTCGTATTGCGAAAGGATCGCCTTGGGCATGATACCGCCCGTTTCTTCGCCAAAAGCGTACAGGGCCGGATCATGCCGGAAGGGGCGGTCGATCTCGGTGGCATAGGGGTCAAGCAGCAGTTTTGATGGGTCGAACCACAGGCCATGTTCCGGGGCGTAAATTCCGTGGGCGCGGTAGCCATATTGCGTGCCGGGACCGGCATCTGCCACCGTCAAACGGTGAATATCATCTTCTCCGCGTTTCATTGGCAGACGGGCAGTCTCTTTTTCACCGGCTGCATCAAAAAGGCAAAGATCGATCTGCGAAGCGTGCCGGGAATAGACAGCGAATTCCGCTCCGTTTTCCGTCTGGGTTGCGCCTTTGGGGAAAACGGGTGGGTTCTGCATGGTCTGTCTCTCCGGAGGGGATGGTGTTTCTCCTCCGGAACGGAGAAGGTAGAGGCAAGGCCGAATGAGGGGCGATTGCAGCGTCCCTCATTCCAGTGGCGTCTCGTGCCCGAGGTGGCGAGCGGGCGGCAAGTCCTCAGGTAATGACGCTCGGTTCGTTGCGGCCGGTATGGGCCTTGATACCGGCGATCGTATCGGCAACGGAAATCAGGTCGGCGAGCGCCTCCTGTGTTTCGATGCCGTGACGGGCCGTATCCGCCTCGTAGCGCTCCACGTAAAGCCTGAGCGTCGCGCCTGCCGTGCCGGTGCCGGAAAGGCGTAGCACGATGCGCGAACCGCCTTCGAACAGGATGCGGATGCCCTGATTTTTGCTGACGGATTGATCGACCGGGTCGAGATAGGCGAAATCATCCGCAGCCGCGACTTTCAGATTGCCGTAGCTGGTGCCGGGAAGTGTGGCGAGTTTTTCGCGCAGGATGGCGACCAGCGTGTTGGCGGCGTCCGAATCCACTTCTTCGTAGTCGTGGCGGGAATAATAGTTGCGGCCATATTCGGCCCAGTGTCTGGTGACGATGTCTTTTACGCTTTCCTTGCGGGCGGCGACAATGTTCAGCCAGAACAGCACGGCCCAGAGGCCATCCTTTTCACGCACATGGTTGGAGCCGGTGCCAAAACTTTCTTCGCCACAGATCGTGACTTTGCCGGCGTCCATGAGGTTGCCGAAGAATTTCCAGCCGGTCGGCGTCTCATACATGCCAAGCCCGAGCTTTTCGGCGACGCGGTCGGCTGCGGCACTTGTCGGCATGGAGCGGGCAATGCCGGCAATGCCGGCGGCATAACCCGGCGCGAGCCGGGCATTGGCGGCGATGATCGCCAGACTGTCGGACGGGGTGACGAACATGCCTTTGCCGACGACCATATTGCGGTCGCCGTCGCCATCGGAGGCCGCGCCGAAATCTGGGCCTTCCGGGCTCATGACATCGTCATAAAGCTCCTTGGCGTGCACGAGGTTGGGGTCGGGATGGTGGCCGCCGAAATCCGGAAGCGGCGTGGCGTTCCTGACCGAGCCTTTCGGTGCGCCCAAGCGCTTTTCGATTATTTCTACGGCATAGGGGCCGGTGACGGCGCTCATGGAATCGACGACGACCTTGAAGCCGCTGGCGATGAGAGTGCGAATGGCCGCGAAATCGAACAGTTCTTCCATCAGTGTGGCGTAGTCAGCAACCGGGTCGATCACATCGACCGTCAGCTCATCCACCTTGAAGCTTCCCACCTTGTCGAGATCGATATCGGCGGCATCGGAAATCTTGTAGCTGTCGATGACCTTGGAGCGGGCATAGATCGCGTCGGTGATCTTTTCCGGGGCGGGACCGCCATTGCCGATATTGTATTTGATGCCGAAATCTTCGTTCGGGCCGCCCGGATTGTGGCTGGCGGAGAGCACGATGCCGCCGAAAGCCTTGTATTTGCGGATGATATTGGAGGCGGCGGGCGTGGAGAGAATACCGCCCTGACCGACTAGCACCTTGCCGAAACCGGCAGCGGCGGCCATCTTGATCGCCTTCTGGATGACTTCGCGGTTGTAATAACGGCCATCGCCGCCGATCACCAGCGTCTGGCCCTGAAAACCTTCAAGCGCGTCGAAGATCGATTGGATGAAGTTCTCAGCGTAATTTTCCTGGGCAAAGACGGGCACCTTCTTGCGCAGCCCGGATGTGCCGGGCTTCTGGTCCTGATAGGGCGTCGTCTGAACAGTCTTGATCATTGTTTCAATGGCCTTTCGAAATAAGCTGGCTGTAAAGCGCGGCGTAGAGACCGGCGCTTTTTTCCCAGGAAACATCGGATTTCATGCCGAGTTTCTGCATTTGTGTCCACAGTTTCGGTTCGTGGTAATAACGCACGGTCCGGCGGATCGCCTGTTTGAGACCGTCGAGCGTAACGGGGGAAAATTGCACGCCGGTCGCCGCCTTGCTGGCGAGCGCGGCGTGATTAGCGTCGATTACGGTGTCGGCAAGGCCGCCGGTGCGGGCGACAACCGGAATGCAGCCATAACGCAGCGCGTAAAGCTGTGTCAGCCCGCAGGGCTCGAAGCGTGAGGGAATGATGATTGCATCGCAGCCCGCCTGCATGAGATGCGATAGCGGCTCGTTATAACCGACGGCAACACCGACGCGGCCATGGTGACGGGATGCAGCCGCAAGAAGCGCGCCTTCCAGTGCCACTTCGCCCGCCCCCAGCACCACAAGCCTGCCGCCGAGGGAAACGATTTCGTCCACGGCTTCCGCCATGAGATCGATGCCCTTCTGCCAGGTGAGGCGGGAGATGATGCAGAAAAGCGGGCTGTCATCTTCATCGATACGAAAATGTTCGGCGACCGTCTTCTTGTTCAGGGCGCGGTTCTTAAGATTGGCGGCGGAATAATTGTCGTGGATCAAATGGTCGGTGGCCGGGTTCCAGACATCGGCGTCTATGCCATTGACGATGCCGTGCAGCACATGGGCGCGGCTGCCGATCACCCCTTCCAGTCCCATACCGAATTGCGGGGTGAGGATTTCTTCCGCATAGGAAGGGCTGACGGTGCTGAGTGCCGTCGCCGTCTGCAAACCGCCCTTGAGGAAGCTCACATCGTTATAATATTCGATGCCTTCCATGCCGAAAGCATGCGCGGGCAATTCAAGTTTGCTGAAGATATTGGCGCCGAACTGACCCTGGAAGGCAATGTTATGGACGGTGAGGAGACTCGGAATTTCCGGCGTTTCGGCATAACGCATATAGACCGGGGTCATGGCGGCCTGCCAGTCATGGGCATGCACCATATCTGGCCGCCAGCCGGGAAGTGCGCCGGCGGCAATCCGGGCGGCCGCCAGCGACAATGCCGCAAAACGTTTCCAATTATCAGGATAATCCTTGCCGGTCTGGTTGAGATAAGGTCCGCCGGACCGCTCGTAATAAGCGGGTGCATCGAGAATGAGGAGATCCAACCCCTCATGCCGCACCTCGAGCACGTCGGCTTTTTCACCGAGCAAATCGGAAAATTCGAAACATTTGACAGGGTCCGTCACGGCGGCTTTCACCGCCGGATATCCGGGTATCAATGTGCGCGTTCTGACGCCATGGGCTTCGAGCGCGATGGGGAGCGCGCCGGCAACGTCGGCGAGCCCTCCGGTCTTGATCAGGGGATAGATTTCGGATGAAACCGAAAGGACATTCATGGGCTCTACAGGTCCAGCTTGTCGATCATCGATTGGGTGATAAGGCAGATGCCGCTTTCCGTGCGGCGGAAACGTTTGGCATCCAGTTCTGGGTCTTCTCCTACAATCAGCCCTTCGGGAATGACCACGCCGTGGTCGATGACGACGTTGCTGAGCTGGGCATGACGCCCGATCTTCACACTCGGCAGTACTACGGCATTCTCAAGGCGGGAGTATGAATTGGCCCGCACGCCGGTGAACAGCAGGCTGCGGTTGAGGGCGGCGCCGGAAATGATGCAGTCACCGGAAACGACCGACGACACGGCCGAACCACGGCGATCCTCATCGTCATGCACAAATTTCGCCGGCGGGGTGATTTCGGCATAGGTCCAGATCGGCCAGGATTTATCGTAAATGTCGAGGTCGGGCACCACATCCGTCAGATCGATATTGGCCTGCCAGTACGCATCGATCGTGCCGACATCGCGCCAGTAGGGCTCGTGCTCGAAATCGGAGCGAACGCAGGAATCGGCAAAGCGGTGCGCGACGGCTTTGCCGTGTTCGACGATATAGGGAATGATGTCCTTGCCGAAGTCGCGGCTGGAGGTCGGGTCGGCGGCGTCGCGACGCAGCGCTTCCATCAGGAATTTCGTGTGGAAGACGTAGATGCCCATCGAAGCGAGCGCGAAACCCTCATTTCCGGGAATGCCGGGCGGATCGGCCGGCTTTTCGATGAAGTCGATGATCTCGTCTTTTTCGTTCACATGCATCACGCCGAAACCGGTTGCTTCCATGCGCGGCACTTCCAGGCATCCGATCGTTACGTCGGCACCGGAATCCACATGCTGTTGCAGCATGTATTCGTAATCCATCTTGTAGATGTGATCGCCGGCCAGAATGACCATATATTCCGGGGCATAGGGTTCGATGATGTCGATGTTCTGGTAAACGGCGTCGGCGGTGCCTTCATACCACTGCGTTTCGGAGACGCGCTGCGAGGCCGGCAGAATGTCAAAGCTCTCGTTACGTTCGGGGCGGAAGAAGTCCCAGCCGCGCTGCAGGTGGCGGATAAGCGAGTGCGCCTTGTATTGCGTGGCGACGCCGATGCGGCGAATGCCGGAATTGAGCGCGTTGGAGAGCGCAAAATCGATGATGCGCGCCTTGCCGCCGAAATAAACGGCGGGTTTTGCGCGGCGGTCCGTCAGTTCCTTCAGGCGACTTCCTCTTCCGCCTGCGAGGACATAGGCCATTGCATCACGCGCCAGTGGCTGAACTCTTTTTTCCGACATGGTGTCCTCCCTCTCTGTCTGTCAGTTTTCCGGCTCGAGCATGATCGTCGCCAAAGGCGGCAGGACGAGCATCGCCCCGATTTCTCCACCGGCATCGACCGCCTGAACACGTCCGCCATTTCCCTTGCCGCTGCCGCCGTAGATTTCGGCATCGGTGTTGAGAATCTCCCGCCATCGCCCTGCCAGAGGCAGCGGCACATAATAGTTTTCCCGATAGACCGGGGTGAGATTACAGATAACCGCCACCGGTTTTTCGCCCGGTGCCGACCGCAGCCATGCGAAGACGGAATTCTCGTGATCGTCGACCACCAGCCAGCGGAAACCTTCCGGCTCGCAGTCGCGGGCGTGCAGCGCGGCTTTCGAACGATAGGTGAGGTTGAGATCGCGCACGAGGCGGCGCATGCCCTCATGCATCGGATATTGGCGCAGGTTCCAGTCGAGCGCACCCTTTTCGCTCCATTCGCTCCACTGGGCGAATTCCTGGCCCATGAACAGCAGCTTCTTGCCGGGATAACCCCACATGAAACCGTAATAGGACCGCAGATTGGCGAATTTCTGCCAGTCGTCGCCGGACATTTTGGCGATCAGCGACCCCTTGCCGTGCACCACCTCGTCATGGGAAAGCGGCAGCACGAAATTTTCGGTGAAGGCATAAAGCAGCCCGAAGGTCAGTTCCTGATGGTGGAACTTGCGATGCACCGGCTCCCGCGAGAAATAACTCAGCGTGTCGTGCATGAAGCCCATGTTCCATTTGAAGCCGAAACCGAGGCCGCCTTCATGAACGGGTTGGGAGACTTTCGGCCAGGAGGTGGATTCTTCCGCAATGGTCATGACGCCCGGATGGGTGCCGTAGACGAGCGAATTCATCTTTTGCAGGAAGCGCACGGTTTCCAGATTTTCGCGCCCGCCATATTCGTTGGGGATCCACTCGCCTTCCTTGCGGGAATAATCGAGGTAGAGCATCGAGGCGACCGCATCGACACGCAGGCCGTCGAGATGGAATTTCTCGGCCCAATAAAGCGCGTTGTTGATGAGGTAGGACATCACCTCGACGCGACCGAAATTATAGATGGCCGTGTTCCAGTCGGGATGAAAACCCTGACGCGGATCGGCATGTTCGTAAAGCGCCGTACCGTCAAACCAGCGCAGGCCGTGCTCGTCAGTCGGGAAATGGGCCGGGACCCAGTCGAGGAGCACGCCGATACCGACCTTGTGCGCGCCGTTGACGAAACGCGCAAAGCCTTCCGGATCGCCGAAACGGGCAGTCGGGGCGTAAAGGCCGGTCGTCTGGTAACCCCAGGAGGGATCGTAAGGATGTTCGGTGATCGGCAGGAACTCGATATGGGTGAAGCCCATATCCGTGCAATAGGGAATGAGCTGCGCGGCCATTTCGTCCCAGCTGAGGAAGGTGCCGTCCTCGCGGCGCTGCCAGGAACCGGCGTGAACCTCGTAAATGCTGATCGGCTGGCGGCGCTGGTCCACCTGTGCCCAATGTTCGCGGTGAGCCTGATCTTCCCATTTTTGCGTCAGTTCCGGCGCTGTGACGGAAGCGTTTTTCGGCCGCAACTCGCCGCGCCGCGCATAGGGGTCGGCCTTTAGCGGCAGAAGCTCGCCATTGGCGCCGAGGATTTCGAATTTATAGGCGCAACCGACATAGACGTCAGGTGCGAAGATTTCCCAGATGCCGGTATCCTTGCGGAAGCGCATCACATGCCGGCGACCATCCCAATTGTTGAAATCACCGACGACGGAAACGCGCCTGGCATTGGGAGCCCAGACGGCAAAATGAAAACCTTCGACGCCTTCGAGCTTTAGAGGATGTGCGCCCATCTTGTCGAAGAGCCGCAGATGCGATCCTTCGCGGACGAAATAATCGTCCATCGGCCCGAGAACCGGGCCGAAGCTGTAAGGGTCCGTCACCGCCCATTCGGCATCATCGCGGCCAGCCCGATAACGCACCGGCTGGCGCGATGCTAGCTCAACCGGACCTTCGAAAAAACCTTCCGGATCAAGCTGCTTTAGCTCGCCAATGAAGTTCCCGTCCAATGTCAGGACGGAAACTTCCTCGGCGCCCGGAATGAAACAGCGGGCGGAGAACCCTTCCGGCGTTTCATGGACGCCGAGAAGGGCAAAGGGATTGGAATGCAAACCGCTCTTTATCGCCTCGATTTCAGCCTTCGTGATGTCGCCAGTCTTTTTCTCTTCGGCCGAATTGAGCGGTTTTTTCATCAGGCTCTCCAGATCTCGGCAGCATATTGCCGGATCGTCCTGTCGGACGAGAACCAGCCCATGCGCGCCGTGTTGTGAACTGTTTTGGTGTTCCAGCTATCCTGATCGCTCCAGATCGCATCCACCTTGCGCTGCGCGTCGGCATAGGCGTCGAAATCGGCGGCGACCATGAACCAGTCGCTATTGTATATACCGTCGATGAGGGCGGAAAAACGCGAACGGTCATCGGGTGAGAACACGCCGGACGCAATGGAAGACAGCGCCTGAGACAATTCCGTGGACTGTTCGATGATCGCGCGGGGATTGTGACCTTCGGCACGGGCCTTTGCGACTTCTTCCGCCGTCATGCCGAAAATGACGATGTTGTCAGCGCCGACATGTTCGAGCATTTCGACATTTGCGCCATCGAGCGTGCCAATGGTGAGCGCGCCGTTGAGAGCAAACTTCATGTTGCCGGTGCCGGAGGCCTCCATACCGGCGGTCGAAATCTGTTCCGAGAGATCGGCGGCGGGAACCATGATTTCCGCGAGCGAAACGTTGTAGTTCGGAATAAACACCACTTTCAGAAGCCCACGCACGGCCGGATCGTTGTTGATGACCCGGGCAATATCATTGGCAAGCTTTATGATCAGCTTCGCGTTGTGATAACTCGGTGCCGCCTTGCCTGCGAAGAACTTAACGCGCGGTACCCATTCCAGTTCCGGGTGAGAACGGATCTGATCGTAAAGCGCTACCGTCTCGATAAGGTTCAGAAGCTGGCGCTTATATTCGTGGATGCGCTTGATCTGAATGTCGAACATGGCCGAGGGATCGACGCGGATGCCCATGCGCTGCGCCACCGTGTTGGCAAGGCGCACCTTGTTCAGACGCTTCACTTCGGCGAATTTCTCGCGGAAACCGGCATCGTCGGCGAAGCGGTCAAGGGCAGTGAGCTTTTCAGCATCGTCGAGGAAGTCGTCGCCGATCGCCTCGCGCACCAGCCCCGTCAGGCCGGGGTTGCACTGCATCAGCCAGCGGCGGGGCGTGATGCCGTTGGTTTTGTTGTTGATGCGATCGGGATAAAGGTAATGCAGGTCGGCGAAGACCGTTTCCTTCATAAGCTCGGTATGAAGTGCTGAGACGCCGTTGATAGAATGCGAGCCGATGAAGGCGAGGTTGCCCATGCGCACACGGCGCTCGCCGCCTTCATCGATCAGCGAGATGGAGCGGATCTGCTGATCCGCCATCTTCTTTTCCTTGCGGGCATAGACCAGCGTATTGGCATTGATCGCGTAGACGATCTGCATGTGCCTCGGCAGCAACCGCTCGAGCAGTGGCACCGGCCAGCTTTCCAGCGCTTCCGGCAGAAGCGTGTGGTTGGTGTAGGAGAAAGTTCCCCGGGTAATGGTCCAGGCTTCGTCGAACTCAAGTCCATGCACATCGCATAGCAGGCGCATCATTTCGCAGATGGAAATGGCCGGATGGGTGTCGTTGAGCTGGATCGAAACCTTGTCCGGCAGCGAGGTGAAATCAGGATATTGCTGCAGATGGCGGCGCAGAATGTCCTGCAGCGAGGCGGAGGAGAAGAAGAATTCCTGCCGCAGGCGCAGTTCCTGGCCGGCGGGCGTTGCGTCCGCAGGGTAGAGAACGCGCGTCAGGCTTTCCGCCTTGTTGCTTTCCCGCAGGGCGCCGATGTGATCGCCGGCATTGAAGGCGGCGAGAAGAATGGGGTCGATCGGCTGTGCCGACCACAGGCGCAGCGTGTTGACGCGGGTGCCGCGCCAGCCGACGACCGGCGTATCATAGGCCATGGCAATCACACGCTCGGCCGGTTTCCAGACGAAACGCTGCGGCTCTTCATAGCCGCCGATGGTTTCCACCGATCCGCCGAAGCCAATTTCATAGGAGCTTTCACGACGTTCGAATTCCCACGGATTGCCGTGGGCCAGCCAAGTCTCCGGTAGCTCCACCTGCCAGCCATCCGCCATTTGCTGGCGGAAAAGGCCGTGCACGTAACGGATGCCATAGCCATAGGCGGGAATATCGACGGTGGCCATGGATTCCATGAAGCAGGCGGCCAGACGGCCGAGACCACCATTGCCGAGTGCGGCATCCGGCTCCAGCCCGGCGATGACGTCGAGATCGACGCCGAGCGAAGACAGCGCATCGCGGATTTCGTGCATCAGGCCGATATTGGAGATGGCGTCGCGCATCAGGCGACCGATCAGGAATTCCAGCGACAGATAATAAACGCGCTTGGAATTATCGGCATAGGCCTTGCGGGTGGATGCCATCCATTTGTCGATGATGCGGTCACGGACAACAAGAATGGTTGCGGTCAGCCAGTCATGCGGCTTGGCTACCTTGACGTCCTTGCCGATACGGTAAGTCAGTCGCTCGATGATTTCCGCCGCCATGATTTCCGGGTTGGAACTGCGCGGGGCGGGGCGGGGAAGATCGGCGGCGTTGAGATTATTGATCATTGGTCGGTCAGCACCTTGGTGGGAGGAGAGGGTCTGAGAGGTCGATCCGGCTTGCCTTTGCTGACGCCAGTTTATGCATCGATATGGAGGCGTGGCAACAGCAATTTTTGCGGAAAGTTGGAGGGCTTAATATAATGAAAAATAAGACTTTTCCTTCAGCGTCCCGAGGATCGCCAAAGGCATTGCGCGCTCTTTGTGCGCCGTTCTTGAACGGGTTTGCGTGGTCGTTGCGATGCCGGGCATCGTTCAAAAAAGGGAGAGAGGCTGCAATACTTTGTGAAGTGGTTCACCGGTCCTGAAATCTGTTTCGGTCTATCAGATCACACACTAGCCTTCGCGGCCTGGGAAATTCAATGAAAATAAATGAGACAGCCCCGCCGCCAGCCGCCTCATGGTGGCGCGGGGCAGAAAAATCGGTTTCGACTGTCAACAAGGAAGATGTTTACGACAGGAAAAAAGGTTCTGTCGTCATCTCGCCGGCGCGGATCGTCACTCGCGTATTCGGCGGAACGGCACACCAGGGGGTGCAATCGAAGGAAAAAGGTTCCGAACTCAATGCAATTCCCTCATCCAGCCCGCGCCAGTAAAGCGTTGGCGGCTTGTCGTCGCTGGACCAGCGGAAAGCATGCAGACAATCGCCATCCATCAGCACGGCGCTGAATCTAAGCGCGGAGGAAACGCCCGCAGCGGTCATCTTTTCCTGACAGAGGCGCAGGGCGGTTGAAATGGCGCGGATGGGGTCGGTGTCAAGGCCTTGGCCGGCGGCGATCAGGAAGATCGCTTCGCTGTCGCCGGTGCCGCGCCGGGATGCATAGATATCGTCGGGAATGAGGGAGTCTATGTCGCGCCTTATCTGCTCGTAACCGCCGATCTGGCCGTTATGCATGAACAGATATTGTCCATGCGCGAAAGGGTGGCAATTGGCGCGGGATACTTCGCCTGACGTGGCGGAGCGGACATGGGCCATGAACATGCCCGAGCGAAGCTGATGGCAAAGGGCGGCCAGATTGGCATCGGACCAGGCGGGTCTGGTGTCGCGAAAGACGCCGGGCGTGCCGCGGTCACCATACCATCCAAGCCCG
Source organism: Agrobacterium sp. ICMP 6402 (assembly GCF_009498615.1). Taxonomy (NCBI): domain Bacteria; kingdom Pseudomonadati; phylum Pseudomonadota; class Alphaproteobacteria; order Hyphomicrobiales; family Rhizobiaceae; genus Agrobacterium; species Agrobacterium sp. ICMP 6402. Next base: position 178,916 of record NZ_QSNV01000006.1, read on the forward strand.
CAACCGTCGCCATTAACGACGGTTTTGGCTTCCCTTGCGGCCATGGACTGGCTGACCAGCGATGCTTCCGGCTCGATCAGCAGACTGTCGAGCCAGACCGGTTTACCGGAATAGGCAAAGAGGCGACACATTCATGCGGCTCTATTGAAGGCCTTGTTTCCGAGCGCGAAACCGACGGCGGCCTTCGCGTGAATGGCGGTCGAATCATAACCCGGCAACGGCAGCGCGTCGGGATCGATCAGCAGCGAAATTTCAGTGCAGCCGAGAATGACGGAATCGACACCGAGCGTACGGGCCTTCTCGATAACCGCGAGATAGCGCTCGCGGGAGCAGGACTTGATCTCGCCCTGGCACAGTTCGCCAAAGATGATGTCGTGGATCGCGGCCCGGTCTTCCGTATCGGGCACGACCACATCGACACCGTGGCGGCGCATGCGGTCGGTGTAGAAACCATGTTCCATCGTGTAGCGGGTGGCGAGCAGCAGCGGCTTGCGGCGTCCATCCGCCTTCAAGGCTGCAGCGGTTTCATCGATGATGTCGATGAGTGCGACGCCCGACATTTTCTCGACCGTTTCTGCAACCAGATGCATGGTGTTGGTGCAGATCAGCACGCAATCGGCACCGGCATTGGCAAGGCGTGCCCCGGCGGCACCCAAAAGCGCACCGGCTTCATCCCAACGATCGGCCTTCTGAAGGGCGACGACTTCGGAAAAATCGAGCGAATGCATGACGATATCGGCCGAGACCAGCCCGCCGCGGCTGTCGCGCACGGCCTCATTGATCATGCGGTAATAGGTTGCGGTGGATTCCCAGCTCATGCCGCCGATCAGGCCGATGCGTTTCATAAGAGTTGCCTTATTAAGTTTGATTGAAGACAAGAATGCCATCGCAGGGACGAAAACGGCATGCGTTTTTTCGAGGGTTTAGATGTTTCTATGCAAATATCAGGCGTTCAAGAGGCTTATCTTGCAATTTTATTGCGCCTTTGCGTTAACCAGTGCATTCTTTACCGATGATTGATGATCGCGACCGCCGAATCCTTGCGATTCTCCAGGAAAATGCCGAGACGCCGCTCGCTGATATAGCGGAGGAGGTTTCCCTGTCGCTATCCGCCTGCTCGCGGCGCATCACGCGGCTGCGTGCGGAAGGTTATGTGACGGGTACGATGGCGCTGCTCGACCGGCGGAAAATCAACCTGCCGACCACGGTTTTCCTGCTGGTGAGAACCGGCCTGCATGCGGAAGACTGGCTGGACCAGTTCCATGCCGCCGTCAGCTCCATACCCGAAATCGTCGAGGTTCATCGGCTTACCGGCAATTTCGATTATATTCTGAAGCTGGTGCTGCCGAATGTCGAATATTACGACACGGTCTACAAACAGATCCTGCGCCGCGTTCAGCTTTACGACATGTCCGCCTATATCTCCATGGAGACGGTGAAGCTGTCGTCTTCCCTGCCGACAACGCATATTTGAGGGATCATCCGTTTGTTCTCAGCCTGCGGTTTCGACACGGAAGCCGAAGCGAAAACTGCGGGTCTCGCCCGGCTGCAGGGTGATCGCGGCTTCAAGGTCCGGCTGGTTGAAGGCATTGGTGGGCGTTTCCACCGGTTCCAGCGCGATGGATTTTCGCCTGTCGCGGGCCAGCGTGTCGCCGGTGAAGACATGCATGTGGCCACGCTCCTGCCATACCGTCAGGCTCGAACCGTCCTGCCGGTTTTCGATCCGGGTCTCGTAAAGTCCGTTTTCGGATGGGATGAGGTCGGTAAAGCAGACATCCAGCACCTGGCCGGCGAGCGGCGCAAAAAGAAAGCGGGTGTCGTCCCGTTTGACTATTCCCCCCTGTGAGGACCGTAGCGGAATCAAATCCCTGTCTGTTTCAATCGCCGTTCGAGAGGGTAGCGTGAGAAGGAGATCGTCGATGGACGCGATGCCGGGAAGACGGAAATAGGGATGCCATCCTGCCGCGAAGGGCAGCGGCTGATCATCGCCATTGATGCCGCGTATGATGATGGTGACCTCATGACCGGAAAATCGGTATTCGACCTCGATGGCGAGATGATAGGGGTAACCTTGGAAATCAGAGGGCGATATCTCCGCGCGGAAAACCAAAACATGCGTGCCGTTTTCCTCGAAAGACTGATTGAGGACAAAGGGCAGGGCTCTCGCAAATCCGTGGAAGACGAGGGTTTCATGCGTTAGCACCGGCTCTATTCGATGCATTTCCCCGCCGAAACGGAACTGGCCATTCGGGATGCGATTGGTGAAGGGGGCGAGAATGCCGTTTCTCACGCCGTTTTGTGATTGCAATTCCGCGGGCGTCGCATAGCCATCGACAAGATTTTCGCCTGCGCTGCCATCGGTAAGTTGCGGCCGCCAGCTGAGAAGCGTGGCGCCCTCATAAGCGATCTCGGCGGTGAAACCCTCGCCGGAAACGGTAATGCCGGCAATCCCCGTGCCTGTGGCGGAAGTGGTCATCGGGAAATTGTCCTTTATATGCATACGTCTGCGATCACCGGGCCGGTTGCCCCCGCTGATTCGCTCGATCATCTTCGCTGTGGGATAATTTCGCAATGGTCATGACGGGCCGCAACAAGCGCGGCCTCCGCCATTTTGATGTCAAGGTGCCTGTCTTATGACAGAACTCAGTCCGGGAAGGTTCGTTTCGCGCCGCTGAAAAATTCCATCAGGGCGGCCTGATCCTCACCGCCCAGTCCCGCTGTCGTCAGCATGCGGTGCACCTCGGCGCAGACCGCCGTCAGCGGCATGGCCGTGTTGGTGCGTCGCGCCAGATCCTGTGCGCCGTTCAAATCCTTGACCATATTGTCGATACGACCGGTGCGGCGGTAGTCCTTCGCTACGTAACGCGGCATATATTCCTGCAGGATGGCGCTATCGGCGCGGCCGCCCTTCAGCGCCTGCGGAATTTTGGCGGCATCGACGCCCGCATCCAGCGCAAGCTGCGTTGCTTCCGCCACGGCCAGAAAGTTCAGGCCGCAGAGAACCTGATTGATGAGCTTGGTTGTCTGCCCGGCACCGCAGGGTCCCATATGGGTATAGTTACTGGCGATGTGCCGCAACACGCGATGCGCGTCGGCCACATCCGTTTCGCTGCCGCCGGCCATCAGCGTCAATTGCCCAATGAGCGCTTTCGGCGCACCGCCGGAAAGCGGGCTGTCCACCCAGCGCAGACCCTTTTCGGCCGCATCGGCCGCCAGTTCTTTCGTCGCTTCCGGGTCGATGGAGGACATGTCGATGATCAGCGTGCCGGGCTTTGCGCCCGCCGCCACGCCATCCTTGCCGAAGACGGCGATGCGGACGATCTTCGGTGAGTTGAGGCTGAGGATCACGACATCGGAGACGGACGCTGCTTTCGCCGCGGTGCCGGCGCTTTGCGCGCCGAGGCTGGTCAGCGCCGCCACCTTCTCCGCATCCAGATCGAAAACCGTCAGGTGATTCCCCGTCTCGATCAGCCGCGCGCCGATCGCGCCACCCATGGCGCCTGCGCCGATGAGGGCGACTTTGTTCTGCTCGGTCATGGTATTCACGGCCTCCTCCCAAAGTGTCGTGGTGTCGTCAGTTCCATTCCGGATGGCGGCCGCAGCCGGGCATCCGGAACGGAGGATTTTAAAGCGAGGCGGTGATGCCGCCGTCGACGTAGAGAATATGGCCGTTCACGAAGGACGAGGCGTCGGATGACAGGAAAATACAGGCACCGACAAGCTCTTCGACCTTGCCCCAGCGACCGGCGGGCGTGCGCTTTTCAAGCCATGCGGAAAAGGTCTCGTCTGCGACCAGTGCCGCATTGAGCGGTGTGTCGAAATAGCCCGGCGCAATGGCATTGCATTGCAGACCGTATTTTGCCCAGTCCGTCGCCATGCCTTTCGTCAGATTGCCGACAGCACCCTTGGTCGCGGTGTAGGGCGCGATGCCGGGGCGGGCAAGGGCGGTCTGAACGCTGGCGATATTGATAATCTTGCCGCGTCCACGGGAAATCATGTGGCGTGCCGTCGCCTGTCCGGCGTGGAACACCGAGGCGATGTTGGTCTGCAAAAGACGCTCGAAGGCATCCGCCGGAAAATCCTCAAGCGGCGTGCGGTGCTGCATGCCGGCATTGTTGACGAGAATGTCGATGGGGCCGACTTCGGCCTCGAAACGGTCGATGGCCTCGCGTACTGCCACATGATCGGTTGCATCGAAGGCGAGCGTTTTTGCACCCTTGATGCCTGCGGCGGCCGCTTTCAGCTTGGCTTCGTCGCGCCCGTTCAGCACCACTTCCGCGCCGGCCTCCGTCAGGCCTTGTGCCAGCGCGAAGCCGATGCCCTGGGACGAACCCGTGATCAGGGCGCGGCGGCCGGAAAGATCGAACAAATTAAGGCCCACTGTTTCCTCCAGTCTCTCGACATTGCTTTTGTACAGGTTTATGTTATCGATAACATTCATCCCTTTCAGGCGCGGATGTCAAGGCTTAAACGCCCGGTTTCGGTACGGATCCGGTGCGGGAGGAGGCCACAGGGTGGCTAAATGTGCTCTTGTGGCAGCGATCTGGATGCGGAAATTTTTACGCGCCGCAGTGGCGCGCGGTTGAACGGGAGTTGTTGATGAGAGCGATTGTCGCCCACGGGGCAAAGGATGTGCGCATTGAGGAGCGGCCGGAGGAAGCGCCGGGGCCGGGAGAAGTGCGGCTTCGTCTGGCCCGTGGCGGGATTTGCGGCAGCGACCTGCACTATTACAATCACGGTGGTTTTGGCGCAATACGACTTCGCGAACCCATGGTGCTCGGCCATGAAGTCTCCGCTGTTATCGAGGAACTGGGTGAAGGCGTTGAAGGCCTGAAGATCGGCGGTCTGGTGGCGGTTTCGCCGTCCCGCCCGTGCCGAACCTGCCGCTTCTGCCAGGAAGGCCTGCACAACCAGTGCCTCAATATGCGCTTTTATGGCAGCGCCATGCCTTTCCCGCATATTCAGGGCGCTTTCCGCGAGGTTCTGGTGGCGGATGCCTTGCAATGCGTACCAGCCGACGGCCTGAGCGCCGGCGAGGCGGCCATGGCGGAACCGCTGGCGGTGACGCTGCATGCCACTCGCCGCGCTGGCGATTTGCTGGGAAAACGCGTGCTGGTGACGGGTTGCGGCCCCATCGGCATCCTGTCCATCCTCGCTGCGCGCCGGGCGGGTGCTGCCGAAATCGTCGCGACCGACCTTTCGGATTTCACGCTCGCCAAGGCCCGCGAAGCGGGTGCAGATCGCGTCATCAACAGCAAGGATGAGCCCGATGCGCTTGCCGCTTATGGCGCAAACAAGGGTACTTTCGACGTTCTTTATGAATGCTCTGGCGCTGCCGTGGCGCTTGCCGGCGGCATCGCAGCACTCCGGCCACGCGGCATCATCGTCCAGCTCGGGCTGGGTGGCGATATGAGCCTGCCGATGATGGCGATTACCGCCAAGGAACTCGATCTGCGCGGCTCCTTCCGCTTCCATGAGGAATTCGCCACCGGCGTCGAGCTGATGCGCAGGGGCCTGATCGACGTCAAGCCATTCATTACCCAGACCGTCGATCTCGACGACGCCATCTCGGCCTTCGAATTCGCTTCCGACCGCAGTCGGGCGATGAAAGTCCAGATCGCTTTTTCGTAAGCGCTTTCCGCATACTTCGCTCAGCCCCTTAACCGGCGGTGGATGGTTCCACCGCCGGTTTTTTATCGAGAGATTTCAGCCGCAGCGGACTATCGTCGATGTTATCGGTATCATTAATTCTCTGCGATAGGTTTCCTGTTCCTCCCCGGCTATCCGGCTCTGCATCTGCTGGCTTATCTCCCTGGTTGCACATTTTGACGCAGGTCAAAAAGGTGATTTGCCGCCCGTCATTTTTTGCGTTATCGAAATTTCAGAAATTACTGAAAATTCAGGAAACAAAGAAATGCCGACCAGCCTGTCACCGCTCGTTCAGTCCTTCGTGCTGCATTTTGGCGAGATGGGCAGCCGCTGGGGCATTAACCGCACGGTCGGCCAAGTCTATGCTTTGCTTTACATATCGCCGCAGCCGCTCTGCGCGGACGACATTGTTGAGGCGCTTGGCATTTCCCGTTCCAACGTCTCGATGAGCCTGAAGGAGCTTCAGGCGTGGAACCTTGCAATTCTCAAGCATTTCCCCGGCGACAGGCGCGATTTTTTCACGACGCCGGAGGATGTCTGGCAAATTCTCCGCACCCTTGCCGAAGAGCGCAAGAAGCGCGAAATTGATCCCACCCTAAGCGTATTACGCGAAATTTTGATGGAGACGCCGGAGAACGAAGATGAGCGGCATGCGCAAAAGCGCATTGACGAGATGAAGACGCTGATCGAGCAGCTCACCGGCTGGTATGACGATGTGAAGCGGCTGGAAACGGGGAGGTTGGCCTCCCTTCTGGCGCTCGGCTCAAAGGTCACGAAGCTGCTGGAGGCGAAGGACAAGATCGTCTCTCTCGCCAGACCCCGCGGCGCGAAAAAGGACAGGTGAGGAGATCGGTCGTGAACATGTCCGCACAAATCCGCCAGTCGGCCGATAGCAATGGCGCAGACTGTCCTGTGCCGGTTTCGGTCTCACCTGAAACGCCGAGGCGGCGCTTCTTCAGCACCGCCAGCCGGAAGACCTCCCGCGACAAGAGTGCCGCGAAAACGACACGCGCACCGGCGGTCGGTAGATCCGTTGCCCTGTTGCATGTTCTGGCGGCCCTGCTCTGGTTGCCGCAGGCGGGCCTGCTTGCCTTTTCAGTCGGAAAAATCGCCGACGGCGAACCGATGATGGCAATCGTGCCGGCGGCTGTTGCGGTTCTCATTCTGGGTCTCCTGAAGGCGTGGCTGGAGAAAATCGCCGCGAGACTATCGTTTCGTGCTGCGCGTGCTGCATTGTCACAGCGTCGGCTGGAAGCGCTTCAGGCGGTGGCGACGGTTTCGCCGCTCGATCTGTCGCGCACGGCTTCCGGCGAGGCGGCAAGTGTCGTGGCCGAGGCAGCGGAAGCGCTGGTGCCCTATCTTTCCCGTTTCCAGCCGGCGCGGATGAAGGCCACCATCATTCCCCTGGTTTTCGTGCTGGTAATCCTGCCCTTTACCTGGATCGCGGCGCTGGTGCTGCTCATCTCGATGCCGACCATTCCGCTTTTCATGGCGTTGATCGGCTGGCAGGCCAAGGCGGCGAGTGAAAAGCAGCTGGCCGAGACCGGCAATATGAATGCTTTCCTGCTGGATCGCCTGCGCGGGCTGGAAACGATCCGCGCGCTGGAAGCCGTTGAACTGACTGCCGGGCGCCTCAGCGCCGATGCGCAGAACCTCAAGACGCGGACGATGGCGGTTCTGAGGATCGCTTTCCTGTCTTCGGCGGTACTGGAGCTTTTCGCCGCCCTCGGCGTTGCCATGACCGCCGTTTACATCGGTTTCCATCTGCTCGGTTTTCTTGATTTCGGCGCGTGGGGACAGAAGCTGACGCTTGCCGAGGGTCTGTTCATCCTGCTTCTGGCCCCGGCCTTTTTCGAGCCGCTGCGGGAGTTATCCGCGGTCTGGCACGACCGGGCGGCGGGGGAAGCCGCGCTTGGTGCGCTCGACAAGTTGACGCAGGGCGGTGCGGCCATTGCGGGTGAGGGCAGGGATGTGGCGTTGGCAATATTGCCCACTCCCGGTACGGTGGAGATGGACGATCTGTCCTTTGCCTATCCAGCCTCGCCGCCTGTGCTTCGCAATTTCAATCTCAGTATTCGGGCGGGCGAAACTGTAGCGCTTCTGGGGCCATCGGGTTGCGGCAAATCCACGGTCCTGTCGCTGATCGCCGGGCTGGCTTCTGCGGGAAGCGGCGCGATAAAAATCGGCGGCGTCGCCCTTGATGACGAGACGGCCGACACCCTGCGAACGTCCATCGGCTGGATCGGCCAGAAGCCGTTCTTTTTTACTGGTTCGCTTGCAGCAAATATCCATTTCGGCCGCCCCGGCATCACGCGGGATATGGTGGAGACGGCGCTTGAGCAGACAGGGCTCGCAAGACTGTCATCCGCCCGGCAACATCTGCTCGTCGGCGATGGTGGCCACGGCATTTCCGGTGGTGAAGCGGTGCGGCTGGCCATTGCCCGCGCCTTTGCCGATCCCGCGACACGGCTCATTCTGGCTGACGAGCCGACGGCGCATCTGGACCGGGAAACCGCCGCTCTCATTACGGAAAATATGCTGCAGCTGGCAAAAGGCAGGACATTGATCATCGCAACCCATGATCCGGTGCTGGCCGCGCGCATGGACAGGGTCGTGGATATGGCGGCGATCCATTCGGGGGATCGGTCATGATTGTGCGTTTTGCCATCTTGAAACCCGTTATCGCACTGTTCTGGTCGGCGCGTCGCGGCATGCTGCTTGCCGGCGCGGTTCTGGCCGCAACCACGGTGCTGGCTGGCATCGGCCTACTCGGTGTGTCTGGCTGGTTTATCACCGCCACCGCCATTGCCGGTCTGCTTCCGGCAACGGCCTATGCGTTTGATGTTTTTGCGCCCTCGGCGGCCATCCGTCTTCTGGCGCTGTCGCGTACCGCCGCCCGGTACGGCGAGCGCATGACTACCCATGAAGCGACGCTTTCCGTGCTTGCGGCGCTGCGCGAAAAGCTGTTTCGTGGGTTTGCCGCGCCGCAGGCGGCGCAAAATCTGGAAGCGAGGCCCGCCCGCCTGCTGAACCGGTTGACCGCGGATATCGATGCGCTGGATTCGCTTTATCTGCGCGTGCTGGTGCCTGCCGCCGTCGCGGTCCTTGCGGCTGTTGCAACCGGCATCGGGCTTGCTTTCCTCAATCCGCTTGCGGGCATTCTGGCGGCGCTCTTTCTCATTGCGGCAGGGCTCGGCATTTCGGTGCGCTCCGCCTTGCGGGCAGAGAAATTCTCCCGCCGGCGGGCAATCGGGCTTGAAGCGTTGCGTGCCCGCACGGCAGACCTCGTCAACGGTCAGACGGAATTGCTCACGGCAGGTCGGCTTTCCGCGCAGGTCGCGGCAGTGAAGCGGGCCGATGATTACCTGCTTTCCTGTGACGAGGCCTTGAACCGCATCGAAACGAATGCCGGTTTTTCCTTCGGGCTTGCAACGGCGGCCCTTCTGAGCACGGCTCTGCTCGGCATGGCCTGGCTGGCGGAGCAGGGAACGGTAAGCGCGCCGGCCGCAGCACTCGGGCTGCTCGTCTGTTTCGCCGCGCTGGAGCCTTTCACCGCGCTGCGCCGTGGTGCGATGGAACTCGGCCGCACATTGTTTTCCGCAAGGCGCATCGCGCCGCGCCTTTCGGCGCGGGCAGAGACCCGCTGTCCGGCTTTGCCCGCCAGCGGCGTGGCGGCGGCGCTTAAAGGCGTGCGTCTGGAGCGGGAGGGTAACGACAAGCCGGTCCTGACGACTATCAATCTTGCCATTGCCGCTGGAGAAAGGGTCGCGATCATCGGCCCGAGCGGTGCGGGCAAGACCAGCCTCATCCAGCTTGTGGCGGGTGAATTGCAGCCATCGGCAGGTACTGTTCGCGCCTTGCCCTCTTCGCTCATGACACAGCGGAGCCAGCTTTTCCGCGATAGCATTGCCGATAATCTGAGGCTGGCAAAACCCGCCGCGACCGGGCGTGAATTGTGGGACGCCCTTGACGCCGCAGGCCTTGCCGAACACGTCAAAACCCTGCCCGCCGGGCTGGAGACGAGGCTTGGCGAAGCGGGGCAGGGTCTCTCCGGCGGCCAGTCGCGCCGGCTGGCGCTCGCCCGTTTCCTGCTCATCGACAAACCGCTCTGGCTTCTCGACGAGGTGACGGAGGGGCTGGACGGCGAGACGGCTCGCGACGTGCTCAGCCGGCTGTTTGCGAGGGCCGAAGGCAAGACTGTCGTGATGATCACCCATAATCGCCGCGAGGCGGAATTTGCCGATCGCATCATCGTGCTTAAAGACGGGCGTCAATTTGACGAATGTCAAAGCGGGGCGGCGGAATACGACGTAGTGCTGCAAACATTACGTCGGGACTGAGTATTTTTGAGAGCCGGGCGTGCCTTAAAAAACGGGCGGCTGGCCTTCTGGAAAAGGTGGGTAAGACTATGGAACTCGACATAGTGGCGCTGTCGCGCCTGCAATTTGCAGTGACGGCTTTATATCACTTTCTGTTCGTTCCCTTGACGATCGGGCTGTCGGTGGTGATAGCCATCATGGAAACGGTCTATGTCATGACCGGCCGGGTGATCTGGCGGCAGATGACGAAATTCTGGGGCACGCTGTTCGGCATCAACTTCGTGCTGGGGGTTTCGACAGGCATTGTCATGGAATTCCAGTTCGGCATGAACTGGAGTTATTACAGCCACTATGTCGGCGATATTTTCGGCGCGCCGCTGGCGATCGAAGGCATGATGGCCTTCTTTCTGGAAGCCACCTTCGTCGGCCTGTTCTTTTTCGGTTGGGACAAGCTGTCGAAACTCGGTCATCTCGTCGCGACATGGTGCGTGGCAATCGGCTCGAACTTCTCGGCGCTGTGGATCCTGATCGCCAATGGCTGGATGCAGAACCCGACAGGGTCTGCCTTCAATCCCCAGACCATGCGCATGGAAGTGACGGACTTCGCCGCGGTCCTGTTCAACCCGGTCGCGCAGGCGAAATTCGTTCACACGGTTTCCGCAGGTTATGTCACGGCCTCCATCTTCGTGCTCGGCGTTTCCGCCTGGTATGTGCTGAAGGGTCGCCACGTCGATCTCGCCAAGCGGTCGATGACAGTCGCCGCCTCCTTTGGTCTGGCGTCCGCCCTGTCGGTCGTCGTGCTGGGGGACGAAAGCGGTTACCTCTCCACCGAACACCAGAAGATGAAGCTCGCCTCCATCGAGGCCATGTGGGAAACGGAGCCGGCGCCGGCGCCTTTCACCATGATCGGTTTTCCCAATCAGGAAGCGCGCGAGACACATTTCGCGGTCAAGATTCCGTGGGTAATGGGACTCATCGGCACCCGTTCGCTCGATACGGAAATCCCCGGCATCAACGATCTGGTGGAACAGGCAAAGACCCGTATCCGCGACGGCATCAAGGCCTATGACGCGCTGATGCAGATACGCGCCAGCGGCAAGGGCGCGCAGCTGCCCGAAGAGGTGAACGGCACCTTTGCCGAACTCGGCCACGAGCTTGGTTACGCCCTGCTGCTCAAACGTTATGTCGACGATCCGCGTCAGGCGACAGAAGAGCAGATCGCCAAGGCGGCGGCCGATACGATCCCGCATGTGCCGACCCTGTTCTGGGCCTTCCGTATCATGGTTGGTCTCGGCATGTTCTTCATCGTTCTGACGGCGACCTTCTTTTATCTTTCGGCCCGCCGGCGGCTGGACCGTTATCCGCTGTTGCTGAAGGTGGCCGTTTTTGCCATTCCGCTGCCGTGGATTGCCGCCGAAATGGGCTGGGTGGTGGCCGAGTTCGGGCGTCAGCCGTGGATCATCGAAGGTGTGCTGCCAACGGCGGCGGCTGTTTCGAGCCTCAGCGCCTCGACGGTTCTGATTACGCTTCTGTGTTTCATCGCCATCTACACGGTGCTGTTCATCGTTGAGATGGGGCTGATGCTGAAGGCGATCCGCAAGGGGCCCGATCCGGACCATGATCCGGAAGCGCCGCTCGTTCCTGAACAACTCGTCGCTGCGGAGTAAATTATCATGATCCTGCACCAACTCATCGACTATGAAATCCTTCGTATCATCTGGTGGCTGCTGCTTGGCGTATTGCTTATCGGCTTCGCCGTAACCGGCGGTTTTGATCTCGGCACCGGCGCGCTGCTGCCCTTCGTCGCGAAGACGGATATTGAGCGGCGTGTCGTCATCAACTCCATCGGCCCGGTATGGGAAGGCAATCAGGTCTGGCTCATTCTCGGAGCAGGTGCGATCTTCGCCGCCTGGCCGCCACTCTATGCGGTGTCGTTTTCAGGGTTTTACCTGGCAATGGCGGCCATCATGTTCGCGTTGATCCTGCGGCCGGTCGGTTTCAAATATCGCTCCAAGCGCGAGAGCAAGGCATGGCGCAGCGGCTGGGACTGGGCCTTGTTCGTCGGCGGCTTCGTGCCGACGCTGATCTTCGGCGTGGCCATCGGCAATGTGCTGCAGGGCGTCCCGTTCTACTTCAATGATGACCTCAGGATTTTCTACGACGGCACGACGCTGTTCGAGCTTCTGAACCCCTACGCTATTCTCTGCGGCCTCGTTTCCGTCGCCATGCTGGTAATGCATGGGGCGGCCTGGCTGGTGCTGAAAACCGAAGGTCCGGTTGCCACCCGCGCCCGCAGTTTTGGCAGCATCGCGGCACTTGCCACCACCGTTCTTTTCGCGCTTGGCGGCATTCTGCTGTGGTTCGGTGTCGATGGTTATCGTTTCACCTCGGAAGTCGTGACCGACGGGCCGTCCAATCCTTTGGCAAAGACGGTTGAGGTCGCAACCGGCGTCTGGTTCTCCAATTATGCGGCGCATCCGTGGATGATGCTGGCGCCGGCACTCGGTCTGGCCTTCCCGCTGGTCGCCTTCGTCTTGTTCAGGCTCCGCAGGGAAGTGATGGCGCTGCTTGCCAGCTCGCTTGCCATTTTCGGCATCATCGCCACCGTCGGGCTTTCGATGTTCCCCTTCATCCTGCCGTCTTCGGTCGATCCGAAGTCGAGCCTGACGGTGTGGGATGCTTCGTCCAGCCATATGACGCTGTTCAACATGCTGGTCGTCACCCTCATCTTCGTTCCGATCATCGTCGCCTACACCTCTTGGGTCTATCGCGTGTTGTGGGGCAAGGTGGATGAAAAGGCGATCCGCGACGACAGCGGCCACGCATATTGATATCGACAGAAGGAGATCGAACATGTGGTATTTCGCCTGGCTGCTCGGCCTGCCTCTCGCCGCCATCTTCGCCGTCATGAATGCCATGTGGTACGAACTGATGGAAGAAAACGCCAAAAAGGCTGAGGCAAAGCTGGAAAAATAACACTTCGGCATGAGGCATAAAAGGGCGGCATCCGGTCCGGATGCCGCCCTCTCGTAAAACAGCCGTGCCTGTCGCGCGGCCTTAGTGGATGGCGATGCCGCGCTTGTCCGCTTCTTCCTTGATGATGTCTTCGACGATTGCTCTCTTGAGGTTTGGATTTCCCAGGAGATAGTCGTCGGCGATCTCGAAAATCGACTTCGGGTTGTCGGTCCCGTGCAGGGTGTCGAGGTCCTGGCCGATCTGCTCGCGCAGGCTGGAATAGTCGTCCATTGCGGCTCTCCCGTTTACCGGTTCAATCCAAAAGGTCGGCCGGAACCTTGCCGCCGTTTTCGGAGAGTTTCTTGATGACGGCCTTGTGCAGCCAGATATTCATCGTCGCCGAATCCGAGGTGTCACCGGTATAGCCGAGTTCCCCGGCCAGTTCCTTCCGGGCGCTGAGGCTGCTGTCCAGATCGAGCGCTTTCAGAAGGTCGACGATCGAGTGTTTCCAGTCGAGTTTCTGTCCGTTCTTTTTGACTGCGGCATCCAGAATGGAAGCGACATCGACGCTGCCGGCGGATGCCGGAGCGCTGGTTGTCGGTGCCGGTGAGGCAGGCTGCGCCGGTGCAGCCGGGCTTGCGGCGGTTGTCGGTGTGCCGGCCGGGGCCGAAGTCTGCGGGGCGGCTTCGGCCTTGCCGAAAATCGCGTTTTTGATCTTGTCGAAAAAGCTCATTCTATTCTCCCTTTATCGGCGAAATGCCCGCCCAATGGCGATGAGAATGCAGGCACCGATGAAACCGGTGATGAGATAGCCAATCCAGCCTCCGAGCGAGACGCCCACGAGCCCCAAAAGGAAATTGGCGACGATGGCGCCGACAATGCCGAGAATAATGTTCATGAAAACACCCATATTGCTTTTCATGAACTGTTCGGCGAGCCACCCGGCTACGCCGCCGATAATGATTGCTGCAATCCAGCCAACTTGTGCGTCTTCCATAACAGGCCTTTCCTTTGTGAGAGAGGTCCCCAGGCATATGGACAGGCTTTTGCGCGCACTGATCCCCCCGCCTTAAATAGACCCCCGGCGGGGTAACAACGAAGATGCGAACATTTGGTTCCGTGTGGTCCGCCCTTACTGCCTCATTTTTTACTCTGGCTTTGAAAGTCCAGCCCGATATCCAGAACCGGTGCGCTGTGGGTCAGCCAGCCGATGGAGATGAGATCGATGCCGCTTGCAGCGATGGCTGCCGCCGTCTGCGGATTGATACGGCCGGAGGCTTCGGTGATGGCGCGCCCGGCGACGATCGCCACGGCCTCGCGCAACTGTTCCGGCGTCATGTTGTCGAGAAGAACCGCGTCGACACCTTCGTCCATCACCTCGCGCAATTGCGTGAGCGTATCAACCTCCACCTCGATTTTGACGAGATGGCCCACACCCTGTTTGGCGCTGTGGATGGCGGCACGCACGCCCCCCGCCACGGCAATGTGGTTGTCCTTGATGAGGACGGCATCATAAAGCGCGAAACGGTGGTTCATGCCACCGCCGGCGCGCACGGCGTATTTTTCCAGCGCCCTGAGGCCGGGCGTCGTTTTGCGGGTGCAGGCGATTGAGGCCTTTGTGCCGGAGATGGCGGCCGCGATTTTTGCGGTAACGGAGGCGATGCCCGAGAGATGGCCGAGAAAATTCAGCGCCGTGCGCTCCGCCGTCAGCAGCCCGCGGGAAGGGCCTTCGATCGTCGCGATGATATCGCCGGGCACCACGGACGCTCCATCCTCAACGTGCCGCGTCATCATGATCGCCGGGTCCACCAGCTGGAAAGCAAGCTCCGCCGCATCGAGACCGGCGATGACGCCCGGTTCACGTGCGGCCATGACGACGACCGAGCGATGATCGGCGGGAATGACGGCGGCGGAGGTTATGTCGCCCGCAAGCCCCAGATCTTCCAGAAGGGCGTTGCGCACGAGCGGCTCGATGATGAGGCGTGGCAGGGGGGCAAGGGTCATGTCAGGCGCTCCGCGCAATGCTGGAAGAAGAAAAGCTGGATGAGGAAAGGTCATGGCCGATGGCGATCACTTCGGTCAGGCTCAGCCTGCGTCTTGTGGCGACCGCGTCCTTTCCGGGAAAATCGTCGCGGAAATGCGCGCCGCGCGATTCCGTGCGCAGGGCCGCGAAGACGGCGATGGTGAGGCCGACGAGGGCGGGATCGGATGCCGGGCCTTCCTGTTCGGCAAGCTGCAGCAAGTCCCGGATCGCTTCGCGCAAGCCTGCTGCATGTCTCACAATGCCGAGATGGCGGGAAACGATGGGTCGGACGGCAGCGGGATCGGCGGCTCCACAGTCGGGGGCTGTGCGTGGCGCAACAGCTGCCGGCCCTGCCGTGCGTGCCTGTCGACCGGCGAGATCCTGCGCTGCGCGCATGCCCATGGCGGCGGCTTCCAGCAGGGAATTGCTGGCGAGCCGGTTGGCGCCGTGCAGACCGGTGCAGGCGGTTTCACCGGCAACCCACAGACCCGGCACCGAGCTTTGGCCTCTGCCATCCGTGGCGACGCCGCCCATATGGTAATGCACGGCGGGACGCACGGGCACAAGTTCGCAGGCGGGGTCTATGCCGGCCTCGCGGCAAAGCAGGTCGATGGAAGGGAAGCGAGCGGAAAAGCCGGAACCCAGCGCCTTGCGGGCATCGAGAAAGACCGCGCCGCCGCGCAGGATTTCCCGGTCGATGGCGCGGGCGACAATATCGCGTGACGCAAGCTCGGCGCCCGGCACTGTCGCCATGAAACGTTCGCCGTTTTCATTGAGCAGAAGTGCGCCTTCGCCGCGCACCGCTTCGCTGACCAGCGCCAGCGGCCGTCTGGGCGAGGAAAGCGCCGTCGGGTGGAACTGGACGAATTCCATATCGGCAAGGATGGCGCCGGCGCGCGCGGCGAGCATGATGCCCTGCCCGAAATTGCCGGCAGGATTGGTCGTCGCTTCGTAAAGCCCGCCAAGGCCGCCGGTTGCAAGAATGACCCGTGTGGCCGGCAGAATGAAACTGCCCTTCGGGCCGGCGCAGGCGAGACCGGTGATCGCGCCCTCTCCCGTCAATAGGCGGCGGACTTCCGTGCCTTCGAGAACCGTGATGGATGGTGTGCGAAGGACTGCGGCTGCGAGCGCCCTGACAATGGCCGCGCCCGAACCGTCGCCTTCCGCATGCAGGATGCGCCGTCGGCCATGGGCAGCCTCCAGCCCGAAGACGAGTTTCCCCTCAGCATCGCGATCGAAGCGCACGCCGGCCCGCTCCAGCGCCTCGATGACGGCGGGGGCGGTGGAGACGATCTCCTCGGCCATATCGGCGTCGCAGAGCCCGTCGCCTGCGGCGAGCGTGTCGGCAAGATGCAGTGCTGCATTATCGTCCGGGCCGAGACTTGCGGCAATGCCACCCTGCGCCCAGGCGCTTGAGGTTTCGCCGCCGAGCGCGCCGCGTGTCAGAAGCAGCACGGGCTGCGGCGCAAGCGTCAGCGCCGCCATCAGGCCCGCAATGCCGCTGCCGACAATGACTGTCCAATCCTGCTGCGGCGGAAGGCGTTCGCTCATACCTCCAGCATCCTCTCCACGGCGCGGCGGGCAGCGACCGCGATTGCCGGGTCGACCGTCACCTCATGGCGGTTTTCCTCCAGCGCCGTGCGGATATTGCCAAGCGTGATGCGCTTCATATGGGGGCAAAGATTGCAGGGGCGGATGAATTCGACATCAGGGTGATGCACGGCGACATTGTCGCTCATCGAGCACTCCGTCAGAAGCACCACGCGGGCGGGCTGCTCCCGGCCGACATAATCCGACATAACGGCGGTGGAGCCGGAAAAATCGGCGGCTTCCACAACATCCGGCGGACATTCCGGATGTGCCAGAACGATGACGCCGGGATGGCTTTCGCGCAATTCCCTGATGTCATCGGCAGTGAAAAGCTCGTGCACCTCGCAATGGCCGCGCCAGGCAATCAGCTCGACATTGGTTTCCCGCGCGACATTCTTCGCCAGATATTCATCCGGCAACATCAGTACACGTGGCACACCGAGCGATTCCACCACCTGGCGGGCATTGCCCGAGGTGCAGCAGATGTCGGAAGCCGCTTTTACCGCTGCCGAGGTGTTCACATAGGTGACGACCGGAACGCCGGGATAGGCCTTGCGAAGAAGGGCGATGTCTTCGGGCGTGATGGAATCGGCCAGCGAACAACCAGCGGCCATATCCGGAATGAGAACGGTTTTTCCCGGATTGAGCAGCTTTGCCGTCTCGGCCATGAAATGTACGCCGGCAAGAACGATAACATCCGCCTCCACTTCCATCGCCTTGCGCGCAAGGGCGAGGCTGTCGCCGACGATATCGGCGACGCCGTGGAAGATTTCCGGCGTCTGGTAATTGTGGGCGAGAATGACGGCATTGCGTTTGCGCTTCAACTCAAGGATCGCATCCACATCGTCCTGAAAGCCCATCCATTCCGCCTTGGGAATGACGCGGCTGACCCGATCATAAAGGCTTGCGGCAGATATCTGTTCGTTCACGACGCTCTCCCATTTATACTCTCTTTGAGTATATCTAGGGCAAAGAGATATTCTCATCGTGAGCATATGTCAATTGCGGGAGAGCGGCAGTTTCGTTCCGGAGAGGGCGCGTTCGTCGAGAACGGTCTGGCGGAAGCGGAAAAGCTTTGCCGGGCGTCCGCCGGTTTCGCTCGCAATGTCGCCGGTCTCTTCCACCAGTTGCTGCTGTTCGATCAACCGGCGGAAATTCTGCTTGTGCAGGGTCAGTCCCGCCAGCGCTTCGATCGCGCGCTGCAATTGCAGCAGGGTGAAGGTATCAGCCATCAGTTCGAAAACCACAGGGCGATATTTGATCTTGGCCCTCAGGCGAGCGATGCCGGTGGCGAGAATGCGGCGGTGATCGGCAAACATCGGCCTGCCGAAATTGATCCGTGGCTCGCTCTGGGCTTCCTCGACAAGGCCCGCCTCGTACAGCAATTCGTAGCGCTGCAGGGTAAGTTCCTCATTCCAGCCGCCGCCATCGAGGCCGAAGGTGAAATCGGCCCGCAGGTGACGCTGGCTCTTGCAGGCGGGATCGGAATCCGCCCAGGCCCGCAACCTGCCGATGATGGTATCCAGAACCGCTGGGCGGCCCTGCCGATGATCCTCCCAGGGTAGGTATTCATACCAGCCGTGCCAGAGCGCGTGCTCGTTGCCGGACGATTCATGCTCGCGAACCAAGCCCAGATAACCGATGGAGATGGTTCTTCCGCCTGGAATGTCGTTGTTACGGTCGCGATCCGCGAAGGTGTAAAGCTGTTCGAGATAACCGACCGGATGATGGGTCTGCTCGTGGATCCACTCCCGCAGCCCGCTTTGCAGCGTTCTGTGCCCGAATTCGAATGGGCCTGAGGGAAGTGCCGCGCCCGCCCGGACGGTCATCACCCGCGGTTCGTCTCGCGTAATGGCGGTGACGACGGCAATGAGTTCTGCATGGGCAAGCCCGATGGTCACGGCGACTCCTGTCTTGGGTTACGATGTCAACCTTCTTTGGCACAGGAAGGCTGCTTCGCCAACAAGGGGCAGGTGGCAAAGTGCTTTCTATATCCGCGTGAAGTCTAAAGTAGAATATCATCAAATAAAAGGATAAATTCTTGTGATTAGTCATGCATTTTTTGTTATGTTATAAAAAAGTTATAAGCATTCATGTAGTGTAGAAAGCCGATGTTAGAAGATATATCTCTGGAAGAGACGCTGATTGGTTATTATACGTGGAGCATCGGTCAGAATCTGGTTTATCTGGATGCTGTGGCGTCGCGTCTGCGCGATTTCTCCTTTGAAGAGGCTTCTCGCGGCATTCCGGTGGAGAAGTTCATCGCCCAGGTCGAGGTTGGTTCACAAGCCCGGGTGGCGCGAGCGGTCCATAATTCGCTGATAAGCGGTGAGTTTTACGATCAGGAGAGCCGGATTGATCTCAAGGATGGTGGGTTTCGTTGGCTCAGGACGACTGGCAGGGTGATTCACGACTGCGACGGCATTCCGATCATGGCAATGGGGACAATTCGCGACGTTACCGCTCGCAAGGTCCTGTTGATGTAATGCTGCGTCTCTTCTAGTCTGGAGCGGGATAGGTTCATATTTTATCGCTTTTGATGTTTTGGTGACATGACTCGGCAGATCGCAATTTTGCTGTTTCAGATCGTTTTGGTGATAGGGCTCGGCATTGCCGGCATGCGCATCGCTTCGTTCCTCAATGGCGAAGATGGCTATGAGACTGCCGGTCTTGCGGCGAACACGGAGATGCTGTGGACGACCTCCCCGGTGAAGGTCGATACCCGTCACCAGAATTATGAGCGCATCCCGACCCCGCCCGACCCCTATCCGCTAAAAATACATGCGGACCAGCGCCTGCGCGTGGTCGCCAGCAATCGCTTCACATTCAAGGGCCAGGAATTCCGCCTTGCCGGCGTCGAAGACATCGACCGCAACCGCGTCTGCGCTGCCGCTGATGGCCGCCGCTATGCCTGCGGCCTGAACGCCTTCAAGGCGCTGGAGAACCGGCTGCGCGGCAAATATCTCGAATGCCGGGTGGTGGAAGAGGGTGGGGCTATCCTGATCGTTGAATGCAGGATCAAAGGGCAGGACGTGCGAACGCTATTGCGGGAGACGATCTTGCCGGTAGCCGGCCGATAAGGCGTCCGGGAATGTCCGTCAACGGGTGATTTATCGTGTCTGGGAAGATTTGGTGGAGCTAAGCGGGGGACAACCCTCGAAGAAAAGTCCCAAAACCATATCAGAAAGTTATTGATTTTCAGTGGCTTCCGGGACTAGCCTTGGGTACTAATTTGGGACTTAGGGGCTTTCTTTGGCTGCATCATCGGCTTCGGATCGAAAATATCTTGAGTGGCACGGCTCGCAGTGGCGGGTGGTGGTGAATGTTCCGCGTAAACTCCAGAGCAAGCTGGGAACCAAGCTCAAGAGGCCGCTGGCGACGGACAGCCTCAAGGAAGCCAACGTTCTCAAATGGGATGTCATTGCCGAGTTCAAGGCGCTTATTGAACAAGCCTACAATCCCGCCCTCTCCAAAGACAGTGCACTCAAAATGGTCCGCGAAAAGGCAATGCGTGAGGCCGTACTGTTTGCACAGCAGCGGGGTGCCGCAGTGAACCCTGAGGAGCACCTCCTAGTGAATGATATGGTTTCCGTGAGAGTGGACGAAATCCTAGGCCATCAGGTTGGTGAGGATGAGGAAGGGGAGGCGGTCTTTGAGCCGCAACGTGAAGCAATCGCCATAGAATTTGCGGCGTTGGCAAGCGGGCAGAAGACTCCCATTGACCTCCACCACAAGAAGTACATGGCGATGCCTAGTGTAAGTCGGGAAGATAGCTCGGGGAGCACTTTGGGAATAGCGACTTATGTAAATCCAGCGACAGGTGGCTTTTCAAGTATGACCTAATATATAGGGCAGAGTACGCTCCGCTAGTAGCCCACTTCGAATATTAACCGAGCGTCATTCGCTCATTTTCACTTCCGGAAATACCATGAATTTCGATCAAAAACTGACCCAGAAACCTACCAAGTACAATAACGACCGCCTCCATTTCTTCAAATACATGTCGGCTGCAACGGGTAAAATCGTCCTCTCCAATCGAACCCTTCGCTGGTCTACAGCCACGCACCTTAACGACCCTTTTGATATGCAGCTTGACCTTCCCATACGGGCGGACAGGCAGGTGGTAAGGCGGCTTGCCTTAAGCAAGCTATGGAATCTGTATTGTCAAACAGACCCCATACCTCCTCGAAATGTTCTTTCGGTCATGCTTGAAGCTCTCCGCGCGACAGGTCGGCGGATGACACGAAAGCAATTCAACGAGGAACTTGGAGCCGCATTTGATGAGGGATACAGCCAAATGCTAGTTACCCTTCCGGGTATTCAAAGAGAATCTGCGGCGATCATGAAAGATACGAAAATCCTATCTCTCACAACTCGGCCTAATAACCACCTCATGTGGGCGCACTACGGGAGCGCCTCAACTGGAGTTGCGCTGCGGTTCCGATCAATGCCAGAAATTGACGGACCGTTTGGCATGGCAAAAGCAGTTAACTATTTAAGCGAGGTTCCCGAGCTCTACAACGCCGAGTCGCTTTCGGATATTTTTGCTGGTTTGGACAGTATGAGCCCAACCGCAATCGTAGACAAATTGGTCTATACTAAGTCATCTGAATGGAACTATGAGCAGGAGTGGAGAATTTGCTCCGGCGCTGGAAGAACACAAGAAGCCCCCTATGAGGACTGCCCCTTTGGTGCGGAGGAGATAGACGGCTTGATATTTGGAATGAACACCGCAGCCTCTGATAAAACAGAATTCCTCGAAATTGCCAGCCGCTACCCAAGAATCGAGATATTTCAAGTGGCCCGCTCCGGGAGGGCTAACTTTGATATTGAGCTCCGGCCCTATGAACCCGACTGACTTGACACAAGCGTGCTGTGAGCCGCTCCCAGTTTTGCTGTGTTCGGCACTATGGAAGCGCGTGCCCTTGATTTCTCCCAAAGCCACCCTCCTGCCGAGCTTCCTCCCCTAGCCGCTTGAGTGGCGGACAGGACAGCCGATGTGTGATATTCCGGGACGGGACACGCAAGGGGACCTAACCCCAAGTTCCCAAGGAGCTCATCTGTGAATAGCTCCGCGCGGCGAAAAAGGGGCCAAGCCCGTTCAAGCTTACCGTCCGCTAAAGATATGAAAACAGAGGATGCGCCTAGACGGTCGCCGCAAGAAAGCAGCCCGCACCTCAGCTTCTTGCTTGCGACATCTTGCGCAGAATAAACCATGCGAGCCTTGCGAGCCGATAGCTTACCGTGTTTCAACGAATACGCTGCATCCCTCAAGACTTCGAACTCAGGGCATAAAGTTGCTACGTGGTCTTTAAAATGGTTGTCCTTCAGTTCATTATGCTGGCATCCAAGCTTTCCGAGGAATTGGTGTCCATTCTCTCGTAGCTCCTCAAAGATTATGCCGTGGGCGGAATCAAGGCTGAGCGCCGCATTGACGGCGAGACGGTAATCCCCATCGTTTTGGATAAACGCCGTAATATTGGGCCGCGTCACAGTGTCGAAAAAGGACTTGGCGTCCAAACGAGTTGCTCCGTAGTTGTTGCTTTGGGGCGGTAAGGCAGTCGGTCTAGCTACGAAATTCTGTGCCCAAAGTGGATGCCACTCTGTCTCTGGCTTCAACCACGGAATGGCCAGAAGCAATGAGACGGAGCAACTCGTCACGCATTTTGATGCGGTGCTCTGGGTGTTTCCTCAAGGCGTCCGGCAGCTGTACGCCTCCACGATACGGAACACGCGACACCCCATCGTCAGCATCACGCCACTCTATCAGGGGGTCTGGGATAAACTCGAAGCGCGAGGCCAACTCCACTAGCTGGGGTGTGAGGCAGAGCCACTGGGTCCCCATCTTGACCACAGAATGCAGTATCAAGTCAGCGTCACAGATCATCCACCCAGAGACATGGCGGCTCATCTTGGTGGGGTCATTAGCCTCTTGTGTAAAGCAGTTAGTGTGGCAATCATACGGCACCATGCTAGCGGCTAAAAGTTGGTCTTTAGGCGGTCGCGTTACGATCACACGCGGGAGGGAAATGACCTCTGTGTAGGCTTGTTTCTCCCACTCCGTGATTGGAGAAGCGAACAGGGCAGCGTTGCGCAATATTAGCTCGTCTATCTCCATGCCTGTCTTGGGGACAACCGTATTGGGAGGCAAACCGCTCTCCATAAGATGAATCCCCCTCGTAATTTAGGTGGCTAGATTAGCGGCCCCGTGCCCGTATCCTTACGGCGGATAACCTCACGTTCCTCATGTATCTCTTGCCAAATCCGATACGTAGACGAGACCATGCTTTCTAGCTCGCTGAAGTCGAAAAGCTCCACCCCGTGATCAGTAAAAAGCCGGACGGTTCTGCCATCGTCCTTATCATCACGGAACTGTATAATGCCTAAATTGATGGCCGCGAAATCGGCGTCAGCTGCGCGTATGCGCTCATGCATCATTGAAAACGCAAACTTGCGGCCAAGCTCCGTCAGCCCTTTGCTTCTGCGTGGATCAATGAAGATTGCGTGTGGCTGCTCATCAACGGCAAGCACCATGGGAAGCCAGAAGCTCACCTTTTTGCCAACGCCAATGTGCATCGGGAAAAAGTCGTGTCTCCTTGCTATGGCCCCTGCATTGGAAGCAAACTCATAAAGAGCTTTCGCTACCTGGAGATTGTTTCGCTGTTCATCGCCAAGGCGGGACGCTCGAATGACCTGTGCCTGAATCTGTTTCCATGGAGTCGCAGGAGATGCGCCGAACATTCCGGACTGCACATTGAAGATATCAGGGTAGCATGTGGTTACAGGCTTGTAGGAAAACGGTGAGAACCCGCCTTTCATTTGCATTAACTGCGACCGCTTCATGTCATCGGGAAGCGGCGCTATCCGAGCCAGATCGGTGTCATGCAAAAGGGGTGTCGTCACTCGGTTCTCCAGATGCGGGCCTTAGTCCAACCGAGACCTTGTGGTGCCGGAATCGCTCTAAGATCACAGTATCGGAGATTCTAAGTCCAAATGCAACTTCTGTTCGCGCTTTGTCCACCACGTACGACCAAGGCGAGTCCTTTGCGTGGGAAAGATCAACCAGCCGCCCCGGCGACATCTTGCCGTATGAGTTAATTACCTGCGACATCAGGGAGGTCAATCTCGGGTCGGAAGGTGTCGCAATATCGCGGGGTGCGCCTGTCAATGGGTCTTGCCCTTCAGCCCTGAAAGTGATGGCCTCGGAGCCAGCTCTCTTGAAAGCCTTATATGCTGAAGGATGGACTGGGCCGTATTGCCACGCTTCGAAGTAGCCGGAGACTAGAGGCTCCTTGGTTTGAACAAGGTGGATACCGTGTGCAAAGTAGAGCAGCTTTTGAAGGGCGAGATTGGTTATCTTCACGCTCAGCCTATCGGCCTCGTCCAGCATCAAGTTTGCGACTGCTCTAGGATCGTATCCCGCGCTCATGGCATTCCGCTCGAATCTCCGTCATTAAGTGCGTGCTGGTTACCGGAAGGATTCTCGCCCATCAAGGAGCAAAAAGATACAGCAAAGGCCAACAAAATTGGGTACGCAGTTTGGGTACTAATCTGGGACGCACCTAAAGTGCTCGCGGCCTTACGCCTTTGAAACCCTTGACAATTCTGCGCCATAAAGGTGATTGGTGGAGCTAAGCGGGATCGAACCGCTGACCTCTTGCATGCCATGCAAGCGCTCTCCCAGCTGAGCTATAGCCCCATAAGGGTTCCGGCATTTCGTCCGGTTCCGGGAACCGAAGCGGCTGTTGTTCCGTTCGGTGGCGGCTTACTACTTCGGCTAATCGAAGAGTGCAAGCACAAAAGACAGCCCGGCTTCATTTTTTTGTCGCCGGGCTGGTTTATCCAATAAGATCAAGCTTCTTCGTCGTCGCCCGTTACGCCGATGATGCCGGACATGTCGTCATCGTCGTCGTCTTCGTCGGCTTCGAGGAAGGTGTCGTCTTCGTCGCCGATTTCCACGTCGTCTTCGTCATCACCCATATCGGGGATTTCGTCGCCGCTGTTGTCGCCATCGGCATCTTCCAGCGATACGAGTTCGACTTCCGTGTTCTCGGCGTCGACTTCCGCTACTTCCTCTTCCTCAGCCTGCTCGAGCTTTGCCTGAGCCGTGCTTTCCTCGAAGAAGGAGAGCGGCCAAGACTTGCCGGTATAGGGAGAAACGACCGGATTGCGGTTCAGATCGTAGAACTTCTTGCCGGTATCGGGGTCTGTGCGCTTGGTACCAAGGTCCGCTTTTGCCACTGTCTAAGCCTCAAATTGTCGAATGAGTTTCGGTGTGTACGCCGTAAAACCGGCATAGACTGTAAAATTTCTAGCCGGTCCCCTTAATCGTTGCGGTCTTTCGTGTCAAAGACAAACTTCGGGCGTTGCCCTTGCAACGCACCTTATATGCCGGGCTGCTGATGAAGATTGGAAGCAGCTGAACGCTATATTATATGAATGACGCACACACAGGCAGAGAGCTTCATGACATTCACGATCGCCATAGACGGACCGGCTGCGGCCGGCAAAGGAACGTTGTCGCGCAGGATCGCGGAAATCTATGGGTTCCACCATCTCGATACCGGCTTGACCTATAGAGCCACAGCCAAGGCCCTTCTCGATGCCGGCCTGCCGCTGGATGATGAGGCGGTGGCTGAAAAGGTGGCGCTGGAGCTCGACCTTGCCGGTCTCGACCGCTCGGTGCTTTCCCGGCACGATATCGGCGAGGCCGCTTCCAGAATTGCGGTGATGACGCCGGTGAGGCGCGCGCTCGTCAAGGCGCAGCAGCGTTTTGCGACAAAAGAGCCGGGCACGGTTCTGGATGGCCGCGATATCGGGACGGTGGTGTGTCCGGATGCGCCGGTGAAGCTTTATGTCACGGCTTCGCCTGATGTCAGGGCAAGACGTCGTTATGATGAAATCCTCGCCACTGGCGGCAGTGCTGATTACGACGCCATTTTTGCAGAAGTGAGGAAACGCGACGAGCGCGACATGGGCCGCGCGGACAGCCCTTTGAAACCGGCTGAAGACGCGCACTTGCTAGATACGTCGGAAATGAGTATAGAGGCGGCGTTTCAGGCCGCGCGGGCGATCATCGACGCCGCCCTGAGGAAATAGGTTTTTCGCGGAACCGCTTCATTTCGGTCCGCGTTTAGTCCGGAATTGCCTGAAGACATGTCCTTGCGCCGGAAAGCCTTTTAAAAAGGCGGGCATGGGTTCGGGTATCAACAACACTAGCCCACCGGCGCTCTTGTATTCGTCCTCGTGCGGATGCAACCAGGAGATTTCATGTCAGTATCTACCCCCACGCGCGAAGATTTCGCAGCGCTTCTCGAAGAATCCTTTGCCTCTAACGATCTTGCCGAAGGCTATGTTGCCAAGGGTATCGTAACGGCAATCGAGAAGGACGTTGCCATCGTCGACGTCGGCCTCAAGGTTGAAGGCCGCGTCCCGTTGAAGGAATTCGGCGCGAAGTCCAAGGACGGCACGCTGAAGGTCGGCGACGAAGTCGAAGTCTACGTCGAGCGCATCGAAAACGCACTCGGCGAAGCCGTTCTGTCGCGCGAGAAGGCTCGCCGCGAAGAAAGCTGGGTCAAGCTCGAAGCCAAGTTCGAAGCCGGCGAGCGCGTCGAAGGCGTTATCTTCAACCAGGTCAAGGGTGGTTTCACCGTCGATCTGGACGGCGCTGTTGCGTTCCTGCCGCGTTCGCAGGTCGACATCCGTCCGATCCGCGACGTTACGCCGCTGATGCACAACCCGCAGCCCTTCGAAATCCTCAAGATGGACAAGCGTCGCGGCAACATCGTTGTTTCGCGTCGTACGGTTCTCGAAGAGTCGCGCGCCGAGCAGCGTTCTGAAATCGTTCAGAACCTCGAAGAAGGCCAGGTTGTTGACGGCGTCGTCAAGAACATCACCGATTACGGTGCGTTCGTTGACCTCGGCGGCATCGACGGCCTGCTGCACGTCACCGACATGGCATGGCGCCGCGTCAACCATCCTTCGGAAATCCTCAACATTGGCCAGCAGGTCAAGGTTCAGATCATCCGCATCAACCAGGAAACCCACCGTATCTCGCTCGGCATGAAGCAGCTCGAGTCGGATCCGTGGGATGGCATCTCCGCCAAGTACCCGGTTGGCAAGAAGATCTCCGGTACGGTCACGAACATCACCGACTACGGTGCATTCGTTGAGCTGGAGCCGGGCATCGAAGGCCTGATCCACATTTCCGAAATGTCCTGGACCAAGAAGAACGTCCATCCCGGCAAGATCCTGTCCACGAGCCAGGAAGTCGACGTTGTCGTTCTCGAAGTCGATCCGTCCAAGCGCCGTATCTCGCTCGGCCTCAAGCAGACGCTTGAAAACCCGTGGCAGGCATTTGCCTACAGCCATCCGGCCGGCACTGAAGTCGAAGGCGAAGTCAAGAACAAGACTGAATTCGGTCTGTTCATTGGCCTGGAAGGCGATGTTGACGGCATGGTTCACCTGTCGGATCTCGACTGGAACCGTCCGGGCGAACAGGTCATCGAAGAGTTCAACAAGGGTGACGTTGTCAAGGCTGTCGTTCTCGATGTTGACGTCGAGAAGGAACGCATCTCGCTCGGCATCAAGCAGCTCGGCAAGGATGCTGTCGGCGAAGCCGCATCGTCCGGCGACCTGCGCAAGAATGCAGTCGTTTCGTGCGAAGTCATCGCCGTCAACGACGGTGGCGTGGAAGTGAAGCTCGTCAACCACGAAGACCTCACCTCCTTCATCCGCCGCAACGACCTCGCACGCGATCGCGACGATCAGCGTCCGGAGCGTTTCGCAGTTGGTCAGGTTTTCGACGCCCGCGTCGTCAACTTCTCCAAGAAGGATCGCAAGGTCATGCTTTCGATCAAGGCGCTGGAAATCGCTGAAGAGAAGGAAGCAGTTGCACAGTTCGGTTCGTCCGACTCGGGCGCTTCGCTCGGCGACATCCTCGGCGCGGCTTTGAAGAACCGCGGCGAATAATCGCTCCGATCTTTTGAAATGAAGAACCCGCCGGAATTTTCCGGCGGGTTTTTTATTGGCGCAGATTCAGCGTCATCGAAGACGGGTCGGTCACTTGAAATTCAGAGCACGCCGCTCATTCTGAGGTAATAATTTTCCGCACTGTCGTCGTAAGCCGCTTCCTGTGGGCTTTCCTGTTCGCCGGTCTCGTCATTGGCGGCCACCCGCTCTTCCACGTCGTCCGCCTCGTCCGGGCTTCCGGCGTTTTCGCCCTCCGCCTCGCCTTCCGCTTCATCCTCCGAAAACGGGCCGCCACCACGCGGTGGTGTTTCCGATTCATAATCCTCTTCCGCCGGCGGATAGGTGACCAGCGGCAGCGGCGTGCCGTCTTTTGCGAGAGCGGCGGCGATCAGCGATTGTGAGGCCGATTGTTCGAGCATCGCCATCCTCATTTCCGGATCGAGTGCTGCGCGGGGGAGGGATTGAGCCTCGGGACGATTGGTAACAGTCTCCGTTTCCTCACTGGACGGGCGAAGCGGCGTCGGCATTGTGACTTTTTCGGAGAGTTGCTCCTCCGGTTGCTGTGGCGCGACACCCGGCAGCAGAGCGGATGGCTGTGCGGCGGTCGCGGCTTTGGCGGGAAGTTTCCCGGCCACGGCGGCAAGCAGCAGGTTCTCCATATCCCTGACGCTGGCTGTGGGCTGGCTGGATGGCGCTGTCGAGCCTGTGCGGGCTTCCCTCTGTTCCGCTTTGATCATCTCCCGCTGCGGGAAGGCAGGGCGCGTTTCGCTGTTTTCAGCCCTTGGCGGATGTGTCGGTCGGGGCTCCGCCTGTGCTTCTTTTGCCGTGTTGCCCGCATGCGGCAGAGGCGGACGTGCCGCGCTTTCGGTTTTTCCGTCCGATTTTGCAGCGTCGGGCGCAGAAACGCGCGTTTCGGTTGGTGGGGTGGGAAGATTGGGCCGTAGATCCGACGGCGTCGCCTGCGTCATCACCATAGCTTTTATCGCTGCGCCACCCAGGGCAAGCGGGCCGATGAACAGCGGTGAGAGCCGACCGCTCGTGGCGGCATTTGCCAGCGGTGCTGCCGGGGTCGCGTTCTGGCGGCCTTCTGTGCCCTGACTTTGGGTGTTTTGCTGTCTTGGTGGTGCTGCTGGCGATGCCGGTGCTGGGCTGGAAGTATTATTCTGCTGATAGGAGGAAACCACAGCTTTCGCCGCCAGATCCATTCCCTTGTAGCGGGAAAGCTCGATCAGCAGGGCGAGGCGGGCCGCCTCCGGGCCGGTGGGCTGTTTCAGAATTTCGGCCAGCATCGAAAGGCTCAAGCCCTGCAGGGCCTTGCTGACCTGCTGTTCCAGCGCCAGGCGCTGCGCGGGTGGCATGGCGCGCAGCGCATCCGTCAGGCGCACCACATAAGTCTCGATGGCTTCACCGTCGCGCCGTGGCAGGTTCATCAATTTACCGAGCGTTTCCGCCAGCACGGCGGTGCTGCGGGAAAGCTGAAATTCACTGGTCAGCGAGGCGACCGCTGCTTTTGCAAAAATACTGCTGCCATTGTCGGGAGCAGGACTGGTCACCTGCGGCATTGCGGCGTCTTTCGGCTGCCCGCGCGTCGCCGGTGGAACTGTCGCTCCATAGGCGGCATCGGCTGCCGAAATTTTCGGTACAGGCGGTAACATGGGTGCGCTCCGTTCCTATCGATTACCGCCGCTGGCTGCGAAAGGGCCAATCCCTGGCTCTCTTGATCCGCATCTGACCCGTCTGCTGAAAGATTTGCCGCGTCGGTGATGTACAGGTGTCATCTCGCCCGCTCATGCGGGAGCGCCCGTATATGCCGCTGGCGCGAATGCCAGCTCTCTTCGGCACACACAGAATCATCAAGTTGAAGCTTGCCGCGCAGATATTAATATTTGGCTAACCATAAATTATGCCGGACGGCGTCGCTCAGGGCGAAACGCCGATGAACATGCGGTAAAGTCCGTTATCGTCGGAATTGACCGAAGAAATGTGATCGGGTTCGCTCAAGGGCACTTCCATGGCCTCCGGTGGCATGGCATCGAGCCAGCTCGCCTTGGGAAAACTTCTCTCCGGCCGAATTTCCACGGGATCGATGGCTTCATCGTCCTCGCCGGGCGTGAGGAAGGTTGTATTATCTGGGGCGAGCGGCGGGGCTGCCATCGAGAGCAGCGCCTGCGCTGCATTCGGTTCGGCATCGAGACCGGCGCTGCCGGATAGGCCGGAAATATCTGACATGTCTGAACTCACATCATGTTTCGCTCAAATACGGTCGGAAGCGGCAATCATGCCGCCTTTTTCTTCAGCAGTTCATAAAGGCCATTGTCGTCGATCGAAATCGGCAAAATGGCGCTGCGGGCGTCATCGACAACCGCCATCGCATCCAGCAATGCTTCCGCATCGGCCGGTGTGGTGGTCGCGTCTGTTTTGGCCTTGTTCGCCTTGGCAGGCGCGTTGTCGTTTTCAGTCGGGGCAGCTTCTTCGTCCGGCGCGGCGGCAAGCACCGAAATCAGGGCGATTTCCGATGAAATATCGACCGGACCTTGCCCCTCCGTGCCATCGGTTTTTTCCCCGGCTGAAGCGTCGATGTGTTCCTTCACGACATCCTGAAGTTCCTGCACATCTTCGAGTTTGCCCTGCGCATCACGGGTCTGGATATCCTGTTCCCGCTCGGCCTTCACTTCGGCATCGTTGATTTCGCCGATGCGATCTTCGCCGCGCTCGGCCTGCAATTCTTCCTTGGTTTTCGGGTCGGCGACATCTTCCAGGCGCTGGATGACCTTCAGGGTCTCGCGTGTCATGAAGCGGGTGCCCTGTGCCTGCTCGTTCAGGGCATCCTTGACGGCGCGCGCCGCGTCGCCGAAGGGGTTGGCGATGGCGGCGATCATCTGCTGCGCTGAAACGCCGAGTTCCTTCAGGCCGGTGGATTCCTCCAGATCATTGACACTTTTTGGCAAGGTCGCACGCACCGCCATGATGGCGTCCGACATCTGCACACCGAAATCGTCTTCCTTGCCCGTCAGGCCGGCGCTCTCTGCAATGCGGGCGGCAAGGGCGGCCATGGGGTCGGTCTTGGCGGTGACGCCATTGTTCAGGATGTCTACGACCTGCGCTTCCGAAACGCCGAAGGATTTCAGGGAAATTGTCGTGGCTTTTCCCTGCGCGTCGGCCTTTTCGAAGCTACCTGTCAAGGTCAGCGCGTCCTGAAGCCTTCGCGCAAACGAGAAGCTCGATTCATCGTTTTCCTGGGTGACGCCAAGGGCGGAGGAGAAGCGGGAGACGAGCGAGGCAAAGGCATCGGCGTCCGGTTTCATGATGCCGAACAGATAGGCGCTTATCTTTTCATTGGCGACACGCTGGCTTTGGTCCGGCTGCGGCTGGGTCTTGACCGCCTCATCCTTTTTGGTGCCGTTCGCCTTTTCCTGCTCTTCGCGCTGGCGTTCCTCGATGGTCTCGACCATCGATCGCATGAGGTCGCTGACGGCTATGCTGGCTGTCTGCTGCAGCGGAGTAATCATCTGAAAAATCCCGGCCACCCAAAGTTGCGGCCGAGAATAGGCAATTCTGGTAAATCAGAGCTTAAACCAAGCGTAAAAAACGCTCAGCTATGGGCGAAAATATCCGTTTCTTCCCAGCCGAGAAGGTCTAGCTTGGCGCGGGTCGGCAGAAACGCGAAACAGGCGTCGGCATGATCAAGGCGGCCATCGCGCACAAGGCGGTGGGTCAGCTTGTCGCGCAGCGCATGCAGGTGGAGCACATCGGAGGCGGCATATTCGAGCTGCGCGGGCGATAGCGTCTCTGCGGCCCAGTCGGACGATTGCTGCGCCTTGGAAATATCGACTTCCAGCATTTCCTTCAGATTGTCCTTCAGGCCGTGCCGGTCGGTATAGGTGCGGGTGAGGCGCGAGGCGATCTTGGTGCAGAAAACCGGCGTGGTTGTCACGCCAAAGGTGTGGAACAGAACGGCGATATCGAAACGCCCATAATGAAAAATCTTCTGGTGGGCGGGATCTTCGAGCATGCGCACGAGGTTGGGGGCCTGTTTCTGTCCGGCGGCGATGCGGATGACATCCGCGGTGCCGTCGCCCGGCGAAAGCTGGACGACGCAAAGACGGTCGCGGCGCGGCACCAGCCCGAGTGTTTCCGTATCGATTGCGATGGCCCCGGTATAACGCGCGGTATCTTCGGCGGAAATATCGCCTTCGTGATAGCGAATGGTTGCGGCCATGTCTTGCTCCAGAAATTGCAGTCGGTTGCTCCGGCTATAACGGAAAGAATGGCCTGATGATACCGTTTTATGGGCCGGTTCGGCGCGGCTTCGCGCTTGCCTTTGCGAAAGTCTCCGGGTTAGGTTCGGGAAATCCTTTTCTTACAAAACGCATGAATTCCCGATGACAAAGAAAATCTATCTCGCCGGACCGGAAGTCTTCCTCCCGAACGCGCGTGAAATGCTCGATCTCAAGGCCTCACTTGCGCGGGATGCGGGTTTTACGCCGCTTTCGCCGGGTGATCTGCAGATTCCGCCGGCCGATACCCGGATCGGCCATGGCTGCAACATCAATGCCGTTGACGAGCGGATGATGCTGGAAGCGGATGCGGTGATCGCCAATCTCACACCGTTTCGCGGTGTCGCCGCCGATACGGGAACAAGCTTTGAGCTGGGTTTCATGTGCGCGCTGGGCAAGCCGGTTTTCGCCTATACCAATGTCGAGGCTAATCACTTCACCCGCATCAAGGCGCATTATGGCGGCGTTGCCACCATCGATGAAACGGGCCGGTATCGCGGGCCGGACGGGCTGTCGATCGAGAATTTCGACATGGTCGACAATCTCATGCTGCATGGTGGAATTTTGCGGCGTGGCGGCGTCATCATTGTCGGCAATGCGCCTGAAGAGGCGCTCTATACCGACCTCGACGCCTATAAACGCTGCCTTGCGGCGGCGGCGGAGAAATTACTGGGACAGACTGATCCTGACAGAGCGACATTAGCGGAGACATCATCATGAGCGGTACCATTCTCATCACCGGCGCTACATCCGGCTTCGGCCAGGCTACGGCACGGCGTTTCATTGGGGAAGGCTGGAAGGTCATCGGCACCGGCCGGCGGGCGGAAAGGCTGGAGGCGTTGGCGGCCGAACTCGGTTCAGCCTTTCATGGCGTCGCCTTCGATATTACCGATGAGGATGCGACGGCAAAGGCGCTGGCCGCTTTGCCGGAGAGTTTCCGGGACATCGATATTCTCGTCAACAATGCCGGCCTCGCGCTTGGCACTGCGCCCGCGCCGCAGGTGCCGCTGAAAGACTGGCAGACCATGGTGAATACCAATATCACCGGCCTGTTGAACGTCACTCACCTTCTCTTGCCGACGCTGATCGAGCGTAAGGGCATCGTCGTCAACCTCTCTTCGGTCGCTGCGCACTGGCCCTATGCCGGCGGCAATGTCTATGCCGGAACGAAAGCTTTCTTGCGGCAATTCTCACTCGGCCTTCGCTCGGACCTGCATGGCAAGGGCGTGCGGGTGACCTCCATCGAACCCGGCATGTGCGAGACTGAATTCACGCTGGTTCGCACCGGCGGCAACCAGGGTGCCTCGGACAATCTCTATAAGGGCGTCAATCCGATCACGGCCGACGATATTGCCAATACGATCCATTGGGTCGCCTCGCAGCCGAAACACATCAACATCAACAGCCTCGAACTCATGCCGGTCAACCAGTCCTTTGCCGGTTTTCAGGTCCATCGCGAAAGTTGATTTCAGTGGCTTTCAGGGAGTGCTGAAAAACCGTGCAGGTATTTTTGAGCTATGCAAAAATGCAATGCTGCATTGCGAGACTTGCTCTGTTAAAAATCACAAATGTCGCTATATTCAAATCATCGAAGCGGCGCACTCCTCCTCCCAGTGCCGCTCGATGTGGATCGGTGGCACTCCTCCTCCCAGTCGCCGATCAAGTTTGAAGCCTGCCGCACCTCCTCCCGCGGCAGGCTTTTTCCTTTTTAGAGCTATTTTCCCGGAGCAATCTCTCGCTGAGTTCCGCCTGATGCCATAGCTGCTGGCGGCTTACCTGCGTTTCCCCCTTGGATTTCCGGGGGATTTTGGATTTCTGCGTCAAGGCGATGAGTGCGGGAATCGGACGCGTGTCGATCACGATTTCGTTATGTCTAGATGAATATGCACAGTTTTGTGGCGGTGCGTGGTGCTGGCCCATTGCTTAGCCCCCGGCCTGTGGTTATTCATGGGCAAAAGAACGCTTGGGAGGTGGCCGACACGCTTGTGTCTGTGCGCCCGAAAGCGGCGGGGAGAGAATGGCAGACTTTCAAGAGGCGCTGAAGCGGTTTCAGCCGATCGCGGTTTCATCGATCGCTGAAGACGAGCTCAGGTTGCGGCTACGCGGCCTTCAAGCGCGGATGATCCAGGACAATGTCAAGGCGGTCTGGCTCGATGCATCATCGTCGCTGACCTATTATACCGGCCTGTCGCTTGGCCTTTCCGAGCGAATTCATGGCGCTTTGGTGCCGGCCGAGGGGGCACCGGTCTATATCAGCCCGACATTCGAAGAGCCGAAACTCCAGACCCTAATCCGTATTCCGGGGACGGTTGCCGTCTGGGAAGAGGATGAAAATCCCTTCGATCTGATGGCAGGACGCGTTGCGGCGCTTTCCTGTCCCGGCCATCTTGTCGCCATCGATCCCGCTACCCCGTTTGTTTTCGCATCCGCCCTGATGCAGCGTCTGGAAGGACGGATCATTTCCGCCCAGCCGATGATCGTTGCCCAGCGACAGGTCAAGTCTGCGGCTGAAATTGCCCTTATCCAGACGGCGATGGACGCAAGTTACGGTGTGCAGAAGGCCGTATTCGAAGGGCTTCGTCCCGGCATTTCCACCACCGAAGTGGCTGATTTCGTTAACGCCGCGCATATCGCCCTTGGCATGAAACCGCTTTTCGTGGCGGTTCAGTTCGGCGAGGCGACGGCCTATCCGCATGGCGTTCCCTATGCGCAGACGCTGAACGATGGCGATATGGTGCTGGTCGATCTCGGCGCCATTCTTCACGGTTATCGGTCCGACATCACCCGCACCTATGTCTTCGGCAAGCCGACAGATAGGCAGCGTTTCCTCTGGAACGCTGAACGCGATGCGCAGGCTGCGGCCTTCGCCGCGGCCCACGTCGGTGCCGCGTGTTCCGATGTCGACAAGGCCGCGCGCGACAGCCTGAAGGCGGCCGGTTTCGGCCCTGGTTATCAGCTTCCCGGCCTGCCGCACCGCACCGGCCACGGCCTTGGGCTGGATATTCACGAAGAACCCTATATCGTTGCAGGAAATGCGACGGCGCTTGAACCGGGCATGTGCTTTTCCATCGAGCCGATGCTGTGTGTTTATGGGGAATGCGGCGTCCGTCTTGAGGACATTGTTTATATGACGGAGGCGGGACCGCGCTGGTTCTGCCCGCCGGAAAAGAACCTCGATCGGCTGTTTCAGCCGGTCGCCGGGTAATTGGTCGGGAGGCAAAGACCGAACGGCGGCACGGGTTCCCGTGTTGCTGCTGACCAGAAGAGGTAGGCCCCCAAACGGGGCCGCAGGAACTCAGAAAAAGAGGGAAAGGACCACCAGATGAAAACGCTGACCCGCAGTTTGCTTATCGCCTCTGCGATTGCGATGACTTCCGCCGTGCCTGCCATGGCGAAGACCTTCGTTTATTGCTCCGAGGCATCGCCGGAAGGCTTCGATCCGTCGCCTTACACCGCTGGCGGCACCTTCGATGCCTCCGCGCATCCGGTCTACAACCGTCTGGCCGAGTTCAAGAAGGGCACGACCGAAGTTGAGCCGGGCCTTGCGGAAAAATGGGATGTTTCGAGCGATGGCCTCGAATACACGTTCCACCTGCGCAAGGGCGTCAAGTGGCACTCCAACGAGAAGTTCACGCCGAGCCGCGATTTCAACGCCGATGACGTGATCTTCAGCTACAACCGCCAGGGTGACGCGAAGAACCCGTGGAACCAGTATATCGCAGGCATCACCTACGAATATTACAACTCCATGGAAATGCCGTCGCTGATCAAGGAAATCGTCAAGGTTGACGATTATACCGTCAAGTTCGTGCTGACGCGCCCCGAAGCACCGTTCCTCGCCAACATCGCCATGCCTTTCGCTTCGATCGTGTCGAAGGAATATGCCGATACGCTTGATAAAGCCGGCACCAAGGAAGACTTCAACAACCTGCCGATCGGCACCGGTCCGTTCAAGTTCGTCGCCTATCAGAAGGACGCGGTCATCCGCTACCAGAAGAATGCCGACTACTGGGGTGACGCGCCGAAGATCGACGACCTGATCTTCGCGATCACGCCTGATGCCGCCGTGCGTCTGCAGAAGCTGAAGGCCGGCGAATGCCACCTGATGCCTTACCCGGCTCCTGCCGATCTCGAAACCATCCGCGCCGACAAAAACCTCAAGCTCGATGAGCAGCCGGGTCTGAACGTCGCTTACTTCGCTTACAACACGACCGTTGCGCCTTTCGACAAGCCGGAAGTCCGCAAGGCGCTGAACATGGCGATGAACAAGCAGGCGATCATCGACGCCGTGTTCCAGGGCGCCGGCCAGGTTGCCAAGAACCCGATCCCGCCGACAATGTGGTCCTACAACGACAGCATCAAGGACGATCCGTACGATCCGGAAGCCGCCAAGAAGGCTCTCGAAGCCGCTGGCGTCAAGGATCTGACGATGAAGATCTGGGCGATGCCGGTGCAGCGTCCCTACATGCCGAACGCGCGCCGCACGGCCGAGCTGATCCAGTCGGATTTTGCGAAAGTTGGCGTCAAGGCCGAGATCGTCTCCTTTGAATGGGGTGAATATCTCAAGAAGTCGACCGAAGTGAACCGCGACGGTTCTGTCATTCTCGGCTGGACCGGCGATAACGGTGACCCTGATAACTTCATGGGCGTTCTGCTCTCCTGCGCCGCGACCGGCGAAGGCGGTGCAAACCGTGCTCAGTGGTGCAACAAGGAGTTCTCCGAGTTGCTTTCCAAGGCAAAGCAGACCACTGACGTTGCCGAGCGCACCAAGCTTTATGAGCAGGCGCAGGTAATCTTCAAGGAACAGGCTCCGTGGGCGACGCTTGCGCACTCCACACAGTTCGTTCCGATGTCCGCCAAGGTTTCTGGCTTCACCATGAGCCCGCTTGGCGATTTCACCTTCGAATCCGTCGATATCGCTGAATAATCCCAAACAACAGGACGCGCGGAAGAACCCTGTTCTTCCGCGCGTCTTTTCAGGAAAAAACCATGATCCGGTTCATTTTCGGCAAACTTCTCTATCTCGTTCCGACCTTCCTCGGAATCACCATGGTCGCCTTCGCCTTCGTGCGTGTTCTGCCGGGCGATCCTGTACTGTTGATGGCGGGTGAGCGCGGCATATCGCCTGAAAGGCATGCGCAGCTTGCCGAACAGCTCGGCTTTGCCCAGCCCATCTGGCAGCAATATCTGCATTTTCTCGGACGGCTGCTTCAGGGCGATCTCGGCAATTCGCTGGTCACCAAGAAGCCTGTCTTGACCGAGTTCCTGTCGCTCTTCCCCGCGACGGTCGAGCTTGGCCTCGTTGCCATTATCATCGCAACGCTCATCGGCGTGCCGGTCGGCGTCATCGCCGCCATTCGCCGTGGCTCGTGGTTCGACCAGATTTCAATGACGACCGCGCTGATCGGCTTCTCCATGCCGATCTTCTGGTGGGGTCTGCTGCTGATCATCATGTTCTCCGGCATCCTGCAATGGACGCCGGTGTCGGGCCGCATCTCGCTGATGTATTTCTTCCCTTCCGTCACCGGTTTCATGCTGATCGACAGCCTGATTTCGGGGCAAAAGGGCGCTTTCGCCTCGGCCCTGTCGCATCTCATCCTGCCCTCGGTGGTGCTTGCCACCATTCCGCTGGCGGTGATTGCGCGACAGACACGCTCGGCCATGCTGGAAGTTCTGGGTGAGGATTATGTCCGCACCGCCCGTGCAAAAGGCATGTCGGCCTCCCGCGTCGTCGGCGTTCATGCGCTGCGCAATGCCATGATCCCGGTCATCACCACCATCGGCCTGCAGATTGGCGTGCTGATGGCGGGTGCCATCCTGACCGAAACCATCTTTTCCTGGCCGGGCATCGGCAAGTGGATGATCGATTCCATCTCGCGCCGCGACTATCCGGTCGTGCAGAGCGGCCTGCTGCTGATTGCGGGCCTGGTGATGGTCGTCAACCTGCTTGTCGATCTGACTTATGGCCTCATCAATCCGAGGATCCGTCACAAATGAGCGATGTGA
Organism: Agrobacterium sp. ICMP 6402; assembly: GCF_009498615.1. Lineage (NCBI taxonomy): Bacteria > Pseudomonadati > Pseudomonadota > Alphaproteobacteria > Hyphomicrobiales > Rhizobiaceae > Agrobacterium > Agrobacterium sp. ICMP 6402. The sequence goes on from NZ_QSNV01000006.1 coordinate 216,706, forward strand.
CCACCACCCCCGGCGTCCGCCTTTCGGACGCCGCCATCCGCCGCCGGATGATCGCCGATTTCTGGTTCTACTTCCGCCAGAACCGTGGCGCCGTCATCGGCCTTGCCGTCTTTACTCTTCTGGTGCTGGTGGCGGTTTTCGCAGCCGTGATTGCACCGCATGATCCGACGCAGCAATATCGTGATGCGCTGCTCGTCCCGCCGGTCTGGCAGGATGGCGGCCGTGCGGCATTCCTGCTGGGCACCGATGCGGTCGGCCGTGACATGCTGTCCCGGCTGATCTACGGCGCGCAATATTCGCTGTTCATCGGCGTCGTCGTCGTTTCCATCGCCCTTGTCGGCGGCATCGTCATCGGTCTTGTCGCCGGCTTCTTCGGCGGCTGGGTGGATAGCGTCATCATGCGCGTGATGGACGTTATCCTTGCGTTTCCGTCGCTGTTGCTGGCGCTGGTGCTGGTCGCCATTCTCGGGCCGGGCCTTACCAACGCCATGATCGCCATCGCCATCGTCTATCAGCCGCATTTCGCGCGTCTGACGCGTGCCGCTGTCATGAGCGAGCTCAGGCGCGAATATGTCACCGCCGCCCGCGTGGCGGGAGCAGGCAATTTCCGGCTGATGTTCAAGACCATTCTGCCGAACTGCCTTGCGCCGCTGATCGTGCAGGCGACGCTCTCCTTCTCGTCCGCGGTTCTCGATGCGGCAGCCCTCGGCTTCCTCGGCATGGGCGCCCAGCCGCCCGCCTCCGAATGGGGCACGATGCTGGCTGAAGCGCGTGAATTCATTCTGCGCGCCTGGTGGGTTGTCACCCTTCCTGGTCTGACGATCCTCATTTCGGTACTCGCCATCAATCTGATGGGCGACGGTCTGCGCGATGCGCTCGATCCCAAACTGAAGCGGAGCTGAGCGATGAGCCTGCTGAAAATCAAGAACCTCACCGTCAAATTCGCCACCGCCACCGGCGCTTTCACCGCTGTCGATGGCATCGACGTCTCCGTCGACAAGCATGAAGTATTGGCCATCGTCGGTGAGTCCGGTTCCGGCAAGTCGGTATCGATGCTCGCCGTCATGGGGCTTCTGCCCGATACGGCAACGATTACCGCCGATGAGATGACCTTCGACGGCAAGAACCTGCTGGCGCTGACGCCGCAGGAGCGCCGCAGGGTGATCGGCCGCGAGATCACCATGATCTTCCAGGAGCCCGTCGCCTCGCTCAACCCGTCCTTTACGGTCGGGTTCCAGATCGAGGAAGTACTGCGCCTCAATCTCGGCATGGGCCGCTCCGCTGCGCGTGCCCGTGCGCTGGAACTGTTCCGCGCTGTCGGCATTCCCGAGCCGGAAACCAAGCTTAACGCCTATCCGCACCAGATGTCCGGCGGCCAGTGCCAGCGTGTGATGATTGCCATCGCGATCGCCTCCAAGCCGCGCCTGCTGATTGCCGACGAGCCGACCACCGCGCTCGACGTTACCATCCAGAAGCAGATCCTCGATCTCTTGATGAACCTGCAGGCGGAATACGGCATGGCGCTCATCCTCATCACCCATGATATGGGTGTGGTGGCGGAAACTGCGGACCGCGTCGTGGTGCAATATAAGGGGCGCAAGATGGAGGAAGCGGATGTGCTGAGCCTGTTCGAAGCCCCAAAGCACCCCTATACCAAGGCATTGCTTGCGGCCCTGCCGGAAAATGCCACCGGCGACCGGTTGCCCACGGTTTCCGATTTCTTCGGCAAGGAGGGCGTTCAATGAGCATTGTTGTCGAAGGCAAGGGCATTACCCGCGATTATCATGTTCCGGGCGGCCTGTTCGGTGGCGCCAAGACGGTTCAGGCGCTGAAAGGCATCGATTTTGCCGTCGAGCGTGGCAAGACGCTCGCCATCGTCGGCGAATCCGGTTCGGGCAAGTCGACACTTGCCCGCATCATTGCGCTGATCGATCCCGCATCCGGCGGCGAGTTGAAGATCGATGGCCAGCCGGTTGATATCGCCAGGCGTCGTCCGGACACGCAGATGCGTTCCAAGGTGCAGATGGTGTTCCAGAACCCCTATGGCAGCCTCAATCCGCGCCAGAAGGTGGGTGACGTGCTGATGGAACCGCTTATCATCAACACGAAAATTCCGGCTTCCGAGCGTCGCGAGCGGGCGGAAGCCATGCTGGTGAAGGTCGGCCTCGGTCCTGAACATTTCAACCGCTATCCGCACATGTTCTCCGGCGGCCAGCGCCAGCGCATCGCCATTGCGCGCGCGCTGATGCTCAATCCGGCGCTGCTGGTGCTGGACGAGCCGGTTTCCGCGCTCGATCTTTCGGTGCAGGCGCAGGTCTTGAACCTGCTCCGGGATTTGCAGGAGGAATTCGAGCTGACCTACGTCTTCGTCAGCCACGATCTCTCGGTGGTCCGTTACATCGCCGACGATGTGATGGTCATCTCCAAGGGCGTGGCGGTGGAGCAGGGAACACGCGAGGAACTCTTCGCCGATCCGAAGCACCCCTATACGCGCCAGCTCTTCGCCGCGACACCGATCACGGATGTCGATGCCATCCGCGCCCGCGTGGAACGCCGCAAGGCAGCGCGGCAGGCCGCAACGGCCTGAGCGTAGAAACATCAAGTTAGAAAACAGGCCGGTTTTCCGGCCTGTTTGTGTTTCAGGTCTTTAAAAACATGCCGATGGCGGCGAGTGCACCTTGTTCGCGGATGTCGCGATAGGCGGCTTTCAGGGTGGGCACGAAGTTTTCGTTGCCCGGCAGGTCGTCGCCGAATGTGCGCCTGAAGGTGAGAAAGCGGTCAACGACAGCATCCGGCGCCATTGCCAGCTGGTCCGGCGCATCCCACTCCTTGAAAGCGGGGTCGAGGATGGTGATCGGCTGATCCTTTTCATCCTTGTCTGCACAGGATCTGATCCACAAAGCGACGGCAAAAATAACGGCGCGACAGGCGGCCTTTTCTTCCAGCAGTTCGCGTAACGGGCCAAGAATGCGCAGCGGCACTTTCTGCGAGGCATCGGAGGCGATCTGCATCGTCTTGTGCTGCAGGGAGGGGTTGGCGAAACGCTCCCTGAGGCCGGCTGCGAATTCCGCGCCGTCGACGGCAGGGTCCAACGTCCGGCCGACTTCGCGCCAATAGGCGCCGATGAAATCGCGCACGGTTTTTTCGCCCCATGCATCGGCAACCGTTTTAAGGCCGGCGATCTGGCCTATGGCGGCGATGGCGCTGTGGGAACCGTTCAGCATTCTGAGCTTCATATGTTCGTAAGGCTCGACATCGCTGACGAACTCCACGCCCGATCTTTCGAGCGCCGGCCTTCCATGCGGAAAATTGTCCTCGATGACGAAGCGGAAATAGGGCTCTGCCACCACCGGCCAGGCGTCACGCACCCCAAGTGCTGTCGATATCGTATCCCGGTCGGCATCGGTGGTGGCGGGAACGATGCGGTCCACCATCGAGCAGGGGCAGGCAATATTGGCTTCGATGAAGGAGGCCAGTTCTGGGTCGGCCAGTTCCGCAAATTCCAGCAGCAGCTTTTGCAACATATGCCCGTTGGCGGGCAGGTTATCGCAGGAAAGCAGCGTCAGTGGCAGCGAGCCTTCTTTCCGTCTGCGTCGTGTAGCGGCGAGAATGAAACCGAAGATGGAGCGAGGCCGGTTCGGGTTTTCAAGGTCGTGGAGAATATCGGGATGGTCACGCAGCAGTCTGCGGGAAGCGAGATTGGTGAGATAACCCTTCTCCGTCACGGTCAGAGTGACGATGAGCACGCGCGGATCGGATAGCCGCTCCACCAGCCTCTCGGGATCTTCCGGCGCGACGATGGTTTCCATGATGGAGCCGATGATGCGCAGGTGCTCGCTCTGGCCGTCGCGTAAGCAGAATGTGTAGAGATTGTCCTGCGGTTCTATGGCATCGCGTGTGTCCGGGCTTCGCAGCGATGCGGCGACGATACCCCATTGTGTCTCACCACGATTGAGGCAGTCATCAATGAAAACCGCCTGGTGCGCCCGGTGAAACGCACCCACTCCAAGATGCACGATACCGGGTGTGACCGTTTGGCAATCAAAGGCGGGTGTTGCCACGGATTGCGGCAGGCAGGGAAGGGCGGCAGCGGAAAGCCGGTCTGTCATCAATGCGAAATCCCCATTCGGACCAATGTGGTAATGGCAGCATCCGGGTATTCGCGCATCATGTCAGTTCCTCCACTTGTCCCTGAATAGGTCGTATTTTGAATGGATCAGGCCCGAGCCTCTTTGAGCAGCCGGACCTGACGCAGCGTATTCTGGCGGCTGCGCTCGAGATGCCGCCACAGGGCATCGACGATCTGGGCCTTGCTGCCGGCGGCGATGGCGTCGGCGATATTCTGGTGTTCTTCCACCGAACGGGCGTAATCTCCGAGGATCGAGACGAAAACCGTGTGGGTCTGGTCGAGAATGCGCTCATGCGAGCCGGAGATGACGGGAATGCGCGCGGCTGAAACCAGTGTCGTATGAAAGCTGCGGTCGTAAAAAAGCGCTTTCGACAATTCGTCGAGCGTCGGGCCTTTGGCGAATTCACGATGTTTGGCAAGGCTTTCCAGCAGCTGCGCATGCAGCGCCCCGTCCAGTTGCCCGGCATCGAAAGCCACTTCGACGGCGCCTTTTTCAAGCAGCATTCTGGCGGCGTAGAGCTCTTCCACATCTTCCACGGTGAAATCGCGCACCACCATGCCGCGCCTTGAAGAGTTGACCACCAGCCCGTCGGCCTCGAGTTTCACGCAGGCTTCCTTGACTGGCGTGGGGCTGATGCCGAGATCGGCGGCAAGCTCGTTGGGCAACAGGCGTTCGCCGCCGCGCAATTTGCCACTGACGATGCGCGCGCGCAGTTCCCGGTGCGCCTGTTCGGCGAGCGTGACTTTGACGAGTGTGTTCATGGCCGCATCATTGCCCAGCTTTGGGGGACAGGCAATAATCAAATATTAAAAATAAAAAATTTTTTATTTTACAAAATCCGTTTTTCCGTTAGCTCTATCTGCCATCGGAAGCTGGCTGCCGGAGGAGGGTGGTTCGGCAATCCCCTGACGGCTCAATTCCCGCAGTCATTGGACGTGGGACAATAACGTGACTTCACCAGCCAATCGGTGAAGCGTCGCTCAGAAAAGGGACTTCCGCCTTTCCTCCCCAGAAGCGTTCAAGCATCGAGGAATGACCGATCATGAAAATTACCGCTGTCGAACCTTTCATCCTGCATCTGCCGCTGACATCGGAGTCGATTTCCGATTCCACCCACAGCATCACCCATTGGGGCGTCGTCGGCGCAAAAATCACGACGAGTGACGGCATTGAGGGTTATGGTTTCACCGGCACCCACGCGCATCTGCCGTCCGACAGGCTGATTACGTCCTGCATCAGCGATTGTTATGCTCCCCTGTTGCTGGGTGAGGATGCGTCGGAACATTCGAGACTCTGGACGAAACTTGCCCGTTACCCCTCGCTGCAATGGGTCGGACGGGCGGGCATCACCCATCTGGCGCTTGCCGCCATCGACGTGGCGCTTTGGGATATCCAGGCGAAAAAGGCGGGTGTTCCGCTCTGGCAGTATCTCGGCGGTGCGCGCACGGCAGGCGTGGAAGCCTACAACACCGATATTGGCTGGCTTTCCTTTACGCTGGAGAACCTGTTGGCCGGCAGTGCAAAGGCCGTGGAAGAGAATGGGTTCACCCGCCTGAAGCTCAAGGTCGGTCATGATGATCCGAATATCGACATTGCGCGGCTCGCCGCTGTCCGGAAACGTGTCGGCTCCTCCATCCGCATCGCCATTGACGGCAATGGCAAGTGGGATCTGCCGACATGCCAGCGTTTTTGCGCGTCGGCCAGAGATCTGGATATCTACTGGTTCGAGGAACCGCTGTGGTATGACGACGTCACCAGCCACGCCCGGCTGGCGCGCAGCACATCCATTCCGATCGCGCTCGGCGAGCAGCTTTATACGGTGGATGCGTTCCGCTCATTCATCGATGCCGGCGCAGTCACCTATGTCCAGCCGGATGTGACCCGGCTTGGCGGCATCACCGAATATATTCAGGTGGCTGATCTCGCACTCGCCCATCGCCTGCCGGTGGTGCCGCATGCCGGGGAAATGAGCCAAGTGCATGTGCATCTGAGCTACTGGCACCCGGCTTCGACCATTCTCGAATATATTCCGTGGATCAAGGATCATTTCGAAGAACCGATCCAGGTGCGGGATGGCGTTTATAAACGTCCGGAGCACCCCGGTGCCAGCACGACGCCGCTGGCTGAAAGCTTCGCCCGTTATGGCAAGGCGGTAAAATGAATAAAGGCGGCGCATGGGAATGCGCCGCCTTGCTTATTTTCAGGAACAGCCGTTAGCGCCAGCCAAGAGCCGGGGCTACATGCTTCAGGATCGTCTCGATCACATGGGCGTTGTAGTCGACGCCCAGCTGGTTCGGCACGGTCAGGAGCAGCGTGTCGGCCTCGGCAATGGCTTCGTCGGCTTTCAGCTGTTCGATCAGCGCTTCGGGCTCGGCGGCATAGCTGCGCCCGAAGATCGCGCGCGTCTTGTCGTCGATATAGCCAATCTTGTCGTCGCCTTCATTGCCGTAACCGAAATAGGCCCGGTCACGGTCGCTGACGAGGGCGAAGATGCTGCGGCTGACCGAAACACGGGGCTCACGGGTATGTCCGGCTTCCTTCCAGGCTTCCCGGAAGATGCGGATCTGCTGCGCCTGCTGGACATGGAAAGGCTCGCCCGTTTCATCCGTCTTCAGGGTGGAGCTTTGCAGGTTCATGCCAAGCTTTGCCGCCCACACCGCCGTGGCGTTGGAGCTGGAACCCCACCAGATGCGCTCACGTAGCCCTTCGGAATGCGGCTCCAGCCGCAGCAGGCCGGGAGGGTTGGGAAACATCGGCCTCGGGTTAGGCTGGGCGAACCCTTCGCCCTTCAGAAGATCGAGAAAGACTTCCGTATGCCGCCGCGCCATGTCCTCTTCGCTCTCACCTTCGGCGGGGCGATAACCGAAATAACGCCAGCCATCGATCACCTGTTCCGGCGAGCCACGGCTGATGCCGAGTTGCAGGCGTCCCCCGGCGATGAGGTCGGCCGAGCCGGCGTCTTCCGTCATGTAGAACGGGTTTTCATAACGCATGTCGATGACGCCGGTGCCGATTTCTATATTTTTCGTTCTGGCGCCGACGGCGGCCAGAAGCGGAAAAGGCGAGGCAAGCTGGCGGGCGAAATGGTGGACGCGAAAATAGGCGCCGTCGGCGCCGAGTTCTTCGGCGGCCACGGCAAGGTCTATCGATTGCAGCAGCGTGTCCGCGCCCGAGCGGGTCTGCGACTGGGGCGAGGGCGTCCAGTGGCCGAAGGATAAAAATCCGATCTTTTTCATGATGACCTTCCAGATTTCGGAGGATGCCGGCTTTCACAAACCGGCTTCGTTGTTGTCAGTCATATAAGCAACCGTGCGCATCCTCCAATCCGCCATCCGTAAACACGGTGTCGCCGAAATGTGAACGATGGTCGTTTCAGGCAATCGTCCTGCGGTTGAGGATGAAGAGATTTTCATGCGCGCGCGCAGTCGTCAGAATGAAATCCATCAGCGAGCGCACGCGCGGCACGTTGGCAAGGTCCTGATGGCTGGTCAGCCAATAGCCTCGCCGCAATTCCACTTCGTCGGCAAGAACCATCTGCAAGTCCGGAAAACGGGCGGCGATGAAGTTCGGTAATATACACAGGCCACGGCCGCTTAGCGTGGCGGTTAGCTGGGCGAAAATGCTCGATGACTGAAAGTTGGGGCGCAGGCCGGGCATCACGTCGCGCATATAATCGAGACCCGGCGAAAAAATCAGGTCCTGCACGTAACCGATGAAGAAATGATCGGGCAAATCCTCACGCCGCGTGATTTTCGGGTGGCCGGCGAGATAGGAACGCGAGGCATAGATATGCAGCGTGTAATCGATGATCTGTTCATTGATATAGGGACCGGCTTTTGGTGGATCGAGCGTGACGGCCACATCCGCTTCCTTTCTGGAAAGCGCCATGATCTGCTGGATCGTCACCATCTCCACCATGATGTGGGGATGGGTGGCGGCGAAGTCTTTCAGCCTCTCCACGAAGAAAAAATTGGAAAAACCTTCAGGGGCGCTTAAGCGCACCACGCCGCGCAGCAGGCTGCCGCTTTCGGAAATATCCGATTGCAGTCTTTCAGCCTCCGCCTCGATACGCTCGACCGTATCGACCAGCCGCCGCCCCACCGTCGTCAGTTCGTAACCACGCGGGTTTCGCTCGAACAGCTTGGTTTTTAGGGAGAATTCCAGCCGGTCGATGTGGCGGGAGACGGTCGCGTGGCTGGTGCGCAGGCTGCGGGCAGCCGACGAGAGTTGTCCGGTGCGGGCCACGGCCAGAAAATATTGCAGATCGTCCCAGGTAAAAGGCGTGGCCATTTTCGTCTCCCATCACGAGTTCTGTTCAAAAATGAACAGTCCCTGTTCGCAATTTGATGATGCCCGGCTCTTGTGTCAACGGACGAATTCGAGAAGTCTAGGCTTAGGATGCGCCGCTTTGAGGAGGGCGGCGTGACCATTCGAGTGCAACGCCGGAGAAGTGCGCCGCACTGCTTCGTTCACCGTTGCACAGACCCATCTGAGGCTCGCAATCATCTCTGGGAGGAGAAGTCATGCGCAAGAGTATCGTTTTATCCACGGCCATGGCACTGGCCGCTGGCACCGCCGCCTATGCTGCCGATGTTTCCGACGGCAAGGTCAAGATCGGCATCCTGAACGACCAGTCGGGTGTCTATGCCAACTTTGGCGGCAAATACTCTTACGAGGCCGCGAAGATGGCGGTTGAGGATTTCGGCGGCAAGGTGCTGGGTGCGCCGGTCGAGGTGGTGACCGCCGACCATCAGAACAAGGCGGATGTCGCCTCCAACATCGCAAGACAATGGTACGACACCGAACAGGTCGATTCGATCATGGAATTGACCTCGTCGTCGGTGGGGCTTGCCGTGCAGGCGCTCTCCAAGGACAAAAAGAAGATCACCGTCAACACCGGCGCGGCGACGACCGAGCTGACGGGGAAACAATGCAGCCCCTATGGTTTCCACTGGGCCTATGACACCTATTCGCTGGCGGTCGGCACCGGCGGCGCGCTGGTGAAACAGGGCGGCGACAGCTGGTTCTTCCTGACTGCGGACTATGCTTTCGGTTACTCGCTGGAAGAAAACACCGCCAATTTCGTCAAAGCCAATGGCGGCAAGGTTCTTGGTTCCGTGCGGCATCCGCTGGCGACAACGGATTATTCCTCGTTCCTGTTGCAGGCGCAGTCTTCGGGCGCGAAGGTCATCGGTCTTGCCAATGCCGGCCTCGACACCTCCAACGCCATCAAGCAGGCGGCTGAATTCGGCATCGTTGCCGGCGGCCAGCGGCTTGCCGCCCTTCTCTTCACGCTCGCCGAAGTCCATGGCCTCGGTCTTGAGGCGGCGCAAGGATTGACGCTGACGGAAGGTTTTTATTGGGACCGTGACGATGAATCGCGCAAATTCGGCGAGCGTTTCAAGGAGCGCACCGGCGCCATGCCGAACATGGTGCATGCCGGCACCTATTCCGCCGTGCTGCATTATCTGAAAGCCATTGAAAAGGCCGGAACCGACGATGCCGACGCCGTCGCCAAGGCCATGAAGGAAATGCCCGTCAACGACGTGTTCTCCAAGGACGGTCACGTGGCCGCCAATGGCCGCATGATCCACGACATGTATCTCATGGAAGTGAAGAAGCCGGATGAGAGCAAGCAGCCGTGGGATTATTACAAGGTGCTCGCCACCATCCCCGGCAAGGAAGCCTTCATGGACCCCGCAAAAAGCGGTTGCCCGCTGGTGACGCAATAAAAGACTGACGCAATAAAGGGGAAAGTTTCATGACGATCGCTCCCGCCCTTGCCGGGCAGGCGGAACCTCGCGTCGTGCTGTCGGCGCGCGGTCTCTCCAAGACCTTCGGCGCATTCGCGGCCGTGAAGAATGTCGATCTCGATGTTCACCATGCCCGTGTGCATGCACTGATCGGTCCGAACGGCGCTGGCAAAACCACGGTCTTCAACCTGTTGACCAAGTTTCTCCAGCCGACAGGCGGGGCGATCACCTTCATGGGAACGGACATAACAAAGACGCCGCCGGACAAGGTGGCGCGGCTCGGCCTCGTCAGGTCTTTCCAGATATCGGCGGTATTTCCGCATCTGACGGTTCTGGAAAATGTGCGGGTTGCGTTGCAGCGGCCGAATGGCCTTGCAACGCAATTCTGGCTGCCGCTGTCCTCGCTCGACAGGCTGAATGCCCGCGCCGAGGAGCTGATCGCAACGGTTGGCCTGACAAGGGAAAAACATGCGCTTGCGGCCGATCTTTCCTATGGCCGCAAGCGGGTTCTCGAAATCGCCACCACGCTGGCGCTCGATCCCAAGGTTCTGCTGCTGGACGAGCCGATGGCCGGCATGGGTGGTGAAGATGTCTCTCATGTCGCCGAACTCATCCGCGAGGTGGCAAAGACGCGCGCGGTGCTGATGGTCGAACATAATCTGAAAGTCGTGGCGGATATCTGCCACCACGTCACGGTTCTGCAGCGCGGTGAAATTCTGGCGGAGGGCGATTATGCCGCCGTTTCCGCTGATCCGCGTGTGCGAACGGCCTATATGGGCACGGAGGAGGCTTGATATGGCGGCAATGCTCGAAGTCTCCAACCTGAAATCCTGGTATGGCGAAAGCCAGGCCCTGCACGGCGTCGATCTGACCGTCGGCGAGGGTGAAACCATCACCATTCTCGGCCGTAACGGTGTAGGTAAAACCACGACGCTGCGCACCATCATGGGCATCATCCGCAACCGCAAGGGCGTCATCACGCTTGGCGGCAAGGACATGATGCCGGTGCCGCTGCATCGCACGGCGAAATATGGCATCGGGTTCGTACCGGAAGAGCGCGGTATCTTCGCAACGCTGAGTGTCGAGGAAAATCTGAAGCTGCCGCCCGTCGTTGCACCCGGCGGCATGACGCTCGATGAAATATACGAACTGTTTCCAAACCTTTACGAACGCCGCACCAGCCCCGGCACCAAGCTTTCCGGTGGCGAGCAGCAGATGCTGGCCATGGCGCGCATCCTGCGCACCGGAGTGAAGGTGCTGCTGCTTGACGAACCGACCGAGGGACTTGCTCCTGTTATCGTGCAGCGCATCGGCGAAGTGCTGCAAAAGCTGAAGAGCCGCGGCATGACCGTTGTTCTGGTCGAGCAGAATTTCCGTTTTGCCAGCCGCATTGCCGACCGTTTCTACCTGATGGATCATGGCCAGATGGTCAGCAGTTTTCCGGTGGGTGAGCTTTCCGCCCGCATGGGCGAACTCAATAAAGTGCTGGGGGTTTAACGATGACGATGATCTTCGGCATTCCGGTTCAGGCCCTGCTCGGGCAATTGCTGATCGGCCTCATCAACGGCTCGTTTTATGCCCTGCTGTCTTTGGGCCTTGCCGTCATTTTCGGCCTGCTGCGCGTCATCAATTTCGCCCATGGGGCGCAATATATGCTCGGCGCTTTCGTCGCTTTTCTAGGCCTGCAATATTTCGGCATCAATTTCTGGGTGGCGCTGGTGGTGACGCCACTGGTCGTTGCGCTTTTCGGCGCGATCGTTGAGCGTCTCATGCTGTCGCGGCTATATGATCTCGATCCACTTTACGGGCTGCTCTTCACTTTCGGTTTGGCGCTGGTGGTGGAAGGCACGTTCCGCTGGCTCTACGGTGCGGCGGGCCAGCCCTATTCGGTGCCGCGTGAGCTTGCCGGTGGCACCAATCTCGGCTTCATGTTCCTGCCGAATTACCGCGCCTTCGTCGTCGTCATCTCAATGGTCGCCTGCCTTGCCACCTGGGCGCTGATCGAAAAAACGAGGCTTGGCTCCTATCTGCGAGCCGCGACGGAAAACCCGACGCTGGTGCAGGCCTTCGGCATCAACGTGCCGGTGCTCTTGACGCTGACTTACGCGCTGGGGGCGGGCCTTGCAGGCTTCACCGGCGTGCTGGCGGCGCCCATCTATCAGGTCTCGCCGCTGATGGGCACCAACCTCATCATCGTCGTCTTCGCCGTGGTCGTCGTCGGTGGCATGGGGTCGATCATGGGGGCCATTGTCACCGGTTACATGCTCGGCATCGCCGAAGGACTGACCAAGGTGTTTTACCCGGAGGCCTCCAACATCGTCATTTTCGTCATCATGGCCTTTGTGCTGCTCATCCGCCCCGCCGGACTTTTCGGAAAGGACGCCTGATATGTCCAAAGCCACCCATAACCCCACTGCCGGTGCGATGCCGCAGGCCGAAGTTTCGACGACTGCGGGAACCATCAAGACCGTGCTCATTCTGGCGGGGCTTGCCCTGCTCATCGCCGCGCCGATGTTTGTCTATCCGATCTTTCTGATGAAGCTCCTGTGCTTTGCGCTGTTTGCCTGCGCCTTCAATCTGCTCATCGGTTACACGGGACTGTTGTCCTTCGGCCATGCGGCGTTTTTCGGCGGTGCGGCCTATTTCACCGCCTATTCGGTGAAGGAATGGGGCGTGACACCGGAAATCGGCCTTGTCATCGGCATGGCCGGCGCTGCCCTTCTCGGCCTCGTCATCGGCTTTTTCGCCATCCGCCGCCAGGGCATCTATTTCGCCATGATCACGCTGGCGCTATCGCAGATGTTTTATTTCTTCTGTCTTCAGGCTCCGTTTACCCATGGTGAGGACGGCTTGCAGGGCGTGCCGCGCGGCCATCTCTTCGGCCTTCTTGATCTCAACGCGCCGCTCAACATCTATTACACGGTGCTGGCCGCCTTTGTGCTGGCGCTTCTGGTCATCTGGCGTTTCGTCAATTCGCCCTTCGGCATGATCCTGAAATCCATCCGCGAAAACGAGCAGCGCGCCATTTCGCTTGGCTACAGCGTGCAGCGTTACAAGCTCGGCGCCTTCGTCATGTCGGCGGCGCTTGCCGGGCTTGCGGGCGGTCTGAAAGCGCTGGTCTTCCAGTTCGCGACGCTGACCGACGTCACCTGGCAAATGTCCGGCGAAGTGATCCTGATGACGTTGCTCGGTGGCATCGGCACCATGATCGGCCCGATTTTTGGCGCGGGCCTCGTGGTCACCTTGCAGAACTATCTCGCGACATCGGATTTCCCGGTCACCATCATCACCGGCCTTGTGTTCATGGCTTGCGTTCTGGTGTTCCGGCGCGGTTTGATCGGCGAGTTTTATGCGTCGCGTCTGGGGAGAAAACTCGGCTTCCAGCACCGCGGTTAGACATTTTTGAAAACACTGGAAAAGGCCTCCCCCGCGTCCGGGACGACGCGGCAAGGGCGGCGCATGGAGAAGAGCATGGGCGAATATGACTATATTGTCATCGGAGCGGGGAGTGCCGGATGCGTTCTCGCCAACCGCCTTTCGAAAGATCCGAACAACCGCGTGCTGCTCTTGGAAGCGGGCGGCAACGACAATTACCACTGGATCCATATTCCGGTCGGTTATCTCTATTGCATCAACAACCCGCGCACCGACTGGTGTTTCAAGACGGCGGAAGAGCCGGGCCTTAACGGTCGCGCGCTGATCTATCCGCGTGGCAAGGTTCTGGGCGGCTGCTCCTCCATCAACGGCATGATCTATATGCGCGGTCAGGCGCGGGACTATGACGTCTGGCGTCAGCTCGGCTGCGAGGGCTGGGGCTGGAACGACATCCTGCCCTATTTCTTGAAGTCGGAGGATTTTTATCGCGGCAAGAGCGACCTGCATTCCGCCGGTGGCGAGTGGCGCGTGGAAAAAGCCCGTGTGCGCTGGGATGTGCTTGATGCCTTCCAGAAGGCGGCGGGTGAAGCGGGTATTCCCGCGACCGAGGATTTCAACCGCGGCGACAATGAGGGTGCCGGTTATTTCGATGTGAACCAGCGCTCTGGCTGGCGCTGGAACACGGCCAAGGCATTTCTGAAGCCGGCGCTTGGTCGCAAGAACCTCACGGTCCTCACCAAGGCGCATGTCAAGCGGCTGATCATCGAAGAAGGCCGGGTCACGGGCGTGGAGTTTCACCATGACGGTGTCTTGAAAAAGATGCGGGCGCGGCGCGAGACGGTGCTTTCCGCGGGGGCAATCGGCTCGCCGCATATTCTGGAGCTTTCCGGTGTCGGCCGGGGTGATGTGCTTCAGGCCGCCGGCATCGATACCGTAGCGGAGGTTCAGGGCGTGGGCGAAAACCTGCAGGATCACCTGCAATTGCGCATGGTCTATAAGGTTTCCGGTGTTCTGACGCTGAATGAGAGGGCCTCCACCCTGTTCGGCAAGGCGCGGATCGGTCTTGAATATGCGCTGACCCGCTCCGGGCCGATGTCGATGGCGCCCAGCCAGCTCGGCGTCTTCACCCGTTCTTCGCCGGAAAAGGAAACCGCCGATCTGGAATATCATGTTCAGCCGGTTTCACTCGACAAGTTTGGTGATCCGGTTCACACTTTTCCGGCCATTACCGCAAGTGTCTGCAATCTGCGGCCGGAAAGCCGCGGCTCAGTGCATGTGAAAGGACCGGATTTCGCCATGCAGCCGGAAATCCGCCCGAACTATCTTTCCACGGAAGGCGACCGCCAGGTGGCCATCGATTCCATGCGACTGACGCGCCGCATCGTCGCCCAGCCAGCCTTTGCCCGGTTCAAGCCACAGGAATACCGACCCGGCCCCTCCTTCGAAAACGACAATGATCTCGCCAGGGCGGCGGGCGATATCGGCACAACCATTTTTCATCCCGTCGGCACGTTGCGCATGGGATCGGATACGGAAAGTGTTGTCGATAACAGGCTGAAGTTCCGCAGGCTTGCGGGGCTGCGTGTCGCGGATGCATCCATCATGCCGCGGATCACATCCGGAAATACCAATTCGCCGACGATCATGATTGCCGAAAAGGCTGCCGACATGATCCTTGCGGATAATCGCTGAAAGGAACGCTCCCATGAAGACCGTCGCTTTTATCGGACTTGGACATATGGGCCTGCCGATGGCCGCCAATCTCGTCAGGGCGGGTTATACCGTGAGGGGTTTTGACCTTTCTGAAACCTGCCGCGCGGCGGCGAGGGAAGCCGGCATTCCCGTTGCTGCGGATTCCGCCGAGGCGACGGCAGCGGCTGATGTGATCATCACCATGCTGCCCAAGGGCGAACATGTGGTTTCGGTCTATGGCGATCTGGTTCGAAAGGTATCTGCGGGCACGCTGCTCATCGATTGTTCGACGGTGGATATGGAAAGCGCCCTGAAGGCGCATGAGCTGGCCGCTTCCGCCGGTTGCCCCTCGGTCGATGCGCCTGTCTCCGGCGGCACGGGTGGGGCGGCAGCAGGCACCTTGACCTTCATGTGCGGCGGCGAGGCCGACGCCTTTTCGGCGGCAAGGCCGGTGCTGGAGGCGATGGGCAAGAAGATCGTCCATTGCGGCAAGGGCGGCAACGGCCAGGCGGCGAAGATCTGCAACAACATGATCCTCGGCATTTCCATGATTGCGGTCTCTGAAGCCTTCGTGCTCGGCGAAAAACTCGGTCTTTCGCATCAGGCGCTGTTCGATGTCGCGTCCACCTCCTCGGGGCAATGCTGGTCGCTCACCACCTATTGCCCGGTGCCGGGGCCGGTGCCGACATCGCCCGCCAACAAGGAGTACCAGCCCGGATTTGCGGCGGCCCTGATGCTCAAGGATCTGAAGCTTTCGCAGGAGGCCGCCAATGGAGCCGGGGCCTCCACCCCGCTTGGTGCAGCGGCATCGGCGCTTTACGAGAACTTCGTCGGCGAGGGCGGCGGCGGGCGTGATTTTTCCGCCATCGTCGAGATGCTGCGCGGGAGCGAAGCATGACGGACGCCGCGCCTTCCGATATTTTGTGGGTGCCGGCGAGGGAAAGGCTGGCGCGCTCGGCACTTTTTTCCTTCGCAGAGAAAACGGCAAAACTGCACGGGGTGGCCGCCGATGATTATGCCGGCCTGCTGCGCTGGTCCATCGATGCACCGGATGACTTTTACGATGCGCTGTGGGATGAACTCGGCATTATCGGCACACGCGGAGAAACGGCGTTCAAAGCCGGTGCGACGATCCGGGATGTTGAGTTCTATCCGGGTGCTAGGCTCAACTATGCCGAAAACCTGCTGCGCGATGCCGACGAGCGGCTGGCCATCATCGCCCATCGCGACGATGGCACCCGGCGCGAGATAAGCCGGAGGGAACTTTACGACGAGGTCTCCCGCATGGTGCAGGCGCTCACCCATGCGGGCGTGAAGGAAGGCGACCGAGTTGGGGCCATCGTCACTCATGATATCGAGGCGATCGTCAGCTATCTCGCAGTCAGCGCCATCGGGGCCATCTGGTCGTCCTGCTCGCCGGATTTCGGCCCGGCGGGCGCTTCAGACCGTCTGTCGCAGATCGACCCGAAAATCCTGATCGCCGTGCCGGAATATGGCTATGCCGGCAAACGCATCGATGTCGGCCCCACCATCCGTGCCGTGGCGGAAAGTGCGAGGCCCGAAAAGATCGTGCTCATCGGTGATGCGGTTCCTTCCGGCCTTGCCGATCTCGGCTGCGTGACGCTCTCGGATTTCGTCGCGCCATATAAGGCTGGCGAAATTGCCTTCAACCGCATGCCCATCAAGGCGCCGCTGGCAATCCTTTATTCCTCCGGCACAACCGGCAAACCGAAATGCATCACCCATTCCGGCGGCGGGCTGCTTCTTCAGCACATGAAGGAGCAGAAGCTGCAATGCGATATCAGGCAAGGTGAGCGCTTCTTCTATTTCACCACCTGCGGCTGGATGATGTGGAACTGGCAGGTCTCCGGTCTGGCGCTTGGCGCTACGCTCGTCACCTATGATGGCAATCCCGGTTATCCCAACCCTGCGCGGCTGATCGACCTCATCGACGCCGAACGGATCGCCACCTTCGGCACCTCGGCCAAGTTCATCGACGCCTGCCTGAAGGCCGGGCTGAAACCGCGCGAAAGCCATGACCTGTCCTCGCTGAGGACGATCCTTTCCACCGGCTCGCCGCTCATTCCGCAATCCTTCGATTATATCTATCGCGACTGGAAGGCCGACGTGCATCTCGCCTCCATTTCCGGCGGCACGGATATCTGCGCCTGTTTCCTTGGCGGCAATCCGTTGCAGCCGGTTCATCGTGGTGAATTACAGGGCGCGATGCTCGGCATGGATATCGATACGCTGGATGATGAAGGCCGTTCGGTTCGCAGCGTTGCCGGTGAGCTTGTCTGCCGCAATGCGCATCTGTCCATGCCGGTTAAGTTCTGGGGCGATGAGGATGGTTCGCGCTATCAGACCGCCTATTTCGACCGTTTTCCGGGCATCTGGGCGCATGGCGATTTTGCCGAAATGCGCCCATCCGGCGGTTATATCATCCATGGCCGTTCGGACACGACGCTCAATCCCGGCGGGGTCCGCATCGGCACGGCTGAGATCTATCGGCAGGTGGAAACGGTACCTGATGTAGAAGAGGCCATTGCCGTGGGGCAGGACATCGATGGAGACCAGCGGGTCATCCTTTTCCTGCGCATGAAAGGTGGCGCGGCCCTGACGGAAGAGCTGGAAAAGACCATCCGCACCCGCATCCGTTCAGGTGCGACGCCGCGACATGTGCCGGCAAGGATCATTGCCGTCAGTGCCATTCCCCGCACCCGTTCGGGCAAGATTTCCGAAATCGCGGTGCGCGATACCATTCATGGCCGGCCGGTGAAGAATGCCGATGCGCTCGCTAATCCCGAGGCACTCGATCTTTTCCGCAACCTGCCGCAACTGAAGGACTAGGCCGATGGAGGATCAACCGAAAACCGTGCTCGTCACGGGTTCCACCAGCGGCATCGGGCTCGCCATCGCCAAACGTTTTGCCGAGGCGGGGTATCTGGTCGCGGTGCATGGCATAGAGACGACGGAAGAGGCGACGCAGGCCCTGGAGATGGTTGCGCAGGTGGCGCGGCACAGGCCGGTCTATTTTTCGGCTAATCTCGCCCATTATGACGAGAGCGCGCATCTGCCGGAAACCGTCATTGCCGCGTTCGGTCACATCGACGTGCTGGTCAACAATGCCGGCATTCAGAAGGTTGCGCCGATCGACGAGTTCGATTTCGCCGATTTTTCCCGCATCGTCGCCATCTCGCTCGACAGTGCCTTTCACACCATCCACGCGGCCCTGCCGGGCATGAAGGAAAGGGGCTGGGGCCGCATCGTCAACATCGCCTCCGCCCACGGCCTTCGTGCTTCACCCTTCAAGGGGCCTTATGTGGCGACCAAACATGCGGTGGTGGGGCTGACGAAAAGCGTGGCGCTGGAAGTGGCCGAACTAGGCATCACCTGTAATGCGATCTGCCCTGGTTATGTCTGGACCCCGCTCGTTGCCGCACAGGTCGCGGATCAGGCGCGGGTGCATGGCATGAGCGAGGAGGATGTGGTGAAGAAGGTGATGCTTGCGCCGCAGCCGACCAGACAATTTGTGCAACCGGAAGAAGTGGCGGAGATGGCGCTTTATCTCGCGGGTGACATGGCGCGATCCATCACAGGAACGACTATCTCCATCGACGGTGGCTGGACCGCAAAGTAATTTCTGCCGGCGTGCCTTGCGAAGCCGTTGCTTGCTTCCGGCATTATTCTGCGATTTTCCATTCCATAGCTTTGTCGGGGCGCTGAAACGCGAAGATGTAGGCTGCTGATCTGACACTTTATGAGGTATTATTAGCACAATCTGACTATTCGCTGTGGTTGTGGCGCAATAGGGGGTGCACATTGCCGGCGAACATGCCAAAGTGGGACATTGTTTTTAATTGATCTATTTTTCTGATAATCATGATGTTGAAAATTTTTACTTTTCTGGAGATTCTGCCGGTATGGCGAAGCCGTCGCCTTGAGGCAAAAAAATATCGGGCTGCCGGCGGTCATTCCGAATTTGGTGGCATGCGAGCGCCTGTGCGGTTGAACCAAACCCCTGCTGCCGCCACGAGCACTGGAACCTTCCCGGATAAGCCGTGCGAAACGGCGGATGCCGATGCCCGGCGAACAACATCCTGGCTGGGGCTCAGGCAAAGCTTCAGCGCGCTGGAGACGCCTGCTGATCCTTATCTGGATATGCCCCGTCCGGCCGAGTGTGCCTGAAGGCTCTCTCTTCTATTATCTGGAACAAAACCCTGACCCTGCGGATTAAATTGGCAGGTTACAGGGAGTAAAAGATATGGCCAGAGAAAATGCCAGCTATCTCCACGGTCGGGACGCTCCAAAAACGGAGACGGCAACCCGGGCGCGGCAGGGATCCAGAGGACGGCCGGTTCTTGTCATTCTGATTGTCAGCTTTTTTCTTGCGCTGGTCGTCTGGGCGGTCGTTGAATATTCGGTTTTTGAGCCGGATGAAAATCGTCCGCAAAGCACGCAGACCGAGACGGCACCTGTGCCGCAGCAACCTTCCGGCTCCGGAAGCTTCGACAACAACCCTGCAAATGGCCGTGTAGCGCCGCCAGCTTCCACCGATACAAATCCCTCACGACAGGACTCGACGGGGGCGCCGCAAAACCCTTAACGACCATGACGTGAAATTTTTCATGACAAATGAATAGTTTGTGTGGAACCAGATTGGCCCCGATTTCATTTCACCCAAAGTGACAGGAATCGGGGGTTTCATTCATGGCAGTCACCGTCACTGCGGTTGTTCTCACGCTGATCGGCCTTGCGCTGTTTGGTTTCGGCTCCCAGCTCGTAATGCTGGGCGGCAGTTTTTATTATGTCCTTTCTGGTTTGGCCTTCCTGTTGACGGCCACTCTGCTCTTCAAGCGCAATCGCGCCGCACTCCATGTTTATGCTGTTTTCATTGTCGCAACGCTCGCCTGGGCAATCTGGGAAGTGGGTTTCGACTGGTGGCAGCTTGGTCCGCGTGGTGGCATCGTCATTCTCATCGGTCTGTGGCTGCTTGTGCCCTGGGTCAGAAAGCCGCTCGGGTTTTCCAGCCCAACGGGGCTTAACTACGGCCCGAACGCCTGGCCGCTCGCCTTGTCTGTTCTCGCTTCGATCGTGGTCGCCGGATATTCCATGACGCAGGATCCGCACGGCAAGTCCGGTTCATTGTCGCAGGAGACAGTGTCTGCGACGCCCGCCTATGGCGGCAACGTGCCGGATAGCGAATGGCACCAATATGGCCGCACGCCTTATGGCCAGCGTTATTCGCCACTCACACAGGTCAATGTCGACAATGTCTCGCAGCTGAAGGAAGCCTGGCGTTACCAGACGGGCGACGTGAAACTGCCTGACGACGTGGGTGAAACCACCTATCAGGTGACGCCGCTCAAGGTTGGCAATTCACTTTACATCTGCACGCCGCATAATTGGGCGATCGCCATCGATGCGGCAACCGGCAAGGAAAAGTGGAAATACGACCCGAATGTCGGTCTCAATCCGGACCGCCAGCACCAGACGTGCCGTGGCGTTTCCTATTATGCCGAGCCGAATGCCGCCCAAGGCACGGCATGCGCCGAGCGCGTCTACCTGCCGACTTCGGATGCGCGGCTGATCGCGCTTGATGCTGCGACCGGTCAGGTCTGCACCTCCTTTGCCGATCAGGGTGTCCTGCATCTCGAGCAGGGCATGAAATACAATCCTGCCGGTTATTATTATTCGACCTCGCCGCCCGTCATCGCGGCGGGCAAGATCATCATCGGCGGTGCGGTGAATGACAATTATTCCACGCAGGAACAGTCCGGCGTCATCCGTGCTTTCGATGTGAACAGCGGTGCCCTGATCTGGAACTGGGATTCCGGCAATCCGGAAAAGACCGAGCCGATTGCGGCGGGCGAGACCTATACGACCAACTCGCCGAACAGCTGGTCGGTACTGAGCTATGACGAGGGCCTTGGCCTGGTTTATGTCCCGCTCGGCAATCAGGTGCCGGACCAGCTTGGCATGGGCCGCAGCGAGAATGTGGAGAAATATTCCTCCTCCATTGTTGCGCTCGATATCAATACCGGCAAGGACCGCTGGGTGCGCCAGACGGTCCATCACGATCTCTGGGACATGGACGTTCCCGCACAGCCTGTGCTGCTCGACATTACGAAGGACGGCCAGAGCGTGCCTGCCCTTGTCGGTCCGACCAAACAGGGCGATATCTATGTTCTCGACCGGCGCACCGGCGAGCCGCTTCTGCCGATTACGGAAGAGCCGGCACCGGGTGGTGCGATCCCTGAAGACTTCACCTCCCCGACGCAGCCGACGACGGCCCTGTCTTTCAAGCCGGAGCCGCTGAAGGAAAAGGACATGTGGGGCGTCTCCATGTTCGATCAGCTCGCCTGCCGCATCCGCTTCCATCAGCTGGACTACAAGGGACGTTATACGCCGCCCTCGCTTAATGGCTCGATCATCTATCCGGGCAATTTCGGCACCTTCAACTGGGGCAGCGTGGCGGTAGATCCCGAGCGCCAAGTCATGTTCGGGATGCCGACATATCTTGCCTTTACCTCCCAGCTCGTCCCGCGCGCCGACATCCCCCCGAAGGGACAGGATGAGAAGGGTAGCGAGCAAGGTCTGAACCGCAATGACGGCGCGCCTTATGGCGTGTTCATGGGACCGTTCCTCGGTCCGTTGAAAATCCCCTGCCAGGCGCCGCCATGGGGTTATGTCGCGGGTGCTGATCTGCGCACCGGCGATATCGCCTACAAGCACAAGAACGGCACGGTCTATGACATGACGCCGCTGCCGTTGCCCTTCAAGGTGGGCGTGCCGGGCATTGGCGGGCCGATGATCACCAAGGGCGGCGTGGCCTTCCTCGGTGCTGCTGTGGATAATTTTCTGCGCGCTTACGACCTCACAACCGGCAAACAGCTCTGGGAAGCGCGCCTGCCGGCCGGTGGTCAGGCAACGCCCATGACCTATGCGCTGGAAGGCGGCAAGCAATATGTGGTGATGGTTGCGGGTGGTCATGGTTCCGTCGGCACCAAACCGGGCGACTATGTGATCGCTTATACGCTGCCGTAAAACGCGGCAGCTTCAGATAAATAAAAAACCGGAATGGGAGACCATTCCGGTTTTTGCTTGTGCGGTCGAAGAGGTGATCATGCCGCCTTTTTCTGAGCCGCAGCATTGATCGAGGTCTTGGCGAGCGACGTCAGCGCATCGTCGGTCTTGGTTTCTTCCTTGAGCGTGGCGTCCAGCAGCGAAACCGCCTTTGTGTGCCCAAGCTTTTCCGCCCAGGCTTTCAGCGTGCCGTAACGGGCGATTTCATAATGCTCGACGGCCTGGGCCGACGAAATGAGACCGGCATCGAGCGCCGCAGTTCCCTTGAAATCATCAATGATCTCTTCGCCTTCGGCGATGATGCCCTGGATCGCTTCACAGGTCTTGCCCTGCGCCCGCTTGCCGATGACTTCGAATACTTCCTGCAGGCGCTCCACGTGACCCTGCGTCTCTTCCTTGTGTTTTTCAAAGGCCTGTTTCAGCTTCGGGTCGGTCGCTGCCCGGGCCATTTTCGGCAGGGCTTTCAGAATCTGCCTTTCAGCGTAATAAATATCCTTCAGCGTATCATAAAACAGGTCGTCGAGTTTCTTCTCGGCCATTGTTCCTTCTCCCATGGTGTGAAAATTCACGATGTGCGCTTATGCGCACGGGAGACAAACCCTTCGCAGTCCCTATGGTTCCGGCTCCGTTGCGCGCAACGTTTATATTGCCGCGCGGAACCAACCGGCCTTCCCGAACTTACTGGTGATGAAATTTCGGGAGGAGACGCGACAGTGCCCCAGAGCCTTGCAGAAGAATTTTCCATGAATGTTTCCATGCCTTTCGAGGTGCTGCTGGTGCGCGTGTTCGGCGCGGTCATCCTGTGCGGCCTGATCGGGCTGGAGCGGGAGTTTCACAAGAACACCGCCGGTCTGCGCACCAACATGCTGATCGGCCTTGCCGCCGTCACCTTCTGTGTCATCACCATCCACATGATGGAGACGATGGCGGAAGGCCATGAGGCGGCGCGGCTCGATCCCATCCGGCTGGTGGAGGCCGTGACGGCCGGCATCGCCTTTCTAGCCGCGGGCGTGGTCGTTTATACCAAAGGTGACGTCAAAGGCCTGACGACGGGGGCCAGCATGTGGCTTTCGGCCGCGATCGGCCTCTCTGCCGGGCTCGGCATGTGGCCGCTCGCGCTGTTAGCCTCCGGCGTCGGGATTATCGTTCTCTGGACGCTTCGCCGCATGCAGGTGGCCGCCGGCATCAAGGAAGACTGATCGGGCATCAACCGAAGCGGAAAAGATCGGCGTCTGGGTCCTTGCCGCCATTAACGGCGGCGGCGACGATTTCGGCGGCGATCTGGCTGAAGGTGATGCCGTTGCCGCCGAAACCCATGACGGCATAGACATTCTTCATGCCGGGAACCGTGCCGATCAGCGGCAGGCCGGTGGTGGTGGTGCCAAACGCCGCTGCCCAGCGATATTCCGGTTCGCCGATATCGACGCCGAGCAGTTTTTCGATCTTGCTGCGGATAATTTTCGTTTTAGTGGCCAGCTTGCGCTCCGACTGGAAGGCGGTGGGATTTTCCTCATCTTCGCCGCCGGCAATCATGCGTCCGTTTCGATCGGTGCGCAGATAAAGATAGGGGTCGGAAGCCTCCCAGACGATGTGGTTCTCCAGCCAGTCCGGCAGTTCAAGTCCTTTCCTGCTCGCCATTGCCCAGGTGGAAATGATCTGGTGTTTCGGACTTTCGAGCATCTTCAGAAATTGATATCCGGTGCAGAAGACGACATTGCGGGCGGAGAGGATTTTGCCCTCAGCGGTCGCAAGGACCACCTCGTCACCGAGATTTCTAAGATCGGTGATTTCAAGCTGTGAGACAATTTCAGCGCCTGCACCCGCCGTGTGGCGCAACAGGCCCGCTGTCAGCTGCGCGGGATTGGCGGAGGCCGAGATGTCGCTGAGAATGGCGGCGGTCCGCTCTAGGCCATATTGTTCTTGTAGTTCCGCAGCAGTGAGGAACGTGGCCTCGATGCCGGCCTCCCCGCGCGCAGCCGCTTCCGCCTTCAGCGCACGCGACCCCATTTCATCTCCGGCAAGATAAAGTGCCTGCTTGCGCGCCATGCTGCAGGAGATGCCGAGCGACGTGACGATTTCTTCGAGACGCAAGACGGCGCGGGCCGAGCGCTGCCATGCCCTGTCGGCGGCATCCTTGCCGATCATCTTTCTCAGTTCCGTCAGCGGTGTATCGATCTCGTGCTGGATCATCGCGGTGCTGGCCACGCTGCTGCCCATCACCGGTTCGCTTTTGTCGATAATCAGCATGGATTGCCCCGGGCGATGCAGCGCGTGCGACACCAGCGCGCCGCTGATGCCGGCGCCGACGACGATCGTGTCGTAACGGTCGGCCTTTGGTGTCGTTCCGCTGCGGATGCCGATGCGTGGGCTATCGGCCCAGAGCGGCTTTGAATCCCTGAGATCGCGTTCTTTCGTCAGTTTGGATGTTGGCATGAAATAGTCCTGAAAGGTCTCACGGCTCGGTATAGCCGGAGACGTTGAGATTGAGTGTGCCGCGGCGGGGGTCGTTGCGGAAGAAAAGCGTGCCGGCATCCTTCGATTCCGAGGCGACATAATCGAATGTCACATCAGCGCTTTCCTGCATCGTGCCGTCTTGCTGCAGGTCGCCGCGCACCTGCACCTGCGCTGCCGTCGTCATCGAGAGATTGCGGATATCGAACTTCACGCGGTACGAACCGGATTGCCCCTCCACGCCGGTGACGGCTATTTCGAAACGGGCATCCTCAGGCTGGTAACGATAGATGTCGTAGGCGATCCAGCCGAGCATGGCCGTAACGAGAAGGGTGCAGATCGCACCTGTCACCCATTCTATCCAATGGGGATCGGAACTTTCGGTGTGTTTGTTACCCTTCGATATCGTCATCTTGTCCTCACAGGATCAATCGGGCAGAGGCCGCGCCGATCGAAGCCGGAACGCCGAGAATGACGGCGGCGCTCATGATCTGCGACAGCGACGTATGGTCGAGACGCTCGAAGGTCCAGAGCGTGTAGATGCTGATGGCGATGGCGATGACATAGCCCGGCAGGGTAAAACGGATGAAGGACTGCCACCATTGCTGCCCCTCATGCAGCTGGTGAGAGCCCTTGAAATGAAGCGCATAGACAAAGCCGTGCATGATGGCAATCGACAGCAGGCAAAGCGCCAGAATGTGATAGGGCGTCACCTTATAGGCGATCAGGATCATCTCTTCCGTTGGCGCGACATTGAGGTTCAGAAAGAGCGCGCCGACCATCATCATGAACAGTTCGTGCAGATAACCGGTCTTGCCGGAATATTCGCCTTCTTCTTCGTCCTGCGCATCCGAATGCTGGCCCAGCTGACTGCGGCCGAGCAGCGCGCCGATGCTCGCCGGCACGGATTGCAGCGCAATCTTGGTGATGATGGTGGAGACGGTCATCTGGTCGTTCAGGATACCGAACAGCAACAGCACAGCGGCGCTGACGGCTATGCCGAGCCCGTAGGCAGTGATCGCGTCGCGCAGCGCCTGGCCCCAGGAATGAATATTCTCAAAGCCGATGCGGCGGGCGAGAAGCAGCAGCAGCGGCAGGTTGAGGATGCAGAGCAGCAGCAGCCGCCACGGATTGATGTAAAGACCGAGAAACCACATTTCCATGGTCATCAGCATCGGCAGTGCAAACAGCAGGGCACCCGCCGTGCCACGTGCCAGACCGGTCAGAAACTGTCTGACCTCATCGTCACCGGTGTCTTTTCGATTGATCGCTGCCGCCATGCCGCCCCTCACATGGGGGAATAACGCAATGGTGTTTTTCCGGTTCCGCCGGTTTATTTCGCGGGATCGATAAGGGCGATGCCGAATTCCGGGCGATAGCTGCGCCGCAATTCCGCGGGTGTTTCGCGGATGACCACTTCCAGGGTCGGTCGTACCACTCCCTTCAGAAAATGGCCGCCCTTGGTGGATCCATCGGCAAAGCCCAGAACCACATGCAGATGCGGATTGGGCGTGTCGTTTTCATCAAGGGTGATATCACCAAGCAGGCTCAGAACCTCGCTCTGCGCGGTGACAGGGATTTCATTATATGCTTGCGTCGAAAGATCGAAAAAGGCGAGCGTTGCCGTGGCAAAGGCCCCGATCGCCGTCACCGAAGCGGCGTTGATGTTCTCGGTCGCGGCAAAACGCCGGATAGCCTCCAAGGCTTCTTCTTCCGGTTCAATGACGAGAATGAAGGTGCGCTCCGCGCCGCTCGCCAGCAATCTGCTTTTCATGGGTCTCTCCCAATAAAAGTGCCGCCGGAAACCGGCGACACGGGATGGTAAGGGCCTTTAAGCGGCGCGGCGTTCGTGGCGGCCTTCCTCGACCTCCTCGACGATTTTCGCAACGAAGGCGTCGAGGTCCTCGGGACTGCGGGAAGTAATGATACCCTTGTCCGTCACCACCTTTTCGTCCTTCCAGTTGGCGCCGGCGTTTTTCAGGTCTGTCTTGATCGACCAATAAGAGGTGGCGTCACGACCGCGCAGGGCATCCGCTTCCACCAGCAGCCATGGCGCATGGCAGATGGCGGCCACCACCTTGCCGGATTTGACGAAATCGCGCACCACGCGCATCGCATCCTCATCATGGCGCAGAATATCCGGGTTGATCTGGCCACCCGGAAGAACCAGCGCGTCAAAATCATCCGATTTGACGTTCCTGGCGGAAAGATCGACGGCGATGCTGTCGCCCCAGTTCTTTTCATCCCAGCTCTTGATTTCGCCTGTTTTGATCGAGGCGATCTTTACATCGGAACCTTTGGCCTTCAGCTGATCGTAGGGCACCCTGAGTTCCGAGCGCTCATAGCCGTCGGTTGCGAGAATGACGATTTTTGCAGCGTTGATTGAAGTCATGTCTGTCTCCTTCCGGGTTCAGTCGTCCTTGTCCGAATTCACGGAGGGCAGGAAAAATTCCACGTCCTTGCGGCGTTCGGCCTCGAGATTTTCGATGTGCGTTTGCCAGAATGTCTCGGCCTCTGCCGGTTCGTTTTCCCATTGGCGCACGAAGGTCTTGTTGTCGTCGATCATCACCTGACGTGTGCCGCCAAGTCGCAGATATTCTTCCGCAAGTTTGCGCGTTTCGGTCTTTTCCATGTCGCAGCTCCTTGTGCGGGGAAAGTGGGGACGGAGGGACGCCGGATGGGTGAGAAGCTCGACTGCCGCTTCGTTGGCCACCGGGAGAAAACGGAAAAATCCCGATGTTCTTCGGCACCATCACGTCCGTTTGACACGGCGGCCCTCCTGTCAGAACAACGTGAGCTTTCCGGGATGGTTCCGCAGTTTTTCGGGCGGTGTCTGTGCAGGGGGCAAATGTATCGTGCGCAATTTTTCCCGGAACAAACGGGCAAGTCGCGTTGTTTTACACCCGATGCAGGGGAGGCAGCATGGCAGCCAGACACAGCGACGGCGAACATTACGGTTACAACAAAAACAGGGGTTTCTGGTCGATCGACTTCGGCAATTCCCCCGTTGTCGGCACGGCCATTCACGACGGCCATTTCATTCGCCCGGAGGTGGCGGGGCTCATGGCCCTTTCAGCCGAACAGAGGCTGCGCGAGGAAGATCCCTTCACCGGCGAGATGATTTCGGGGCTGACTAATCGTCTCGTCGTTCATCATTCTCGCTTCGAAATCGATCTCAACCGCGCTGCCGATCAGGCGATCTACCTGAAGCCCGAGCAATCCTGGGGGCTTGAGGTCTGGAACGAGGAGCCGACAGAGGAAGCGCTTCGGCAATCGCTCGACTTCCACGCCGATTATTATGCGATGCTGGAGACGGTTCTGTCCGCGGTGGAACGGCGGTACGGAGCTTTCGTGGTGCTGGATGTGCACAGCTACAATCATCGCCGGCAGGGCGCTGCCGCGCCTGCGACGGCGCAGGTGGAAGCGCCCGATATCAATATCGGTACATTTTCCATGGATCGCAGCAGCTGGAGCGATGTGGTCAGCGCCGTCGGTCATCATTTCGCGTCAGCGACCATTGGTGGTCGACGCCTTGATGTTCGAGAGAATGTGGCGTTTCAGGGCAAAGGGGAGCAGACCCGCTTCATCCACGAACGATTTGCCGAAAACGGCTGCGCGATTGCAATCGAGTTCAAGAAATTCTTCATGGATGAATGGACGGGAAAGCCGGACACACGGGTGATCTCGGATATCCGTGACACGATCGCCGCCCTTCAGCCGGTTCTTGAGAAATGCCTGGGGTCGCGGCGATGAGTGTTTCCTCCGCCCGCAGCGAGCCTTCCCCCATCGCCGATCTGGTGGATGATGTCGTCTCCTGCCTGGAGGCCGGCAAGGCTATCCGCCGGGATGTCGGAAAAAACGGCAGGCTGCACATCGACCGGCCGCTGCCGTTCCTCTGCCTGCATCTGACGGGCGGCACGAAAGACCTCGCTGCGCGGGATATCGCCGCCGCCCACGCATCCTATCTCATAGCCTCGAACATTCAGGAGGCTGCGCCGCTGATCGAGGCTGTTGGCATGGCCATGCGGCAGCGCTTCGGCGCTTTCTTGGTGATCGATATAGGCGAGCTGGAACACGATATTCTGCTGGCCGACGATTCCCCCTTTCTGCCGCATTATGAGGTTTCTGTTTCAGCGACCTCCGAACCGGAAACGCAGAAAGCCCGCCGGGTCTTCATCAAGGCGGTCTGTGATGCCGAAGTGCGGTTTCGCACGCCGCGCATCACCCGGCCAGAGCTGGATGCCGATCCGATCCTCAGGTTTCAGAATGCCGGTCTGGATTTTCCCTGCATCAGTGTGCGCTTCGCGCCGATCTATCGACAGCCGGAATCCGGTGCCGATTATCCGGGCCTGCGCGAAACTATGATCGCCGATCTATTCGATGCCGGTCTGCAAGCCTTCTCGTCATTTGCCTCCGGCATGGATGCGCTGAAAGTCACCAGCCACCGGGCGCTTGGCCGTAAGGCCTTTGTCGATGCCGTCCGGCGCGCCGACCGCTCGGTGGATGAGATCGTTTCATCCTTCGATTTTCTTCTGTCCGTTACACCGATCAATGCCCGCCGGGCGTTTGAGGAGTTTCGCGATGGCAGCTTTCAATTTGCGCCACGCCTGCTTTATCGGCCGCTCGGCGTTGATGTCGAGGAGCAGAAACGCAGGCTCTATTCCGTCGTTTTCGATCATCTGGAAGACCCGGTGCTCTATCATCTCTACCGGGAGAAACAGCAGGAGATCGATCTGCAGCTAACGATGCTTGCGAACCTGCATCATCGAACCTTCACCGATTTTTCGCGCGCCCTCTATGGCGCCGTCGAACCCGCTCTTCTGACGCTGGCGCTTCGTGTGCTTGAGGACTGCCCACGCGCCCAGGAAAGCGGCGAAATCGCCATGGTCGATTGTTACGCGGTCGCCAGGAAATCGCGCGAGATGGTCGAGACCTATCTGGCGGAAGAACCGGAATTCAAGGCCCGCGTTGAAATCCGCGACGACCTGCCGCCCGGCCTGATGGTGACGGGCGAGAAGCTTTTGATTTCCCGCCACACCGTCATGGAACAGCGCCGCGTCGAGGCACTGCTGTCGCATGAGATCGGCGTGCATCTTCTCACCTATTTCAACGGCTCGTCTCAGGGCCTGCGGCTCTTCCGCACCGGCCTTTCCGGTTATGAGGGCGTGCAGGAGGGGCTGGCGGTGCTGGCGGAACATCTGGCCGGTGGCATGACGCGCGAGCGCCTGCGGCTGATTGCCGGGCGCGTCGTCGGCTGCGCCACCATGCTTGATGGCGCGACTTTCGTTGAGACCTTCCGCATCATGACCCGCGATCACGGTTTCGACGAGGCCGGCGCTTTCAACATGGTGCTGCGCATCTATCGCGGCGGCGGCCTGTCGAAGGATGCGATTTATCTGCGTGGGTTGGCCGAGGTGCTGGAGCATTTGCGCAGGGGCGGGGCGCTTGATCCATTCTGGATGGGCAAGATCGCTGCCGCCCATTTCCCTGTCATGCAGGAGCTTGCCCTGCGCGGTCTCTTGCGGCCGCCGGGTGTCAGGCCCGCTTTCTTACTGCCCGCTAAGGCCAATGAGCGGCTCGAAAAAATACGGGCGGGATTATCCATTGCCGAACTGGCGACATTATAGGAGGGGCTTCATGCGTATCGCATTTTTCGTCAATTCCATCGAGACCGAGGGACCAAATTACGCTACCGGCCTGCTGGCCATGGCGGCGCTCAATCGCGGCCATGAGGTGGTTTATCTCACACCCGGCGACTTCACCTTGCGGTCGGATGACAGCCTGACCATCCATGCCACCGTACTGCCGAAGGCGAAAATCAAAAAGGGCGAGACATTCCACACCACGCTTCAGGATAAGGCGCTGGAGCGGCGGACCATGGATATCGAGGAAATCGACGCGCTGATGCTGCGCAACGACCCGTCGCTCGACCAGACGACGCGGCCATGGGCAGTGCATGCCGGCATTCTGTTCGGGCGGCTTGCCGAACAGCGCGGCGTCGTGGTGCTGAACGATCCGGAAGGTCTGGCGCTGGCGCAGAACAAGCTCTATTTCCAGAGCTTTCCCGAAATCGTCCGGCCGACCACGATCATTTCGCGCAATGTCGAGGAAATCCGGGCCTTTGCCGATGCCCATCCCAAGGGCGTCATCGTCAAGCCGCTGCAGGGCTCCGGCGGCAAGAACGTATTCAAGATCGGCTCCAGCAAAGAAGCCAACCTCAACCAGATTTTCGAGGCGGTCAGCCTTGAGGGTTATCTGATCGCGCAGGCCTATCTGCCGGCCGCCAAGGACGGCGATATTCGCTTCTTCATGATGAATGGCAGGCCACTGATGCGGGACGGCCAATATGCAGCGCTTCGTCGCGTGCCGGCCAAAGGCGATCTGCGCTCCAACATCCACGCCAAAGGCACCGCGGAAGCGGTGAAGGTGACGGACGACATCGTGGCGCTGGCCGAAATGATGCGGCCGAAGCTGGTGGAGGACGGCATGTTCCTCGTGGGGCTTGATATCGTTGGCGACAAGATATTGGAGGTGAACGTGTTTTCGCCCGGTGGGTTATCGAATATCCTTGAACTCACCAATGTCGATTTCAGCGATACGATCATCGAAGCGGTGGAAACCAAAGTCTCCATGCAGGCCGCATCGGGTGGCGCGCTCTCCAACCGGTTGCTCGCAACGCTCTGAACTACTCCCGCAGCTCGGACGATTGCATTTGCCGATACCAGGCGACGAGGGCCTTGATGCCCTCCTCGACCGGGGTTTGTGGCACATAACCGGTCAATGCCCTCAGAAGATCGGGCGAGGCAAAGGTGCGCGGAACGTCGCCCTGCTGCATCGGCAGCATGTTGCGGATTGCCGGCTTGCCGACTGCCTTTTCGATCGTTTCGACGAATTGCATCAGCTCCACCGGCTGGCCGCCGCCAATATTGACGACGCGGAAGGGCGCGTGGTGCGAGAGTGTGTCGGTGACACCTTCCTGCGTAACCCGGTTTTCTTCCGACGGGATGATCTGGCTCAACCGGACGATGCCTTCGACCAAATCGTCGATATAGGTGAAGTCGCGGCTCATATTGCCTTGGCCGTAAATATCGATCGGCCGGCCGTTGGAGACGGCATCGACGAATTTGATCGGCGCCATGTCCGGCCGGCCCCATGGCCCGTAGACCGTAAAGAAGCGGAATGCTGTGGTGGGTAATTTGTGCAGATGTGCATAGCTATGCGCCATCAGCTCCATCGATTTTTTGGTGGCGGCATAAAGTGTCATCGGCTCGTCGGCCTTGTCGCTCTCCGCAAAGGGGATTTTTTCGTTGGCACCGTAGATGGAGGAGGTCGATGCCAGCATCAGGTGCTTGACATCAAGGCTTCTCGCGAGCTCCAGCATGTTGAACGAGCCGATGAGATTGGAATCGATATAGGCGCGCGGATTTTCAAGGCTGTAACGAACACCGGCCTGGGCGGCGAGATGGATGATGATTTCCGGTTCTGCGGCCTCCGCCGCCCGCTTCAACGCATCGGTATCTTCCAGCATGCCGATTTCAGCCCGGAAGCCGTTGGAGCGGGAAAGGATGGCGTGGCGTTTTTCTTTCAGGCTGACATCATAATATTTCGTCATGCCGTCGAAGCCGGTCACGAAGTGGCCGGCATCCAGCAGCCGCTTTGCGACGTAAAAGCCGATGAAGCCAGCCGTGCCGGTAACCAGATAACGCATGATGACTATATCCCGAATCTGTTGGTGCGTTTGCGGTTAAACCGAAGCGCGAAAATTGTTTCAGTGAAATTCCAGACGACAGATCGCTAAAGTTCTTTGCCGGGGCCACCCTCATGCGGGCGGCCGACGGCAGCATAGATGAAGCCATGCGCGGCGACTTCATCCGTGCGGTAAATATTGCGCAGGTCCACCAGAACAGGGTTTTTCATGATCGCCTTCAGGCGCGGCAGATCAAGCGCGCGGAACTGGTTCCATTCCGTCACGATCACCACCGCATCGGCATCTTCCGCCGCCTCGTAGGGACCTGTTGCGTATTCGATATCCTCCATCAGATGGCGGGCATTCGCCATGCCTTCGGGGTCGTAGCCCACAACCCGTGCACCGCCATCCTGCAGGGTCTGGATGATGGCGATTGCCGGGCTGTCGCGCATGTCGTCGGTATTCGGCTTGAAGGTAAGGCCAAGCACGGCGATCTTCTTGCCGCGCACGTCGCCGCCCATGGCGTTGATGACCTTGCGGCCCATGGCGCGCTTGCGATTGTCGTTGATGGCGATGGTGGTTTCGATCAGCCGCACCGGCGCATCATAATCCTGCGCGGTCTTGGCGAGCGCCAGCGTATCCTTT
This sequence comes from Agrobacterium sp. ICMP 6402, assembly GCF_009498615.1. Lineage (NCBI taxonomy): Bacteria > Pseudomonadati > Pseudomonadota > Alphaproteobacteria > Hyphomicrobiales > Rhizobiaceae > Agrobacterium > Agrobacterium sp. ICMP 6402. Next base: position 249,525 of record NZ_QSNV01000006.1, read on the forward strand.
GGGAAACAGGAGCCGCCATATCCCGGGCCGGCATGCAGAAACTTCGAGCCGATGCGGCCATCGAGACCGATGCCGCGCGACACGTCCTGCACATTGGCGCCGACCTTTTCACAGAGGTCGGCCATTTCGTTGATGAATGTGATCTTCATCGCCAGAAAGGCGTTGGCGGCATATTTGATCAGTTCCGAGGCGCGCCGCGTGGTGAAGAGCAGCGGCGACTGGTTGAGGTAGAGCGGACGGTAAACCTCCGTCATGACAGGGCGGGCGCGCTCGTCCGAAAGGCCGACGACGATGCGGTCCGGCCGCTTGAAATCCTCGATGGCGGCACCTTCGCGCAGGAATTCCGGATTGGACACCACGGCGAAATCGGCGGAAGGGTTTTCCTCGCGAATGATGCGCTCCACCTCATCGCCGGTGCCGACGGGAACGGTGGATTTGGTGACGATGACGGTGAAACCATCCAGCGCATGGGCGATCTCTTTTGCTGCCGCATAAACATAACCGAGATCGGCATGGCCATCGCCGCGCCGCGAGGGCGTGCCGACCGCGATGAAGACGACCTCGGCATTGGCGACGGCAGCGGTTAGATCGGTGGTGAAACTCAACCGGCCAGCCCTGGCATTGTTGGCGACGATCGTCTCCAGACCCGGTTCGAAGATCGGAATTTGGCCTTTTTTCAGGGCCTCGATCTTCTCTGGCATCTTGTCGACGCAGACCACATCGTGACCGAAATCTGCAAAACACGCGCCGGACACGAGGCCGACATAACCTGAACCGATCATCACAATCCGCATTCTTTTTCCTTTCGGTTAGCGAGGCCATGTTAACGCGGTAATACCAGCCGGGGAAATCGGCGGGCGAAAATCACATGATAATATTTAGCCGCCTTCATGCCCGTCGCCAAGCGCTACGATCAACACCGGCTAACCTCTTTCCATGACGGTGATGTGATGGCGGCGGCGGGACAAATTTGCCGCACCTTGCAGCCATTTGCACTGGCCGGGTCCAATTGGGCAATTTTGCTTCTTTTGCGGCTTGCACTCATAGGTAGCCGGGTCTAGCCATAGGGTGAGGATCAAATCTGCCAGACTGTCTGTCCCTTTAAGGGGCGTCCGGGTCGCGTTCCACGCGGCCGGGGGATGCTTTGCATTGCGGTCGGTGTTCGGGGAAGTCACATGCAAAAGGGTTTTCTGCTCGGTCTGTTCGCTTATGCGACCTTTTCCATGGGCGATGCCACCATCAAGTCGCTTGGATCGCAGATCAGCGTTTTCGAAATCGGCTTCTTCAGCATCCTCTTCTCCGGCATCTTCATCTTTTTCAGCAAGCCGCGTGAGGAAAGGTGGCGCGAATTCTGGCGCATGAGCCGGCCCTTCGCGGTGCATGGGCGCGCGATTTCCGGTCTCTTCGCCGGCATTTTCGGCATCTATGCCTTCACCACCATTCCGCTGGCGGAAGCCTATGCGCTGATCTTTCTGTCGCCGCTTTTCGTCACCGTCCTTTCCGCCGTGGTGCTGAAGGAGAATATCGGCCCGTGGCGCTGGGCAGCGGTTCTGGCCGGCATCGTCGGCGTCATTCTCGTTGTACGGCCGGGCTTCAAGTCGCTGGAACTCGGGCATTTTGCCGCCATCGGCGTGGCGTTCCTGGCGGCAATGACCATCGTGCTGCTGCGCTCGCTGGCGGGAAAGGAAAAGCGCACCTCGATCATGGGTGTGCTGCTGATTTACGGCCTGACTTTTAACGGCATCGCCTCGATTCCCGATTTCGTCATGCCCAACCTGCACCAGCTTCTGGCCTTCGCCTTCATCGGCCTTTGTACGGCAACGGGACAGATCACCCTTCTGGTTGCGACCCGCATTGCGCCCGCAAGCCAGATCGCGCCTTCGCATTATTCGCAAATCCTCTGGGCGGTGGCGATCGGCATGACCTTCTTTCACGAGTACCCTGACGCCGTTGCGGTGCTGGGTCTCGCCGTCATCGCTGGATCGGGACTCCTGACGATGATCCGTGAAAAGGTAAGGCTCGGCACCGTGCGCTGGAACCCATTTTTCCGCAATCGCCTTTGAGGTTTGGTCGCCGGTGAAAATCAGACCGGCTTGCCGACCTGATCGAGCAGCCAGGCCTGAAAGGCACGGGCAAGCGCATTGTCCTGCCGCCCTTCCGGCAGGGCGACGTAATAGCTCTTGGCGGTCTGCAAGGGGATGTCGAAGACGATTTCGAGGCGGCCGGAGGCTAGTTCCGCCTCGATGAGATATTTCGGCAGAAGGGCAAAACCGATGCCGCTTGCGGCGGCTTCGATGATCATCGAGAACTGATCGAAACGGCTGCCATGATAGGCATTTTCCGCCGTCACCCCGTTCATCTCCAGCCATTCCGTCCATAGTTTGGGCCGCGTCGTCACATGCAGCAATGGGTGTTCGGCCAAATCCTGCGCCCGGTTCACGTTGGCGCGGCTGAGCAGGGCGGGGCTCGCGACCGGCACGATCACCTCATTGCATAAAAACGTGCAGGTTCCATGCGCCCAGACCGGCTGGCCATAGTGAATGGCGAGATCAAACCCTTCCTCGTCGAAATCGAAGGGATGCGAGCGCGAGCCGATCGTGATCGCCATATCCGGATTGGCATCGATAAAGCGGGAGAGGCGCGGCATCAGCCAGCGACTGCCGAAGGTTGGCAACGTTGCGACGGACAGAGAGGCGTGCGATGTTCCGGCCGAGACCGCACGCACCATCAGCTGCTCGGATTGCTGCAACAGGCGCCGTACATCGGGCAGGAATTTGCGCCCCGCTTCCGAAAGCACGACACGCCTGCGGATGCGCTCGAAAAGCTGCATTCCCGTCTGCGCTTCCAGTTCGCCGATCTGCCGGCTCACCGCGCTCTGCGTGAGGTTGAGTTCTTCCGCCGCACGGGTAAAATTGCCATGCCGTGCCGCGCATTCAAACGCCTGCAGGGTGACGATATCGGGGACCAGTCGTCTGCGTGGATCCATTCCGTTCTCGCATCAACTTACCCGCTTTCCTCATTGGAAAAGGGTTGTTATGCCCATATATGATTACGGGAATGAATGGAATGGTGTTTTGCCGGCTTGGCGGCGCCGTTGACAAATTCGGGGAAAGAAGAGCGACGGGAGTTGAAAGAGCCGTATCAAAAACGGCCTTTCCTCCCCTTTCAGCCAAAAAGGATAATTGGACATGGATGCGACCACGAAGCTTGACGTGAAACAGGAAGCAGCCGCCTTGCTCGACAGGATGGGTGTTGCCCGCGATCTTTATACCGGCGGCACCATGGCGTCCTTCAGCCCGGTGACGGGTGAGCAGGTCGCGAACCTGAAGACCGTTTCGGTCGAGGGCGTGGCAGCCGTGGTCGATAAGGCCGATGCCGCCTTCAAGCAATGGCGCAATGTGCCGGCGCCCCGCCGTGGCGAGCTAATCCGGTTGCTTGGCGAAGAGCTGCGCGCCTTCAAGACCGATCTCGGCCGTCTCGTGTCATTGGAAGCGGGCAAGATCCCGTCCGAAGGTCTCGGCGAAGTGCAGGAAATGATCGATATCTGCGATTTCGCCGTCGGTCTTTCCCGCCAGCTTTATGGCCTCACCATCGCCACCGAACGTCCCGGCCACCGCATGATGGAGACCTGGCATCCGCTCGGTGTCGTCGGCGTCATCTCGGCCTTCAATTTCCCCGTCGCCGTCTGGTCGTGGAATGCTGCACTCGCCATCGTTTGCGGCAATGCGGTGGTCTGGAAGCCATCGGAAAAGACGCCGCTGACGGCGCTGGCCGTTCAGGGCATCTTCGAACGGGCCGCCGCCCGCTTCGGCGATGCGCCTGAAGGTCTTTCGCAGCTGCTGATCGGCGATCGTGCCGTGGGTGAAGCATTGGTGGATAATGCCAAGGTGCCGCTGGTCTCTGCCACCGGATCCACCCGCATGGGCCGTGATGTCGGCCCGCGTCTGGCAAAGCGCTTTGCCCGCGCCATTCTGGAACTCGGCGGCAACAATGCCGGCATCGTGTGCCCGTCCGCCGATCTCGACATGGCGCTGCGCGCCATTGCCTTTGGCGCCATGGGCACGGCCGGCCAGCGCTGCACCACGCTTCGCCGTCTTTTCGTGCATGACAGCGTTTACGATCAGCTCGTGCCGCGCCTGAAAAAGGCTTATGCCTCCGTCTCCGTTGGCAATCCGCTGGAAAGTTCCGCACTCGTCGGCCCGCTGGTCGACAAGGCGGCTTTTGACGGCATGCAGAAGGCGCTTGAGGCGGCGAAAGCCCATGACGGCGTGGTGAATGGCGGTGGACGTGTGGATACGGGTGCGGCGGATGCTTATTATGTGAAGCCCGCGCTTGTCGAAATGCCTCAACAGGTTGGCCCGGTGCTGGAAGAGACCTTCGCGCCGATCCTCTATGTGATGAAATACAGCGATCTCGATCAGGCGATCGACGCGCATAACGCCGTCGCCGCCGGTCTTTCATCGTCGATCTTCACCCGCGACATTCAGGAATCGGAACGTTTCCTGTCGTCGGAAGGCTCGGATTGCGGCATCGCCAACGTCAATATCGGCACCTCGGGCGCAGAAATCGGTGGCGCTTTCGGGGGAGAGAAGGAAACCGGCGGTGGCCGTGAATCTGGTTCGGATGCGTGGAAAGCATATATGCGCCGCGCCACCAACACGGTCAATTATTCCAAGTCGCTGCCGCTGGCGCAGGGCGTGTCCTTCGACATCGAATGACATCTGTGACCTGTCGCTCGTATGGAGCGATGATGATCCTGTGGTATTGCCTTTATCGGCGCGGATTTGTCCGCGCCGATTTTTTTGGGCAATGGTGCCGCTTAGCCGATGCTCATCAGGCTGGCATTGCCCCCGGCCGCGGTCGTGTTGACGCTGACGGAGACTTCTTCGACCAGCCAGTCGAGATTATAGGGCTGGCTTTCACCGGAAAGCGCTTCCGTGGTCGCGGCCTGCACGAGAACCAGCGGGCCGGGCAGGGTGGCGATTTTTTTGTTGGTCGTCACGATGCGCTCCGCGTCACCCTCGACCAAGGCGCCCGCAAAGGGACCGGATTTCGCCCAGTCATCCGCCCAGACGATGCGCGAGGTGACGGTTGCCGGCAGCCCATAGATCGATTTTTCGAGGCCAGAGGCATTGTCGATGACGGCCGTGTTTCCGGTGGCGAGCGCTGCCGCAAGCTGGCGGTAAAGCCCCTGTTCGGTTGCCGGGACCAGCAGAATCCTGCCGCGCGGATGCAGCGCATACACGTTTCGTTCGCCGACGGGGCCTGCCAGCTCGGTTTCGAAGCCGAGACCGGAAAGTGCTGCCGCCTGCCGTGCGGCTTCAGCCGCAACGGTTTCGCCGTTTTCATCCAGCCAGCGGGCAAGATCGATGGCGGCCTGATCCTGCTGGCTTGCGACCCGGTCAATCTTCGGCGCAGCCTGCGTCATGCGGCCGAGATAGAGCGGGCCGCCGGCCTTGGGGCCGGTGCCGGAAAGACCGCGTCCGCCAAAGGGCTGCACGCCGACAACCGCGCCGATGATGTTGCGGTTCACATAAAGATTGCCGGCCGCGACGCGTGACAGCACATGCTGGATCGTGTCATCGAGGCGCGTATGCAGGCCGAAGGTCAGGCCGTAACCGGTGGCGTTGATCTCATCGATCAGCCGGTCGAGATTGTCGCGCTTGAAGCGGATGACATGCAGCACCGGGCCAAAAACCTCCCGCTTCAGATCGGCAAGCGATTTCATCTCGATGATGGTCGGCGGCACGAAAGTGCCCTTGCCGGTTTCACCCGCAAGCGTGATCTGTTCGATGCGGTGGCCGAGCGCGCGCATGTCGTCAACATGCTTTTCAATAATGCCCTTGGCCTCAGCGGTGATGACGGGGCCGACATCGACGGAAAGCCGGTCGGTGCGGCCGATCCGCAATTCATGCAGCGCGCCTTTGAGCATGGTGAGCGTGCGGTCCGCCACATCTTCCTGCAGGCAGAGAATGCGCAGCGCCGAGCAGCGCTGGCCGGCGCTGTCGAAGGCCGATGCGATGACATCGGCGACCACCTGTTCGGCGAGCGCCGAGGAATCGACGATCATGGCGTTCTGGCCGCCGGTTTCGGCAATCAGCGGAACCGGCTGGCCGTTAGTCAGAACCCGGCCGGCCAGCTGGCCCTGAATGAGCCGCGCCACTTCTGTCGAACCGGTGAACATCACCCCCGCCGTCAGCGGTGAGCCGACAAGTGCCGCGCCCGTCTTGCCGTCGCCCGGCATAAGCTGCACGGCGTCCTGCGGAACGCCGGCTTCATGCAGCAGGCGCACGCCCTGGGCGGCGATCAAAGGCGTTTCTTCGGCGGGTTTCGCCAGAACCGGATTGCCGGCAACCAGTGCAGCCGCCACCTGACCGATGAAGATGGCGAGCGGGAAGTTCCAAGGGCTGATGCAGACGACGGGGCCAAGCGGCGTCTCGTCGGCCTTGAAATTCTTGCGTGCTTCCGCTGCGTAATAACGCAGGAAGTCGATCGCCTCGCGCACTTCGGCAATGGCGTTGGGCATGGATTTTCCCGCCTCGCGCATGATGAGGCCGAGCAACTCGGGCATCTCGGCCTGCATTGCGTCGGCGGCGCGCTCCAGGCAGGCGGCGCGCTCTTCAACAGGGGTGGAGGGCCAGGTGGAGGCTGCCGCCCGCTGCATCGCCGCTTCGGCATCGGCTTGGGTCGGTTCGGTCACATGGCCGACAATATCCGTGTGGTCGCCGGGGTTGAGCACCGGCCGTGTCTGGCCGCTCGCCTGCGGCGCTGCGGCTTTCCACTCGGTTGCCGCAGCTGCCTTCAAGGTGCTGTCGAGTGCGGAGAGCGTTGTTTCACTGGAAAGATCGAGGCCGGCGGAATTCTTCCGTTCCGGGCCAAAGAGACCTTCGGGCGCGGCGATACGGTCGTGCCGTGCGCCGGGAACGGCATAAGCCTTGACCACTGTGACCGGGTCTTCCAGCAGGGAATCGACCGGAACGGCGGGATCGGCGATGCGGTTGACGAAAGAGGAGTTCGCGCCGTTTTCGAGAAGACGGCGAACCAGATAGGCAAGCAGCGTCTCATGCGTGCCGACCGGGGCATAGAAGCGGCAGGGGCGGTCGAGTTTCTTCTTGCCGACGACCTCGCTGTAAAGCGGTTCGCCCATGCCATGCAGGCACTGGAATTCATAATCGCCAAGTTTGAATTCGGGGCCAGCCAGATGATAGATCGTCGCCATGGACTGCGCATTGTGGGTCGCAAACTGCGGGAAGATCACGTCGCGCGCGTCGAGCAGCTTGCGGGCGCAGGCAATGTAAGAGACATCGGTGTGCACCTTGCGGGTGAAGACCGGGAAGTCCTCCAGCCCGTCCACCTGCGCGCGTTTGATCTCCGCATCCCAATACGCGCCCTTGACGAGGCGCACCATGATGCGGCGGCCGGAACGGCGGGCGAGATCGATGATATAATCCAGCACGAAGGGGCAGCGGCGGCCATAGGCCTGCACCACGAAGCCGAGGCCGTTCCAGCCGGCAAGGTCCTTGTCGAGCGCCAGTTCTTCGAGAAGGTCAAGCGACAGTTCCAGCCGGTCTGCTTCCTCGGCGTCGATATTGAGGCCGATGTCGTATTTCTTGCTGAGCAGCATCAGCGATTTGACGCGCGGCAGAAGCTCGGCCATCACCCGCTCGGCCTGCGCGCGGGCGTAACGCGGATGCAGCGCCGAAAGCTTGATGGAGATGCCCGGACCACCATAGATGCCGCGGCCGGCAGAGGCCTTGCCGATGGCGTGGATGGCGTTTTCGTAATCCTTGTAATAACGCTCGGCATCCCTGGCGGTGGTCGCGGCTTCGCCCAGCATGTCGTAGGAATACTGGAAGCCCTTTTCCTCCAGCGGCCTGGAGCGCTTGATGGCTTCGCCGATCGTTTCGCCGGTCACGAATTGTTCGCCCATCATGCGCATCGCCATGTCGACGCCGCGGCGGATGACGGGTTCGCCGGCGCGCGAAATCAGCTTGGTCAGCGCTGCCGAAAGGCCGCTGTCATTGACCGTCGAGGTCAGCTTGCCGGTGATGACGAGACCCCAGGTGGCGGCGTTGACGAAGAGCGAGCGCCCGCCGCCAATATGGGACTTCCAGTCCCCACGCGCGATCTTGTCGCGGATCAGCGCGTCGCGGGTGGCGGTGTCGGGAATGCGCAGCAGTGCCTCGGCAAGGCACATCAGCGCCACGCCCTCATGGCTGGAGAGCGAATATTCCTGCACCAGCCCTTCAACGCCGGTGCCCTTGGTCTTGGCGCGCAGCGCTTCGATCAGCTTGCCGGCGGTGGTGCGGATAGCTTTCGTCTGTTCCGGCGTCACCGTTGCCGCCTCGATCAATGGGGCCAGGCATTCTTCCTCGGGGCGGCGATAGGCGGCGGTGATCGCCTCGCGCAGCGGGCTTTGCTCACGCACCGGCGGCGCAAAATTCTGGAAAATACCGTTCACTGCTACACCGGCGTTGCTTGCACCATCGGCCATTCTGAAAATCCTGAAAAAGCTGTTGAAGAAAGGCCGTCGGCGGCAGCGTGTCCTCCGCCCGCCGCTTTTCATCCTGTTGCTGACAATACCATCGCTGGAGAAATTGCTATGGCCCTATTTTTGGAATAAAACAGGCTATATGAACTTTTGTTTTCTTCAAATGGCGTGAAATAACATGGCAAATAGCCACAAAACAGACGATCTGGACCACTTCGATCTCAAGATCCTGGAAGCCTTGAGCGAGGACGGCCGCATGTCGGTGCTGCAACTGTCGAAAAGGGTCGGTCTTTCCAAGACGCCATGCCAGACGCGGCTGAAGCGGCTGGTGGATGAGGGGTATATTCTTGGCTTCCGGGCCGTGCTCAATCCGCATAAACTCGGCGTCGATCACATCGCCTTTGCCGAAGTCAAACTTTCCGATACGCGAGAGAAGGCGCTGGAGGAATTCAACACGGCGGTTCGCAAGATCAAGGAAGTCGAGGAATGCCACATGATCGCCGGCGCCTTCGATTATCTCCTGAAAGTGCGCACCAGCGACATCCGCAAATATCGACGGGTGCTGGGTGAGAAAATCTCGAGCCTGCCATCGGTCGCCAATACCTCGACCTTCGTGGTCATGCAGTCGGTCAAGGAAACCGGCATCTAGGGCATTCCAGGAAAAAAAGGCCTCGTCGTCCGTCCGGAGCGCACGTTACCGGCAGACATGAAAAACGGGCAGGCGCAGGCCTGCCCGTTCGTTGCTATCAAAATTCAGGTCTTTCAGCGCGCCGTGGCGGCTGCTGTGACAGCGCTCATCTGCGCGTCCGGACCGAATTCGTTTTCGTTTTCGATACCCAGCAGCTCCTGAAGGCGCAATCTTGCTCGGCTGACACGGCTCTTGATCGTGCCAACCGGGCAGCCGCAAATCTCGGCGGCTTCCTCATAGGCAAAGCCTGACGCGCCGATCAGCAGGATGGCTTCACGCTGGTCATCCGGCAGTTTCTCCAGTGCTGCACGGAAATCCTGAAGGTCGACCGAACCATGCTGTTCGGGCGGCACTGAAAGGCGCGAGGTATAGACACCGTCCGTATCCTGCACTTCGCGGCCGGATTTGCGTATCTGGCTATAGAACTCGTTGCGCAGGATCGTCACCAGCCATGCGCGCATGTTGGTGCCCGGCTGGAAACTCTCCTGTTTCGCCCAGGCCTTCATGATCGTGTCCTGCACGAGGTCGTCAGCACGATCCCTCGAGCGGATGAGCGAAATCGCGAAGGCGCGCAGGTTCGGCAGCGCCGCCAGCATTTCCCGCTTGAAATTATATTCTGTCTGCTCCGGCTCTTTCGCCATCATTCCTCCGAAGCCTTTGTTTTGGCTTTGCTTTCGGCTTCATCGAGTTTTTCGAGAAGATCGAGGAATTTGTCAGGGATGCCTTCATCCTGAACGGCATCATAAAGCTCCCTGAGCTTGCGGGAAATCACCGCCCGCCCGGAATGTGGAACCTGGGGGGCGGCCGAATTGTCCGGCGAATCTTGGTCCGATTGAAACATGCTCATAACGTCCGGTATTCCTTTTGTGTCGTGGCAAATAATGCGCGGTGAAAAAAATAGTTCCGGCCGTCGGGAACTTTTTTTGCGATACGCACGTTGCTATCTTGGGTTTGCGTTGCAGACCGCATGAAAGGGGAGAATTCCATGTCAGTTTCTACACGCATCGCACCGCACCTGCCATATCTGCGCAGGTTCGCGCGTGCCGTTTGCGGCTCACAATCCACGGGCGATGCCTATGTTGCGGCAACACTCGAAGCTCTGATCGCCGATATCAGCATCTTCCCGCAGACAAGCAGCGATCGCGTTTCGCTCTATCAATTGTTCGTATCGATCTTTAGTTCCGTCACGATCAATATTAAGGCCGATGAAAACCTGTCGGGATGGGAAAAGCGCGCTTCTGCGAACCTCTCCGCCGTCCCGCCGCTTGCACGTCAGGCTTTCCTGTTGACGACGGTCGAAGAGTTCTCGCCTTCGGAAGCCGCAGAGGTTCTGAAAGTGTCGGAAGACCAGGTCGGCAGGCTGATCGATGAGGCGGCTTCCGAAATCGCCCGGCAGGTCGCAACCGATATCATGATCATCGAGGACGAACCTCTGATCGCCATGGATATCGAACAGATGGTCACCGATCTCGGTCACCGCGTCACGGGTATCGCCCGCACGCATACCGAGGCGCTTGACCTTTTCCATCGCACGCAGCCGAAAATGATCCTTGCCGATATTCAGCTTGCCGACGGCAGTTCCGGTCTCGATGCGATGAAGGACATCCTGCAGATGACCACCCTCCCGGTGATCTTCATCACGGCTTTCCCCGAGCGTCTTTTGACGGGCGAGCGGCCTGAGCCGACGTTCCTTGTGACGAAACCTTTCAACCCGGACATGGTGAAAGCGCTTATCAGCCAGGCCCTGTTTTTCAACGAAAGCTCTCGCGTCGCGGCGTGAAATTTGCCGAAATCGCAGACGGGCCGGGAACCAGTGTGGTGCCCGGGCGTTGGCGGTTACAGTCGTGGCGTTGACCCGCGGCTTTCTGCAAGGAGACGAATTTGCATCGGCTGGCATGGCATAACGCGGAGAGGGACGAGAGTGAGCTTCATGATTCGCTCGTTCTCGCCTTGCTCGATTCGGGTGAGACAGTCATGCTGCAGGACTGGAAGCGCGATTACATATTCGTGGCTAATCTGCCGGATGTCTGGAAATTGCCGGCCGATTCCCATCCAACCGATGAAAATCTGTTCGGCAATGATCTCTCGGTGCGGCTCGAGAACCTCAAAAAGGACATGAACACGGCTGGTAGCCGGGGCATGCTGGAAGTCAGTGCGGGCAAGGACCGCGTTTTCCAGTTTCAGGTCCATTCCACCGTCAACCAGGCCAAACAGATGGTGATGAAAACCACCATTCGGGAGGTAACGGCGGAACGGCGGCGCGAGCAGCTTCTGCGCTCGCTGCTGCGAGAAGTTAGCCATCGCTCCAAAAACCTGCTGGCGATCATCCAGAGCCTTGCGGGCCAGACAGCCCGTTTCAGCCTCACCAAAGATGACTTTCTGCGCAAGTTCCGTGGGCGGCTGCACGCGCTTGCCCAGAGCCAGGATCTCATCACGGATTCGGACTGGCGGGGCGCGCGCATATTCGAGCTTCTCCGCCAGCAATTCGATCTCTATGTGCCGGAATATCCGAACCTCATCCACATGGAAGGGGAAAACCTGCTGCTTAATCCGAATGGTGCGCTTTATATCGGGCTGGCCTTCCATGAGCTGGTCGTCAACACGGTGAGCCACAGCGGCAATCTTGCCTATCACCCGCCTATATCCCTGCAATGTCGCCAGGACGGTGATTTTTATATCGTCGAATGGAACGAGCCGATGATGCCGTCGAAGGAGCCTGCAGAGGCAAGGCGCGGCAGTTTTGGCAGCGTCGTGCTGGAAAAGGTGGTTCCTTCCGCTCTTGGAGGAAGTGCCGAATACCAGCTGACGCCGGAGCGCATCGTTTACCGGTTGAAATTCCCTTCAGGCGATAGCACGGATTCCTGAGAAAGTTGTCGGACCTCAGGTCAGGCCGAAAGCCTGTTTCAATCTGCGAAGGCGCAATAAAAAAGCACGGCCCATAGGAGAGCCGTGCTATTTTTATGACGGGTTTTCAGGGGCGAAACCCGTTTATAGTCAGCCAAGCTTCAGGCGGGGACGGGGGAATTGCTTGGCCTGCAGTAATAATGCATGCAACCGCATTCGGTTCCCGGAAAATGCATTTTTTTAGCAATGGGCAGATTTTCTGCCATTCTCACCGCCGTTGCGCTTCAGTGCGCCGGGTCCGGTCGCTTCGGCGTAAAATAGCGGATAGGCGCTTCCAGAGACCATTCGAAGCCGGTTTCGCGGTATTCCGTCGTCACATGTCCGCCGAATGCGCCTTCCGCATGTCTTTTGATGACCGTGGTGCCGAAACCTTTGCGGCTCGGCTCTCTAGCCGGTGGTCCGCCCGTCTCGGTCCAGAGAAGATGGAGCATCTGCCGACCGTCTTTTTCGAGCGGCTTCCAACTCACGGTGATTTTCCCGAGCGGCGCCGAAAGCGCGCCATATTTAATGGAATTGGTGGTCAGCTCGTGCACCACAAGCCCGAAATTCTGCGCCGCTTCCGGCGAAAGCATGAAATCGTCTCCCGCCAGCACGACACGTTCCGAAACGGTGCCGAAAACTTCGAGGTGGGTCTCGATCAGCTTGTGGATCGGCAACCCCTGCCACTGAACCTCCGCCAGTGCCCGGATCGACATGCCGAGACCGCGCAGGCGATGGTCGACTTCTTTCTGGAATTCCGGGATGCTTTTATTTTCCCGCCCCAATTGCCGTATCATCGCCTGAACCAGCGTCAGAATATTCTTGGAGCGGTGAACCAGTTCATGCAGCAGCAATTGCAGCCGCTCTTCCGACTGGCTTCTGTCAAAGGAAGCGTTGGAGAGCGCGATGGCGACCTGATTGGCTTCCTTTATCTTGGTATCGACGGGCGCGACGATCTCGCCTTCGCCGATGCGCTCCGCCATATGGGTCAGATCGCGAATGGAGCTGCGCAATTGCCGGCCGACCAGATAGGCGCCGCCGATGGCGATCAGTACCAGCACGAGGCTGCCGATCATCATCTGTCGCCATGTGTCGATCAGTGCTGCCTGGCTTGCGGCAAGCGGTCCCCACATCACGGTTTTCCACTGCCAGCCCGGCAATTGCGCATAGGCATAGAGATTGCCCTTGCCGTCGAAGAAATTGCCACTGAAGGCCTGCATTTCCGACAATATTTCAGGGGTGACAAAGGGTTTTCCGACTGCCGCCTCATCCTGCGCGCTGGAAACGACAACCCGGTTGGTGCCGTCGATGATGGCGACCGCCCAGTTGCGCGGCAGGTTTTCCGTGGGAATAAGCCGGCTCAGATCGCTGGCATTCTGCGTCAGGATCAGGGCGTCTCCGGCCAGGCTCAGTTCCGGGTCGAGCGGCATGGTGACGTTGAACACCCACTCATTGCTGGTGGAGCCGAAAAACAGATCCGAGACGGTGATGCGGCGGGATTCTATCGCCTTCGCCAGATTGGCCTCCGCCGGCACCTTGCCGAGAGGCTGGCCATAGGGCACCCGGGTGTTGAGACGCTGCTGGCCATCCTTGGCGGCGAGCAGGGCGTAGAGGCCCTCCCTTTTCAGGCTTTCGGCGACGCGTCCCTGAAAAGCTGCAAGATTGCCACTCTCAAGCTCGGGAAACTGCGACAGCAGATTGAGCGATGTGGCGATTTCCTGCAGGCGACGGTCGATGTTGCGGCTGACGACCCGGACATCCTCGATGGTCTCCCTTTGCAGGTCGTCGCGTTTTTCGGCTTCGAGGCGCAGCATCAGATAGCCGACAAAAAGGATCAGCGGCAGGGTGATGACGGTTGCCATCACCACCAGATAAGTGCCGATGGAGGCGGTCGGAAAGAAATTCGCGCTGCGCCGCCGTAAAGCCGAGATCATGTCTTTCAGTCTGTTGCCGGGTTGAGGCATATAAAAAACTCCGGCAGTTATGGCATTGTTACGGCAGGGATAATACCGCGCTGTCCCCCGTTAGCAATGCCTGATTTTTACCTTCGGTTGTCGCGACATGCGGCAAATGAACCGGTTTGACCGAAAAAATCGGAACTATTTCAACGACCAGCCCGTTTGCAAGACGAACCGGCCAGCGAGCGGAAGCGAAATTCATTCCCGCTCGGCCAGTTGAGAACGATGAAAGGAAGGTACGAAATGGCACAGAAACTTACGATACTCGTCACCGCAGCCCTGATGGGCACGACGGCTTTCGCGCCGCTTGCCATCGCTCAGGGCACCACCCAGCCTGCCCCGGCAAATCCGGGTGCGCAGACCGAGCCGGCAACGCCGCCTGCCACTCCGATGACACCTGCGGCTCCTGCTGCCAGTGGCAGCGCGGCCACAACGACGGGTGGCGCTTACATCACCGAGCAGGGCGAAACGCAGATCAGCGCCAATGACTATATTGGTAAGTCGGTCTACACCGCAGCCGATGAAAGCATCGGTAACGTCACCAACCTCATCATGGAAGAAGATGGCGGTCTGGTCGCAGCCGTGATCGGCGTTGGCGGTTTCCTCGGCATCGGCGCCAAGGATGTAGCCGTCCCCATGGACAAGGTGACGATGACGCGCAATGCGCAGGATGGCACCATCCGCCTGACGACGACCGAAACGGCGGAAACCCTTAAGAGTGCACCTGAGTTCAAGACGCTGGAACAGAAGACCAGCGAGAAGAACGCGGCAACCCCGGCGGCACCTGACAGCACGACCACATCCGCCACCAAGCCTTAATCCCATACCTGGGAGGCAGGAGCGGGAGTTGGCTTCAGCCGTCCCGCGAGAGACACCGGCCAGTGGCCGGTGTCTTTTTTGTTTTGGCCCACGGGCCGCTTAATCGCCGGCGTTGCGGGATGAATGCCATGCCCAGGCGGATTTGATGATATCCGACAGGGAATAACGCGGTTCCCAGCCCAGAACCTCTTTAGCCTTGTCGTTATTGGCCACGAGTGTGGTGGAGTCGCCGTCGCGCCGGCCGGTATATTCGACCGGGAAGGGGCGGCCCGACACCTCGGAAATTGCCGCCAGCAGTTCCTTTACCGTGGTGCCGGTGCCGGTGCCGAGGTTGAGTTCGACGGTTTCGCCGCCGGCGAGCAGATAGTCCACCGCCCGCACATGTGCGTCAGCGAGATCGAGAATGTGAATGTAATCGCGCACGCAGGTGCCGTCCCGGGTGTCGTAATCCGTGCCGAACACCTTGAAGCCCTGACGCCGTCCGAGTGCGGCCTCGATGGCGAGCGGGATGGCGTGGGTTTCCGGCTTGTGCCACTCGCCGATACGGCCCTCGAAATCCGCGCCCGCGGCATTGAAGTAGCGCAGCATGACCGAGCGCAGGCCCTTATAGGTGCTGTAATCCTTCAGCGCCTGCTCCACCACCCATTTGGTGCGGCCATAGGGGTTGATCGGCGCCTGCCGGTGCGTCTCGTCGATCGGCACCTGCTCCGGCAATCCGTAAGTGGCGCAGGTGGAAGAAAAGACGAAGGCGGTGACGCCGGCATCAATCGCGGCGGAGAGCAGGTTGAGCGAGCCGATGACGTTATTATCGTAAAAGGCGACGGGCTGCTTCACCGATTCGCCGACTTCGATCAGCGCCGCGAAATGCAGAACGGCTTCCGGCTGGTGTTTGGCGAAGACTTCGTCCAGCCGCGCCCGGTCGCGAATATCACCCTGTTCGAAGGGGCCCCAGCGGACGAATTCCTCATGTCCATTGGACAGATTGTCGAAAACAACCGGTTCATATCCTCGCTCAGAGAGGAGAAGGCAGGTGTGCGAACCGATATAACCGGCACCGCCAACGACAAGGACTTTCTTCTTCATCAAACGCCTTTCAATAAATACGGACGCGCCGAGACTGTATGTCACTTTGTTCAAATAAGGGCGGCGTGGCGCGGGACGCCATTTGCCAGTCTATCCATTGCGCGTAACATAAAAAAAACTGCGCATCCATCATCTGGATGCACAGCTTTTATGAGGGTCTGCGGAAGTGCATAAAACACGCCCGAAGGCGTGTTTATTTCTTTTTCCTCGTATTGGCCCTTGTCGCCAAGAAACCGGCGGCCATGGCAACAGCGAGCGTCGCATAGGGCCGCGCCTGGATCGCCAGCGTCAACAGTGACTGCAAGGCGAGGGGGGCTGCCGTCAGCGGAGCAGCCGTCAAAGGTGCTACCGGCCGTGCGGCATAGGCTCTGGGCCTTTTTACGATTGCCAGCGCTACCAGCATGATGACGCCGAGCAGAAACGCGGTGCCCGCGACGACGAGCGCGGCGGGACCCGCGCCGACATGCCGGGCAAGATAGATCGACCCTGCAACCACGGCGGCGACGAAGGCAATCAGGAAAAAGACACCGGTCAGCACCCACAGGATTATGGTGGCACGCAGACGCCGCGTCACCACGCGTCCTTCGCGCTGGGTGTCTCCCAGATAGACCAGCAATGCCTCAAGCATGATGCGGCCTTATCGACGTGTGAGGAGAGCGAGCACGAAGCCGACGCCAACGGCGATGCCGAGGGACTGGAGCGGGTTTCTCTGGACCTGATCGGTCAGATTATCGTTCAGCGACGAAATTTCGCTACGCACACTGTCGGCCATTTCGCCAGAGGCGGTGAGCGCGTCATCAGCCACGCGGGCGGCCTGCGCCTTCAGCTCATGCGAGGCACCGACGCCGAGCGCTTTCACACTCTTGGCAAGATTTGCCAGATCTTCGCGAAGCTGGGCGAGCTGCGCTGCCACGTCGGCGGCATCACCGTTTTCGAGGGATTGCTGGATCTTGTCATTAACGCTGCTACGCACGCTTGCCATAGGTGGAGTCCTTCCTGAACATCGTTGACGGGATGGCGGCATGTTTACCGACTGCTGCCACGCACGAACCTTCATTTCGGCGGAAGAAACACCCGCCTGTCCGCCATTCAAACGCGCCGGTGCGGCCTTGGTTCCGTAACGTGACGTGTTTCTTTCAGCACTTTCCGGGCCGGGGGCGATTTTCCGGGAATTAAGTGCCGGACATTTGTTTTCCTGTCACAAGCATCATATAAGGCCCATCATCGAGACGTACCTTGACTTCAATCAATATGTGAAACGCCATGCTTCAGACGCCTTATTACCTCATCGACAAGACAAAACTTCTCCAAAACATGGAGAAGATTGCTTATGTGCGGGAAAAATCCGGGGCCAAGGCGCTTCTGGCGCTGAAATGCTTCGCCACATGGTCGGTGTTCGATTTCATGTCGCAATATATGGACGGCACCACCTCGTCCTCGCTTTATGAGGTGCGCCTTGGCCGCGAAAAATTCGGTGGCGAAACCCACGCCTATTCCGTTGCCTATGCCGACTACGAAATCGACGAGGTGATATCAAACGCCGACAAGATCATCTTCAATTCGATCGGTCAGCTGGAGCGTTTCGCCGACAAGGCCGCCGGCATCACGCGTGGCCTGCGTCTCAATCCGCAGGTCAGCTCCTCCAGTTTCGATCTTGCCGATCCCGCGCGTCCTTTCAGCCGTCTTGGTGAATGGGACGTCGCCAAGGTCGACAAGGTCATGGACCGCATTTCCGGTTTCATGATCCACAACAATTGCGAAAACGGCGATTTCGCACTGTTCGATCGTATGTTGGCGCAGATCGAGGAGAAGTTCGGATCGCTGCTTTCACGTGCCGAATGGGTCAGCCTCGGCGGCGGCATTCATTTCACCGGCGACAATTACCCGCTTGATCAGTTCTGCGACCGCCTGCGGGCGTTCTCGGAAAAATATGGCGTGCAGGTCTATCTGGAACCCGGCGAAGCTTCGATTACCAAAAGCACCACACTTGAGGTGACGGTTCTCGACACGCTGTTCAACGGCAAGAATCTCGCCATCGTCGACAGTTCCATCGAAGCCCACATGCTCGATTTGCTGATCTATCGCGAAACCGCGAAGGTTTCGCCGAACGAGGGCGAACATCCCTATATGGTCTGCGGCAAGTCCTGCCTGGCCGGCGATATTTTCGGCGATTTCCGATTTGACAAGGAGCTGAAGGTCGGTGACCGCATCTCCTTCCAGGACGCGGCCGGTTACACCATGGTCAAGAAGAACTGGTTCAACGGCGTGAAGATGCCGGCGATCGCCATCAAGGAACTGGACGGCACCGTGCGCGCCGTTCGTGAATTCGACTTTGCCGATTTCGAGCAAAGCCTGTCTTAAAACCCTGTTTCAACATCAAACGAAGCTTATCCCTGCGGGGAAAAGGAGGCATCACCTGAAATGAAGAAGAACGTTCTGATCATCGGCGCCGGTGGCGTAGCACAGGTCGTGGCGCATAAATGCGCCCAGAACAGCGATGTATTGGGAGACATTCATATTGCGTCACGGACTTTGGAAAAGTGCCGCAAGATTGTCGAGTCCGTACGCGAAAAGAACAGCCTCAAGACAGATGTGAAACTTGAGGCCCATGCGCTTGACGCTATGGATATCGAGGCGACGAAAGCCTTGATTAAACAGACCGGCGTGGAAATCGTCATCAATGTCGGTTCGTCTTTCGTTAACATGTCCGTTCTTCGTGCCTGCATGGACGCAGGTGTTGCCTATATGGACACGGCGATCCATGAGGATCCGACCAAGATTTGCGAGGCGCCGCCCTGGTATGGAAACTACGAGTGGAAGCGCGCCGCTGAGTGCAAGAAAAAGGGCGTCACCGCCATTCTGGGCGTCGGTTTCGACCCCGGCGTGGTCAATGCCTATGCCCGCCTTGCCAAGGATGAATATTTCGACAAGGTCACCTCGGTCGATATCGTCGACATCAATGCCGGCAGCCATGGCCGCTGGTTCTCGACCAATTTCGATCCGGAAATCAACTTCCGCGAATTCACCGGCGTTGTCTATTCCTGGCAGAAGGGTGAGTGGCAGACGAACCAGATGTTCGAAGTCGGCCAGGAATTCGATCTGCCTGTCGTCGGCAAGCAGAAGGCCTACATGACCGGCCATGACGAAGTGCATTCGCTTTCCAAAAATATGGACGGTGCCGATGTGCGCTTCTGGATGGGCTTCGGCGATCACTATATCAACGTTTTCACCGTGCTGAAGAACCTCGGTCTCCTGTCCGAAAAGCCGGTCAAGACGGCAGAAGGTCTGGAAGTCGTGCCGCTCAAGCTGGTCAAGGCCGTCCTGCCCGATCCGTCCTCGCTGGCGCCTGACTATGTCGGCAAGACCTGCATTGGCGATATCGTCAAGGGCATCAAGGATGGCAAGGAACGCGAAGTCTTCATCTACAACGTGGCCGACCACAAGGAAGCTTACGAAGAAGTTGGCTCGCAGGGCATTTCCTACACCGCCGGCGTTCCCCCGGTCGCCGCTGCCATGCTCATCGCCACCGGCGAATGGGATGTGAAGCAGATGGCCAATGTGGAAGAACTGCCGCCGAAGCCGTTCCTGAACATCCTGAACAAGATTGGTCTGCCGAACCGCATCAAGGATGAGAACGGCGACCGCGCGCTTGAGTTCTGAGTGACGGCGTTCTGATCTGTGTAGACAAAAGAAAAGCCCCGCAGACGCGGGGCTTTTTTGTGGTGCATTGTCTCTGACCGGACGTAATCCTCGGCCTTGAGCCGAGGATTACCGATAAAGTAGGCTTAGCCCTTCGTCGGCTTCGGCCCACGCTTTTCGAACGGCTTGTCCTTCTTGCCTTCGTATTTTGGCTTGTCGCCGAAGGCCTTTTTCTTCTTCCAGGGCTTGTCATCACCCTTGCGGTCGTCGCGCGGCGCGCTCGCATTGTCGGATTTCGTGAATTTGCGCTGCGCTGTGGCGGGCCTTGTGTCTTCACGGGCGTTGCCGGTCATTTCCGGCTTGCCTTCCATCTGCTTCAGGCGAATGCCCTTTTCGAGCATCATGTCTTTGCCGATGGCGGAGGTGAAACGGTCGACGGCGTCGGCCGCCAGTTCCACGAAGGTTTCCGTCTGCTGCATGCGGATCGCGCCGATATCCTGGCGGGTGATCTTGCCGAAACGGCACAGCATCGGGATAAGCCAGCGCGGCTCGGCGCTCTGCTTGCGGCCGACGGACAGCGAGAACCACGCGCTGTCGGAGAAGTCGGACCGTTCGCGGCGCGGCGCGTTGTTTTCGACCGTTTCGAAGCTGTCGCGGCGCGGCTTGCGGGTGTTGTCGAGCGCGACTTCGAAGATGTCTTCAGGGGCCGAGCGTCCCGCATGATAAAGGCGTACGAAGGCGGCCGCGACTTTTTCCGCACCATGCTGTTCCAGCAGCTGGTTGACGAAATCGCGTTCGTCCTCAGCCACCGCTTCGCTGAGTGTCGGATCGGCCAGAAGCCTTGCGCCGTCGCGCTCGACGATCTCTTCGACGGAGGGCGGACGAACCCATGCCGGGCTGACCTTGGCGCCTTCGAGAAGGCGTTCGGCCTTGCGGCGCTGGCTCACGGGCACAATGATGGCGCTGACGCCCTTCTGCCCGGCACGACCGGTACGGCCGGAACGGTGCAGAAGCGTTTCCGAATTGGTCGGCAGGTCGGCGTGGATGACGAGTTCCAGACCCGGCAGGTCGATGCCGCGTGCGGCAACGTCGGTCGCCACGCAAACACGGGCGCGGCCGTCACGCATGGCCTGCAGGGCGTGCGTGCGCTCGTTCTGGGTCAGTTCACCGGAAAGGGCAACGACTGAGAAGCCGCGATTGTTCAGGCGGGCCGTCAGATGGTTGACGGCGGCGCGGGTGGAGCAGAACACGATGGCGTTGCGGGCTTCGTAAAAGCGCAGCGCGTTGATGATGGCGTTCTCACGATCGGAAGGCGACACCAGCAGGGCGCGATATTCAATATCCACATGCTGCTTCTGCTCGGAAGCAGTGGCGATGCGCACGGCGTTCTTCTGGTAGCTTTCGGCAAGCTTGGCGATGCTGCGCGGAACGGTGGCCGAGAACATCAGCGTGCGGCGATCGGCGGGCGATTCTTCCAGAATGAATTCCAGATCTTCACGGAAACCGAGATCGAGCATCTCGTCGGCTTCGTCCAGCACCACAGCGCGCAGCGAGGACAGATCGAGCGCGTTGCGCTTGATATGATCGCAGAGACGGCCAGGTGTGCCGACAACGATATGAGCACCGCGTTCCAGCGCCCGGCGCTCGCTGCGGATATCCATGCCGCCGACGCAGGATGCAATCGAGACACCGGTGAATTCATAAAGCCATTCCAGCTCGCGCTTGACCTGCATGGCCAGTTCGCGGGTTGGCGCAATGGCAAGCGCCAGGGGTGCGGAGGCCTGACCGAAACGATTTGTGTCACGCAGCAGCGTGGTTGCAAGCGCAATGCCGAAGGCAACCGTCTTGCCGGAGCCGGTCTGCGCGGAAACCAGCGCATCCTTGTCAGCCAGTTCAGGCGAAAGCATCGCCTCCTGTACGGGGGTCAAGTCTTTGTAACCGCGTTTTTCCAACGCCTGCGCGATCGCCGGGGCGATACCCTGGGTGTCTGTCATCTACCGTCTTTCGGATATGAAGCTGCCCGCATCCGCCCGAAACCAATAGGTTCTAAAGTCTCCGGGGCAGCCGATACTGGCCATTTCGGCCATCTGGCCGGTTGCATTGCCCGCGCTCATACTGCGAATAGGCCCGTTTGTACAGTGCACTGCGGTACGCTCTTTTACGGGTACTTTCTCCCGCCTTCTGTTCCAGCCCGTCACCGTCCGTCGCGAAGGTCGGCCAAAAGGCGTACCGCATGGTTCATAAACGGCATTGCGTGCCCCCCGCCTTTTCGCTAAGAGACCCGCAACTTGAGGCTCTTTGTCAGGAAGGGCCGACTGGGTTTGTTCTTGTCCACACCGGGTGAAAACCGGCTGGCGGAAAAAAGGGATGTACTGGTCAAGGCTATGGCTCGCATTGTCATGAAATTCGGCGGCACGTCCGTCGCGAACCTCGAACGCATTCACAATGTCGCACGGCATGTGAAACGCGAAGTGGATGCCGGCCATGAAGTGGCCGTGGTCGTTTCCGCCATGTCCGGCAAAACCAACGAATTGGTGGACTGGGTGCAGAATGCTGCGAAGGTGGCCGGCACCAACGCCGCCTCCTTCTATGATGCGCGCGAATATGATGCGGTCGTCGCATCCGGCGAGCAGGTGACGTCAGGTCTGCTGGCGATTACGCTGCAGTCCATGGGCATCAACGCGCGCTCATGGCAGGGCTGGCAGATCCCTATCCGCACCGATAATGCGCATGGCGCCGCCCGCATCCTCGAGATTGACGGTTCGGATATCGTTCACCGCATGGGCGAAGGTCAGGTTGCCGTCGTTGCCGGTTTCCAGGGCATCGGCCCGGATAACCGCATCGCGACGCTCGGTCGCGGCGGATCGGACACGTCTGCCGTCGCTATCGCCGCTGCCGTGAAGGCGGATCGTTGCGATATCTATACCGATGTCGATGGCGTCTACACCACCGATCCGCGCATCGAGCCCAAGGCTCGCCGCATGAAGAAGATCGCCTTCGAGGAAATGCTTGAAATGGCGTCTCTCGGCGCGAAGGTTCTGCAGGTTCGCTCCGTCGAGCTTGCCATGGTACACAAGGTGCGCACCTTCGTTCGCTCCAGTTTCGAGGATCCCGATGCGCCGGGCATGGGCGACCTCATCAACCCGCCCGGTACTTTGATTTGTGACGAGGATGAAATCGTGGAACAGGAAGTCGTAACAGGCATCGCCTATGCCAAGGATGAAGCACAGATTTCGCTGCGCCGCGTGGCCGACCGTCCGGGCGTTTCCGCCGCGATCTTCGGTCCGCTCGCCGAAGCGCATATCAATGTCGACATGATCGTGCAGAACATCTCCGAAGATGGCTCGCGCACCGACATGACCTTCACCGTTCCTTCGGGTGACGTTGCCAAGGCTCTCAAGGTTCTCGACGAGAACAAGGCCCAGATCGGCTTCGACGTCGCGCAGAACGAGACGGGTCTCGCCAAGGTTTCGGTCATCGGTATCGGCATGCGCAGCCACGCCGGCGTTGCCGCCAGCGCCTTCAAGGCGCTTGCCGAGAAGAACATCAACATCAAGGCCATCACCACGTCAGAGATCAAGATTTCGATCCTGATCGATGGCGCCTATGCCGAACTTGCCGTTCGCACTTTGCATTCCGCCTACGGTCTCGATAAGGCTTGAACCCGAGACATCGGTTCCCGATGCTCCGATTCTTCGGGGTTGCGTTCTTCCGATGTGGCGTTTCTTGAAAGCGTGTCCCTTGCGGGACGCGCTTCTCGCGCTATAAATTTTTTAAATGACGTTTTGATTCTCGAATATTATGACATTCGGATCGGAAGCGTCGGGGAGCAAACGCGATGAGAGACCTTTCTGCAGGTCCACGCGTCCTGCTCAAGCGGCTGCGCGAAATGATGGCGGAGCACCTTGAGCCGCAGGACCGCCTGGACCAGATCGTCCGTCAGATAGCCAGCAACATGGTGGCGGAGGTTTGCTCGGTCTACGTGCTGCGTTCCGACAGCGTGCTGGAACTTTATGCCACCGAAGGTCTGAACAAGGATGCCGTGCATCTTGCCCAGTTGAAAATGGGGCAAGGTCTTGTCGGCACCATTGCCGCTTCCGCCCAGCCACTCAATCTTTCCGATGCGCAGGCGCATCCCGCTTTCCGCTATCTTCCTGAAACCGGCGAGGAAATTTATCATTCCTTCCTCGGCGTGCCGATTTTACGTTCCGGTCGCACTCTTGGCGTTCTTGTGGTTCAGAACAAGGTCAGCCGAACATACCGGGAGGATGAAGTTGAAGCGCTTGAGACAACTGCGATGCTTATCGCTGAAATAGTGGCGAGCGGCGAGTTGAAAAAGATCACCCGCCCCGGCGTGGAGCTGGACCTGACGCGTGCCGTCTCCATCGATGGCGACGGTTACGGTGAAGGCATCGGTCTTGGCCACGTCGTGCTGCACGATCCCCGCATTGTCGTCACCAATCTCTTGAACGAGGACGCGGATACGGAAATCCTGCGTCTTGCCGACGCCATCGGTTCGCTGCGCCTGTCGATCGATGACATGTTGCAGCGCCGCGACGTGCCGACTGAAGGTGAGCACCGCGAGGTTCTGGAAACCTATCGCATGTTCGCCCACGATCAGGGGTGGGTGCGGCGCATGGAAGAGGCGATCCGCAACGGCCTGACGGCCGAAGCGGCGGTCGAGAAGGTGCAGAGCGACACCAAGGCGCGCATGATGCGCCTGACCGATCCTTATCTGCGCGAGCGCATGCATGATTTCGACGATCTCGCCAACCGGCTGCTGCGCCAGCTGA
The DNA here is from genome assembly GCF_009498615.1 of Agrobacterium sp. ICMP 6402. Classification (NCBI taxonomy): domain Bacteria; kingdom Pseudomonadati; phylum Pseudomonadota; class Alphaproteobacteria; order Hyphomicrobiales; family Rhizobiaceae; genus Agrobacterium; species Agrobacterium sp. ICMP 6402. The sequence continues at coordinate 273,879 of NZ_QSNV01000006.1, forward strand.
TCGGTTTCGGCGGTCGCAGCCCGGAGCTGGATTTTCCGCTGGACGCCATCGTTCTGGCACGCGCCATGGGTGCTGCCGAATTACTGGATTACCCGCGTGAGAAACTGCGCGGTCTGGTGCTCGAAGACGGGGCGGTGACGAGCCACGTCGTCATCGTGGCGCGCGCCATGGGTATTCCGATCATCGGCCAGGCGGCCGGTATCGTCGCGCTGGCGGAAAATAACGATCCGATCATCATCGATGGTGATGACGGCCAGGTGCATCTGCGGCCGATGTCGGATTTGCAGCGCGCCTATGAGGAAAAAGTTCGCCTGCGTGCCAAGCGGCAGGAGCAGTTCCGCGCGCTGCGCAATGTCGAGCCGATTACCAAGGATGGCCAGAAGGTCAACCTCAAGATGAATGCGGGCCTCTTGGTCGATCTGCCGCAGCTCGAGGAATCCGGTGCCGATGGCATCGGCCTGTTCCGCACCGAGCTGCAATTCATGATCGCCTCCAACATGCCGAAGGGCGAGGAGCAGGAGGCTTTCTACCGCTCGGTTCTGCGGCAGGCCAAGGGCAAGAGCGTCACCTTCCGCACGCTCGATATCGGCGGCGACAAGGTCGTCTCCTATATGCGCGGCCAGGAAGAGGAAAACCCGGCGCTTGGCTGGCGGGCGATCCGCCTGTCACTCGACCGGCCGGGCCTGATGCGCACGCAGATGCGCGCGCTGCTGCGCGCCGCGTCCGGAGCGGAACTGCGCATGATGTTGCCGATGGTGACCGAGGTATCCGAAATCCGGGCCGCACGCGATCTTCTGCAGAAGGAAGTGCAGCATCTTTCGAAATTCAGCCATGCGCTGCCGAAAAAGCTGCAATTCGGCGCGATGCTGGAAGTGCCGTCCTTGATGTGGCAGCTCGACGAGCTGATGCAGGAGGTGGATTTCGTTTCCGTGGGTTCAAACGACCTGTTCCAGTTTTCCATGGCGGTCGATCGTGGCAATGCCCGGGTTTCGGATCGTTTCGACAATCTCGGCAAGCCGTTCCTGCGCATTCTGCGTGATATTGTTCGCGCCGGCGAAAAGCACCACACATCGGTCACGCTATGCGGTGAGATGGCGGGCAAGCCGCTGACTGCCATGGCGCTGATCGGTCTCGGTTTCCGGTCGATCTCCATGTCGCCGACGGCAATCGGTCCGGTCAAGGCCATGCTGCTCGGGCTGGACGCCGCGCGCCTTGCCGACGAGCTGAATGCTGCGCTTGACGATCATAATTCGCTGGAAAGCGGGCGCGAGGTGTTGTTACGCTTTGCTGCAGCGCATTCCATTCCCATTTAAAAGACTTATTTCATTATCGGAGTGACTGGTGGCGAAGCTTCCCGTCGAAAAAATGCGCGAACTGGAAAGGCGTTTCGGAGAGATCGAAGCGCGGATGTCGGCTGGCCCGGCGGCGGATGTCTATGTGAAGCTGGCTTCGGAATATTCCGAGCTTCAGCCGGTCGTGAACAAGATTCGCGACTACGAAAAGGCGATTGCCGAGGCTGCCGATCTCGGGGCGCTGCTCGCCGACAGGACGACCGACAGGGACATGCGCGATCTGGCGGAAATGGAACTGCCTGACGTCGAGGCCCGCATCGGTGAGCTTGAGAAGGATATGCAGGTCCTGCTGCTTCCCAAGGATGCGGCGGATGAAAAAAGCGCGATCCTTGAAATCCGTGCCGGTACCGGCGGCTCCGAGGCGGCGCTGTTTGCCGGAGATCTGTTCCGTATGTATGAGCGCTTCGCGTCGACCAAAGGCTGGAAAGTCGAGGTGCTTTCCGCCAGCGAAGGTGAAGCGGGCGGTTACAAGGAAATTATCGCCACGATTACCGGGCGAGGGGTCTTCTCCAAGTTGAAATTCGAATCCGGCGTACATCGCGTTCAGCGGGTGCCGGAAACGGAAGCAAGCGGCCGTATCCATACCTCCGCCGCCACCGTTGCGGTGCTACCGGAAGCGGAGGACATCGACGTCGAAATCCGCCCGGAGGATATACGCATCGATACGATGCGTGCCTCGGGTGCAGGTGGCCAGCACGTCAACACCACGGACTCCGCCGTTCGCATCACCCATCTTCCGACGGGCCTGATCGTCACGAGTTCGGAGAAATCCCAGCACCAGAACCGCGCCAAGGCGATGCAGGTTCTGCGCTCACGCCTTTACGACATCGAGCGCCAGAAGGTGGATAGCGAACGTTCGGCTGACCGCAAGAGCCAGGTCGGTTCGGGTGACCGGTCCGAGCGCATCCGCACCTATAATTTTCCGCAGGGGCGCGTCACCGATCACCGCATCAACCTTACCCTCTACAAGCTCGACCGGATGATTGAAGGTGAAATCGATGAGCTTGTGGATGCGTTGATCGCCGATTATCAGGCCGGCCAGCTGGCACTGCTTGGCGAACAGCAGCTTTGAGCGGCGCTGAGGGAACCGTTTCGGCTGAACTTGCCGCCGCCCGCAAACGGCTGCAGGCGGTCGGTGTTGCCGATCCACTTCTCGATGCGCGCCTGTTGATCGCAGAGGTTATCGCCTTTTCACTGACCGATTTCGTGATGAAGCCTGACAGGCCCATTACGCAGGAAGAGCAGGCCCGCATCGCCGTCATGATCGAAAGGCGGGCGGGGGGAGAGCCGGTCCATCGCATCCTCGGTCACCGGGAGTTTCATGGCCTCGATCTTCTGTTGTCGAAGGAGACGCTCGAACCCCGCCCGGATACGGAGGTTCTCGTTGACACGCTTTTGCCGGCGTTAAAAGAGGCGGTTTCCCAAAAGGGTAGCGCCCGCATTCTGGATTTAGGCACGGGCACGGGTGCGATCTGTCTGGCGCTTTTGAAGGAATGCCCGGAGGTGACGGGTGTCGGCAGCGATATTTCCGCTGATGCGCTGGAGACAGCTGCCAGAAACGCGTCCCGAAACGGGCTCGAAGCGCGTTTCGAGATCAGGCATAGCGACTGGTTTGAGAAAATCTCCGGCCGCTTTGACATAATTGTGTCGAATCCGCCTTATATAAGAAGCGATATCGTTACAACGCTCGACCGAGAGGTTCGTCATCACGATCCGATGGCGGCGCTGGACGGAGGTCAGGACGGCCTTGCACCGTACCGCCTTATTGCTGCCGACGCAGGCCGATTTCTTGTGGAAAACGGGATCGTTGGTGTAGAGATCGGTTTCGATCAAAGGCTTGATGTTTCCGACATATTTGCTTCCAACGGTTTCACTCTTGTGGAGGCCGTGAAGGATTATGGCGGCAACGACAGAGTTTTGATCTTCCGGAGATAGTTCTTCGCGATATGGCGGCGGATTTTTTGCAAGGATATTTTGCACAGCAAAAGAAAAGGCTTGGATTTCCGCGGGAAGCGGGATAGTTTGCGGCCACATGCAGGGTGGCTGAGGACGAACGCAGATTCGTCAGGGTATGGGTCAGTCCCGAAGCGGGTTCTTTTGAGAGCCCTGAAAGGCTGGGCGTTTCCGGCATGTGAATCAGTAAACTTTGTTCGCAGGCGGCTCGGTGCAGCATTTGCGCGACCGGTCGTCACACGCGAGGTTTTGTCCGGGGTTATCTTCGGCGGGACGCGTGACGGAACAATTTCAGGAAAAATTTCCAGCGGTTTTCCGTCCGGAATTGCATGAAAATAACCAGATTGTCAGCAAAACAGAATTCAGGTGAGCAATTGATGAGGCCAGGACAGCAAAACAAGCGCGGCCGGGGGCGTGGAAGCAACAATAATAACAACAATAACAATGGTGGCGGTAACAACAACTTTAACCGCAAGGGCGGTAACCCGCTCACCAGGACTTATGACAGTTCCGGCCCCGATGTTAAGATTCGCGGTACAGCCCAGCATATAGCGGAAAAATACGCTGCCCTTGCCCGGGACGCGCAGAGTTCCGGTGACCGTGTGATCGCGGAAAACTATCTGCAGCACGCGGAGCATTACAATCGCATCATTGCAACGGCTCAAGCCCAGATGCAGGAACGGTTCCAGCGCGACGATCGCGGTGAATACAATGCCGCCGACGCGGATGCCGACGATATGGATGGAAACGATGGCGACAACGGCTTCGTTGCACCGCAGCAACATTCCGAACAGGTAGAGCGCGTCCAGCAGCCGGAGCGCCAGGAGCGCACTGAACGGAGCGAGCCACGCCAGGAACGTCGCGAACGTCCGGACCGCCGTGAGCGGCAGGAACGTCAGCCGCGCCAGCCGCAGGTCTCGTCCGAACAGCAGCCGCCGGTTTACGACGCCAGCCAGGCGCCGCAGCCCGTCATCGAAGGTACGCCCATGGAAGTGGCCGTCGAGGAAGAGCAGCAGCAGTCGGAAGCGCCCGCGACCGAACGTGCGCCAAAGCCCCGTCGTGCCACGACCCCGCGCCCGCGTCGCCCGCGCCGTGCCGCAGCGGCGGAAGGTGCCGAAGGTGAAGAAGCGCCAGCCGGCGAAGACGCAACACCGGCCCCCCTTGAAAACGCTGCTGAATAAGCAGGGATTTCAAACAGACCGCGCCAAACACGCGGCCGAACACGGGATTGAAAAACTCCGGCTTGCCGGAGTTTTTTGTTTTTGGGGTTCATATGGGGAGGAACCCGTCGGCGAAGAGGGCGGATGCGCGACACGAAGCTGATGTCTGTCAAAACAGGCGAAAATTTCCCGAGCGGCGGTTTTACGCCCCTTTAAACCGATGAAAATGCCTCCCATATTCGTGCAGGAAGGACGGAAGCCGCATTCGCCGGCAACCGACCTTCGAGAGGCGGCGATCGTGAAATCCTTTAAACACGGCTGTCGTAGCGGGGCTTGCCTTTTGAGGGAGCCTCAACCCTAACACCCGGAGCCGTGCCGAAAGCGGGCGGGCCGGTCAATGGAGGTTCGACTATGAATATTGAAAAATACTCCGAACGTGTTCGCGGTTTTCTGCAATCGGCGCAGACCTTTGCGCTTGCGGAAAATCACCAGCAGTTTTCTGCCGAACATGTTCTCAAGGTTTTGCTCGATGACGAGCAGGGCATGGCAGCATCGCTGATTGAGCGTGCCGGTGGCAACGCGAAAGAAGCGCGTCTTGCCAATGACGCGGCACTGGCGAAATTGCCCAAGGTTTCCGGCGGCAATGGTGGTCTTTCGCTGACCGCTCCGCTCGCCAAGGTTTTCTCGACTGCTGAAGATCTCGCAAAAAAGGCGGGCGACAGCTTTGTCACCGTCGAGCGCCTTTTGCAGGCTCTGGCGATTGAAAGCTCTGCTTCCACTTCGGCTTCGCTGAAGAAGGCGGGCGTGACGGCGCAGGGCCTCAATCAGGTCATCAATGAAATCCGCAAGGGCCGTACGGCCGATAGCTCCAATGCCGAACAGGGTTTTGACGCGCTGAAGAAATTCGCGCGCGATCTGACGGAAGAGGCCCGCGAGGGCAGGCTCGACCCTGTCATCGGTCGTGACGACGAAATCCGCCGTACCATTCAGGTGCTGTCACGCCGCACCAAGAACAACCCGGTGCTAATCGGCGAACCCGGCGTCGGTAAAACGGCGATTGCCGAAGGGCTTGCGCTGCGCATCGTCAATGGCGATGTGCCGGAAAGCCTCAAGGACAAGAAGCTGATGGCGCTCGATATGGGCGCGCTGATTGCCGGTGCAAAATATCGCGGTGAATTCGAAGAACGTCTGAAGGCCGTACTCAATGAGGTGCAGGCCGAAAATGGCGGCATCATCCTGTTCATCGATGAGATGCACACGCTGGTCGGTGCCGGCAAGGCCGATGGGGCGATGGACGCCTCCAATCTGCTGAAGCCAGCACTTGCCCGCGGCGAACTTCATTGCGTTGGCGCCACCACGCTCGATGAATATCGCAAACACGTGGAAAAGGATCCGGCCCTTGCCCGCCGTTTCCAGCCCGTGCTGGTGGATGAACCGACCGTGGAAGACACGATCTCGATCCTGCGCGGTCTGAAGGAAAAATACGAACAGCACCACAAGGTCCGCATCTCGGATTCGGCGCTGGTTGCGGCTGCGACGCTTTCCAACCGTTACATTACCGACCGGTTCCTGCCCGATAAGGCAATCGACCTGATGGACGAGGCCGCTTCGCGTCTTCGCATGCAGGTGGATTCCAAGCCGGAAGAACTGGACGAACTGGACCGCCGCATCATTCAGCTCAAGATCGAGCGTGAGGCCCTCAAGCAGGAGACTGACCAGTCTTCCGCCGACCGGCTGAAAAAGCTCGAAGACGAATTGGCTGATACGGAAGAAAAAGCAGATGCGCTGACAGCCCGCTGGCAGTCAGAAAAGCAGAAGCTCGGCCATGCCGCAGACCTCAAGAAGCAGCTGGACGACGCCCGCAACGAACTGGCGATTGCCCAGCGCAACGGCCAGTTCCAGCGCGCCGGCGAATTGACCTATGGCATCATTCCGGGCCTTGAAAAGGAACTGGCTGCGGCGGAAGCGCGCGACAGCAGCGGCGCCGGCTCGATGGTTCAGGAAGTGGTAACGCCTGATAATATCGCCCATATCGTTTCTCGCTGGACCGGCATTCCTGTCGACAAGATGCTGGAAGGTCAGCGCGAAAAGCTGCTGCGCATGGAGGACGAGCTTGCCAAGTCCGTTGTCGGACAGGGTGAGGCCGTGCAGGCTGTGTCCAAGGCGGTTCGCCGTTCGCGCGCCGGCCTTCAGGATCCGAACCGCCCTATCGGCTCGTTCATCTTCCTCGGCCCGACGGGTGTGGGCAAGACCGAGCTGACCAAGTCGCTCGCCCGTTTCCTGTTCGATGACGAAACCGCGATGGTTCGCCTCGACATGTCGGAATATATGGAGAAGCACTCCGTTGCCCGGCTTATCGGCGCGCCTCCAGGCTATGTCGGTTACGAAGAGGGTGGTGCTTTGACCGAGGCGGTTCGCCGCCGGCCCTATCAGGTCGTGTTGTTCGACGAGATTGAGAAAGCGCATCCTGACGTCTTCAACGTCCTGTTGCAGGTGCTCGATGATGGCCGCCTGACGGATGGTCAGGGCCGCACCGTCGATTTCAAGAACACCATCATCATCATGACCTCGAACCTCGGTTCGGAATTCATGACGCAGATGGGCGACAATGATGACGTGGATTCGGTTCGTGAATTGGTGATGGAGCGGGTCCGGTCGCATTTCCGGCCGGAATTCCTCAACCGTATCGACGATATCATCCTCTTCCACCGCCTGCGGCGTGACGAAATGGGTGCCATCGTGGAAATTCAGTTGAAGCGGCTTGTCTCGCTGCTCGGCGACCGCAAGATTTCGCTCGAACTGGATGAGGATGCCCGCAACTGGCTCGCCAACAAGGGCTATGATCCGGCCTATGGTGCGCGCCCGCTGAAGCGGGTGATCCAGAAGTCGGTTCAGGACAGGCTCGCCGAAATGATCCTCGGCGGCGAAATCCCCGATGGTTCGCGGGTCAAAGTGACGTCTGGCACCGATCGGCTGCTGTTCAAGGTCAAGCCTCCGAAGAGTGAGGCCGAAACGGAAACGGCAGATGCGGCATAAAGCAAAAGGGCTCCGGAAACGGAGCCCTTTTTGTTTGACCGATTTTTCAGGCTACGACGTCAGGTGAGTTACCGGCTTGCTACCTGATTTGGCTTGTCTTCAATGTTGAGAAGATTGTCGATGCGCTTTCTCTCGTCCGAGAACCGTGCGAGCGCATCGCCGGAAAGCGACTTGCCGCCCGGCAGGCGCACTTTCATCGCGTCCACTTTCGTGCCGTTGACGATCAGTTCGTAATGCAGGTGGGCGCCGGTCGAAAGGCCGGTAGATCCGACATAACCGATGACCTGGCCCTGCCGGACCTTGGAGCCCTCGGTGACGCCCTTGGCGATGGCACTCTGGTGATTATAGGAGGAAACATAGCCGTTGGCATGACGAAGCAGGGTCTGGTTGCCGTAACCGGAGGCCCAGCCTGCTTTCTCGACAGTGCCGTTGCCGGTCGCGATGATCGGCGTGCCGCGGGCGGCGGCCCAGTCGGTGCCGGTGTGCATGCGGCTGAATTTTAGAACCGGGTGACGGCGCATGCCGAAACCGGATGTCATGCGGCCGTTCGGAACAGGGTTGCGCAACAGGAATTGCCGGATGCTTTTACCGTTTTCGTCGAAATAATCGATGCTGTTGTCATCAGGGTTCTGGAACCGGTAAAACCGCGTCTCGTTATCGCCGAACTTGGCATTGACATAGAGCAGTTCCGACTTGTCGGTGGCCTTGCCATCGGCATCTTCCACGGAGAAGAAGGCTTCCAGCGTATCCGCCGGTTTGAGCTGCGCCTGAAAATCGACGCTGCTGGCGAGAAGCTTGATAAGTTGGGAAACCATGCTCTGGTTCATGCCGTAAGCAAGAGCCGCGCGGTAGACACCGTCATAGACGCTCGGCAGGTCGCGGCCGGCCGCTGGTGCAGGCGTGCTGTCAAAGGCAGTCGCGACCGCGTCGAGTTTCGGCGGTTCGCTGGCCTTGATGAAGTTTTTCCGGTCATCGACGGCCATGGTGACCATATGGCGGCCCTTGCGATAAAGGCTGACGCGCACGATGTCGCTTTTTTCGTCTTCCTGAATAATGCCGACACGCAGCACGTCGCCGCTTTCAACATTGTTCGACTGGAGTTGCGGTGAGAGCAGCCCGGCAATTTCCGATGATTGTGCCTTGGAGTAACCCGCACCGAACAAAGCGGCCTCGATTGTCTCGGTCTGGCGGGCAGGGATCACGTCGTCGGCATATTCCTTGACCGGCACCGAGGCCGATTGCGGGGTGGAAACCGACATATTCTGCTCGACGACACGGGCCGCGAGGCCAGCCGTGATATCGACATCGGCTTCATCATTATCGAAGCGGCGCGGGTCGATGTAATAAAGCGCAGCAAGCTGCTCGTTGCCATCCGTCAGGATCGAGCCGTTCGAGCGTACCGCTTCCTCGACCTCGTCGAAGCTCAAGGAGCCGGCAAAGGCGTATTTGGAGTGCTGGACGGGAAAGGCCACGGTCTTCAGGCTGACTTCGGATTCAACCTCGGAGCCGTAGATCGTTCCCGTGCGGCTCGGCGCTGGCGCAGCGGCGTCCTTGTCGTCGTTGCTCGCGAAAATGTTCAGGGGATCGAAGGCGGGATAGTCATCCTGCTTGGCGTAATTCGCCGCCAGGGGAATTTTGACGTGAGAGAAGGGAACCTTGCGGACCACTTCCTTGTCGCCTTCATTGATGACAGTCGAGACTTCCATGATCGACCGGTCGGATGGCCGGGCCGCGATATTCGGGGCGATAAGGCGCGTGCCGCGCCGCGCCGCTTCCGTCGCATTGTTACCCATGTCCGCCTTGGCGAAGGCCTCGGCGGGAATGGCGAGCTGCTGGCGGCCGTCGAGGGCCGCAAACAGAGCCACACCCATCAATATGGAAGAGGTAATGCCAGTCAGGAATGTGCCGGAGAGCCATCGCAGCGAAATCTCGCGACGATCGGGTGCACGACGTCCTTCCGCCAGAATTGGCGGCTCCGTGCCTAGCGACCGGATCACATTGCGATCCGCAGTCATACCAGCTGTGCCCCGTCGGTCATGCGCTCTCCAGAAACTTCAGGCGAAGGTGTGCAACTTTCAAAGCCATGAGTCAAATTGATCGACGCACCGAAAGATATGTCGCAACAGCCTACATAAGGACACGCGCACGCATGCCCGCATTAACGCTTCGTTGGCAAAGCAATTAGCGAGGAACCGGGCCAAAAGAAGGCGCTGGGCTCGACTTGATGTCGCGAGCTCTGTTCTCCTGTGCAAAACCGGCAGCGCGGTGGCGCATTTTGCATCGGATAATTACCGAAAATGAAAATTATATTTTAAATTCAATAGTTTGCCTGATTTTCTTATTTTTTGTGATTTGGTGTGTTGACTTGTTTGCGGGTGATCTCTTA
>NZ_QSNV01000007.1:0-273989 GCF_009498615.1 Agrobacterium sp. ICMP 6402
CATCCACACCAGCAATAACAGCACCGATGGCGCAAGCATTACCCGCGCAAGGCCGCTCGTGTTTCGTGTTGCCATTGCATTCACCTCCCCTTGGGCGCGGGCGTCATGCGATGCGCCCGGCATATCCGGAAGAACCGGCTCATTCTTGTTTTGATTTGAAAACAATTGAAGCCGCAGAGCGGCCTTCGGCCCGCAGGTGCGCTGCCCGGCGCTCAGGCCGGACAGCGATCTTCGGGAGGATTACTTGATGTAACCGGCGCGGGTCATTTCACGCGTCGCTGTCGACTGGGCGCCCGCAAGCGCGTCGTCAACGCTGGACTGGCCGGCAACGACCGCCGAGAACAGCTGGCCGACCGTGGTGCCGAGCGCCTGGAATTCAGGGATCGCCACGAACTGACCGCCGGTGTAAGGCACGGGCTTTACAGTCGGCTTGGTAATGTCGGCGGCGTCCATAGCGGCAAGCGTCGGCTTGGCGAAGGCGGCGGCCTTTTCATAGTCAGCGTTCTTGTAAAGCGAGGTGCGGGTGCCCGGAGGCACGTTTGCCCAGCCTTCCTTGGAAGCGACGAGCGTGGTGTAGTCCTTGCTGGTTGCCCAGGCGATGAACTTCTCGGCGGCTTCCGCCTTCTGCGAGCTCTTCGGGATCGCAAGATTCCACGACCACAGCCAGTTGCCATGGTTCTTCAGTTCACCATGGGTCGGGAAGAGCGCATAACCGACCTTGTCGGCAACGGTGGAATCCTTCGGGTTGGACACGAATGAGGCAGCCACCGTGGCGTCGATCCACATGCCGCATTTGCCCTGCTGGAACAGCGTCAGGTTTTCGTTGAAGCCATTGGAGGACGCACCGGACGGGCCGGCATCCTTCATCAGGTCGACGTAAAACTGTAGCGCGCTTTTCCACTCCGGCTGATCGAACTGTGGCTTCCAGTTTTCATCGAACCAGCGGCCACCGAAGGAGTTGGTGAGTGCGCTGATGAAGGCCATGTTCTCGCCCCAGCCGGCCTTGCCGCGCAGGCACATGCCGTTGATATCCGTCTTGCGATCGGTAATCTTGCGGGCGGCGTCACCGATAAATTCCCAGGTCGGGTTGTCGGGCATCTTCAGGCCGGCTTTTTCAAACAGGTCCTTGCGATACATGATCATGGCGGATTCGCCGTAGAAAGGCGCCGCGTAAAGCTTGCCCTCAGCGGAAAGACCGCCGCGGATGGCTGGCAGGATGTCATCGACATCGTATTTGTCGCCGAGCTTTTCGAGCGGCAGCAGCCAGCCCTGCTTGGCCCAGATCGGCACTTCATAGTTACCGATGGTCATGATGTCGTATTGGCCGCCATTGGTGGCGATATCGGTCGTCACGCGTTCGCGCAGGACGTTTTCTTCAAGCGTGACCCATTCGACCTTGATGTCGGGGTTCTTTGCCGTGAAGTCGGAGGTCAGCCCCTGCATGCGGATCATGTCGCCATTGTTGACGGTGGCGATGGTCAGCGTTTCGGCGGAAGCAAGGGTCGAAAAGGCGAGTGCCGAGCATGCGCCCAGCAAAATGGTCTTCAGTGTCATATCTTCCTCCCAGAAGAAAAATGATGAGCATTCGCTTTGCTCTGGGGCATTTACTCACCCGGAGAGGAAAAAAGTCAAGCGACATCCTGTGCTGCGACGCACATGGAAAAATCAACCAACTGATTTTGTTGTATTAATTTTTGCTCAGTGCGTGAGCAAATATTCGCTTGTCACTTCATCGGTGATGAGGCCGTTCAACAGACCGCCCCTCAGCGCCGCCAGAATCGAGGCGTTCTTGCGCGCCCCCTGCGCCATGCCGATGACGGTGCAGGTCTCTCGTGACGGGATTGGAACGGAGGCGACGCGCTCGTTGACGGAATGCTCGAGAATGCGGCCGTTGGCATCATACATCCAGCCGCAAATCTCGCCGACCGCACCGCTCGCCATCAGGGCCTTCATCTCATCGACGCCGAGGAAACCATCAACGCAGAGCGGCGCGTTTTCGCCGAGTTCGCCAACGCCGACGAAGGTGACATTGGCGGCAGCGCCCAGCGCCAGCGTGGAGCGCACCATGGATTGATCATGCAGCAGTTCCCGCTCTTCCGCCGAGGAGCACAGGACCGGCAGCGGCATGGGAAAATGCCGCGCCTTGATGGCGTCCGCCATGCTGAAGATGACGTTGTAATAGGCGGCCGAGCCATCCGGCCCGATATTGCCGGTCAGCGACACGATGCGGTGCTGCGGGCATTCCATCGGCGGCAGCTGATCCACAGCGGCCTTGAGTGTGCGGCCGGTGCCGATGGCGAGCACGATGGGATCGGCATTTTTCAGCCAGCGCTCGATTTCGGCCGCCCCGGCTTCCGCAATGCCCACCGTGGAGGAGACGCCGGCCGGATCGCTCGGCACCACCTCAATATATTTGAGGTCGAATTTCTCTTTCAGCCGTTCGGATTTTTCCAGACACGCGGCAATGGGGTGATCGAGCCGGACCTTGATCAGCCGCTCGGCGACGGCCAGCGACACCAGCCGCTGCGCCGATTGCCGGGATATGCCCATGGCGGCGGCGATTTCATCCTGTGTGCGCCCCGCGACGTAATAAAGCCAGCCGGCGCGGGCCGCATCGTCCAGCCGTCCATGTGCGTCGTTTCGTCTGGCCATGCCGCCGCCCTCTCAGAATTATGCTTGAGCATTTGCTGGCATTTTTTTGCGGCGGCTGTCAAACGGCGGGATGCGGAAGGGAGCGTCTGGTGGATTAAGATTACCTAGATCGGCAGGGCGGCATATTTCTTCTCCCCGCCGGGGAGAAGGTGGCCCGAAGGGTCGGATGAGGGGGCACCGTTGCCGAATATCTCTACCCTTGCCCCCTCATCCCGCTGCCGCGACCTTCTCCCCCTCGGGGAGAAGAAATGCGCGGCACCCGCTCGTTCCATTCTCTATCGCGCAGTTCGGCGCGCGCCCTCGATCAAGCCGCTTCCTGCACCAGATGCCCCGCCGAAACCTCGCGATAATGCCGTTGCGGCGGCACGTAATCCACTGGGCGGATCGGGCTTCTTATCTCGTCCGTCGCCATATTGCGGCGAATCTGACGCCGCGCCGGGTCCGGCACCGGAACGGCGGACATCAGCTTCTTCGTATAGGGGTGCTGCGGATTGTCAAAGACGGCGGCGCGGGGGCCGATTTCGACGATTTCACCGAGATACATCACCGCAACACGATGGCTGACGCGTTCCACCACCGCCATGTCGTGAGAGATGAACAGGAAGGCCAAATTGAGGTTCTGTTGCAGGTCGAGCAACAGGTTGCAGACCTGCGCCTTGATCGAGACATCGAGTGCCGAAACCGCCTCGTCGGCAACGATGACCTTGGGGTCGAGCATCAGCGAACGGGCAATGGCGATGCGCTGGCGCTGGCCGCCGGAAAATTCATGCGGGAAACGCCGCATCATATCCGGGCTGAGGCCGACCTTTTCCATCAGGTCCGCCGCCTTTTCGCGCGCCTGCGCCTTCGGCCCAAGCCGGTGCTCGATGAAGGGCTCCATGATCGCCGTGCCTATGCTCATGCGTGGATCCAGCGAGGCGAAGGGGTCCTGAAAGATCATCTGCACGCTGCGGCGCATGGTGCGCAGCGTCGTCTTGTCGAGTTTCAGCACCTCGTAACCATCGAGCATGACATTGCCCGAGGTCGGCTCGATCAGCCGGGTGATCGAGCGGCCCGTAGTGGACTTGCCGCAACCGGATTCGCCGACCAGCGACAGGGTTTCACCTTCGGCGAGATCGAAGGAAACCTTTTCCACCGCATGCACGGCACCGGATTTGCGACCGAAAAGGCCCGACCGGATATCGAAACGCGTGGTCAGATCCTTGACCGAGAGAATGGGCGTGCGCGAACCGGAGACCGTGTCCTTCACCTCCATCACGGGCAGGCTTTCGCCGGTCTTGATATCGATGATCGGGAAACGGGCGGGCAGCACACGTTCCCTCATCGAACCGAGCTTCGGCACCGCCGAAAGCAAAGCGCGCGTATAGGGGTGATGTCCGCGATGGAAAATGTCGTCGGTGGCGCCGGTTTCCACCACATCGCCACGGAACATGACGATGGTGCGGTCGGACACTTCCGCCACCACGCCCATATCGTGGGTGATGAACAGCACCGACATGCCCTCCTCTTCCTGCAATTGCTTGATGAGATCGAGAATCTGGCCCTGAATGGTGACGTCGAGCGCCGTCGTCGGCTCGTCCGCGATCAGCAGTTTCGGTTTGGAAGCGAGCGCCATGGCGATCATCACGCGCTGGCGCATGCCGCCGGAAAACTGGTGCGGATAATCGTCGAAACGGTTCTTCGCATTGGGAATGCGGACCTTTTCCAAAAGCCGGATAACCTCGGCCCTGGCGGCCGATGAGGAAATATCCTGATGCACGGTGAGCGCCTCGGCGATCTGCTTGCCGATCGGGAAGATCGGGTTGAGGCTGGTCATCGGCTCCTGGAAGATCATCGAAATGTCCTTGCCGCGAACCTTGCGCATCTCCTCTTCCGGCAGCGCCAGCAAATCGCGCCCGCCGAGCATGACCTTGCCCTCGATGCGGCTGGTTTTTTTATCGAGAAGCCGCATGATCGACAGCGACGTCACGCTTTTGCCCGAGCCGCTCTCGCCGACGATCGCCACCGTTTCGCGCGGAGCGATGTCGAAGCTCATATTGCGGACCACGGATTTCCAGTCGCCATCGACACGGAAGGAGGTGGTGAGATTCTGAACCGAAAGAACCGGGCTTACCGAGCCTCCGGTCTGTTCCATGGATGTTGCCGCCAAAAGCATGCTGATCTCCTGAAAAGCGAAAGGCGGCCATGAAGGCCGCCGGATGTCTTACGCAGCAAGTGCTTTTTCGGCCATCGAGACCCAGTAGCTGATGCCGTAGGGCAGTGCATCATCGTTGAAATCATAGGCGGCGTTGTGCAGCCCGGCGGTATCGCCATTGCCGATGAAGATGAACGCGCCGGGGCGCGCTTCCAGCATGTAGGAGAAATCCTCCGCCCCCATATGCGGGTTGGGATTGGTGTTGACGGCGTTCGCACCGGCCACGCCCATCGCCACGCCGGTCGCAAATTCGGTCTCATCATTGTGGTTGAAGGTGACGGGATAACCGCGATGATATTTCACCTCCACGGTGGCGCCATGCGCCATGGCCGTGGCAGTCGCCACTTCCTTCAGGCGTTTTTCGGCGAAATCGCGGGTTTCCGGCAAGAGCGTACGCACCGTGCCGGTCAGCGTCACTGAGCCGGGAATGACATTGACGGCCGTGCCGCCATGGGTGGTAGCGACGGTGACGACCAGCGATTTCAACGGGTCCGTCTCCCGCGAGACGATGGATTGCAAAGCGATGATGATATGCGCCGAGGTCAGCACCGGATCGATGGAAAGATGCGGCGCGGCCGCATGGCTGCCCTTGCCGGTGATGACGATCTCGAAACTATCCGCCGCCGCCATGGTCGAGCCCTTGCGGATGGCGAATTGGCCGACGGGAATGCCCGGCTCGTTATGCATGCCATAGACCTGCGAAATGCCGAATTTTTCCATCATGCCGTCATTTAGCATGGCAAGAGCGCCTGCCCCGCCCTCTTCCGCCGGCTGGAAGATGACCGCGACGGAACCCTTGAAATTACGGGTCTCCGCCAGATATTGCGCGGCACCCAGAAGCATGGCGGTGTGCCCGTCATGGCCGCAGGAATGGGCCTTGCCGGGAACCTTGGAAGCCCATGGCTTGCCGCTGGTCTCGAGGATCGGCAGCGCGTCCATGTCGGAACGGAAACCGATGGTCGGGCCGTCGCCGTGTCGGCCCTTGATGATGCCGACCACGCCGGTCCTGCCGATGCCGGTCTCGACGATGTCGCAGCCGAAGGACGTCAGTTTCTCGGCCACGAATTTCGAGGTTTCGAAGACGTCATAAAGCAGCTCCGGCGTCTCGTGCAGGTGCCGCCTCCAACCGGCAACGTCTTCCTGCATCTCGGCCACACGGTTCAATATCGGCATTCCCATTTTTCCTTTTTTTGTTCCCCGCCGGGTTGTCGGGAACCATATTGCGTTAGGAATTTCTGCTTTTGCAAGTATGAATTTTGCTGCGTGAGCGAAAAATAGGCCAAAAGTTGAATGGCTCAAATTTTGTTCATCAATAGAAGTTTGGGGCTTGCATTTCAAAAAAACTGACAATAGCATCAGCGAGAGTGAAGGAGTATTCCTTAGCAAAGTCAAATACTTATAAAAATAGACCTTGCATCTGACGATGGGAAAAGCGTCAAACATTCAAATAGATAAAATCTCAAAAGGGGAAAAACACGATGAAGAAGCGCAGCGTTCTCTTTGCCAGCACGGTGGCAGCCTTGGCCATGGCAGGCTCTGCCGCCCATGCCGAGCGCGGCAGTGATGGCGAACTGAAAATCCTGTTCTGGCAGGCGGTATCGACACTTAATCCTTATCTTTCCGGTGGCACGAAAGAGATCTACAGCTCGTCCATGGTGATAGAGCCGCTGGCCCGCTACGACGAAAAGGGCGAATTGGTGCCGATGCTGGTGAGCGAGATCCCGACAGTCGATAATGGCGGCGTCGCGAAGGATTTGCTCAGCATGACCTGGAAGCTGAAAAGCGATGTCAAATGGTCGGATGGAACGCCGCTTACCGCTGACGACGTGATCTTCACGTGGAAATATTGCACCGCACCGGATGGCGGCTGCGCGCAGGCCGCACAATATGAAGGCGTGAAAAACGTCGAGGCGGTCGACGCCCATACCGTCAAGGTCAGCTTCACCGAACCGAAACCCTACCCCTACTCGGCTTTCGTCGGCGCGCAATCGCCGGTCATCCAGAAGAAGCAGTTCGAAAATTGCCTCGGCGCGGCCGCTCCCGGCTGCACCTCGGCCAATTTTGGCCCCATCGGCACCGGCCCCTTCGTGGTCAAGGATTTCAAGCCGAACGACGTTATCAGCTACGTCGCCAATCCCAATTATCGTGATCCGGCCAAACCTGCCTTTGCGACCGCCACGCTGAAGGGCGGCGGTGACGCGGCTTCCGCTGCGCGTGCCGTGCTTGAAACCGGCGAATTCGACTACGCATGGAACATGCAGGTGGAGCCGGAAATTTTGGCCACCATGGTGGCCGCCGGCAAGGGCAAGCTGGAAACCGCCTTCGGCACCCAGGTCGAGCGTATCAATCTCAACTGGTACAATGCCGATCCTGCCCTGGGCGACAAGCGCTCCACCAAGGAGGGCGGCCCGCACCCAGCCTTGTCCGATCCCGCCGTGCGCCGGGCGCTATCGCTCGCCATCGACCGCGACATCATCGATGAGACGGGATATGGCGAGGCAGGCAAGCCGACCTGCAACATCGTGCCGGCGCCTGAGGCCGTCGCTTCCACCAAGAATGACAGATGGTGCCTGAAGCAGGATGTGGAAGGTGCAAACAAGCTGCTTGACGATGCCGGCTGGGTAAAGGGTTCCGATGGCATCCGCGCCAAGAACGGCGTGAAGCTGTCCTTCCTCTACCAGACCTCCACCAACTCCGTTCGCCAGGCGGCGCAGGAACTGGTGAAAGACATGTGGTCGCAGATCGGCGTTGCATCCGAACTGCGCAATGTCAGCGCCTCGGTGTTCTTCGGCGGCGATCCGGCAAGCCCGGATACCTTCCAGAAATTTTATGCCGACGTTGAAATGTACACCAACAATTTCGACGGCACCGATCCGGAAAAATATCTGGCGGAATGGCTGTGCGACAAAATTCCCGCCCCCGCAAACGGCTGGCAGGGCCAGAATGTTCCGCGTTATTGCAACCCGGAATTCGACAAGCTGGTGGGCGTGCTCTCCAAGACGACGGACTTCGCCAAGCGCGGAGAAATCGCCAAACAGCTGAACGACATGCTGACGGAAGAGGGCGCGCACATTCCGCTGATCCATCGCGGCAACGTTTCCTCGCATTCGCTGACGCTGGAAGGCGTTCGCATGAATGCCTGGGATTCGGAACTCTGGAACGTCGCGGACTGGTCCCGCAAGAAATAACACGCAGATGCGCCGGTCTCGCTGCCAAGGTGAGGCCGGCCTTTTGCATGCCCCCTGGACCATGTTCTGAAGACACATTTGCAGCGTCGCGGCGAAAACACTCCCGATTTTCGTCCTGCCGCGCTCTGGGTCTGGAGAGTTTCAGATGTTTGCCTTTACGCTCCGGCGGCTTGCCTTTGCCGTACCGACGTTGCTCGTCATCAGCTTCGTCATCTTCGCGCTGCTCGATCTCGCGCCCAACGACCCGACCGGCGACCTGCCGCTGACGATTCCGCCTGAGGTGCGCGAACAGATTCGCGCCTCACTTGGCCTCGACCAGCCCTTTTTCATCCGTTACCTGATGTGGCTGCAGCAGTTTTTCATCAACGAACCTTTGAACCTCTTCGAAAAGCTGACCGGCTGGCAGATCGGCGATGGCAGCCGCATGCGGGTGCTGTCCTGGGCCACACGCAGCCCGGTGGTCGATCTCGTCATCCAGCGCATGCCGCAGACGCTTTGGGTGGTCGGTCTCGCCTATCTTTTCGGCGCGCTGCTGGCGATCCCGATCGGTGTCATTTCCGCCTATAAGCAATATTCGATCTTCGACCAGATCGGCACCTTCATTTCCATGGTCGGTTATTCGGTGCCGACCTTCTTCACCGGCGTG
This sequence comes from Agrobacterium sp. ICMP 6402, assembly GCF_009498615.1. Taxonomy (NCBI): domain Bacteria; kingdom Pseudomonadati; phylum Pseudomonadota; class Alphaproteobacteria; order Hyphomicrobiales; family Rhizobiaceae; genus Agrobacterium; species Agrobacterium sp. ICMP 6402. The sequence continues at coordinate 8,681 of NZ_QSNV01000007.1, forward strand.
CTGCTGGTCGTCATCTTCAGCTCCTACCTGCAATGGTTCCCTTCGGTCTACGACACCAATCTTCAAGTACGGGACTGGGGAAGTTTCGTGGCGCAGATAAAGCAGATGTTCCTGCCGGTGCTGGTGCTGACGCTTTACAACGTCTCGCAGATCAGCCGCTTCGTGCGCGCCTCCATGCTCGACAATCTGCATCAGGATTATGTGCGCACCGCGCGTGCAAAGGGCGTGAAAGAAAAATCCGTGCTGCTGGTACATGTGCTGCGCAACAGCCTGATCCCGGTCGTCACCGTCATTGCACTCGGCGTGCCGACGATCTTTTCCGGCGCCATCATCACCGAGCAGATATTCCGTGTGAACGGGCTTGGCCAATTGCTGATAACGGCCGTTCAGGGCGCGGATATCCCACTCGTGCAGACACTGACCTTCATCTTCGCGGTGCTTATCGTGCTCTTCAACCTGATTGCCGACGTGCTTTACGGCATTCTCGACCCGAGGATCCGCTATGACTGACGCCACCATCGCAGCGCCGACAGTTGCCGCCTCGCCCACGAAATCAGCACTTGCCGATATCTGGAAACAGTTCCGCGCTCACAAGGGCGGCGTGGCGGGCCTGATTGTTTTCGTCTTCATCCTGCTCGCCGTTTATGTCGGCCCCTATATCCACACCGTCGCGCCCAATGTCATCAACGTCAGGGAACGCAACCAGTGGCCGTCGCTGGCCCATCCCTTCGGCACCGATAATCTGGGCAAGGACATGCTGGCGCAGGTTCTGGCCGGCGGGCGCATCTCGCTTGCCGTCGGCATCACCGCCATGCTGCTGGCGCTGTTTCTCGGCACGCTGGTGGGAGTGCTATCAGGCTATTTCCGCAGGCTCGACGGGCCGCTGATGCGGCTGACGGACCTGTTCCTGGCCCTGCCGCTTCTGCCGCTGCTGCTCGTCATCCTGATGCTGTTTCGCGATACGCTGCGCGCAGCCTTCGGGCCGGAAACCGGCATCTTCATTCTCATCGTCTTCGTGATCGGCATAACCAGCTGGATGCATACCGCCCGTATCGTGCGCGGCGATGTGCTGACGATCAAAAGCCAGGAATTCATCATGGCGGCGAAATCGAGTGGCATGCGCGAATATCGCATCATCATCAGGCACATCCTGCCGAATGTGCTGAGCTCGATCATGGTCTCGGCCACGCTCGGCATCGCTGCCGCCATTATCACGGAATCGGCCCTGTCCTTCCTCGGCCTCGGCTTTCCCTCCGACTTTCCGACCTGGGGACGGCTGCTGTTCGACGGCGCCAACTTCCTGCAGCTAACGCCGTCACGCGTGCTATGGCCCGGACTGGCGATCTCGCTGACGGTCCTGAGCGTCAATTATATCGGCGATGCCGTGCGCGATGCGCTCGATCCGCGCTCGTTGAAAACTTGAGGGAAGGGCGCAGCGGCTGCGCCCTTCGCTTTCCTCAATGATAATTCACCTTTTCCGCATCAAGAATGCTGTCGGCATCCAGCGCCGCAATCGGAATGTCGCTGCGCGCGGGAATATCGCCGGAAAGCTGAAGCGCAAGATAGCGCCCGCAACAGACCCGCAGGAACGAGGTGAAGTTGCCGAGGTCATGCCCGGCATCGATCGATTCATTATAAAGCTTGGCGATGAGCTGCACGCTGTTCATGCCATCGCGACGGGCGATCTCGTCCAGCGCCGTCCAGAAGAAGTTTTCAAGCCGCACACTGGTGACCATGCCATCGATCCTGAGCGACCTTGTGTGGCTTTCCCACAACGCCGGGTCAGCCTTGATGAAAAGCTTGCACATGGTTTTCCTCCCTCACCACGCTTCAAGAATAGACGTGAAACGGGGCCGGAAAAAGCCCCGTTTCGCAGGTCTTATTTGCCGAGCACCGCCATGAACTGCGAAAGCCAGGCCGGATGGGCGGGCCATGCGGGAGCCGTTACCAGCTTGCCGTCGGTCACGGCGGCATCGATGGCGATATCGGCATAGGTGCCGCCCGCCAGTTCCACTTCCGGACGGCAGGCCGGATAGGCCGAGCAGGTGCGGCCTTTCAGGACACCGGCAGCCGCCAGCAATTGCGCGCCGTGGCAGACCGCCGCTACCGGCTTGTCGGCTTCAAAGAAATGTTTCACCGCCGCCAGCACATCGGCATTGAGCCGCAGATATTCCGGCGCGCGGCCGCCCGGAATGACCAGCGCGTCGTAATCCGCGACCTTGATCTCGGCGAAGGTGGCGTTGAGCGCGAAATTATGGCCACGTTTTTCCGAATAGGTCTGGTCGCCCTCGAAATCATGGATGGCCGTGGCAATGGTCTGGCCCGCCTTCTTGCCGGGGCAGACGGCATGGACCGTGTGGCCGACCGCAAGCAGCGTCTGGAACGGCACCATGGTCTCATAATCCTCGGCGAAATCGCCGGTGATCATCAAAATCTTCTTCGGCATGTTTGCTCCTCCCGTTTTCGAATGCCTTCGGGCAACCTAACAGGCGGGGCGCAGGTGTGGGTATTATGGCAATACTACATGGCCGATAAAGGCGGGATCAGCGGGCCTGCGGCGGCTCCGGCCAGCGCCGCACACCACCGCCCCAATCCTCGAAAGCCCTGGACAGTTTGAGCACGAACAGATCCTCGTAACGGGGGCCGACAATCTGCAGGCCGATCGGCATGCCGGATGCCGAGAAACCGCAATTGATCGAGGAAGCCGGCTGTTCCGACATGTTCCACGGCACGGTGAAGGCAATATGTTCGAATGGCCTTGCGGGATCATTGGTGGGCGAGGCCCAGTCGGCCGGATAGGAGACGATGGGATTAGTGGCCGAGATCACCGCATCCACTTTCTGCATCAGCCGCCCGCAGGTCTTGCGCATTTCCATGGTCTGGTTGAAACCGAAGACCGCACGGGAGCCGGTAACCTCCGCCCCCTTCTCCGCCCATTCAAGGATATAGGGAAGGATCGCCGCGCGACGCTCCTCACTCAGCGTCACCATGTCGCCCCAGAATTTTGCCCGCCAGAAATCATCCAGCCCGTCCAGCATCTCGCGCGTCAGCACCGGCTCGACGGGGATGACGATGGCGCCGGCCGCCTCGAACAGCTTCGCGGCGGAAAGCACGGCGTCCCGTACCTCTTCGTCCAGCGACAGGCCGCAGCCGGCATCCAGCATCAGGCCGATCTTCAGGCCCTTCACGTCGATATCGAGATCCATCCAGTCGATGCTGTTTGGCGGCAGTGATGTGCCGTCGCGCCAGTCGGGCCGCGAAAGCGTCGCCATCGCATAGGCAGCATCGACAACGGTGCGGGTCATCGGCCCGGCGCAGCGGCCGGTATAATAGGGATCGACCGGGATGCGGCCCTGGCTCGGCTTGAAGCCGAACAGTCCCGTCCAACCGGCCGGGAGCCGCACCGAGCCGCCAATATCCGTGCCGATATGCAGCGTGCCATAACCCGCGGCCCCGGCCGAGGCTGCACCGGCACTGGAGCCGCCGGGGTTCTGCGTCGGGTCCCACGGATTGCGGCTGAGCTTGTGGAAGCTGGAAAGGCCTGATGATAACATGCCGTAATCCGGGCAGGTCGTCTTGGCGTAAAGGATCGCGCCATCCTCGCGGCAGCGGGCAGCGACGGGCGCATCTTCAACCGCAGGCACCAGTTCGACCGCCCTAGTGCCTAGCGGCACAGGATGGCCCTTGGTGGCGATCAGTTCCTTCAGCGAAACGGGAAGCCCATCTAGCGGGCCGAGCGTTTCGCCTTTTTGCCAGCGCTGCGTCGAGGCCAGCGCCTGCCTGCGGGCGTCTTCGGGATCATAGGCATAGAGCGCGTTCACCGTCGGCTCGAACGCCTCGATCCGCGCCTCCACCGCCTGCCAGTATTCCGATGGCGACAGCTTTTTTTGCCCGTAAAGCGCCAGGATTTCGAGCGTGTTGAGGTCTATGAGATCGGTCATGGCATCGTCTCGTGAGAAAAACAGGAAATAGGGGCGATATCGACTTGAAGTGGTCAGCTGGTATCGCGCGGGTCGAGCAGGTCACGCAGGCCGTCGCCAAGAAGATTGAGACCGAAGACGGCAAGCGCAATTGCAAGGCCTGGCATGATGGCAAGCCAGGGTGCCGCGCCGAGATAGGTCTGCGCATCGGCCAGCATCCGCCCCCAAGTGGCGGCCGGCGGCGGCATGCCGAGACCGAGGAAGGAAAGGCCTGCCTCCGTCAATATCGCAAGACCGAGCTGGATCGTCACCTGCACGATGATCTGGTTGGAAATATTCGGTATGATATGAAAGAGCGTGATCTTGGCACGGTTCTGGCCGATGCTGGTGGCGGCGGTGATGTATTCCCGCGCCCAGATTTGCAGGGCAGCCCCCAGCGTCAGCCGGGCAAACACCGGCACCATGAAGGTGGCGATGGCGATGATGGCGGTAAAACGTCCCGTGCCGATGAAGGCGCCGAGCATCATGGCCGAGAGGATGGGCGGCACGGCGAAGATGATGTCGCAGATGCGCATGACAACGGTTTCGGTGACACCGCGCAGAGCCGCGACCGTCACGCCGATGGCCGTGCCGAGAGCGGCGCCGATGGCGACGGCGGCGATGGCGGTAGAGAGCGAGTTCCACGCACCGGTCATCAACATCGACAGCACATCACGGCCGAAATGATCCGTGCCAAGGCCGCCATAAACGAATGGCGATTTCAGTTTCTGGACAATCTGCATCTTGGTCGGCGAGACTGGCGTCCAGACCAGCGACAGCAGGGCGACAGCAACCAGAAAGGCGGTGACAGCAATACCGAGTACGAAGGCGGGGCGGCGGCGGATCAGTCGCATCATCGCGCACCTGCCCGCAGTCTCGGATCGATGAAGAGATAGGCGATATCGACCACGAAATTCATGGTGATGACCAGTGCCGAGAAAAACAGCACCACCGATTGCATGACGACGATATCGCGCTGGGTCAGCGCCTGATAGGCGAGCCGCCCCAGCCCCGGCAGGTTGAAGACATTTTCCACCAGCACCGCGCCGGCGATAAGAAAGGTGAATTGCAGGCCGATCATGGTGACGACAGGGATCATCGCATTCGGAACCGCATGCCGCCACAACGCCACCCGCTCGCTCAGGCCCTTGGCCCGGGCGGTGCGCACGAAATCCTCATTCATCACCTCCAGCACGGCGGAGCGGCAGACGCGGGTAAGAACACCGGCCTGCGACAGCGCCAGCGCGACCGCGGGAAGTACCAGGGCCTTAAGACTCGCCGAAAAACTCGGTGCCCAGCCGGGAAAACCGCCAGCCGGCATCCAGCCGAGCGTTGTGGAAAAGACGATGATAAGCAGCAGCCCGACCCAGAAACCCGGCACGGCAATGCCGATATGGGAAAACAGCCCGGCCGCGAAATCCACCAGCCCGTTGCGGCTCCTCGCCGCCGCCACGCCGAGCGGAATGGCAGTGGCGACCGAAAGGCAGACCGCGAGCAGCGCCAGCGGCAGGGTGACGGCAAGCCGCTCGACGATCAGCCCTGCCACCGGCACGCCATAGGTATAGGATTGCCCGAGATCACCCCGGAAGACGCCGCCGAGCCAGTGGAGGTACCGCAGCGGCAGCGGCTGATCGAGACCCATCTGCTTTTGCAGCGCCGCCAGCGTATCCGGACTGGCGGAAGTGCCGAGCATGATGGCCGCCGGGTCGCCCGGCAAAAGCCCCATGATGACATAGATGATGAGGGAAACGGCAAACAGTGTGATGACGAGGCTTACGAGACGCCGGATGAGGAGGGTTAACATCTGGCATCTTCTCCTTGCTTGGCTTCGTTTGCGGGCGAGCGTCCGGCCGCCTCTCTCCCGTCATTCCGGCCCTGAGCCGGAATCCAGCCGACGCGCGTCTGCGCGACGGGGAGAGCCCTTTCAGCCCAAGGACTTGGGCTGGCTGGATGCCGGATCAAGTCCGGCATGACGGCGATGGAGGATATCGGCAAACCCTACTCTTCCCAATGCACATCCGTCAGCACATTAGAGGGAATGGGCTCGTTTTCCCACAGCCCCTTCACCTTCCTGTCCCAGACACCAAGCTTCGGCATGACGAACAGAAAGAGAGCCGGCACATCTTCGGCAAGGATTTTCTGGGCATCGCCATAAAGCTTTTCCTGCTCGCCGGCATCCGCCGTCTTTTCGACGCTGGCAATAACCTCGTTGAAGGCCGGGTTCTTGTAGTTGAAATAATAGGGATCGCGGGAATAGATATCGATATCCATCGGCTCGGCATGAGCGACGATCGTCATGTCATAATCCGCGCCTTTTAGAACGTCGGCCACCCATTTTGCCGGAAATTCGGTGGTCTCGATGGTCATCGTCACACCGATTTCGGCCAGCATCGCCTGCAGGATTTGCGAGGTGCGCTGGGCATAGGCCATCTGCGGCGCCTTGATGGTGAAGCTGAAGCCATCCGCATAACCCGCTTCGGCAAGCAACGCCCTGGCCTTGTCGACATCGTAAGGGTGCACCCCTGTCGTATCGATGTATCCGCGGTCATTCGGGGTGTAATGGCTGCCAATGGCCGTGCCGTAACCGGACCAGGCGCCTTCAATGGCCGTGCCACGCTCCACCGCCATCATCAGCGCCTGGCGTACGCGCTTGTCGTCAAAAGGCTTGCGGGCATTGTTCATGCCGGCCACGACCTTCAGCTCGGTATTGCCGACGAAGGTGACGAGGCGTTTATCGCCGTCAAAGGAGGCCATCAGTTCCGGCGCACCGAATTCCGGGAAGGCATCGATATCGCCAGACTTCAGTGCCGCAGCCTGCGCCTGCGGGTCGGACACGAAGCGGAAGGTCGCCTTGTTGAGCTTCACCGCCACGGCCTTGTCCCAATAGGCGGCGTTCTTCTCCAGTTCCACCTTGTCGCCCTTGGCCCAGTTCACGAATTTGAACGGGCCGGTGCCGACGGGCGTGGTGCGGTTATTGTCGGCGCTTTTCGGCGCAACAATCACGGAGGCAGGCCAGCCGAGCCAGTAAAGAAGGCTGCCGGCCGGCTGCTTCAGCTTCAGCACCAGCGTTGTGGCATCCGGTGTCTCGATACTGTCGATAGCGGCAAAGAAGCGTTTCTGCGGATTGACGGAGCTATCACCGCGCGCCCGATCCAGCGAAAATTTGGCAACGGAGGAATCGAAAGCCTCACCATCGTGAAAGGTCACGCCCTTGCGGAGCTTGAACGTATAGGTCTTGCCGTCAGGAGAAATCTCCCAGCTTTCGGCAAGCTGCGGCTTTACCTTGCCGTCGCGATCGATCTTCACCAGTCCTTCAAAGACATTCTGCCAGGTGACCTGGCCGATGGCGACGGGGGCGGCGATGGTTGGATCGAGACCGGTTGGCTCGACTGCCATGCCCAGTGTCAGCGCGGTTTTCGGTGCAGCCTCGGCTCGCGCAACTGAAAGCGGCAGCCAGAGCGCCGTGCCCAGGGCGAGGGTCAACGCGGTGCGGCGCGAAAGCGTTGCCGCCTGCGAAAGGTAAGTGCGTGGCATCATTGTCCCCAATCTTGCGGCCGGGGGCATTTTTGCCCTCTCATCGACCGCCCGTTGCAAAAAGAGTGTCATGTTGCAGGCGCACACACAATCTCGATTTTTGTGTGCTCCGTGTAGCTGAAATGGCTACACGGAAATGCGAACGGAAATCAACCTCTCGGACAGAGACATGGGAGTGCCCCGTTTACCCCGCCGTTGCCTCGCGCATGAAGCGCTCGATGAAATCGGCAAGCTTGGAGGCGGCGAAGGACAATTGCCTGTCGGGAGCAACGCAGAGATCGATCTGGGTATGAATGCCCTTCTTGCCGGCAAGGGGAACGGCGACCATCTGGCCGCTGCGGATTTCGCGCGCTACCGACAAGGCCGGCAGCAGCGTGGCCGCCGCGTGCCCCAATACCAGTTCCTTCAGCATCTCCAGCGAGCTGGTGATAAAGACGGGATCAAGCTCGACACCCGCATCGGCAAACAGCGTATCGAATGCCTGTCGTGCGGCGAAACTCTTGTCCGGCAGGGCAAGCGGCAGGCCGGCCAGTTCCTTCAGCGAAACCTCCGGCTGGGCCGCGAGCGCATGACCGGCCGGGAAGATGACATCGTAACTGATGCGGGTGCGCGAGCGCACTTTCACACCGGAAACCTTTGGGGCAAAAAGGCTGACGACCAGATCGGCCTCCGCCGCACCCAGCGCCTCCATCGCCTGCCGGGCGCTGGTAATATGCACCTCGAAACGCAATTTTGGATATTTCAGGCTGAACTGTGCCAGCACCGGCGCCAGAAGGTTCGCCACCGTCGCGCCATTGGCATAGACCGTGACCCGGCCGCGCTGCAGCCCCTTCAGGTCATCGATCAGCTGGTGAACATGATCGAGTTCCCGCAGCGTCTTGCCGGCGCGGGCGGCGAGAAGTTCGCCTGCCGCCGTCAACTTCACGCCGCGGCTGGAGCGCTCCACCAGCGGCGAGCCGAAATAATATTCGAGATTTTCGATCTGCCGGCTCACCGCCGTTGGCGCAACATTCAGGTTTTCCGCCGCGGCGCGCATGGAATTGGTGCGGACGAGTTCGTCGAAATACATCAAGGCGCGCAGTTGCATGGTGTGGGTACCTTGTTCGGATATGCCGGTGTGGCGGGGCAGCATATCACCGCCGCTCGATGAGAGAATACGTCACCGGAGAAGATCGGGTGGGGAACGAAGCTTGCCACTTGTTTCTTCTCCCCGGCCGGGGAGAAGGTGGCGCGCAGCGCCGGATGAGGGGGCAACGTTGCCGGATTTCGGAGAGCTTGCCCCCTCATCTGCCCCGTTCGGGCCATCTTCTCCCCGGTGGGGAGAAGAAAGGGAGGCACCTTCCCGCCAATCAACCGCGTTTAAAACCCTCACTCGCCACCAGCAGCTGCCTTGTATAATCCGCGCTGAACTCGCGGCTTTCCAGCGCCTCAGCCTCCAGCATTTCCACAACCTTGCCGCTCTTCATCACCGCCAGACGGTCGCACATGTGGCTGATGACGCCGAGATCGTGGCTGACCATGACGAAGGTGAGGTTACGATCCTTGCGCGCCTGTTCCAGCAGGTTGAGGATTTCCGCCTGGATGGAGGCATCGAGCGCCGAAGTCGGCTCGTCCAGCAGCAGGATTTTCGGCTCGACGATCAGCGCACGGGCAATGGCGATGCGCTGGCGCTGGCCGCCGGAAAGCTGGTGCGAATACCGAAACCGGAAACCGGAGCCGAGACCCACCTCGTCGAGCGCGCGGGCAATGCGTTGCTCACGATTGTCGAGACCGTGGATGACCAGCGGCTCCAGCAGCAGCGCATCCACAGTCTGGCGCGGGTGAAGGGAACCGTAAGGGTCCTGAAACACCATTTGCACATCACTGTAGAAGCTCTTGTCGCGATGCTTGCTCGAATAGGAGCGACCAGCCACCATCAATGAGCCTTCGTCGAAATGGTTGAGGCCGGCAATCGCCCGCAGCAACGTCGACTTGCCGGAACCGGACTCGCCGACGATGCCGAAGGATTCGCCCTCTGCCACGTCGATGCTGACGCTGTCGAGCGCGATGTAACCGTCGAAGTCGACCACCATGTCGCGGATAGAAAGAACTGTGCTCATGCGCGCCACTCCGGCTTGCGTTCCAGAACCGGCAACGGATGCCGGTGGCCGCCAATCTCCGGCAGGCAGTTGAGCAGACCCTGCGTATAGGGGTGCTTCGCTTCCTTCAGATTGGCCGATGACAGTTCCTCCACCACCTTGCCCGCATACATGACGAGAACCCGGTCGCAGAAAGACGAGACCAACCGCAGATCGTGGCTGACGAAAATCAGCCCCATGCCGCGGTCGCGCACCAGCCTGTCGAGAATGTCGAGCACTTCCAGCTGAACCGTCACGTCAAGCGCCGAAGTCGGCTCATCGGCGATCAGCAGTTCCGGGCCGCAGACCAGCATCATGGCAATCATGACACGCTGGCCCATGCCGCCGGAAACCTCATGCGGGTATAGATCAAACACCCGCTCGGGATCACGAATCTGCACCGCCTCCAACATGGCGAGCGTGCGCTGGCGCGCCTCGCCTGAGCTGACGTTCTCATGGGTCCGCAAGGTTTCCATGATCTGGCGGCCGATGGTCATGACCGGATTCAGCGAATATTTCGGATCCTGCAGGATCATGGCCATGCGCTTGCCGCGCATGAGCCGCCTTTCTTTCGCCGAAGCGCTGAGAAGATCGATATCGCCGAAGCGCAGCGTATCGGCCTCGATGAGCGCCCCCTTCGGGGTCAGCCCCATGATGGCGCGGCCGGTCTGCGATTTGCCGGAGCCGGATTCGCCAACGATGCCAAGCCGTTCGCGGCCCAGCGTAAAGGATACACCGCGCACCGCCTCCACCAGCCCGGTGCGGGTGGGGAAGGAGACGCGCAGATTGTCGACGGTCAGAAGCGGCGCGCTCATTGGCCCGCCTCCTTGGGGTCCAGCGCATCGCGCAGGCCGTCGCCCAGAAGGTTGAAACCGAGGCTGACGATCAGGATCGCGATACCCGGCATGGCGGCAACCCACCATTGATCGAGAATGAAACGGCGGCCTGAAGCGATCATCGCCCCCCATTCCGGCAGCGGCGGCTGCGCGCCGAGGCCAAGGAAACCGAGACCGGCGGCGGTGAGGATAATGCCCGCCATATCGAGTGTGACGCGCACGATAAGCGACGACATGCACAGCGGCATGACGTGTTTCAGCACGATGCGGAAGGGCGAAGCGCCCATGAGCTTCACCGCCGCGATGAAATCGGAATTGCGGAAGGTCATGGTTTCAGCGCGCGCGATACGCGCATAGGGCGGCCATGAGGTGACGGCGATAGCCAGCACCGCATTTTCGATGCCTGGCCCCAGAGCCGCCACCAGCGCCAGCGCCAGGACGAGCTTCGGGAAGGCAAGGAAGATATCGGTGATGCGCATCAGGATGGCATCGACCCAGCCGCCGGCATAACCCGAGACGGTGCCGACGATCAGCCCGATGGGCGCGGCGATAATCGCCACCAGCAGCACCACGAACAGAGTGAGCCGCGACCCGTGGATGAGGCGTGAGAGAATATCCCGCCCCTGATCATCGGTGCCGAGAAGATAACCCGCAGTGCCGGGCGGCAAAAGCCGGGCATTGCGCAGATCGCCCTGCACGGGGTTGTGCGGCGCCAGCACATTGGCAAACAGCGCCACGAATAGCAGAGCCGTAATGATACCGAGGCCGAGCAGCGCCAGCCGGTTTTCCGAAAACCGCCGCCAGATGACGTAGGCGCGGCCAAGCCGGGCCTGTTTGCGCGAGGCCGGTCGGTCGGAGAGCAGCCATTCGCGGCTGTAAGGTTTCAATGTATCGGTCGAAATCGTCATCGGCTGCGCGTCCTTGGATCGAGCGTCCGGTAAAGCAGATCGGAAAAGATATTGATGCCGACGAAGATGGCGCCGATCACGATCGTGCCACCGAGAACGGCGTTCATATCCGCATTCTGCAGGGAATTGGTGATGTAGAGGCCGAGCCCCGGCCAGGCGAAGATGGTTTCGGTCAGCACCGAACCTTCCAATAGACCTGCATAGGACAGCGCAATCACGGTCACCAGCGGCACGGCGGCGTTGCGCAGCGCGTGGAACCAGATGATGCGGGTTTCCGAAAGCCCCTTGGCGCGCGCAGCAACGATGTATTCCTGGCTAAGCTCGTTCAGCATGAATGAACGCGTCATGCGGCTGATATAGGCCAGCGAAAAATATCCGAGCAGGCAGGCGGGCAGGATGATGTGGCGGAACAGGTCCCACAACACGTCCCATTGCCGTTGCCAGATCGCGTCGATCAAAAAGAAACCGGTGATCGGCGTGAAGGTGAATTCGTAGACGATGTCCATGCGGCCAGGATAGGCCACCCATTGCAGGCGGGCGTAGAAAAACAGCAGCGCCAGAAGGCCGAGCCAGAAGATCGGCACGGAATAACCGATGAGGCCGATGACGCGCACGATCTGGTCGGCAAAGCTGCCGCGCTTGACGGCGGCAAGGACGCCGAGCGGAATGCCGAACACCGCACCGATGATGGTGCCGAGCGTGGCAAGCTCGATCGTGGCCGGGAAAACCCGCCTGATATCCTCCATCACCGGATTGGTGGTGAGCACCGAAATGCCGAAATCACCCGAAAGCGCCTGCTTCAGGTAAAGGAAAAACTGTTGCCAGAGCGGCAGGTTGAGGCCGAGCTCTTCCCGTACGCGCTCCACCACATGGGCGGGCGCACGGTCACCGACGATCGCCAGCGCAGGATCGATCGGAATGACGCGGCCAATGAAAAACGTCACCGCCATCAGCCCCAGAAAGGTGGTGATGACGGTGATGGCGAAGCCGAGAATGGCTTTGGTGCGGGCGTTGGCACGGCGTTTGCCGTGCCTTGCCCTGCTGTTTGCTTCAACGATGCTCAAGAGACCGATCCTTCCGGATCATTCCTTGGAGATGGGCGAAACGAAGTTGGTGTCGAAGCTCGGTCCAAGCTTCAGGCCCTTGAGCTTGTTCGAGTAACCGGCCACTTCCGTCTGCTGGAAGATGATGACGAAAGGACCCTTCGCCAGAACTTCCTTCTGCAGGTTTTCATAAATGGCGGCACGCATGGCGGTGTCCTTTTCCAGAAGCGCCGACTGCGTTTCCTTGGTCAGGTCAGGAACGTCCCAGGCATTGCGCCATGCGAGCGTCTTGTTCTTGCCTTCATCGGAATTGTCGTAGTTGATGGTGAAGGTTTCGGCATTCGAATTCGGATCGAAATAGTCCGAACCCCACTGGCCGATATAGATGTCATGCGTGCGGGCGCGGTATTTGGTCAGCGTCTGCTTGCCGTCACCCGGAATGATTTCGAGCTTGATGCCGGCCTGCGCCAGCGTCTGCTGCACGCTTTCGGCAATGCCCGTCACCGGCTGCGTGTTGCGCACATCCATGGTTACGGTGAAGCCGTCCTTCAGGCCGGCCTTGGCGAGAAGTTCCTTGGCCTTGGCGATGTCGAGCTTGTAGGGGTTCTCGTTAAGCGCGCCAAGCTGGCCCTTCGGCAGGAAGGTCTGGTGGACTTCGCCGATGCCCTTGATCAGGGTCGCGCCGATCGCGTCATAATCGACGAGATATTTGAAGGCCTCGATGACCTCAGGCTTCTTCAGGTTCTCATTCTTCTGGTTGAGGCTGAAATAATAGACGGTGCCCTTCGGCGCGGAAGTGACGGCAAGGCCGTCCTTCTTGGAAACGGCATCCATATCGCCTGGCTCAAGATTGCGGGCGATATCGATATCGCCGTTTTCAAGCGCCAGACGCTGGCCGGAGCTTTCCTTCATGTGGCGATAGACAACGCGCTTCAGCTTCGGCTTTTCGCCGTAATAATTCGGGTTTACTTCCAGAGCGACGGACTCGTTGGCCTTCCAGCCAAGGATCTTGTAGGGGCCAGAACCGGCATAACCGGTCTTCAGGAAAGCATTGCCGAAATCGGTGTCGTATTTGTATTCGGCGGTCGGGGTTACCGATTTCGCCTTTTCGGTCACCAGCTTCTTGTCCACCACGGCAGCAACGGTCGCGGTAAGCACGTTCAGCACGAAGCTCGGCGCATAGGGCTTGTCGACCGTCAGCACGAAGGTGTTTGCGTCCGCAGCCTTGGCCTTTTCATTAACGTTGTCGCCCTTGAGGCCGAACTGCGTCAGCAGGAATGCCGGCGACTTGTCGAGCTTGACGGCGCGTTCGAACGAGAACGCCACATCGTCAGCGGTGATCGGGTTGCCGGAGGCGAATTTCAGGCCGGATTTCAGCTTGAAGGTGTAGGTCAGGCCATCCTCGGAGGTCGTCCAGCTCTCGGCCAGATCGCCAATGACCTTGGAGGTGTCGTTGAGATCGATGGAAACCAGCTTGCTATAGGTGTTGCCGGTGACTTCCGCTGCGGAAAGCTCGAAAGCCTCACCCGGATCAAGCGAGATGATGTCGTCGATGGCGAAACCTTCGACCAGCGTATCGGCCGGAGTGGCCGCAAAAGCGTGCGGCGCAGACAGCATCATCAGCGACAGAGCGGCGCTGGTGCTGAGGATACGCATGGATTTGTTGAGCGATTTGATCATAGGATCTCCCCTTTTGTTATAAGATTGATTTCATTCGCTTTTAGTGGTGTCTTCAGGCCGGCTCGTGCCAGGCCTCGGACAAAACACGCAGCCAGTTTTCCCGGCATATTTTAGCAAGTTCTCCATCACCGTAGCCCGCCGATTTCAGCGCCGCAACCAGATTGTGGTTGCCGCTCGCATCGGCTATTCCGACAGGTACGGTTGCGCCGTCGAAATCCGATCCGAGCGCCACGCAGTCGATGCCCATGCGCTCCACCATGTAGTCGATATGGCGCACCATGTCGGAAAGCGGCGTGTCGGCAATGTCACGCGCATCGGCCCGCAGCATCGTCACGGCATAGTTGAGACCGACCAGACCATGGCTCTCCTTGATGGCGTCCATCTGGCGGTCGGTGAGATTGCGAGCAACGGGGGTAAGCGCATGCGCGTTGGAATGGCTGGCGATCAGCGGCTGGTTGGTGGTCCTGGCCACATCCCAGAAGCCTTTTTCGGTGATATGCGCGAGATCGATCAGAATACCGAGCCGGTTGCATTCCTTCACCAGCGCGAAACCGGCATCGGTGAGGCCGGGCGCAGTATCGGGCGACATGGGGTAGGAAAAGGGAACGCCGTGGCCGAAAACATTATGCCGGCTCCAGACCGGACCCAACGAGCGCAGGCCGGCGGCGTAAAATACCTCGAGCGCATCGAGATCGGCACCGATCGCCTCGCAGCCTTCCATGTGCAGCACGGCGGCGAAAACATCCTCGGCAAAGGCCTTGCGGATATCGGCCGTGGAACGGCAAAGCCGCCAGGCGCCGGCGCGATCGAGCCTCAGCGCAATTGCCGCCTTCTCCATGGCGATATCGAGCGAAGGCAAGCGTTCCAGCGGCGCGGCGAGCGGCGTGTCGTAGTGCCCGCTTTCGTCCGGCTCCTGCAAAATAAGGTCGCCAGAGGGGATGTAGATGGCGCAGATTCCGCCGCCAAGACCGCCGGCCCTCGCGCGAGGACCATCGATATGCCCTTCGCGCGTACCGTTTTTGAATTCCGCAACCGGATCGGCGCCGGCCTTGCTGTTGCGCCACAACCGAAGCAGCACATCATTATGACCGTCGAACACTGCATGCATGTTAAGAAATTCCAGTAAGCGGCAAAACCAAAGGGGGCGGGCAGACGCCGGAATGACACCGAACGAAAGCAAACCGGCGCGTTTTTCGCCGAGCGCTATAATCTGTCGGAGGTGATCTTAGGACGATCTCTCGCGGCTTCGCAAGACGCAAATTAGGCAATGATGAAATTATCACCACTTGCGTTTTTCAGGAATTTGCGCAACGTCAAGCCCGCCAGCCACCTTCGGCTTTTTTCAGCAACGGCGTGGTGAAAACACCCCTCACCCGCTCCGGCCATTCCGGCCCGAAAGCGGCAATTTTTTCCCGCCAACGGTCCGATTGCAGCATGGCTGCGCCGATCGCCACCGGCCGGATGCCCGACGAGGCGAGAAGCGACAGACCCGCAATGATGGAACTGCCGCTGGAGATGACATCATCCACCAGCGCCACCCGCCTGCCTTCGATCAGCGGCAGCATACGCGGATCGATATAAAGCCGCTTTTCCTGTTTGGTAGTGATGGAAGACATCGGCACCGACAGTTCCTCGAGATACCAGAATTTGCGCGAGGTGCCGAGCGGTACGTAGCGGGAATGGCCAAGATGGCGGGCAACGGCGGCGGCGAGCGTCAGCCCCAGCGTCGGCAGGCCGATGACGACATCGGGCTCGAAGGGAGCAAGCTTTTGGGCAAGGTCAGCCGCCAGCGCCTCCAGCACATGGAAAGAAGCCTGATTGACGATGAGCGAGGCGAGCGCATGCTCACCGTCCGCCAGCGGCCTTATCGGCAGGCAGATCTGCCTGTCGTCATCCAGTTCCGCCGGAAAGAATGCCGAATGCGGGCCGGCCGTTTCGAAGGCACGAGGCGGATGAATATCCTGCCAGAATTCGTGTGGCGCTGCGGGCGATGATGTGGATGGCGGCATCTTTCATCTTCTTTCAGGAACAGGACGGCGACGCGCGGCAGCGGTTTTCAGCCCGTTCGGCATATTCAGAATTCAATAACCGCAGACATGCGGCGGGTTCATTTCATTGGCTTTTTCAGCTAGAAGGGAACAAAGCAACAGGCATTCGGACAAACCCACCTATGACGCGGGTTTTTCCCATATTCAAGGACAAGCTGCCCATGAGACTGCTGGACCGGATCGGTGAAGACCTGCCATTCCTGACGGAGCTTCGCCACGATCTGCACGCGCATCCGGAACTGGGCTTCGAAGAGGAGAGAACCAGCGCCATCGTCGCCGATCTTCTGGAACGGGCCGGGCTGAAGGTGCATCGCGGTCTTGGCGGCACCGGCGTCGTCGGCACCCTGCAGGTGGGCAACGGCACCCGCAGCATCGGCCTGCGTGCCGATATGGATGCGCTTGCCATGCCGGAAGTGCCCGACAGGCCCTATAAATCGAAATTTCCCGGCAAGATGCATGCGTGCGGCCATGATGGCCACACCGCCATGCTGCTGGGTGCTGCGCGCTATCTTGCAAAGACCCGTGATTTTTCCGGCACCGTGCATTTCATCTTCCAGCCGGCCGAAGAAGGCCGTGGTGGTGCGAAGAAAATGGTGGAGGACGGGCTTTTCTCGCTGTTCCCCTGCGATGCCGTTTACGGCCTGCACAATATGCCGGGCTTAGCCATCGACGAAATGGCGGTGGTGGAAGGCCCGCAGCTTGCCTCTTCCGACAGCTGGCGCGTGACCTTCAAGGGTATCGGCACCCATGGCGCCAAGCCACATCTCGGCCGTGACCCGATAACGGCGGCAGGCACCTTCCTCGCCTCGCTGCAAACGATCGTCGGCCGTGTGATCGATCCGCTGCAGCCCGCCGTGGTCAGCGCCTGTTCGGTGCAGGCGGGTGACCCCAAGGCACTCAACGTCATTCCCGATCTCGTCGAAATCGGCGGCACGGCGCGCGCCTATGCACCTGAGGTGCGCGACCAGCTGGAAGCGGAAATCGGCAGGCTCGCCAAAGGCACGGCAGCGATGTTCGGCATCGAGGCACATTATGAATTCATCCGCCGCATCCCCCCCGTCATCAACGAGACGGAAGCGACAAAACGGGCGCTGAGGGCCGCAAAAACAGTGTTCGGCACCAAAGCCCGCACCGCCTTCCCACCCTCGACCGCCGGCGACGACTTCGCCTTCTTCGCGGGTGAAGCCCCCGGCTGCTACGTCTGGCTCGGCAACGGTCCTGCGGTGGATGGCGCCCTGCACCACAATACTTCCTACGACTTCAACGACATGGCCATCGTGCCGGGTGTGGCCTTTTGGGCGACACTGGTCGAGCAGGACCTGGCAGTGGAATGAATAAGACCGTTCCGGTCCAAGCCCGGAACGGCTTTCAGATGTGAGATTTTCACACGACAGCCCTTGCCTCACGCTGCGGCGCAGATGAATACTCTGTCATCGCCTATATTCAACAAAATATACACCCATACGCAATAGACTCTTCGCTTCCCATAGTATACATTCAAAAAATATTCACATTTATTACTTTGTTTTGGTTCAACAATTTTAAGCAGGCAAGCGTCATGGTGAGACTTGTTGTGCCACAAAGTGCGATCATCGGACGTCTGGCCGGCGCCAAATCGTTGAAAAACCTGCCGCCTGACGATTATCGCGATCGCCTTATCAAATATATTCCGGCGGAATCGGTCGCCCTTTACGTCGCGGTCGATAAAATGGTCAATTCCCACTATGGACTGAGCTTGCTGACGGCGGATAGTGTCGTTCCCATGCAGGCAGTGATCGTCAGCTGGATCATTCTGGGCCTCGGCATCGTCGGCACACCGATCTATCTTCACCGTCGCAAACTGCCGGGCCAGCCGTGGCTTTTGAACGCCAGCATTTCCACCATCGCCTTCGTGCTCTGGGCCTATACGCTGAGCGGCTCGGTGTTTCTCGTGCATGGCTGGTACAGCGTTTTCGCGGCCGGCCTGCTCGCGCCGATCTTCACCTTCGTCGCGGGGTTTTTCGAACCCAAACCGGAGTAAGCGCCAATGCCGACCTATGAGGAACTGCGCGGCTATTTCGACGCTTCCGAAGCCATGACGCAACTCGCGCGCCAGGCCTCGGAAATCCCCATCGTCCACGGCTTCACACTCGATGTGGATCCGGTGTGGATGCTGCTTTACGATCTGGAAGACGGTGTGGTGCCGGACAACGAACGCTACTTCTATGACTATCTGCTCGACCAAAGCCCCTTGCACGACCGGTGGGGTGCGCCCTTCTCTCTTCCCTATTGGCCGCTTCAGCTTCCCTATCAGGGATACAGACGCCGCGACCTCACGCGCAAGGTTTCCCTGTGGAACGCAATTCCACACCCCGAGAAAAGCGGCCCGGTCATGATGACAATCGTCTACGGACCATTGAAGACGCCGGTAAAAAACCCCACCACAGCGGAAGAAGACGATAACCTGGCGGCCTTGCGCAACTTGACCACCCTTATCAACCAAAGCCCTGCCTACGCGCGTATCCAAGAGCGCCCGAGGGCAAGGCTTGCCTTTGCGGCGGGCGATGAGATCACCACCAATGCGGGCGCATCCGGCACCTATGGCGGAACGCTGACGGACAGTCTCAGCAACAAAAAATATGGTATGACCTGCGCTCATGTCGCCCAAAGCGGCGACGATATTTTCGATGCGTCGGGAAGCCGGATCGGCACTGCCAAATACCACACGAAGCTCCACCCTCTGCCGGCAAGGACGGTCTGCGATCCGGTGGCGCTACCGATGCCCACCCCCTACCCCGGCAACGATCCGCCTGTGAACATGTTCGATTTTTCGCTGATCGAGCTGAGCGCCGCACCGGCATCGTCATCGTCATCATTGGGCGGGGTGGCCGCCAGCCTGACGCCGGGGCAGAATGTGACGCTGAGAGGTAAAAGCGGCGTCTATAAATGCAAGCTCGGCTCGCTGGCCATCAGCTACGCTTTCACCGACGGCACGTCGACCTATTGTTTTCGCGACCAGATCGAACTTCGGCCACAGCCGAGCCTGCCGATCGGCGGTGCTCTGGGGCATCTCGTTACCCCCGTGCCGACACAGGGCGATTCCGGCGGCTGGGTTCTGACGGACGATGCGACACCGCTCTGGGCCGGCGTGTTTTTCGGCGAGGATGGCAGTCGGGGTTATTGCTCACGCGCCAGCTGGGCGCATGACTGGGCCGAAAATGAGGTGGGCAATACGCTTTCGGTATAGCCCACTCCATTTACTGGAATGAGAAAAAAGCACGCCGGGAATGCCCGGCGTTCACCCCACCACCGCAATCACCGGGCTCTCCATCACCCTTCCCGTCAAAACATCGGCAATACCCATATCCGTCTGGTGCGGGCCGATATTGCAGGCGAGCGTGGCGCCGAAACAGGCCTTGAAGACCAGATAGGGCGGTTGCCATTCCACCACCTTGCCGACGGCAGCGCGCAATTCTTCGAAAGCCTTTGCCACGTCTTCAAGCGGCGCTGAGGAAACGAGACCGGAAAGCGGCAGCGGGAGCAGCGCGGTAACCCTGCCTTCTGAGGCGACGGCCATGCCGCCGCCCGCCTTTATCACCGCGTTGGCGGCCAGCGCCATGTCTTCCGCATTGCCACCGAAGACGGTGAGGTTGTGGCTGTCATGCGAGACGGTGGTCGCGAAGGCACCGTTCCATGTTCCCCAGCCGGTGAGAAAGCCGGTTCTGGTGACGGGCTCGGCCTTGCCGTGGCGATGGGTGACGGAAATCATCGTCACGCCCTGGGGCGGAATGACGAAACCGTCTTTTACCGCAGCCTCCGTTTCTCCCCATTGGGTGAAGCGCGGGCGGTCGATGGTGGCGAGGCGTATCTTCGTGCCTTCGGATGTGATCCGGAAATCATCGGGCTCACGAAGCGGCAGTTTCATCGAGCCTTCGAGCGCGGTTGCGTCGCAGGCGGGAACATCCTCAAGCATGCGGCCGCCTTCAGCGACAGCCCTGCCATTCGAGATCACCTGGCGGGCCGCGAAGTCGCTCAAATCCTCGAAAACGACGAGATCGGCGCGGCGGCCGGCGGCGATGAGGCCGAGATCGGCACGGCCGAGCCTTTGTGCGGCATTCAGCGTGGCGGCGCGCAGCGCCCATTCAGGCTTGAGACCGTAACGCACAAGCTGGCGCACCACATCATCCAGCCCGCCGCCTCGCAACAGATCATCCGGGAAAACATCGTCGGTACAGAGCGTTACCGTCTGCGGCAGATGGCCAAGCGCATTCAGCGCTTCCACGAATTCCGGCAGCAGATGATCATGCGAACCGCGCAGCTCGATGGTCAGCCCCGCCCGCAGCTTTTCCATCAGATCTTGCCCCGACACCAGTTCGTGGTCAGAGGAGACGCCCGCCGCCATGAAGGCGTTGAGATCGGCATCTTTCAGGCCGCGGGCATGGCCGCAGACCAGTTTGCCCGAGACAAGCCCGGCCTGCACGATACCGCTCATGCGCGGATCGCGCTCGACGACGCCGCGCATGTTCATGATTTCCGCAACGCCACCAACCTGCGGCCATGACAGGATATCGGCGAGAATGGTAGCGTCGAAGTCCGCACCACCGCGTTCCAGTCCCGGTGCAGAAGGAACGCAGGAAGGCGCCAGCAGAATGGCGCGCAGGGGCAGATTTTCGATTGCCTTCGCCGCCCAGCGGACACCATCGACGCCATGGACATTGCCGAATTCATGCGGGTCCCAGACGATGGTGGTGACACCGCGGGCGACCACCGCTGCCGCATAGGCGGCCGGCGTGACCATCGAGCTTTCGATATGCATGTGTGTGTCGATCAAGCCCGGCGCGACATAGGCTCCGGCCGCATCGATGATGCTTGCAGCGTCGCTGCGACTAGCGGGTTCATGGACGCTGGCGATCAGCGAGCCAACGATGCCGATATCGGCGGCGCGCAGCTCGCCGGTCACCACATCCACCAGCGTTCCGCCGGTGATGAGAATATCGAAGGGCTGGTCTCCCCGCGCTGCAGCAACGGCGCGGGCGCGCAGGGTGTCGTTGGTGAGATCATCAGGTTCGCCTACCGGGGATTTGGCGCTCATCGGGCAGCCTCCCGGCGTAACGCCTCGAGAACGGCAGCCTTTGCACCTTCAGCATCAACGGTTTCGGCAAAATGCGCATTGAAGGATTCCACCTTGTCGGCACGCGTCTCAACCACCGTTCTCCCTCGGGTCAAGGCGGAATGAAGCTCGACATCGATCCGCGCCTGCCGCCAGCCAATCAGACCGGACGTAAAGGCAACGGCAGCGACGGGGTCATAAAGCGCCATGGCCGCCCTGCCGCGGCTGGTGGCAATGCCGATGAAGCCCTCCAGAAGATCGGCAATCAGCCCGGCATTTTCGCCGCCGGCATCGCGGATCGGCAGCACATCGGCCGGAGAGGCTTTAACCTTGCGGCAGGCGTCGAGATCGACCATACGCAGCGGCAGGCCGTGGGACAGCACGATGGCCAGCGCCTCCGGATCGGCAAAGGCGTTGAATTCGGCCGATGCGGTGTGGTTGCCGCTGGTCAGACCGCCCCCCATCCAGGTGAGGTCGGAAATCCGGGCGGCAAGATCAGGTCGGGCAAGGCAAAGCGCGGCGATATTGGTGAGTGGTCCGAGCGCGAGGATGCGTTTTTCGCCTTCGCCCTCCAGCCAGTTGCACAGGGCGGTAAAGGCATTGCTTCTCGGCAAGGCCGGCGCATCCGGCAGGCTTTGGCCGACGGTCGGGATGCCGCTGTCGCCGAGAATCGACTGGGCGGTTTCGAGCGCACCGAGCACGGGCTTGGCGCGGCCCTGATGGATCGGCATGGACCAGCCGAAGGCGGCAACAGCGCCTGCGGCATTGCCGCAGACCGCTTCCAGCGTCGCATTGCCGAAGACCAGCGAAATGCCGTCTATGGCAAGGTCGGACGACTGCACCACCATGATGGCGGCAATGTCGTCGAAGCCCATATCGGTATCGATCCATACACCCATGATCAGTTGAACACCTTGAGGCTCGCCGCCTTTTCGACCGGCAGGTCGAAGGCAAGCGTATCGCCGATGACATGCGCGGCAAGCGTCGCATCGGTTTCCGCCTTGATGAGCCCGAGCGGCGTATCGAGCAGATATTCGCGGCTGTTGCCGGCAAAGGATGTACCGCGCACGGTTCCCTGGAACGGACCTGAACCGAGGGTAACCATGCGCGGCCGCCAGGCCAGTCCAGATGCTGAACGGACTGGTCCGGGAAGCGGTGTTGTGCCGTTGGCGGTTTTCAGCGCGCCGCCTTCCAGCGCGAAGATGTTTTCGAAACCGACGAAATCCGCCACGAAAGACGAAACCGGGGCGTTATAGATCTCTTCCGGCGTGCCGATCTGCTCAATCTTGCCGCCCTTCATGACGACAATGCGGTCGGCCAGCGCCAGGGCCTCGATCTGGTCATGGGTGACGAAGATCATCGTCACGCCGGTTTCCTTCTGCACACGCTGCAATTCGGTGCGCATTTCAAGCCGCAGGCGCGCATCGAGATTGGACAGGGGCTCGTCAAGCAGCAGCACCTTCGGCTCCATGACCATGGAGCGCGCCAGCGCCACACGCTGCTGCTGGCCGCCGGAAAGCTCCGCCGGCTTGCGCGAAGCGAAGCTGGATAGCCCGACCGATTTCAGGCCGGAGGCAACCTTGTCATCCAGCGTCTTGCCGCTCATGCCCTTGAGTTTCAGGCCGAACGCAACGTTTTCATACACCGTCAGATGCGGGAACAGCGCATAGGACTGGAACACCAGCCCGACGGCGCGCTTGTTGGCCGCGACCCGGGTAATATCGACGCCATCGAGATCGATGCGCCCGCCCGCCACCGGCATCAACCCGGCAATGGCGCGCATCGTCGTGGTCTTGCCACAGCCGGAAGGCCCCAGCAAGGCCAGAAGCTCACCCTTGCGGATATCAAGATCGAGATCCTTGACGGCGATGCTGTTGCCATAAGCGAGCGAGACTTTGTTGAGCGAAAGATAATTTGCGTCAGACATAACGGGAGAACCCCAGAAAACGTTCGGCCATGAAAACGATGCCGATGGAAAGGAAGGCGAGCAGCGAAGAAAGGGCGGCAACGGAAGGATCAAAGACGATTTCCATGTAACCCAGCATGTCGATCGGCAGCGTGCGCACGCCCGGACCCGACAGGAACAGTGACACCGGCACCTGATTGAAACTCGTCACGAAACCGAGAATGAAGGCCGACAGGATACCGCCGCGAATATTCGGCAGCACCACCCGGAAAAACGAGCCGAGCCGCGACGAGCCGAGCAGCACCGCCGCTTCCTCTATATCCGAGCGTAGATTATTGAGGCTGGCAGACACCACCCGCACCGCATAGGGCAGGATGAGCGCTGTGTGGGCGAGAAACAGGGCAAGCGTGATGCCAATGCCGAAAGGCACGACGAAATATCGCAGCAGCGCCAGACCGACGATGATACCAGGCACGATAATCGGCGCGGAAACGATGGTGCGTACCGTCTCAGCGAAAGGCAGCTTGTAGCGTGACATGGCGTAGGAGGCCGGAATGCCAAGGATCAGCGCCGTGAACGTGCCGCCAATGGCGAGGAACATCGACATCGCAAAGCTTTCGCGGAAGCTTTCGACCGTGAAGACCTTGGCGATCCACTTCAGCGAAAAGCCCTGCGGCGGAAAGGCAAGCGTATCGCCGGCCGAAAACGAGGCCGCAACGATGATGAGGAACGGCCCGATGAGGAAACCGACAACGAGAAGAAGCGTGAGCGGAATGAAGAGCTGCCGGGTCATTTCTTGTTCCTTGCGGTGGCGATGCGCTTCAGCAGGATATTGGCGGCAAAGCTCATGACGATCAGGATGAAGGCGATGACGCTGGCGGCAACGAAGTTGTTGGAGACTGTGACCTGCTGATAAAGCAGTGTTTCCAGCATCAGCACCTTCGAGCCGCCGAGAATGGCGGGCGTAATATAGGCCGTCAGCGAACCGGTGAAGACCAGCGTGCCGCCGACGACCAGCCCTTCCTTGGTGAGCGGCAGGATGACCTTCCAGAACACCTGAAACCAGTTGGCGCCGAGCACGCGGGCGGCGGCGATGGTATCCTTCGGCATGTTTTCCAGCGCACTGATGAGCGAGATGATCATCAACGGCAGGAACAGTTGCAGAAGGCCGATAAAAACAGCCGTTTCGGAAAACAGGATGCGGATCGGCGCATCGCTCAGGCCCACCGCCTGCAGCGCCTGGTTAACGATGCCGGTTCTGCCGAGAATGACGATCCAGGCATAGGTGCGGGCAACCGGCGAAATCATCAGCGGCAGTACGACGAGATTGACCACATGGCCCTTCGCCCCCTGCGACAGGTTGATGATGGCGAAAGCCGCCGCATACCCCACCACAGCCGAAACGACGGTGACGAGCGCGCCGAGCTTCAGGGTGCGCAGGAAGACCGTCCGGTTCAGCGGATCGAAAAAGAAATCGGCGTAAGCTGACACTGTCCAGCCGTCAGTGGTGCGGAAACCTTCCGACAGAAGCATGAAGACCGGCACAAGAAAAACCGCCGCCGCGAAAATCGCGGCGGGCAAGGCAAGCGCCAGCGCTTCGGCCCGGTTCTGAAACATTGGTTTATTCCCTGAACGGCCCGTGGCCGGTTACGCTTGAAGCCGGAATACCAGCTTGCGGCTTTAAAAGGTTGGAAAAGCGGTCAGGGGACGACCAAACCGCTTTTCCTGAAACGGAGCGAGCCCTTGCGGACGCTGAAAATCACCCCGTTCCTGACTGAATTCGACTATTTTGGCCTATTGCCCGACCTTGGAGTTCCACTCCGACAACCACTTGTCGCGGTTATCAAGCGTCACGTCGGACGGAATGAGCTGCAGGCTGCGTGCGGTTTCATCGCCATAGGTGATGTTGTTCGCCACCTCGTCGGAAACCTTGACCTCTTTATTGGTCGGGCTGTCCACCAGCTTTTCGGCCAGCGCCTTCTGCACGTCGATCGAGAGCCAGAAATCCATGAATTGCAGCGCCAGTTCCTCGTTCTTCGTGCCCTTCGGCACCACGAGCACGTTCATGCCGCCGGTCTGTCCTTCCTTGGGCGTGGCCCAGGCAAGCGGCAGATCGAGCTTGGTGAAGGGCGCCCAGGAGAAACGGCCAATCGGCGCTGCCCAGATTTCTTCCTGCTGCATCAGCTGCACCAGCTGCGAGGATTTGACGTAGAAAGTGACGATCTCGTCCTTCTTTTCGCCGACCGCTTCGATGGCGCCGGCAAGATCCGGCGTGTCCTTGCCGATGGCCTTGCCCAGCATGTAAAGCGCCGGCGGGCCCTGATTGGTGGTGACGTTCGGGAAGGCGACGTGGTCGACGATGCCGTCCTTCAGGAGATCGGCCCAGCTATCGATCTTCATCTTGTCGGTGCGGTAAACGATTGACGTGGCATAGAAATTGACGCCGACGCTCATACCGTCGCCATTCGGGTCCTTGGCGATGTCATAGAGGTTTTCGATGTTCGGCACCTTGGCGGCGTCGATCTTCTGGATCAGGTCCTTGCGGGTGGCGGAAAGCGCATCCGCCATGGAGACGATGGCAAGATCGACCACCGGATTGGCCTTGTTGGCCTCCATCTTGGCCAGACGCTCGACGCTGTTGCCGGTCTCGACCACCAGCTTGCAGCCGCATTTCTGCTCAAACGGCGTATAGACCAGTTCCTTGAATTCGTCCTGCGCGAAGGCGTAGACCGAGATCGTCAGCGTCTTGTCCTGCGCCTCAGCGGCTCCCATCGTCAGCATCAGGGCAGCGCCCGATGCAAGAATGATCTTTTTCATGGTGTGAGTTCTCCTGCTGTGATTTTTTTGGCTTCAATCGCATCATGCTTTGCTTTGCCGGTGGAGCCGCGCATGATCAGCGCCATCGGTACTTTCGAGATTTCTGCCGTGACATCGATGGCGACGCCGTTTTCACCCGCGCCGTCGATGGCGCGCAGCAGCGCCTCGACCGCCAGATCGGCGATACGGCCCATATTCATGCGCATCGTCGTCAGTGGCGGGGTGACCACGGCTGAAAAAATGAGATCATCGAAGCCGGTGACACTGGCCTCTTCCGGCACGTCGATGCCCTCGCGCTGCAATTCGGTGAGTGCGCGCAATGCGTGGAGATCGGAAACGGCGGCAAAGGCGGTGAACCCCGCAGCAACCCTGTCGGCAAGCCCAAGTCGGCAGCCCGCCCCGCCGGCCTTTTCGATGGCGTCTATCCACAGCGTCTGTGTGTCACAGGCCTTGCCGAGACCATCGCGAATGCCGCCAAGGCGGTCATTCTGCACGTTGGAATCGCGGCTCCTGCCCACCAGCACCACCTTGCGATGGCCAAGCCCCGCCAGATATTCGCCCACCTGCCGACCGCCATCCCAGTGGTCAGCGGCCACAGTGTTTCCGGGGGTCGAGGGGCTGTCGATCACCGCGACGGGACAATCGACATCGGTAATGCGCGTGCCGCGGCGGGGAACGATAACCATTCCATCCACGCCGCGCTCGATCAGCCGGTTGATGGCATCCGTCTGCATGGCGATCTCACCGCGGGAGTCGGCGATCAGCACGCCGTAACCGGCAGTCACCGCCGCCTTTTCGATGGCCTGCGCGATCTGCGGAAAGAGAGGATTGGCAATATCGGGCAGAACCAGCCCGAGAACGCCGCTTTTGCCGGTGCGAAGCGCCCTGCCCGCCGAACTCGGCACATAACCCAGTTCGCTTGCAGTCTTGCGGATACGCTCCACCAGTTCCGGCGAGACGCGGCCCTTGCCCGACAGCGCATTGGACACGGTTGCCACCGACACGCCGAGTGCCGCTGCTATCGCGCTCAGATTGGTGGCAGGCCGTGAAGACGCCATGATGGACCGAAAGGGCTGATTAAACGTTTAATCAAGATAGTCGAGCGAAACCGCCCTGTCGAGTCCAGCGGGCGGCAAAATGGGCGAAAAGCTGGGCAAAAGACATAAATGCCCGAAAAAAGTGCGGTTATTTTTGCAGCGGCGAGCCATTCGCCGCACGATAGGCCTCCACCTGCCGCACCAGCCAGTCGCGAAACAGCACGACCGGAACATGATTGGCGCGCGAAAGCGGCGCCACCGCGTAATAAGAGCTTGGGCTTTTAGCCTGGTGATCGAAGGCCTTCACCAATTGCCGGGATTTCAGTTCGTTGTCGATCAGGAAAAGCGGCATCAGCGCCACGCCCAGCCCGGCGATGCAGGCCTGCGCCACGCTGGAAAACTGCTCGAACCGCATGCCCTGCGGCAGGGCAAGCGACAGGCCGAGGCTTTCGAACCAGTGGCCCCATGCGCCCGGACGGGAGGCCATGTGCAACAGCGGCAGGCCGGCAATATCGTCTGCTTTCAGCACCGGATTGGCCCGGAGAAATTCGGGGCTGCAAACCGGGGCAACCATCTCATTCATGAGAAAAGTGCATTCCGCTCCCGGCCAGTCCGCCTGACCGATATGGATCGCCATATCAAGCTGCTCGCGCTCGAAGTCGAATTGCCCGATGCGGGTGGCGAAATTGATGGTGATTTCCGGGTGGCTGGACACGAAATCCGGGATACGCGGCAGCAGCCAGCGGGTGCCAAAAGTGGGCAGCATGGCAAGGTTCAGCGTATTGCCATGCGTTTTGGTCATGATCTGCAGCGACGCGGAGCGTATTTCGCCCAGCGCCGCGGCAATCGATTTCGCATAAGATTGCCCCTCCGCCGTCAACGCCACGCCGCGCGCGCCACGCTCGAACAGCCGCACGCCAAGCTGTTCTTCCAGTGACATAACCTGCCGGCTGATCGCCCCTTGCGTCAGGGCCAACTCATCGGCGGCAGCGGAAAAGCTGCCGAGCCGGGCAACGGAATCGAAGGCGGCAAGCGCGCTGGTGGAGGGCAGGAGTTTGCGGCTGAGAGACGTCATCAGCCATTACTATATGTAATGCAAAAATGAGTAAACATGGCTTGTGCGATCAGGGGCTAACACGAATAATCCGGCCAGCAAATCCGGAGGCATAAAGTGAGCGAACGCGCAGCATTCAATTGGCAGGACCCTTTCCTGCTCGAAGACCAACTGACCGACGACGAGCGGATGATCCGCGATGCCGCCGCCGCCTTCGGCAAATCCGAACTCATGCCGCGCGTGTCCGAGGCCTATCTTTCCGAAACCACCGAGCCAGAACTGTTCCGCCTGATGGGCCGCACCGGCCTGCTCGGCGTCACCCTGCCGGAAGAATACGGCGCGGCCAATGCGAGCTACGTCGCCTACGGTCTCGTCGCCCGCGAGGTGGAGCGCATCGATAGCGGTTATCGCTCGATGATGAGCGTGCAGTCCTCGCTCGTCATCCACCCGATCTTCGCCTATGGCTCAGATGAGCAGAAGAAGAAATACCTGCCCGGCCTCGTCTCGGGTGAGCTTATTGGCTGTTTCGGGCTGACCGAGCCGGATGCCGGTTCCGATCCCGGCGGCATGAAGACGCGCGCTGAAAAGATCGCCGGCGGCTATCGCCTGCGCGGCTCGAAGATGTGGATTTCCAACGCGCCGATCGCCGATGTCTTCGTCGTCTGGGCCAAATCGGAAGCCCATGACAACCAGATCAGGGGTTTCGTGCTGGAAAAGGGCATGAAGGGCCTTTCCGCCCCCAAGATCGGCGGCAAGCTTTCGCTGCGCGCCTCGATTACCGGCGAGATCGTCATGGATGGCGTCGAAGTCGGGGAAGACGCGCTTCTTCCCAATGTTTCCGGCCTGAAAGGCCCGTTTGGTTGCCTCAACCGCGCCCGTTATGGCATTTCCTGGGGTGTGATGGGCGCGGCCGAAGATTGCTGGTTCCGCGCCCTGCAATATGGTCTCGACCGCAAGCAGTTCGGCAAACCGCTGGCCGGCATGCAGCTTTACCAGAAGAAGCTCGCCGACATGCAGACTGAAATCGCGCTCGGCCTTCAGGCATCGCTGCGCGTCGGCCGCCTGATGGACGAGCACAGGATGGCGCCGGAAATGATCTCCATCATCAAGCGCAACAATTGCGGCAAGGCGCTGGATATCGCCCGCCAGGCCCGCGACATGCATGGCGGCAACGGCATCCAGATCGAATATCACGTCATGCGCCACGCCCAGAACCTTGAAACGGTGAATACCTACGAAGGCACGCATGACGTTCACGCGCTGATCCTCGGCCGGGCGCAAACCGGCATTCAGGCGTTTTTCTGAGGCGTTGCCCCATCATTCCCAATAAGAAAAAGGCCTTCGAAGACAGCTTCGAAGGCCTTTTTGTCTTTCTGGTTCGCCCGGTGGCTCAGAAGGTGCCGCGAACACCGATGCCGAACATGCGCGGTTCGGTCATGCTGGCCTCGATGCCGCCAATACCGCGATTTTCCTTCATCAGTGTCGGCGCACGCTCGTCGAAGACGTTCTTGACGTAAGCGTAGAATTCAAGCTCCTCCTGGAACTTGTAGCTCGCCCGCACATCCGCGATCGTATAGGGCTCGATCGCATAGACGGCCTTGTTATCCGTGTCGGAATAATAACCGTCGAGATGGCGTACCTGCCCCGAGACGGTGAACTTGTCCGTCACGTCCCAGCTCGCGCCGATGGTGAAGCTGTAACCGGGTGACTTGGCGAATTCCTTGCCGAGATAGGCGGAATTGCTGGAAATCTCGTCGATTTTCGTCTTCAGCAAACCGGCGCTGGCTTTGAGCGTCAGATTGTCGAGAACCTGATAATCCGCGCCGATTTCCAGGCCGTAGGCATGGGCCTCTTCAGCATTGACGGTGTAGGATTCGCTGATGCCGGTGGACACGACGATCGGCATGTTGAACTGCGCATCCTTCATGTCCATGTAGAACAGGTTGCCGTTGATCGTCAGCGTATCATCCAGCAGGCTGGCGCGGGTGAAGAGCTCATAGTTCCAGATGGTTTCCTTGTCGAAGGTCCGCCATTTGCTGGTCGTCAGGTCAAATGCAACACCGCCGGGATTATAACCACGGCTGATCAAACCGCCCACAGTCCAGTCATCATTCACGGCATAAGCGAGCGAGGCCTTCGGCAGAATTTCAGAGAAAGTCTCGTCATAGTTGACCGAACTTCTGCTTGTGGCGCTCAGCGTTCTGTAACCGCTGCGCTGAATCTGGTCCTGCTGGTAGCGCAGACCACCCGTCAGGGTCCATTGATCGGTCAGGCGATAGCTCAGTTCGCTGAAGAGACCGAGATTGTCCTTGGTGTCGTTGAAGCGCGATGTTCCGCGCAGATAAAGCACTTCATCGGCTTTCGTATGCGCGTAGAAGATACCCGCTACGCCGCTCAACACATCCTCCTGATCACCGAAGGTCACACGGGTTTCGTGGGAGGTGTTCTTCAGGTCGATATCGGCATCGCCGGTATTGGCAATACCGACCCTGCGCTTGGCGATGGACGAGGAAAACTGCGTCTGGTTGAACAGTTTCACACCATTCTCGAAATCATAGTTGATGTCGAGAATGCCGGTATTGGTATACTGGCTGAAGCTCGGCATCGTGTTGGTGATGTGGTTCAGGTCCTCGAAAGGACGCGACGCCGCTTCCTGGCTAGGCCGGTTGGAGGCGTTATAGGAATAGGTGAGCTTGGTCGAAAGACCGGGGATTTCCGAAGGTTCCCACAGAAGCTTGAAACGACCGTTGAACTCCTTGAAGTTCTGGTCCGTACCGTCATGGGCAAAAGCGGAATTGATATAATCGATGAAGGTGTCACGACCGGAATAGTCGATCGCCATGCGCGCCGCCAGTTCGTCTTCGATCAGCGGACCGGAAAAGGCGAAGGAACCCCGCTTCTGGTGATAATTGCCGATCTCGGCCTGATAGCTCGCTTCCGGCGTAAACGTCGGGTCTTTGGTATTGACGAGGATGGCGCCGGCAATAGCGTTCGCGCCCTGTGAGGTGGTCTGCGGACCGCGGAAGACCTCGATGCTGTCGACATCCCAGATGGAGGTCGCGCCATAGATGAACTCGTTATAACCGAGATAATGACCGTCGACATTGATCGTGGCGCGCGGCACCGTGCCGGTGAAGAAGGCGATTGAACCCGTATTCGGCCCCTGCGTGTCCTGTCCGCGAATGATCGGGGCGCTGACATTGTCGGTGTAAACGACGTTCGGAATATCCTTGATCGCATCCGAAACGGTCGGGTCGCCGGTCTTTTCCTTTTTGATTTTCTCGCTGGATATGACCGAAACGGACGACGCCGTATTCCTCATATCGCGCGCCACTTTTTCACCGGTCACGACGATCGGTTTGAGAACGGTCGTCCCCGCTGTCTCAGCCTGCTGATCCTGACCCAGGACCGGCGTTACAAACAGCGTCGCCAGCGTCAGAACGCTGACTCCGTTCATCAAACGACCGTTAGAGCGAAACCCCATAACACACCCCTAAATAAACATGAGTATTAAAGTCATATTCAAGTAACGGAAGCGTTATCTGTTTCGCAATAGAGAATACGTTCTGCATTGCGGACAATCGGGGTTCCGTAACGGGATGTGCCATATTTACAACAAAATTTATCGACCACCCGTCTGCATCACGATTGGCAAAGCGTCGCAACGGCCTGTTTTCCTGCCAGAAATCAATTCCGGTTCTCGAGCCGATGCGTTAGGCATGTTCAGTCCAAAAATGAGGGAATCTGTTTGAACGCCATGGATGACGATGCCGATGACCTTCCTGAGAACGAGGGCGAGAAGCGTTCGGCGCTCATTCAATCCGTGTCGATCGCGGCGCGTTTTCTCGATCTTCTTGCAAAATCGGAAACGGCACTCGCGCTCGGCGAACTGTCCAAACGCGCTGGCACCGGCCGTTCGACCGCGCACCGTTATATGCAGAGCCTGGTGCGGGAAGGACTGGTGACGCAGGATCCCGCAAGCGGTTGCTACGATCTCGGGCCGGCGGCACTGGGAATAGGCATCAGCGCGCTGAGACGAATCAATCCGGTCGAGACTGCCGGTCGCCAGATGAAAAATCTGGCCTCGCAGATCGGCGCCAGCTGTGGCGTGGCGATCTGGACCGATCGCGGCCCGACCGTGGTTCAATGGCACAGGAGCGCCAGCTTCTCCATCAGTACCGTGGCGCTCGGTGATGTTCTGCCGCTGGACAACAGCGCCTGCGGGCTGGTTTTTCAGGCTTACCTGCCGCCGGATAGAATTGCCGCCGTTCGCAAATTGCAGCCGGCCGCCTTTCGCGGCGCACGCCCCGAGGCGAAGGTTCTCAACACCATCCGCGAAACAGGCGGTGCGGAACTCAACGAACACCTGTTTTCCGCCCTGACGGGCAAGGCGGCCCCGGTTTTCGACGCCCAGCGCGAAATCTGTTGTGTCGTCACCACCGTATCCTTCCTGGCGACCGCCGAGGCCGAAGGACATTTTTCGCGACTGCTCGAAGCGGCGACAAAGGCGACGGGCGAATCCGGCGGATCGTAAACTATTCCGCCAGATGCTCCACGAAGGTGCGGCCGGAATAGCCGGTGCGAAAAAGCCCGGCATCGGCAAGCCTGGGAAGCAACCGCTCCAATACCAGCCGCATCGAAGCGACAGACCCGCCGGGCACCGCGACAAAACCGTCTATCGCACCCGCCTGCGCCCATTCCCGAATGGTTTCAAAAGCATCCTCGACGGTGCCGATGATCTGCCAGTGGCCTGACCCCATCACTTCCGGTCGTTGCAGCAGGTCCCCGACGCTTAACGTTTCCCGCTCGATCAACCGGCGGAGCAGATTGGCATGGGTGCGGCTTCTGGGTGTTTCAGGCGGCGATGGCAAATCCGAGGCGGTGACGATCCGCGTGAGCGGCCAGTCAGAGAGATCTAGGCCTGTCATGTCGCGGATGGAGGCAAAGGCACGGGCACGGTTGGCGCGGGCATGGGTCTCCGCAAAGAGGTCTTGGGCCTCCTTGCCGGTCTCCGCCAGATAGAGGCTGAGGCCCGGCATCAGCTTCACCCCATCCGGCTTTCGGCCATGCCCCTCGGCCCTGCGGCGCAGATCCGCCCTGAGTTCGATGGCGGCCTGCATATCCGGCGTCGAGGCAAAAACCGCATCCGCCACCGACGAAGCGAAATCGCGGCCCTCGGGAGAAGCACCGGCCTGCACCAGCGGAATGCGGCTGGCATGGGCCGGCAGGTTGAGCGGGCCTTTGACGCTGAAGTGCGGCCCTTCATGAGCAACCGGCCGCACCAGCGAGGAATCGGCAAAACGTCCGCTTTCCCTGTCGAGCTTCAACGCCTCGTTCGGAAAACTTGCCCAGAGCTGCCGCACCACGTGTGTGAATTCCGCGGCGCGTTCATAGCGCTCCTGCGGCGACGGCATCTCTCTCAGACCGAAATTTTCGTGGCCCTCCAGCGCCGTAACGATGTTCCACCCCGCCCGGCCGTTGCTCAGCCAGTTCAGCGACTGAATCTGGCGGGCAACCACATAGGGCGGCAGAAAGGTCGTCGAAACGGTGGATAACAGACCGACGCGATTGGTCTCCCGGGCGATTGCGGCGAGAAGCATTGTCGGGTCCATGCTGGCAAATCCGCCGCCGGTTTCCAGCCCCTCGGTGCGCAGAAAAAGCGTATCGGGCCGGAACACGAAATCCACATGCGCCGCCTCGGCGCGCTGGGCAAGATCGACGAAATAATCGCTGGAAAACACCCCATCTATATCGCTGTCCGCGCGCCGCCACGCCTCGCCGCTGAGCCAGGTTGGGGCCAGCGACATACCGACATGGAGCTTGGCTGCGACTGACATGATGCACCTCGACTGAAATAACCGGGAAGAAATCTGCGGGTTGAATCGGCAAATTTCGATTTGTGGAGAGTTTTACTATAGTTTAGTGTTACTTCAAGATCAGAGCGTCGCGCTTGCCTGAACGAGACCCGTTTTTCGCAAGATCGATATTTAAATTCAAATGCTTATAACGGCTGTGCGGCGTCTCGACGCATGGCCGCATGAATAACAGGAGTTGTATCCGGTGCTTGATGCGACGGACCTTCACGCCAGCTACGGACACGTCCCCGTCTTGAGAGGATTGTCCGCCCGCTTCCAAACCGGCCGGGTGACGGCGCTGGTCGGCCCCAATGGCTGCGGCAAGTCGACGCTGTTAAAAACCATCATGGGTTTCGTACCCTTGTCATCAGGCAAAATAAGACTTGGCGAGCGTTTGATCGGCGAAATCGGACGCCGGGAACTCGCCCGCCGCATCGCCTATCTGCCGCAGGAATGCCATTGCCCTGACTATATGACGCTCGGCGAGTTGGTTGAGCTTGCCGGTTACGCCCGTTACGGGCTTGGCGGCGGTCCATCTGAGCGCGACCGAGCGCTTTTTGCCGAGGCGCTGAAGACCGTCGGGCTGGAAGACAAGGCGAAGGCGCAGGTCAACACGCTATCCGGCGGCCAGCGCCAGCGCGCCTTCATTGCCATGGTGCTGGCGCAGGATACCGACGTGATCCTGATGGACGAGCCGGTCAACCATCTCGACATGAAATATCAATATGCCGTTCTCGGCCTCGTGCGCGAGTTGACCGACAGGCACGGCAAAACCGTGATCGTCGTGCTGCATGACCTCAACCTCGCCTCCACTTTCGCCGACGATGTCATCATGCTGAAAGCCGGACGGGTTCTGGCGTCAGGGCCGGTTGAAAAAACGGTCACCCCTGAAAATGTCGCCGAGGTCTTCGATCTCGAAGCCGATATCTTCTCCCGTCAGGGGCGGCTCATCTGCGTGCCCCGGCTGGACCGGCAGGAACAGGCCATTTCAGCATGACCTCGAAAGTAATGCTGATTTTTGCCGCCGCGCTGCTGCTGGCCGCCATTCTCACTATTAATCTGCTCGTCATGACCGGCGATATGCCGCTTGCCGAAATCGCGGCGACGCTCTGGCGTGGTGAGGCCGACACCTATGAACAGTCGGTGCTTCTCTATCAGCAAATCCCGCGCTTACTGATTGCGATTTATGTGGGCGCCACCACCGCCGTCAGTGGCTGCGTGCTACAGGGGCTTGTCCGCAATCCCCTCGCCTCGCCCTCTACTCTGGGCTTGAATGCTGGCGCGACGCTTTTTGTGGTTGCCGGCGCGCTGGTGTTCGATCTTTCTCCCGACGTGCAGGGATTAGCGGCTCTCGCCGGCGCCGGTCTCGGCTTTGGCGCCTGCTTCTTCGTCGCCCGACTGGCCGGGCGGGCAAACGATCCGCGCGGCCTGTCGCTCATCCTTGCGGGTGCTCTGGTTTCGATGCTGCTGATCGGCGTGACCAATGCCCTGCTGTTATCAAATCCGACACGGCGCAGCGAATTTCTGAGCTGGGTGGGCGGCAATATCAACCACGTCTATGCCGCACGGCTCACCGATTTCTGGTGGATCGGAGCCATTGCGCTGGCAATATTGTTGTCGGTCGCCCGGCCGCTGACGCTCGTTCTGCTGGGCGCGGAAAAAGCCGCCTCCGCCGGTGTGAACGTGACTCGTATTTCCCGGCTCGCGCTCTTCGCCACCATGCTGGCGTCGGGCTCAGCGGTGGCGATCTGCGGCCCAATCGGTTTCGTCGGCCTTATCGTGCCGCATATGATCCGGCCGCTGGTGGGGGTGAACTTCACGCTCGCTCTGCCAGCTTCCGCCCTTGTCGGCGCGGCTCTCTGCGTGCTGGCCGATCTTGGTGCGCAGACCCTGTTTGCGCCTTATGTGGTCAATACCGGGCTGTTCATGGATCTGCTCGGCGGCCTCGTCTTCATTGTCATCGTCAAGCGCTTCTATCTTTCGCCTTCGCAAAGGGGGCTGTCATGAAACGCCATTTCGCCACCGACGGCAAAGCGGTGCTCAGACTGCCCAGCGGCCTGCAAATCGGCATCGGCAATCTGAAAGCCGGCCTCGCGTTGATGGGGCTGGCGCTTGTGCTCGCCGCCATATCCGTTAGCCTCGGCAATACCGAAACGGGTCTATTCGATCTTTTGCGCGGCCTTGCCGGCGGGCATCTGGGCGACGATCAGGCCTATGCACTATGGACGGTGCGGCTGCCGCGCATTCTGCTCGGTTTCATGGCCGGCTGGAGCGTGGCATTGGCAGGGGCCATGCTGCAATCCGTCGCCCGCAATCCGCTCGCCGATCCCGGCCTGTTTGGTCTGAGCCAGGGGTCGATGACCACCATCATGCTGCTTCTGGTGCTGATACCGGCAGCGCCGAAAACCATGGTAGCGCTGGCGGCCGTCGGCGGCGGTCTGGCAGTGGCCTTCCTCCTGATCACCCTCGTTGGACGTGAACGATCGAGCGGTCTGGCCATCCTGCTGATGGGCATCGCAATCGAATCCGCCCTCTCGTCCGTTTCCTCGGTGCTTCTGCTTTACACGCCGGCGGAAACTTCGCTTTCACTGGCCGACTGGATGGCGGGTTCGCTGTTTCAGGCAAGCTGGTCCACCAATCTCGTTTTTGCTCCCCTCTTTGCCGCAAGTCTCGCCGGCATCTTTTTGCTCGGTCGGGCACTTGCGGTCTTCGATCTCGGCAACGAGATGGCCATGGCGCTCGGCGAAACCGTCAGGCATTCACGCCCGCTCGTCATCGTGTTCGCGGTTATCCTCAGTGCCTCATCTGTCACGGCGGTCGGCCCGCTCACATTCCTCGGCGTCATAGCCCCACATCTCGCCACTTTCGTTTCGCCCGCCGTCGGCCGCGCCAGGCTTTTCCTGTCGGGGCTCACCGGCGGCATCTTGGTGGTAACCGCGGATACGCTGTCGCGCGGGCTGGTGGCTGATACGCCGATGCCGATCGGCCTTGCGCTGACGCTGATCGGCGTGCCGCTTTTCATCCTCACGCTGCGCCTGCAGGCGTTGCGCAGAACCAACAGCCATTAAATGAACTGAATAAAGGGAATGCCATGCGAATTGCCATCCTACTCGCCGCCTTTCTGGCCGCTGGAACGAGCCTTGCCGCCGAGCGCAGCGTGACCGATGCCGCCGGCCGCACCGTCACCGTTCCGGAAAAGCCGCAGCGCATCGTCGTCATGCACGAACCGCTCCTGGGTGTGCCGCTGATGGATCTCGGCGCCAATGTGGTCGGTGCCTATGGTCGCAATAGCGACGGCAAATTCGCCACCGCCGTCGATTTTATCGATACCGTTCTTGGCGAAGGCCGTACGAAACCCAAAGGTTTTGGCGCAGTCGGCCAGATTGATCTCGAAAAGCTGCGGGCGTTGCAACCGGACCTGATCGTGGCAACGGAAATGGATGGCGGCAAGGCCGAGCAGCTTTCCACCATAGCCCCCGTCTATCTGCAAAAGGTCAGCACCGGCCATGCCTATGGTTTCAACGTGGAAGAAAATCTTGCCGGTCTCGTGGGGCGGAGCGACGCTTTCGCCGAACGCCGGAAGGCCTATGACACCGAACTTGCCGCCATCAAAAAGACGCTGGGCGATGATGTCAAAGGCAAGACCTATCTGGCGATCCTGCTGACCGACCAGATCAATGCTGTCGGCGACATGTCCGGCGCAGTGCAGGCACTGGAGGATCTGGGTTATGCCCGATTGAAAATCGACAACGCCGCCTCTTCCGGCGGGCTTGGCTCCACCCTTACCATGCCGCTGAGCGCCGAGGCTTTCGGCAAACTCAATCCTGATCTGCTGGTGGTGATGAACAGCTATAACAGCCCTGCCCGCGGCGAGGATGGAACGCGCGCGGCACTGGAAAAGATCATTCCCGGCTGGGAACGTTTCGTGAAACCGGCCCGCGAAGGCAGGATCGTGTTCCTCGATTCCACCAGGGTCACGACGCCTTCCATTCCCAGCGCCCTGCACACGCTGGACGCGGTGGAAGGCTGGGCGGGCCGTCCCTGATTTTCTCGAAAACGGCGCGTACCGGCGCGTATTTCATGCGTCGGTCATAAACTTGAGTTTTTGTGTAAAGTTATATTGCGACGGTCGGAAGCGCCTGTTATGGTTTGCACATCTTGACGCAACGATGCCGGATTATCGCACCGGATGACACTTCCGACTAGCGATCATCCCGCACGCCGATCCGGGACAGCGAGACTGCCGAACCCGTCGGCAACATCCCACGAAAGACAACAGCATGAGCATAACCGACAGCATTGAAACCGCCGTTCCGGACCGTACTCCGAAACGTCATCGCCACGCCGTCAAGCTGCGCTGCCTTGATGTTGCGCGGGTGGAACAGCTCAGCCGGTCCATGGTGCGCATCGTCCTCACCGGAGCGGAACTGGAGGGCTTTGCGAGCCTCGGTTTTGACGACCACGTCAAGATGTTCTTCCCGCTTCCCGGCGAAACCGAGCCGAACCTGCCGGTGATCGGCCCGAACGGCCTTGAATTCCCGGAAGGCGCGCCGCGCCCGCTGGCGCGCGATTATACACCGCGCAGCTTCGATGCTGAGAAAGGCGAACTCGCCATCGATTTCGCCACCCATCATGACGGCCCCGCCAGCAACTGGGCGAAAGCCGCCAAAATGGGCGACCGGGCGTGGATCGCCGGTCCACGCGGCTCTTTCACCGTTCCCTTCACCTATGACTGGCATTTGCTGATCGCCGACGATACCGGCCTTCCGGCGCTGGCGCGGCGGCTCGAAGAAATGCCGGAAAGCACACGGGCCGTGGCGCTGATCGAGGTTGAAACGGATGCGGATCGTCTGGACATCGCCACAAAGGCTGACGCTTCGATCGTCTGGGTGACGCAAAACACCGCAGGCGGAACCGATCACGACGCATTGACGGGCGCGCTGCGCAAGCTTGAGCTGCCGAAAGGCGATTTCTCCAGCTGGGTCGCCTGCGAATCGAAGACCGCAAAGGAGGTACGCACCCTCCTGATCGAAGAATTCGGCGCAAACCCCAAATGGACGCGCGCCTCCGGTTACTGGCGGCGGGGCGCCAGCGGCGTTCACGATCATTTCGATGAATGAACCGGCGGTCGCGGCGGATGCCATGCTGGAGGCGGGAACGATGCTGACGGACCTCAAGGCCCTTCTTGCCGGGGTTCTGGAGGATGAGGTGCGCGATATCGAACCGGGGGACAACCTGTTCGGCCACGGGCTTCATTCGCTTGCCCTCATGCGCCTCATCCCGCCGCTTTCGCAGCTTGCCGGAACGCGTCTCGACTATGACGATCTGGCCCGGCAGCCCACGCTTGCCGCCTGGCAGGCGCTGCTCAAACCGGCGCGCGTGGGAGACTGATCCCCGCCAACAGGATTTTTCGCGCCTGGCGCGATGTCCCTGAACATTTCCCGGAACATGTCCAAGGAGAGGACCATGGCAGCAGACAATACGCGTATGCTCGCACGTCGCATCGAACAAAGCTTCGACAGAGGCGATGCAGCACCGCCGAGCCAATATGAAGAGCGGATCTGGTTCAAGCAGTTTCAGGAGCCCGATCAGGTCTTCCGGCATCTTCTCGCCTACCGCATCGGTGAAGAATGCGACCTGTTGCGCCTGACCGCAGCGCTGAAGACGATTGGCGAAGCCTGGCCTGAGCTTCGCGCACGCTTTACCTTCGGAGAGGATGGCGCCCTTTCAAAAAGCATCGAAGCGCTGTCCGCATCCGATGTGCAATTGCTGCAGGTGCGATCGTCAGCGGAAGCCCTCGCCCTTCTGCACGACCTTCAGGCAAGGCCCTTCGACGCCGAAACCGACCCATCCTTCCAGGCGGTGGTGCTGTTGAATGAAGGGGAAATCCTGCTGGCCTTTCTGGTCCATGGTCTGCTCGGCGAAGTCCTTTCACCAAAGATATTGCTGGATGGCATTTCCGCCGCCTATGCCGGTGAGACACCGAAACCGCTTTCCGCTCGCAAGGTCGAAGATGGCGGTATCAACCCGCTTCCACTCGGCTGGCTGCAGCGCCCGGCCTCCGGCTCAGCCGTCGTGGCGTTGCGGCAAAACAGGCTGGAGAGGCCGGCAAGCCACAGCCACGGCGTCGATCTTCCCACCACCCTGCTCGGCCTCAACAGTTCTACCGCGACGAATGCGCTTCTGGCGCGTGCCGGTGCGCGTTTCGCCCTGTTCCTCGCAGCAGGCGACGGTCCCGAAACCGTGACGCTCCGCCTGCAATCTGATGCCGCTACGCCACCTTCAGCGGAGGCTGCATCACGGATATCGATCTCGCGTCACCAATCGCCCGAACAGGCTGAAAAAGCCGTACTGGCGGGACTGGAACAGCGAAACGGCAATGATGACGAGGCCACCACCTTCACGCTGCATGCGCTGGCGGCACCTGTTCAGCCCGTATCGGAGCATGGCCTCCAGTTCGAACCCCTGCTCCTGCCCTCCCTGCAATCCGGTCTTGGCCTCACCCTTGCCGCCGGCCCGACAGCCGCTGGCGACATCCGTCTCGAACTGACGGGCGGCAAGGAAATGTCGCTGCATGCGACGGCCTTCCTGCTGGAGCGTTTCGTCAGCCATCTCGAAGGCGGCGCGGATTTTTCCGGCATCGTATCTCAAAATGCCTCCTCAGCACCGGAGCAGCCGGCTCGCCTATCCGCCCACTTTGGCGATGACGCCACCGCCGCCACCATCCTTGCCGAATTCCGCGAGGCGCTCGCCTCACCCGATATGGGACCGGACGATGATTTCTTCGATTTCGGCGGTCATTCGTTGATCGCCACCCGCATCATCGGACGTCTGCTCAGCAATCACGGCATAGAGCTGCGTTTCAACGACCTGTTCAGCTATCCAACCGCCGCCGCGCTCGCCAGACAGGCGACCCGCCTCGAAACTGCTGCGCCCGCACATGCGGAAGCGACGGAATCCGGCTCACTGACCGCGCCGCTTTCGCTGGCGCAGATGTCTCTCTGGAAGGCCTATGCCGCCTTTGGTTTCGGCGAGATATTCAACATCCCCTTCGCGCTCGATTTTCTCGATCCCGTCGATGAAAACGCTTTCGAATGCGCCTTCCTGGACATCATCGAGCGCCACCCCGGCCTGCGCACCCATTTCTACGTCGAAAACGACACGGTGCTGCAGAAGATCGTGCCGATGCATGACCTGCCCGGCTATAAATGGTTCTGGACCAGCGAAGAAAGCCAAGGCGTGGACCGGCATTCGGAAGCCGGCTGGCGGTTCGATCTTGCGCATGAATTGCCGATACGGCTGCGCTTCCTGCGGGATGCACAGACCGGCCGGCAGGTACTGTCCTTCCTCTTCCACCACATCGTCCTGGACGAATGGTCGGTGAACCTGATGATGGACGAACTGACCGAGGCCTATAGGGCAAGGGCGGCGGGCAAGGCCCCGGTCTTTGCAACCAACCCTGCCCCCTTCCATGAATTTGCCAGAAAACAGGTCGTATCAGGCGTCAATGCCGGCCACCTTGCCTATTGGACCGATATGTTGCGGGATGCGCCGAAGGGCCTTGCCCTCAACGGAAAGGATCGCGCGCCGCACGAGGCATCGCAGGACGAAGCACCGGCAGG
Source organism: Agrobacterium sp. ICMP 6402 (assembly GCF_009498615.1). Lineage (NCBI taxonomy): Bacteria > Pseudomonadati > Pseudomonadota > Alphaproteobacteria > Hyphomicrobiales > Rhizobiaceae > Agrobacterium > Agrobacterium sp. ICMP 6402. The sequence continues at coordinate 50,186 of NZ_QSNV01000007.1, forward strand.
CGGCTGGGTCGAATTCAAGCTTGAGAAGCACGTCAGCGATGGGCTTTACGCCATTGCCAAACAGAACAGCGCCTCGCTGTTCAACGTGGTTTATGCGGCAATCGCCGCATCGCTGCGTCACCTGGGTGGCTTGACCGATCTCGTGGTCGGCACCTCGGCTTCGGGCCGTACAGATAGCGGTTATTTCGACACTATCGGCTATTTCACCACCGTCGTCGCCCATCGCATGCGTTTCGGCGAGAACATGACCGTTGGCGAACTGATTTCCTCGGTGAAGAACACCATCAACGGTTCGCTGGAACACAGCGAAATCCCGATCGATCTCGTTGAGGAAGCGCTGGGCATGACGCCGGGCCGCGACCATCTGTTCGAGGTCTTCATCCAGATTCACGCCAGGAACAAGCTGAATGGCACGCTTGCCAGACCAGATGGCAAACCGGTGGAGTTCCGCCAGATCGATCCCGACAAGCACGAATCCATGCTTGGCCTGCAATTCGAGGTAATGGAAGAAATGATCGGCGGTGAACGCTCCATCCGCGTGCTGATGAGCTACCGCTCCGACCGTTACGGACCCAACGACGTCGAGCGGCTGCGCAACACCACCAGCGGCGTCTTCAGCCGCTTTGCCGAAGCCGGCGCTTCGAGCAAGGTGCTGACAACGCTCGCCTGAAACGCACAAAGGCAAATGGAAAACCCGGCTTCGCGTTGCGAGGCCGGGTTATTTTTTTGCTTATGACTGCCGATGAGAATGTATCGGCACAGCTGGGCATCCACGCGCCGACACACCGGATCAAATCCGGCAGGGCGGAGATCAGTCGCTCAAACCGCCAGACGGACGCTCGAAGACGCCTCTTCCGCCGCAAGCGTCAACGTTTCCCCCTGCAACATCGCATCGAGGAACAATGGCAATTCCTCGCGATAACGGGCGAAATCCTCCGCTTGCGTCAGTGCGGAATCCGCATCGATATGCAGGTTCAGGTCGCTGCCGTCATCTTCGCCACGGAAGGTGAGGTTGAATCCATCGCCGGGACCATTGGCGAGAATGTGCCGCGAGACGTCGAGCCCGGCAAAGACCGGCGCGCTGAAGGGCAGGACATTGATGAGCGGCGAGAAGAAAAAGCGCCGGCCCTTCGATATTTCCCGGTCGGCGGCAATCTGCTCGATGCGGTAACGGCCATGCAGGCGCTGGCGGCGCAGATTAGCGGCATTGCGCGCCAGAAATGCGCCGACGCTTTCCTGCGGCTCGATCGTGAGGTGGAAGGGCAGGATATTGACGAGCATCGCCGGCATATGCGCACCGACACTGCCCCAGCGGTTCATGAAAGGCAGCCACAAGGTCAGCACATCACGGTCCGGACGTGGCAAAACCCGGTGAAGATAAAGACCGGACAGCAGTACCAGAAGATCAGGCCAGCCGATTTCCAGACGGCCCGCTATCTGCTGTAACCGCGTGCTGAAACCCGGCGGCAAGGCCGCATCGGCGTGCAGGCCGCCGCCGCCGTAATCCTCGCAATCCTTGTCGAGCACGGGCAGATCGGCGGATGCGACGAGATAGTCCGTCCAGAAATCGCGGTCCTTCTCGAAACGCCGGCTCTGCCTGTAGGCATCCTCTTCGGCAAGGAAACTGGCGAAGGGGTGGAAATCCGGTCCCGCTTCGCCCTTGCCGCAATAATGCCCGTAAAGCTGGCCGCAGCGCTGCTCTACCAGCGTCAACCCATAGCCATCCACGACGATGTGATGGGCGCGGATGTACCAGAGATAACGATCATCGGCGATACGGTAGAGCAGCTGCGCGGAAAGCCTGTCGGTTCTGAGATCCAGCCTCGCCTCCACATCGGCGTTCATGCGCCGCAGCGCCTCTTCAAAGGGCGTCGGGTCCGTGCGGAGATCGACAAGCGCCACCACCGGGGCATGGCCGGCATCGCAGCATTGCTGCGGTATCTCGCCATCCTCACCGGTACGAAAACGGATCGACAGAACCTGAGACTCGCGCACCGTGCGGGTGATCGCCTGAAGGAGCGCGCTTTCGTTCACCGCACCGGAAAGATCGATGTAGTGGGCGACGGTGGAAACCGGCTCTTCAGGATGGAAGGAAAACTCCTCCCAGAAATCGAGTTGCGGCTGGGTCAGTGGAAGCCAGCCGCCGGCAGGATCGATATGCGCCATCTGTTTTTCCTTGAACTATTCCTGTTGTGGGACACCGCCCGAAATGGTTGGGATCACGCCGCCTTCGCAGCCAGAAGCGAAGTCACCTGCCTGGCGTTGCGGCACCGCAGAAGCTGCTGCGGCGTCAGTTCAACGCCGAAGGCGGTGCGGATTTCTGCCGAAACGGCCTTCAGATGCGATGGCAGGAGGCCAAGCGCGAGCAGGTCGCTGCCTGCATCCACCATCGCCGATTTTTTGCCCAGCACGCCGAGATAGATATCCAGCACCCGGCGGTCGCCCTGATCGACAGCGGCAGCCGCAGGTGCGGAGATTTTTACCGGTTCCGCGCCAACGACCGCAGCCATCAGCAACTCCCGCGCCCGGCGGCGATCCGGCTTGCCATTAGCTGAAAGCGGCAGGTCATCAACCTTGAGGAACCGGCCAGGCACATGCGATTCCGGCAGATGGCTGCGGGCGAAATTGCGCAGATCAGCGCTGGAGAGTTCAAGGCCGGGCGCAGTGACATAAAGCACGCCAATAGCCGCCTCGCCCTTTTGCTCGACGCCATAATCCACCACCAGCACCCGATGGATGGCGGGATGGCGGATGAGTTCGTTTTCCACATCCGGCAGCGAGACGCGCACGCCGCGCACCTTGACGTAGCCATTGACCCGGCTTGCAAACATGATCTTGCCATCCGGCCGGTAGCGCCCCCGGTCGCCGGTACGGAAGGTGCGCACCGGCTTGCCTTCGGGATCAGCCACCGTGACGAAATCCGTCTGGGTGATGGCGCCGTCCTCCAGATAACCGATCGCCACATTCACGCCGACCGTATGGATGCGGCCAACGACACCGGCCGGGCAATGCTGGCCCTGATCGTTGAGGATGAAATAACGATTGGCCGGCAGGGGATGGCCATAGGGGATGGCCGCAACATCCTCCGCAACGATCTCGTGCCAGATGCTCCAGATCGTCGTTTCAGTCGGGCCGCCGAGCGATATCAGCCGCAGATCGGGCTTCAGCCGGCGCAACTCTTCGATGATGACAGGCTTGATGTAATCGCCGCCCTGCGCCACGAGCCGGAGTGAAGCAAGCTGGTCGCCACGGCGGCAGGACAGCAGCATTTCAAGGATGGCAGGCACCGAGCACCAGAGTGTCACGCCATGTTCGGCCACCAGTTCGTTCCAGCGCACCGCATCCTTTTCCTCGCCGGGTTCCGGCAGCACCAGCGTCGCGCCTGCGACCAGCGCGCCGAAAACATCGAAGACCGACATATCGTGGTGCAGCGGCGTGACCGAAATGAACACGTCCTTTTCCGTCACCGCCCATTCAGCAAGCGTGCTGTCGATGACATTGGCGGTGGCACTGTTGGAAAGCACAACGCATTTCGGCTTGCCGGTGGTGCCTGACGTGTAAAGATAATAGGCTGGCTCCTCGCTGCGGGACAGCGCCCCCAGTTCCGCCAGGCCAACAGGCGTTCCGGCCGGTGCGGGCGTGGCGAGAAGCACCTCCGGATCGACGGCCTCGAAGCCCCGCGGAACGTTGCGGGCGACGATGATGGCCGGGCGGCAATTGGTCAGCAGATAGCGCAGACGGTCTTCCGGTGAGCCGGCATCGACCGGTACCCAGATAGCCCCCATAAGTGCTGCGGCAAGTGTGATAGCCGTATGTTCAGGACTGCGCGACAGGCACACCGCCACGACATCTCCCCGACCGATACCACGGGCTTTGAAGCCCGCCATCGCCCCGGCCACCATCTCACCGAGTTCGCCATAGGAGATGCGCCTTTTGCCGCTGACGAGCGCGGTGCGCGACGGGTCACCCTCGAAAAGATGCGCGGCGATCCGTTCCAGAAATGGCGGGCAGACGAAACTCCGCTCGTCGCTATTCAGCCGATAATGGGACAGATCGACAATATCGCGTGCTTTGAAAGAGTAAGCGCCGTTATCCGTGATCGCGGCAATCGTGCGCTCGATGGCAGCGAGAATATTCCCGACCATCGTGGCATCGATCGCCTCTTCCGCATAGTCGATATCGAGGACGAGATCACCCTGCGGATTTTGCGAAAAGCGGAAATCCAGCGCCACCTGCGGCGTCTGCGTGAGACCGTTCGTCCAGCGCATGGCCGATTCGGGCGACAGCGTCGGCCAAGTTAGGCCATTGGTGATGACAACAGGCAAAGCGAGCCCGCCCGCATTGGCGTTGAGAAGCACGCGATTAAGATCGATACCGGAAAAAGCGAGGTGGTTCAGCCCTTCCAGCACATCCGTCTGCAGCCCCGCGGCCCGCTCGGCAAACTCGCCCTTGGCTCCATCCCATTTGACCGCGATGAAGCTTGAGCGATTGGCAAAAGCCCCTTCCACCTGCGGCGCAACGGGAATGCCGACAACAAGCGCCCCCTCGTTCAGCCAGAGCGACAGCACATCGAGGATCACCGCCATCAGCGCCGAATTCTTGAACAGCCGCTCTTTTGCGCCGATGCGTGAAAAGGCGGCGAAGCGCTGCTTTTCCACCGTCAGGCTTTGGCGGCTGTAGCGCGAAACGGAAATGGTCTCGAGCGCGGCCTTCCACGGCAGTTGCGAGGGCACCTCGGCATCCTTCAGCTTGTCAGCCCAATAGGCGGCGTCCTCGGCACGAGCCGCCGCGATATCCGCCTGCGGCGTGGCTACGGCAGCAGCGGTTTCCAAGGGCAGAACGCCGTCGAAAAGTTCCGCCGCCAGGCTGGCGATGGCCCGCCCGTCGAGGATAAGCGCATCAAAACGCAGGAAGGCCACGACACGGTCAGCCGTTGCCTCACGTGCCGGCAGGCGGAAAACCGTCACCTGCCAGGGAGAGGCGGAAAGATCAAAATGGGCATGAGAAAAATCACGGCGCACGGCGTCCATCCGCGCTTCCGCTTCGGTGGGAGACAGGGCGGAAAGATCAACAATATCAAGGTTGATCTTCAGCTCTTCGCTGACGACCTGCAACAGACGCCGCTCGTCGATACGGGTGCGCAGGCTCTCATGTCGCTTCACCATTGCGGCGAGACGCGATTGAAGCAGCGCCGGATCGATGCTGCCGCGATATTCGCGAAACTCCTGCATCGCCACGCCACTGAGCGGCAGATGGGTGCCACGACCAAGAAGATAGGCCTGTTGCAGGGGCGAGAGCGGGCGTTCCATCAGTTTTCCTTTTGTCTCGGCTGTGGCTTTCGACACCTGTGCGCCGAATCGCTCCGCATTCGCGGAGATGAGATCGGGGCTGGCAGCCAGTTGGCGAAGAAGGGCAGTGTAGGTGTCGAACAGGACGCGGAGCCAGCGTTCCGGCAGCGCGTCGAGCCGCACATCCCAGTTGATCAGCAATCCGCCATCCACCGCCGCGACCTGCGCATCCAGCGCGACCCCCGGCCCCTGCGAGACGGTGTGGACCATCTGACCGAACACCCGCCCAACCTTTTCCGAAAACAGCTCTCCTCCCGCCAGATCGACACCGGCGGTAAAGACGATTGGCGAGGTCTGCAAACCGCCGCGCAGACGGGAGAGGTCACGCATGACGCTGACGCCCGGATAGGCTTGATGGGCAAGAAGGTCGTTCATCTCGTTAAACAGCCGCCGGAGCAGCGCTTCGAGGCTTTCATCCGGCCTGATATCGACGCCAAGCACCAGTACATTGGAAAATTCGCCGACGATGCCATCGACCCCTTCCACCAGCGGCGCACGCCAGAAAGCCGGCACGGAGAGCCTGAACTTTTGCGCCTGTGTCGCCTGCGACAGCGCTACGGCGAAAATACCGAGCAACAGGGCCGATGTCGTCACCGAGCAACGCCGCGCCGCCTGTTCCAGACTGCCTCGTTCGGCCGCTGAAAACATGGTGGCAAAGCGATCCGTATGAACGGCGCGCGCGGCGTCCTCGGGCAAAAATGGCAGCGGCGGCGCATCCGGAACATCGCTAAGCCGTTGCCGCCACCACGACCGATCCCTTTCGCGCAAGCCCCTGAGATCCGGATCGGAGGCCAGACGCTCCGCCCAGTCGAAAAAGGATGGCGTCACCTCTCCAGAAAGCGCGGTTTCGTCTTTGCCTTCACCCTCTTCGTAAGACCGGGCGAGGTCCTCCATCACGATCCGCACACTGGCCGGATCAATCGCCAGCATGTCGGTATCCACATGCAACCGGCTGCGTCCCTGCGGCAACAGGCTGAGCGAGACCGCCGCCGGTGAAGCGATGCGCAGATCCGTTTGCCGATGGCTCCAGTCCCGCCGTTTTGCCTCGAGCCGGTGCGCAAGCGCCTCCGAATCGAGGGCGGCCAGGTCCTCGACATCAAGGCGGAGCGGCCTGCCGGCAGGATCGACGGATTGACGCCCTTCAGCATCGATCCTGAGGCTCAGCATGGGGTGACGCCGGCAAAGCTTTTCGACCGCAACAACCAGTTTTTCCACGTCAAACGCCCGCCCCTCGAACTCGAGATAGAGATGGGGCGTAACTTTTCCGAGTATCCCGCCCGCCTCTCGGCCGACCCAATAGGCTACCTGCATCGGGGTTAAATTTAGCATGTGAGTTTGCACCGATTGACAAAACATGATTATCATAATCAAGTATAAGCCATCGTCAACCACTCGAACAGGAGGCATCCCATGAAAACGGGAGCACTCAGGACGAATGACGTCGAATCCGACGAAATTACTGATTTTAATAGAGAATTTTTGTTCACCTCCGGCACGGGACAATTGCGGGCCGAAGGTATTCGCGAAAGGATAACCCTTCCCGCCCGCGGTGGCGAAGACATGGCAAGCCCTGTGCAGCAGGCGATTAAGGGCGCTTTCGAACGGGCGCATCGGGCTGGACAGGACAATCCGATCGCCATCGGCGCAATCCCCTTCGATGTCAGCGAACCATCATGCCTTTACATCCCCAACAACTATGAGTGGAGTCCGCGCGAAGCGGTTCCGATTGCCACTGATTCGGCCATGCCGGCGCTTGTCGGCCAGAACAGCCTGCCGGACGAGGCCGGTTTCAAACATGCCGTCGAGCATGCCATTATCAATTTCCGCCATTCCGAAGTGCGCAAGGCGGTGCTTTCCGTCATGCGTGAACTGACCTTCGCCTCCGAGGTCAATGTGGAAAGATTGCTGGCCAGCCTCGCCAAGCAGAATCGCGAGGGTTACCAGTTTCGTATTCCGCTTCCGGATGGCGGCGACCTGATCGGCGTCAGCCCGGAACTGCTTATCCGCAAGCAGGGTGAGAAGATCATCTCGAACCCCTTGGCCGGATCGGCAAAACGCATGACCGACCCGGTGGCGGACAAGGCCAATGCGGACCGGCTTTCGGCGTCGGAAAAAGACCATTACGAGCATAGTCTGGTGATCGAGGATATCCGCTCGCTGCTTTCGCCATGCTGCGCGGAACTCGACGTTCCGGAAAAACCATCCCTCATCAATACGGCCGCGCTCTGGCATCTTTCCACGCGCATAGAAGGCCGTCTTGCCGATCCCGAAACCAACGCGCTGCAACTGGCGTGCCTGCTGCACCCGACACCGGCCGTTTGCGGTTTCCCGACCGAGCGCGCCCATCGCCTCATCCGTTTCGTCGAACCTTTCGAGCGTGGCCTGTTCACCGGCATGGTCGGCTGGACGGATGCGCAGGGTAACGGCGAATGGGTAGTGACGATCCGCTGCGGCACCGTGCAGCGCCAGACCGTGCGGCTTTTCGCCGGTGCCGGCATCGTGGAGGCCTCGGAACCCGAATCCGAATGGGCAGAAGTGCAGACCAAGCTCAAAACCATGCTGAACGCCTGCGGTCTTTCCGCCTGAGCGCGACCGAATTTTTCCAGGGACAAACCATGACAATCGAATTTGAACGCTGGCCTGACGATCTGGCGCGCCGATACCGCGAGCGCGGCTATTGGATCGACAGGCCATTGAGCCGCATCCTCACCGAACAGGTGCAGCGCCAGCCGGATGCGACGGCGCTGATCTGCGGTGAGCGCCGCTTCACCTATGCCGAACTCGACCGGCAATCCTCCAATCTCGCCGGCCATCTTGCGGCGGCAGGCATCGGCAAGGGCGATACCGCGCTGGTGCAATTGCCTAACATCGCCGAGTTTTATCTCGTCTTTTTCGCATTGATGAAAATCGGCGCGGCACCCGTCAACGCACTCTTCAGCCACCGCCGGCTGGAAATGACCTCCTATGCCGAGCAGATCGCGCCGAAGCTGGTGATCGCCTCGCGCAGCCATGAGCTTTTCGCCAATGACGCGTTTCTGGACGGGCTTAAGGCTACCTCTCCGCAGCTCTCCCTGACCCTGTTGCTGGGCGAAAAGGAGCCGCAGCGCAGCCTTGAACGGATGCTTGCCGCGCCTGCGGATAATCCGCCGGCCTACGCCCCTTCGGCGGCAGACGAGGTTGCGCTGTTCCAACTCTCCGGCGGCAGCACCGGGACGCCGAAACTGATCCCCCGAACGCATAATGACTATGATTACAGCGCCAGGGCCAGTGCGGAGATTTGCGAACTCTCGCCGCAGACCCGTTTTCTTTGCGCCATTCCGGTGGCTCATAATTACCCGATGAGTTCACCCGGCGCGCTCGGCGTCTTTCACGCCGGCGGCACGGTGGTCATGGCGGCCAATCCGGAACCGCTTGCCTGCTTCGATCTCATCGAAAAACACGGCATCGACATGGTGCCGCTGGTACCGCCGGCCGTGGCGTTGTGGTTGCAGGCAGCACCCGCACATCGCCAAAGGCTGAAATCCCTCAGGCTGTTGCAGGTTGGCGGCGCAAGCTTCGCCGAAGCGCTGGCCCGCCAGGTGCCGGAAGTGCTGGGTTGCGCGCTGCAGCAAGTCTTCGGCATGGCGGAAGGTCTGGTGAACTATACCCGCGCCGGTGATCCCGACCATCTCGTCTTCACCACGCAAGGGCGGCCGATCAGCCCGGATGACGAAATCCGCATTGTCGACGAGGATGGCAACGATGTGCCCGAAGGCGAAGCCGGCATGCTGGCAACCCGCGGCCCCTATACGTTCCAGGGTTATTACCGCGCCGCCGAGCACAGTGCCCGGGTCTTCGACAAACAGGGCTTCTATTACTCCGGCGATGTCGTGCAGCGCACGCCCGAAGGTTATCTGCGGGTCGTCGGCCGGGTGAAGGACCAGATCAACCGCGGCGGCGAAAAAGTTGCCTCGGAAGAGGTGGAAAACCTGATCCTGCGGCACCCTGATGTGACGCATGCCGCGCTGGTGGCGATGCAGGACGAACTTCTCGGTGAGAAAAGCTGCGTCTTCGTCGTCTCGCGCAATCCCACGCTGAAAGCGCCGGCCATCCGCCAGCATCTCGCCGCTCTCGGCGTCGCGGATTACAAGCTGCCGGACCGGGTGCGTTTCATCGACGCGATGCCGCTCACCGCCGTCGGCAAGATCGACAAGAAACACCTGCGCGACCTGCTTGCGGCACCCGTCGCCGTCAGTGCCTGACACGCGCTCATATCGAAAGGGACGTTCAACAGGGCGTCCCCAAAACACGAGATTACGCGCCGCCCGGCGCGCCAAACCACCGAGGTCTTCATGACGATCCCTACTATTTCCGATTATCCGATGCCGGTTGCCACGAGCTTTCCGACCAACAAGACAAAATGGCAGCCCGATGCCAAGCGTGCCGTGCTGCTCATTCACGACATGCAGCGTTATTTCCTGCGGTTTTACGAGGCCGACGGCAAGCTGATGACGACCCTCATAGACAATCTCGCGAAGGTGAAGGCCTGGGCGGTTCAGAACGGCGTACCGGTCATCTACACGGCTCAACCGCATGACCAGCCGCCGGGCGACCGGGCGCTGCTGAACGACATGTGGGGACCGGGCCTCACCGTCGTTGACCCGGAACTGCAGAAGGTAGTGGATAAGCTCGCCCCGACACCTGATGACGTGGTGCTGACCAAGTGGCGCTACAGCGCCTTCCAGCGTTCCGATCTTACTGAGCGCATGAAAGGCTGGGGCCGCGACCAGATCATCGTCGGCGGCGTTTACGCCCATATCGGCTGCATGATGACGGCGGTGGAAGCTTTCATGAAGGATATCCAGCCCTTTATGATCGGCGACGGGGTTGCCGATTTTTCGGAAGCCGAACATCGCATGGCGCTGCAATATGTAGCGACACGTTGCGGCGTGGTGATCGACACCGCACGCCTCACCGGCACCGAGCAGGCCACAGACACCCGCGATTGGCTGAAAGCCCGCGTTCTGCAAATGGTGGAGGACGAAAGCGAGATCGACCCGGATGAGAACCTGATCTTCTACGGGCTGGACTCGCTGCAGGTCATGAAGCTTGCCGGCGAGTTGAAGGAACGCGGCGTCACCGTCGGCTTTGATGAGCTTGCGCGTGTGCCCACACTTTCCGCCTGGTGGGCGCTGATCGAAGAAAAGCGGCTTGCAGCCTGAGCGGACGGAAAAAATGACGCAACAGAGATTTACCGGGCGGCGTGTGCTGGTGACAGGCACGGCCCAAGGCATCGGCCGCCGCATCGCCGAACGTTTCATCGAGGAAGGGGCCGAGGTTATCGGCCTCGATCTTCTGGCCGACACAACGGAAGCCTCCTTCCGCCAGATTGTCCTCGATATCACCGACGCTGCGGCGGTGGAGAGAGTATGCAAGGCAATCGAAAGCGAATGGGGCGGTCTTGATATTCTCGTCAATGCCGCAGGCATTTTGCGGCTCGGCGACAGCGAAAGCCTGACGCCGGAAGACTGGAAAGCCTGCATGGATGTCAATGCCGCAGGCCCGTTCTATCTGCTGCGGCAATGGAGCGGTGTCTTTAAACGGCAGCGGCGTGGCGCGATCGTCAATGTCGGCTCCAATGCCGCCGTGGTACCGCGCATCGGCATGCTGGCCTATTGCGCTTCCAAAGCGGCGCTGGTCAGCCTGAGCCATTGCGCCGCCCTTGAGCTTGCACCCTATGGCGTGCGCTGCAACGTGGTCTCACCCGGCTCCACCGATACGCCGATGCTGGCCGGTATGCTGAACGATCCCGACGGCAAGGAGCGGCTGGTTGCCGGCTTGCCGAAGCAGTTCAAGCTTGGCATTCCACTCGGCAAGATCGCAAGGCCGGACGATATTGCCGATACGGTGCTGTTTCTCGCCTCCGATCAGGCTGGCCACGTGACGATGCAGCAGATCGTGGTCGACGGCGGCGCAACGCTCGCCGCCTGACCTCGGCCGCTGGATGAGGGTGACGGACATGGCCATCGCAACAGCGTTTCATCGCAAAGCCGCCTCCGGCGATCCACCCGAGGCCATCTGGCCTTGGCCGGGCGACAGATGCGATTGCCATTGCCTCACCCTTCGTTACAGCGACGGCGAAGGTTGCGGCGGCGAGGTCCCTCCCTTGCCGCCGCAGCTTTTGCTCGCTACGGCCCGACGCAGGGCGGAATTCATCGCCGGGCGCAGATGCGCGGCGGAAGCCATACGCCATCTCACCGGCCGGCCCATTTTTCCAGGCATGGGAGAGGACCGCGCGCCGATTTGGCCCGAAGGCGTGGTCGGCGCGATTTCCCACAGCCGCGACCGGGCGATTGCCCTTGCTGGCTCCGACAGCCGCTTCTGTGGCATCGGCATCGATATCGAAAAGCTTTTGACCGAAGAGGAAGCCCGCGATATTGCCCCACAGGCTTTGACGGCGAATGAGCGTCACAAGCTAGGAAAAGACATTGATCCCTTCATGACCGGGCTGATTTTTTCAGCCAAGGAAAGCCTGTTCAAGGCGCTTTATCCAACTGTGAAACGGCTTTTCTTTTTTGAGGCGGCCGAATTATCCGCTTACGATGCGGATGGCTCGGGCTCACTTCGACTAACCGCCGACCTCACCGGCAATTGGCGTGAGGGAACTGAGATTTCCTTCCGCTTTGGCCATTTCGACGGCCTCGTGCTTACGCGCGTCCTTCTCCCGCAATGAGGGAAAAATGGCAAATTCTGTTCTCATAATCTCATATTTAAAGCCACTCCTCCCGTCATCCGTGTGAAATACTCAAGCGGTACGCAGCTTGTTGGAATGATTCCAAACATGGTGGAGATACGACATGACCGACATCGATACGAGCAAGCTGTCCTGGGACGAATGGGATGAACTGCAAAACCCGCCGCCGGCCGAAACCGATTTCGACCGCGTGGTCGAGACCGCAATTTCCCGCCGCGGTTTCCTCGGTGGCGTGCTGGCCTTCGGCTCGGCCGCAGCTGCCATGGGCACGCTCGGCAACCTGATGACCAGCACTTCGGCCGAAGCGCAGGAAGCCGCCGCCGGCCGCTTCCCCTTCAAGCCGGTAGCCGCCGCCACCGACCACACCATTCACGTGCCGGAAGGCTATAGCTGGAAGCCGGTTGCCAAGTGGGGCCAGCCGCTGTTCTCCAACGTTCCCGATCTCGACCCGGCCAAGGCTGTCAGCGTTGAAAACTCCGACAAGGTTTTCGGTGAAAACACCGACGGCATGGAACTCTTCATGGTCGGCGCCCATCAGCTGATCGCCGTCAACCATGAATACGTAAACCCGGAAATCAACCTGCCGCACACGGACAAGGGCAACCCGAAGACGGCCGACGACGTGAAGATTCTGCAGAACATGCAGGGCGTCACCGTCATGGAAGTCGCGGAAGGCAACGAAGGCTGGGAAATCGTTCTCGACAGCCCGTTCAACCGCCGTATCCACCACAATACACCAATGAAGCTTTCCGGCCCGGCCGCCGGCTCCGATCTCGTCAAGACAGCAGCCGATCCTGATGGTATCGACTGTCTCGGGACCTTCAACAATTGCGGTGCCGGCCGCACGCCCTGGGGCACCTACCTCACCTGCGAGGAAAACTTCAACGGCTATTTCGGCACTGCCGATACCGCCTTCAAGTTGCCCGATGACTACAAGCGTTATGGCATCGTCGCCGAGACGCGCTACGCCTATGAGAAATTTGACGCACGTTTCGACGTTGCCAAGAACCCGAACGAACCACGCCGCGCCGGTTACGTGGTCGAGATCGATCCTTCGGACGCCTCCTCCACCCCGATCAAGCGCACCGCGCTTGGCCGCATCAAGCACGAAAACGCCGCCGTGGTGATTGCCCGTGACGGCCGCGTCGTCGTTTACATGGGTGACGACGAGCGTGGCGAATTCCTCTACAAATTCGTCTCCAACGGCATCTATGTTCCGGGCGGCGATACCTCCAAACTGCTCGACGAAGGCACGCTCTACGTCGCCAAGTTCTCCGACGACGGCGCTGGCGAGTGGATGGCTCTCACGCCTGAAACCACCGGCATGAAGATCGACGAAATCTGCGTCTTCACCCGTCAGGCCGCCTCCAAGGTGGGTGCGACCACCATGGACCGCCCGGAATGGGTCGCCATCAACCCGGTCGCCATCGAAGCCTATTGCGCGCTGACCAACAACAGCCGCCGCGGCGAAATGAAGGACGGCAAGCTGCGTGCGAATGCCGGCGGCGACGCCATGGCAATCAATGCCGCCAACCCGCGCGAGAAGAACGAATATGGCCAGATCGTGCGCTGGTATCCGGAAAATGACGACCATGCCGATGCAAAGTTCAAGTGGGACCTGTTCTGCATGGCCGGCAACCCTTCCGTTCACAAGGACGCCTTTGCCGGCTCCTCGAACATCAACGAAGGCAACATGTTCAACTCGCCCGACGGCATGATGTTCGACAGTACCGGCCTGCTCTGGATCCAGACAGACGGTGAAGACAGCAACGAAGGCAACTTCGCCGGCCAGGGCAACAACCAGATGCTGGCGGGCGACCCGGCCACCGGCCGCATCGAGCGCTTCCTGACCGCGCCAAAGGGTTCCGAAGTCACCGGCCAGACATGGTCCGGCGACAAGCGCACCCACTTCGTCGGCATCCAGCACCCCGACGCCCCCTTCCCGGACGGCGAAGGCAAGCTGCCGCGCTCTGCCGTCATCGCCATCAAGCGTGACGACAACGCGCAGATCGGCTGACGCATAAGCACAAAAGAACCGGCTGCCCGTACAATGGAAAGCCGGTTCTATGATAAAAAACGCCGTGCGCCTGAAGGATGCACGGCGTTTTTCTTGAGGGTAATATCGACGCTTCGTTTTTTCGGAATCCTGTGTGGCCGGCTTTTCGTCACAAGCCGCATCGTTTTCAGAAAGAAATGCCGGTTAGGTCGGCACTGAGCTTCTGCTCACCCTCATCCCAACCGTTTACGGGAAGGATGGGCAAGACCTCTGCTGGCCGCCTGTCCTTCCCGTCACGGCGCTTCTGCCGGCCGATAACCCGACGCACAAACCGTCAGACCTCGCGGAACGTCCGGTTAGCCTGATCGAGCAGAGGCTTGAGAAAATACGACAAAACGCTTCTCTCACCGGTAGTGATAAAGGCTTCCACCGGCATGCCGGGCATCAGGCTGAATTCCCCAAGCCGCTTTATCTGCTCCGGAGAGGTTGCGACACGCACCACGTAGTGGCTGGCACCTGTTCTCTGGTCCACCGTCACATCCGCGGAAATGCGCTCCACCGTTCCGGTGATTTCCGGCGTGGTCTTCTGGTTGAAGGCGGAGAAACGCAGGTTCGTCAGCTGACCATAATAGATCTGGTCGATATCCTGCGGCGCAACCTTGGCCTCAACCACCAGCTTGTCGACCTCCGGTACGATCATCATGATCGGCTCACCGGGCGCCACAACACCGCCGACGGTGTGCACCGAAAGCTGATGCACGACGCCATCCTGCGGCGCGATGATATCGACACGTTTCAACTGGTCTTCAGCCGCCACGCGCCGCTCGACATATTCGCCGATGCGGGCTTCCATTTCACGCAGGTCCGAGCCGACCTCTTCCGACCATTGCTCATCAACCTGAAGGATTTGCAGTGCCGTTTCACTGATCTTCGCCTCGACGCCGGCAATGCCCGCCATCAGCCGACCGATATCGCCTTCGATATCCGTCGCCTGACGCTCCAGCGTGCTGAGCCGGCTTCTTTCCATCAGGCCCCTTTCGTGCAGGGAGCGAAAGCGGTTCAATTCCTCATCGACCATCCCTTGCTCGCGGAAATTTGCTGCCCGCTCAGCCTCCATGCCGGTTATCTCATCACGAAGCTGCCGCACACGCTGTTCGAGCTGGCTTTTTTTGCTTTCACGGACGGCCTTGCGGGTTTCATAAAGACGCTGCTCCGCGTTCATCGCCGCGGCAATCTCGGCATCATCGGCCCGAACGAGCAAAGCCTGCGGAAACACCACGCTACCGGCTCGGTCGCGCTCAGTTTCAAGCCGCGCCTTGCGAGCGGTAAATTGATCGAGGCTTTTGACGACGATGGCCAGATTGGCCTTCGTCATTGTCGCATCAATGCGCATCACCACATCGCCAGCCTTTACCCGGTCGCCGTCGCGCACCATCAGCTCGCTGACGACGCCGCCCGCCGGATGCTGGACTTTCTTGAGGCTGGTTTCAACCACCAGCGATCCCTGTGCAATTACCGCGCCGACAATCTCCGTGCCAACCGCCCAACCGCCGAACAGGCCCGTCAGGGTCAGAAATCCGAGACCTCCGACAACAAGGTGATTGCGGATCGAGCGCCTGAGTGTCTGCCATTCATCCATTTTCAAGCCTTTCCTGTTTCCGCCGCCTGCACGACCTTGAGCGCGCCTGCCGTGCCGCCAACCGGGCGCAGCACCTTGGCAAGCACTTCCTCCTTCGGACCGAAAGCCTGCTGGCGGCCGTCGGCAAGCATCAACACCTTGTCCACGGCAAAAAGCGCGCTTGGACGATGGGCGATGATGACGGCCACGCCGCCACGTTCGCGAACCCCGAGAATGGCCGCGGTCAGCGCATCCTCACCCTCTGAATCGAGATTGGAATTCGGCTCGTCGAGCACGACCAGAAACGGTTCACCATAAAGCGCTCGCGCAAGGGCGATCCGTTGTTTCTGCCCCGCCGACAATTGCCGTCCGGTTTCTCCGACCTCGGTGGAATACCCATCCGGCAGGCTGACAACGAGATCGTGAATTCGCGCCGCACGCGCCGCCGTGATGATCTTTTCCGAACTCGCTTCCGGATCGAAGGAGGCGATATTTTCGGCGATTGTGCCGTCCAGCAGTTCGACAGATTGCGGCATGTAGCCGATATGGCGGGCCAACGCCTCGGCCGGCCACTGGTCCAGCGTCGCACCATCCAGCCGAATGGCGCCTTTGAGCGGCCGCCAGAGGCCGACGAGAAGCCGCGCCAGCGAACTCTTGCCGGAGCCGCTCGCACCGATCACACCGAGGCCGCTTCCGGCGGCGAGCGTAAAGACAATGTCCTGCAATACCGGCTCGGCCGCTTCCGGCGGAACTGCACCGACCCGCTCGACCGACAGAAGGGCGTGCGGCGCGGGCAGATCCATGCGCGCGTTCCCTTCCGGCAACAGCGCCAGCGTTTTTTCGAGACGTCGGCGGCTTTGCCGGGCGGCAATGAAACCTTTCCAGTTGGCGATGGCGAGATCGACCGGCGCCAGCGCCCTCGCCGACAGGATGGAACCGGCAATGATGATGCCCGGCGTCGCCTGCTCATTAATGACGAGCCAGGCACCGACCGCCAGGATGCCGGATTGCAGCAGCATACGCAGTACCTTGCTCGCCACGCCGAAACCGGATGCAACGTCGCTTGCCGATCTCTGCTCGCGGACATAGGCGCGGTTATCCGCCTGCCAGCGTTCGCGTAGTGGCGAAGCCATTCCCATGACAGAAATAATATCAGCATTGCGGCGGCTGGTTTCGGCCAGTCGGTTACGTTTGGCGGAGTGGCGCGCCGCCTCCTCCACCGGACGCCGTGACACCAGCTCCGTCATCAGCGTGAAAATCGTCAGAATGGCCGCACCGGCAAGTGCGGTGACACCGAGCCAGAAATGAAAAGCGAAACAGATGGCTATGTAAAATGGCAGCCAGGGCAGGTCGAACAACGCAAGCGGCCCGCTGCCAGACAGGAACGAGCGGATCGTATCAAGATCGCGAAGCGGCTGCGCCTGACGGCCGCTGACGGGCAGGCGCAGCTGAAGGCCGATAACCGCATCGTAGATCTTCGATGACAGCGCCTGATCGAGGCGATCGGAAAGCCGCACCAGCAAACGGCCACGCAGGGCATCAAACAGGCCTTGAAACGCGTAAAGAACCACGACGATGCCGAACAGGGCGACCAGCGTCGGCAGGCTGCGGCTCGGCA
Source organism: Agrobacterium sp. ICMP 6402 (assembly GCF_009498615.1). Lineage (NCBI taxonomy): Bacteria > Pseudomonadati > Pseudomonadota > Alphaproteobacteria > Hyphomicrobiales > Rhizobiaceae > Agrobacterium > Agrobacterium sp. ICMP 6402. Next base: position 67,499 of record NZ_QSNV01000007.1, read on the forward strand.
GGACGCGGTCATAGACCTCCATCATGAACAGCGAGCCGGTGAGATAAAGAATATTGACCAGAGCGCTCATCAGCCCAATGCCGATGAAAGCGCCGGCACAGCCGGCGAACACACCCTTGATCTGGCGAACATTATTATTGGCAGAGTGAAAACGCATTTTTACTATCCGTTGAGATCGCGATGGCGATATCAGCCGGCGATAACGTACCGGTGACAGGCGCCTGCGAGCGAAAAAAGGCGCATCCGATCGGATGCGCCTTTCATGGTTCAGGCGAAGCGGAAGTCGTCGATGGCGAATTGTTCTGTCTTCACATTGGCGAAGGTGATGGAAGAGCCATCGTTGAAGGCAATCTCAGCGCCGTTTTCCCCATTTGTGAAGGAACCGGACGCGATGAGCGTCTGGTAGTCCGCGAAGACATCCTTCGAGAGCTGAACGACATCCTTGCCCTCCGCACCGGCCTCGAAGTCGGTGACGACATCGCGACCATTAACGGCGGCGAAAACAAAGGTGTCGGCACCGCTGCCACCCGTCAGGGTATCATTGCCGGTGCCACCGCTCAGCGTATCATCACCTGCGCCGCCATTCAGCGTGTCGTTTCCAGCTCCACCGCTTATAACGTCATTACCGGATCCGCCCATCAGCACGTCATTGCCCGCGCCGCCGTCGATCACATCATTGCCCTCGCCGGCGAGAACACGGTCGTTACCGGCTCCGGCATCCACCATGTCGTTGCCTTCACCGGCAACCATCGTGTCGTCACCATCGCCGCCTTCGAGCATGTCCTTGCGGCTGGTCCCGATCAGCATGTCGTCGCCATTACCGCCTTCAACGATGTTGTATTCGGTATAGCCGTCCACGGTGACCGTCGTGGTGCCCTTGGCTTCGCCGCCATTTGCATCACGAACCGTGTAGCTGAGCGTCACGGTCGCCAGCTGCCCATCCTCCAGCGCCGCAAAGGCGGAGGAAGGATCGACAACCAGCTTGCCGTCCACCGTCGAGAAGGCGGCAGCCGCCTGCTGATTGGTTATGGCAAGGCCCGCAACCGCCGTCACGGCGATGCTGACGAGTGCAAGACGGTCGCCTTCCACGTCGGTGTCGTTGGCGACGAGATCGAAAGCGGCCTTGTCCCTTTCCGCCAGCGCAATCTTGTCCGCAACAGCAACAGGCGCATCGTTGACGGGAGCTATCGTCAGGGTCACCACGCTCTCGACGCTGCCGCCCTTGCCATCCGAAACGACAACCGTGAAACTGTCGGTTCCGTTGACATTTGTGTTCGGCGTATAGGCCCATTCACCGGTTGCGGCATCCATCGCGACAGTGCCCTTCGAGGCATTTGCGCCCGTCTTGATGGCATAGGAAAGTGTGTCGCCATCGACGTCGGAGGCGACGACATTGCCTTTAAGGGCGATATCCTCGTTGGTAGTCACGGCGATGGAGGCGGCGACAGGCGCGTCATTGACCGGCTTGATGGTGAAGGCGGCGGCAGCTTCATTGGAACCGCCGCGACCGTCGGCGATCTTGTAGCTGAAAGATGCCTTGCCGTTAAAATTGGCGACCGCGGTAAAGCGGATGCCGGTTTCTTCCAGAGCCGCCGTTCCGCCAACGACACGGAAAACGCTGGCCACTGTCAATATGTCCAGATCGGCGTCCTTGTCATTCGCAAGCAGGGCGCTGAACGGAATGAGGAAGGATGCGGCATCCTCATCGATCGCGGCAAGCGTTTCAGACACCGCGACCGGACGCCGGTTCACGAGACCCTTGGCGATGGCCTCGCGGCTGAGGTTTGTACCATCAGCGAAACGCAGCATTTCGATACTGCCATCCGCCAGCTGGTTGTGCAGCGACAGTTTTTCGCCGCCCGCCAGTTCGATTTCGACGGACTGGCCATATTTGCGCAGAACGGCTTCATTTCTGGCAATATCGTGCAGGTAAAGAATGTCGGTCGCCCGAGATGCCGGCGCAGCCTCGAAGATGGTGTCGGAACCATCGCCGCGTCCGTAACGATAGAGGTCCGATCCATCGCCACCGATCAGCAGGTCGTTGCCACGGCCACCCTCGATGAAATCATCGCCAAGACCACCCGAAATCATGTCGTCGCCGGCATCGCCCCAGAGCTTGTCATTGCCGGCACCGCCGGAAAGCGCATCGCGGCCCGCGCCGCCAATCAGCGCATCATCACCATTGCCACCGTCCAGACGATCATCGCCTGTTGAGCCGAGGAGCGTATCATTGCCGTCACGGCCGAGGATCGTCGTGTCGGCAGTTTTGGCTTCAAGGAAGTCGTGCCCATCGGTACCGTTGACGATATTGCCTGCATCAAGCCCGAGTTTCAGGTCGACGACAGTCAGATTGTCGAAGGTCAGACCGGCATTGCCCCAGGAATAAAGGCCGAAGGTACCAGCATCGAGTTCGCGGTCGCCGATCGGATAGGCGAACAGGGCCTCGTCATTGAGGAAGGCGGTGATCTTGTCGGCGACGACCTCGACGCGCAGTTTCATCGCCTGGCCGGGTTCGTATTTACCCGGAACCTGGGCCAGAATTTCCTCGATGCCGTTCTTCATGCGCACGAGGTTGAAGATGCTGCCGGCGCCGTTTCTTGGACTGCGGTCGAGAATGCCGTCAGCATCCAATTCCAGCTTGTAGTAATTCTTGCTGTCCTTGTAGCGGAACAGGAAGCCGAGACCGTCTTTGTCTGGCGTCTGGATTGTCGCCTCGATGGCGTAGTCGGTCCATGCAAGCGCCGCCGGGTCATTGAACAGGGCGTAGGTGCCGAGACGAAGGACGTTAACGCCATCGCCAAGCGGGCTCCAGCCGCGCTGCCAGTAGTCTGTCGCCGTTGCTCCAGTCCACGTCAGTTCGCGGCTGGCAAGTCCGGTCGTCTGAAGCAGTTTGCCATCGGAGACCAGCCATTCGGACGCTTTGCCGTCCGGTCCGATACCGCCGAGTTCGCCCTCGTCGACAACCTTGAAACGCGCCATTGCCTCGGCCGAGGAGAAATCCTCGGCGACCAGGATTTTCGTCCGGTCGACGATCGTGACATCGATGCGATCCGTCGAAACGGAACCATTGGCGGAGGTCACTTTCAGAAGCAGCTTGTTGACGCCCGCATCGAGGGCGACATCGGCCTTCTTGCCGGTTGCGACGACATTGCCCTTGAGGTCCGTCCAGACGAATCCGGTGAGTTGCTCAGGTCCAAAGGAACCCGACGCATCGAGCGTGACGGAAGCCTTGCCGTCGCCATCGATGTCATAGGCTCTTTGGTCGATACCCGCTTTTGCGGTCGTAACGGCCCTGGTGACAACGATATCGTCAAAGACCGAAGCGCGCTGGCCACTGGAATAGACGCCGATAGTGCCGCCGGAAAGCGGTGCGGTCGCGTCCATGAGGGGGCCGCCGAACACGTTCTTGTCACCGAGGAAAATGTTGATGGCACCGCCAACTACGGCAACCGTCAGCGGGATTTCCATGTTATAAGGCGTGCCTTCTTTGACCTCGGCAAGCAGGACCGCCTTGCCATCGGCGACCTTTACCAGCTGGCGACGGTTTGTTTCACCGTCCATGGCGAAGCGATAATAATTATTCGCATCCTTGTAGTAGAAATAGACGCCCATCGCATCGTTATCAAGCTGAGTGAGCGTCGCCTCCAGCACGTAGTCGCTCCAGCCAGCCGATTGAGCGCCGATATAAACGAGCTTGTTGCCCACCGCATCGCTCTGGTCGAAAAGCGCTGCCTCCGGCGCGGCGAGATTGGCGCTGCCGGTCGGCCGGGAAAATACCGTTCCCTTTAGCAGGAAAGCTCCGGTATTGCCGTCGGCGCCGCCGAAATCGGTGGCCCAGCCGTCGGCCTTGCCGTCGTTGAAGTTTTCAACAAGCAGAGTGCGGTCGCCGCGCACCAGAACATCGACCGTGTCTCTGGTCTTGACGCCGTTCACATCCGTTGCCGTCAGGGTCAGCTTGTGCTTGCCGAGAGCGAGATCGGCCACCGCTTCCTTGCCTTCGGCGACGATATCGCCATTTTTGTCGGTCCAGACGAAGCTCTGAACCTCACCCGCGAGCAGCGACTTTGCACCGGATAACGCGACGCTTGCGGAAGACGCGCCAGCAGTGGCGTTGGCGACGATGTCGTCCCCGGCCTCGGCCATGGCGCGCGCCGTGCCCTTGCCGACATAGACATTCTCAAACACTTCCTGATGGCCGCGATAATAACCGGTCAGGCCGTCGCGATCGAGTTCCGGCTTGGTGCGATAACCGTCGAGATAGTCGTCGAAGGCGGTGAAATAGGTTTCGGTGGTGATGCGGTTATTGTCGGGATCGATTGTGATCAGGCGCATCGCGCCGTTACCGCCATTATCACCCTTGTCCTGATCGCCATTGCCGGTAATTTCGCGCGACACGCCGTTCTGGTAGTTGACGAGGAACTGGAAGACCGGTTCGCCATACTGGTTGTAGGTGATGTCCGTTTCCGCGCCGTCGCCGAAAATATGGCCGGAGAAGGTCATGACGATGTTGGGATAACGCGACAGCAATATGCGGGCGACATATTCGCCGTCGTTTGCGCCGCGCTGGTCGGTGCGCATGCCATAGTCGTAACCGGCGCCTTCGTCATAAAGCGGCAGGGCCAGATTGTCCTGGCGCGTCGCATAGCTTGTCAGCGAATGCGTCGCCAGCATGACGCGATGGTCGGGATATTTCTCGATCACGTCGCCCGCCCAGCGGATCACGTCGTCGCGCGGGCCGAATTCGAGCGAGATCGACAGCCACTTGGTGCCGTCAGGCGCGGTGAAGGTGCTATAGGTATTGCGCCCGGCAGCCTGCTCCTGATCGTAAGCACCACCGAAGACGCCGGGATTGGCGGCGGCCTGCTTTTCCGCCGAGAAACGGCGATCCAGTTCGTTGGAAGAATGGTCGGCGGCACTTCCGCCATTCGCCTGATCGTGGTTTCCGGGCAGGATCGCGTAAGGAAGCTTGCCGTCGAGCTTGCGCAGCGCCGCCTCGGCGATGTCCCATTCGCCGCTCTGATTGTTCTGGGTGACGTCACCCACATGGCTCATGAAGACGATCTTGTGGTTCTGGCGGTTGTCGATCAGCCACTGTGTCATCTCGCCGAATACATGCTTGATGCCGTCATTGGACGTATAGTCCTGCGTATCGGGAAAAACGGCGATGGTGTAGGCATTGGGGCCTGCCACACGCACGCGGAAGTCGTCCGTCACGCTTGTGCCCGCGGCGTCGGTGGCCGTCACGCGGATGTCGGAGTGGCCGAGAGCCGAAAAGTCAAGCACCAGCTTGTTTCCGTCCGTCACCGCCGCGGTGAGGATCTCGTTCTTGCTGTTCTGCACGGTAAAGGTGAGGTTTTCACCGGAGAAATGCTTGGAAAGGTCAAGCGTGACATTCTGCGCATCGGGCGTCACCATCATGTCCTTGATGGCGGCGGTCTTGGCGGCGGCGGCCGGATCGACCGGCGCAGGCTGTTCGCCGACAGCCGGAATTCCAGCGTCCTTTGCCGTCGTGGTCGAAAGCTCTACATTCTTGCCGCCGATGGCGCCCTCGCCAATGGCCGGTGCGGTGGAACCCTCTGTAAACCGGAATTCAAGCGGGGCGGAGGCGAGAACCGCCTCTCTCATCGTATCCGGCAGAATACCGCCCGCCTTGACGCCGCCAAGGACCGCCATCTCGTCCTGCGTCAGCGGGCCTTTCAAGAAGAGAAGATTGCTGAGGTAACCGGCAGAGGTCTGCCCGTTATCATCGGAGAAGATCAGGAAGCCCTTGGCGAGGTCGATTGCGAAACGTCCCGCGCCGGAGGCGGCAATCTTCTGTTCCGAGATGAAATCGCCGTTAATGTATTTCTTCATCGATACGCCGCCGCTGGCGTCTTTTTCGATCGTAAGACCGATACGGTTCCAGGCGTCCAGCCTGGCCGTGCCGCGGAAATCGCCGCTTGTGCCGAGGCCGTAGCGTTCCATGCCGACGGTCTTGCCGAAAATATCGTTGTCGCTGGCATTGGTGGGATCTGTCTGTAGAAAGGGTATCCACTTGGCGCCGTTCGCCGCAAAACCGCCTGTCGGGAAGTAGGCGTCGTAAACGAGGCTGTAGGAGGTCGCGAGGCCAATGCCGTTCGGCGAAATGAGAATGCCCTGCTCGCGCGACAGGCGAGGAATGGCCAGCAGCCAATCAGAAGAGGATTCGATGGGATTGGCGATCGAGTTTTGAGGTGTCGTCATCTCATTGACCTTTTTGCGTGAAACGGGTTGGCCCTTTGGCCATGCCGGCACGATTAAGGACAGCGACTAACGCGCCGATGACGAATTCCTAACAAATCGTAAACGCGCCATAGCGATTTCCCATGCCCGCCATCGGTTTCGCAGTGAGGTTAATAAAGTCATCCCGCAGGCGTCATGGAGTTGTCAGCGTTTTCACCGATAATTACTCCGCATCAGCGCCAGTCGTGTCGACCGGCGGCAGAACAGGACCCCATGTCGACCACGCAGCTGAAGGCCTTTCATATCGTCGCGCAATCGGGCGGTTTTTCCCAGGCTGCACGGGACATGGCGATAAGCCAGTCCACCCTTTCGGCCCATGTGCGGGAACTGGAGGCGATCAGCGGCGTGAACCTTCTGGAGAGAAAACCGCGGGGGGTAAGCCTTAGCCCGCAGGGCGAACGCCTGTTCGAAATCACCGCGCGCCTGTTCCAGGCGGAAAATGAGGCGAAAGCCCTCCTTCGCGGTGGGGAAAGTGCCGCAGGCGGGCACTTACGCGTTGCAGCCGATGGCCCAATTCTGCCGCTTCCCATTCTTTCGCGGCTGAAGGCCGAGCGGCCGCAGCTGACCTTTTCCCTTTCGGTCGACAATTCGGCACGGGTGGTGGAGCAGATCATCGATTACCGGGCCGATGTCGCCATCACCGCCCGCGCGCCCGACGATCCGCGCCTTTACGGCGTCAAGTTTCTCAGCATGCGGCTTGGTCTATGCGTCCCCGTCTCGCATCCGCTGGCTGCGCGGCAGAACGTTCTTATGGCCGAACTGGAAGGCCTGTCCTTCGTCATGCGAGAGCGCGGATCGCGCACGCGTGAAATCTTCGAAAAAAACCTTGCCGATCACGGCATCACCATCCAGCCGGTGATCGAAATCTCCTCCAGAGAAGGCGTGCGGGAAGCGATTGCCAACGGGGTGGGATGCGGCGTGGTCGCCGATCTGGAATTCGGCCACGATGCGCGGCTTTCCTTCGTTCCTCTGGGCGATGCCCGCGAACTGATCGACGAATACGCCGTCTGCCTTGCCGAAAGACGGCATCTGCCGCTATTGCGCCGGTTCATCGAGGAAGCCGGACGGGCCTGACCCGGCTTCCCATGCCCGCATCTGATGCTCAGAAAACGTTCCTGTGCACATCGCTCATGGCGCGGCGCAGATCATCGACCGCAGACGCCGTCTGTCCCGGTTCATCGTTGAGCGCCGGCGGCATTTTCCAGCCGGGATCGATGCCTTCCATATTCGGCAATTCATGGGCGATGCCCTTGTGGCAATCGATGCAGGTTGCCTTGCCCGTCAGCAGATATTTAGAATGGATGTCTGCGGCACGCTGCGTCTGTTTGGTAAAGTCCATGGCGGCGGAGGAGTGGCAGTTGCGGCATTCAAGGCTGTCATTTGCTTTCAGGCGCGACCACTCATGCTGTGCAAGCTCCAGGCGATGGTCGAGAAACTTCTTGCGCGTATCGATGGTGCCAAAAATCTTGCCCCAGACCTCCTTGGAAGCCTGCATCTTGCGGGCAATCTTGTCGGTCCATTCATGCGGCACATGACAATCCGGGCAGGAGGCGCGCACGCCGGAACGGTTGGAGAAATGCACCGTCCGGGTCAGCTCCTCATAAACATTTGCTCTCATCTCATGACAGGAAATGCAGAAGGCTTCCTTGTTGGTCATTTCGAGCGCCGTGTTGAAGGCGCCCCAGAACATGACGCCGCCGACGAAACCGCCGAGCGTGAGGAAGGCGAGGCTGAGCGTGGCGGCCGGCGTCGTCAGGACCGCCCATAGCCAGGCGAGGAGCTTTTTCACTCGGGCGATCATCATTCGCTACCCGCCGGTTTGACGCCCATCGTGCTCATGTCTTCGAACGTGTTGGGCACGAGCGGCCGGGTATCGGCCTGCGGCACATGACAGGCGGTGCAGAAATAACGCCGTGGCGAAACATCCGCCAGCATCTGGCCTTCCCGCGTCATGTAATGGGTGACGCTGATCATCGGTGCGCCGGAATCCTGCGTAAATTCGCGCTTGTGACAGGACAGACAGCGATTGGCATTGACCGACAGCTGATAGCCGTCGATTGAATGCGGGATGACCGGCGGCTGTTCGGGATAGGCGCGCATGCGCCTGATATCGTCGATCACCCATTTCGGCAGGGGTTTGGCGGGTTCGGTGCGCATGGCGTCGCCACGCGGGCCAGACAATTCCGGCACCATCTGCGCAACAGCCCCCGTCGCCACGGCCACGACCAAAAGCGTGGCGGCGATCCATCCGTGCTTCCCGATCATGCGACTGGCTCTATCTTGACTGCGCATTTCTTGTAATCCGTCTGCTTGGAGATGGGATCGGTTGCGTCGAGCGTCACCTTGTTGATCAACTGGCTGGCATCGAACCAGGGAACGAAGATGACGCCGGGCGGCATGCGGTTGCGGCCGCGCGTTTCCACGCGGGAACGAATTTCGCCACGGCGCGAAACGATGCGGATTTCAGCGCCCTGATTGAGCCCGCGCTTGCGCGCATCATCGGCATTCATGAAACAACGCGCGCCGGGAAAGGCCTTGTAGAGCTCCGGCACGCGCATGGTCATGGAGCCGGAATGCCAATGCTCCAGCACGCGGCCCGTCACCAGCCAGGTATCGAATTCCTCATCGGGGGATTCGGCCGGCGGCTCGTAGGGCACGGCGATGATGACCGCCTTGCCGTCCTTGTTGCCGTAGAACTTCACGCCCTCGCCCGGCTTGACGTAGGGGTCGTAACCCTCGCGGTAACGCCACAGCGTTTCCTTGCCGTCCACCACCGGCCAACGCATGCCGCGCACTTCGTGATAAGCATCGTAAGGTGCCAGATCGTGGCCGTGACCGCGCCCGAAGGCGGCATATTCCTCAAACAGACCCTTTTGCAGGTAGAAGCCAAAATCCGTGGATTCCTGGTTCTTATAATCCGCATTGATTTCGCTCAGCGGGAATTTGCCGACATCGCTGTCCTTGTAGAGAACCTCAAACAGCGTCTTGCCGCGATAAGCGGGATTGGCGTCCAGCAGTTCCGCCGGCCAGACCTCATCCGTGGTGAAGCGTTTGGAAAACTCCACCAGCTGCCAGAGATCAGAGCGCGCCTCACCTGTCGCCTCCACCAGCTGGTGCCAGACATGGGTGCGCCGCTCCGCATTGCCGTAGGCTCCTTCCTTCTCCACCCACATGGCGGCGGGCAGGATAAGGTCGGCGCTCATGGCGGTGATGGTCGGATAGGCATCCGAGACCACGATGAAGTTTTCGGGATTGCGATAACCCAGATAGGTCTCGTTCTTGGTGTTGGGACCGGCCTGAACGTTGTTGTTGACCTGCACCCAGTAGAAATTCAGCTTGCCGTCATGCAGCATGCGATCCTGCTGCACGGCGTGGTAACCCGGCTTTTCCGGGATGATACCGTGCGGGATGCGCCAGATTTCCTCGGCATGTTTGCGGTGTTCCGGGTTGGTCACCGTCATGTCCGCCGGCAGGCGGTGGGCGAAGGTTCCCACCTCGCGCGCCGTGCCGCAGGCAGACGGCTGGCCAGTGAGTGAGAACGGGCTGTTGCCCGGCTCGGAGATTTTGCCCGTCAGAAGATGGATGTTATAGACCATCTGGTTGGCCCAGACGCCGCGGACATGCTGGTTGAAACCCATGGTCCAGAGCGACATGACCTTACGTTTCGGGTCGGCGTAAAGTTCGGCCAGTTCTTCCAGAAACCCGGCTTCCACTCCGGTCATGGCCGCGGCCTTTTCCAGCGTATAGTCCGACACGAAGGCCTTGAAGGTCTCGAAATCGATCGCTTCCGTCTTCGTCGGATCGGCGGAATTGGCGGCATTCACCTCCACCGGATTGTCGGGACGCAGGCCATAACCGATATCGGTGACGCCGCGCACGAATTTCGTGTGGTTCTTCACGAAGTCTTCGTTGACCCGCCCGGTCTTGATGATGTGGTTGGCGATGTAATTGAGGATGACGAGGTCCGTACCCGGTTTGAAGATGATCGGAACATCGGCCAAGTCCATGCTGCGATGAGTGAAGGTCGAAAGCACCGCCACCTTCACATGGTTGAAGCCCAGACGCCGGTCGGCGATGCGGGTCCACAGAATGGGATGCATCTCCGCCATGTTCGAACCCCAGAGCACGAAGGCATCGGCATGTTCGAAGTCGTCATAACAGCCCATCGGCTCGTCCATGCCGAAGGTGCGCATGAAGGCATAGGCCGCAGAGGCCATGCAGTGGCGGGCATTGGGATCAAGATTGTTGGAGCGGAAACCGGCCCGCATCAGCTTGGTCGCGGCATAACCTTCGAAGATCGTCCACTGGCCCGAGCCGAACATGCCGACGGCGGTCGGCCCCTTCTCCTTCAACACCCGCTTGCACTGCTGCGCCATCACGTCAAAGGCCTCGTCCCAGCTCACCGACTCGAACTCGCCGTCCTTGGCATAGACGCCGTTTCTCTTGCGCAAAAGCGGGGTCTGCAGCCGGTCCTTGCCGTACATGATCTTGGAGAGGAAATAGCCCTTGATGCAGTTGAGGCCGCGATTGACCTCCGCCTGCATGTCGCCATGGGTGGCGACAACCTTGCCTTCCTTGACACCAACCATGACGCCGCAGCCCGTGCCACAGAAGCGACAGGGCGCCTTCGACCATTTGATCTGCAATGCGGACACACCGCCCGGCACCGGCTGGGCGGCGGCCGGCAATGCAATGCCCGCCGTTGCCGCCGCAATGCCGGCGGCATGGGCCTTCAATAGATCACGCCGCGTCAGTTCGCTGCTCATCGCCGCCTGTCTCCTCTGTGTCGACGTGTTCGAAAACCATGTTGGCGGCAATCACACCGTCGAGTGTCGAAATATAAGTGAGCGTATCGCCCAGCATGCCGGTGCTCGTGCCGTCTATGACGATGACGATCTTGCCGTTGCCCTCGGCATGCACCTCGACATTGTCGAGGGTTAATAGCGTTGCGAACACGGCGTCCCGCATCTGCGGCATCACCGCCACGACAGCACTTGAAACATGATACCGGCCTGTATTTTCAGGCATATTGCATCTCCGTGGCTGTTTCCTTGATCTTGATCACACCCGTTGGGCAGACGGACACACAAGCCCCGCAGCCGGTGCAGGCATCCTCGACAAGCTCGGGCACGAAGGGGCCGCCACGGCGCGGACGAAACCGGATGGCTTCGGTCGGACAGGCATCGCGGCAGGCCTGACAATCAATATTACCGAAGGCGAGACACCCATCATCAATCGCCATGACATGATCGAAGCGCTGCGCCTGAGATATGCTAAAAACCGGCTCGGCACAGGCTTCCGCGCATTTGCCGCAAAAGGTGCACTCCCCGGCCGAGAAATCGACCGAGGGCAAGCCACCCGACATGGTGATGATGCCGGCGGGGCAGACTTCCGCGCATTTTGCGCAACCGCTGCAGGCGGCGAGGTCGCTCAACGCGACCCCGGGGGGACAGATACGTGTTTCCCGTTTTTGTCCGCCGCGCAGAAAGTCACGACGGCTGAGAGAGACTTCCATCGTCATTTCGCCCTCAATGGCCGGGTGGTCCCGGCGGCCCGTAAATGATCTGGAACATCCAGACGATAAAACCATAGGCTCCGACAAATCCGACCGCCAGCACAGGCCAAATCCCAAAAGCCAGAACGGCGAAGGTAATAAGCTCCCTCGTCCGGCTCGGCTTTCCATCTGCGTGCAGAGGCGCGACTATTTTGGGCATATTCGCGTTTCCCTGTTCGGTTCGAGTTATCATCGGCCAAAAGGCAGAAATATTCAACCACTTGATTTTATTGATTATTTATTAGAAATAACATTCATCAATAGGGCCGGCCTAAGTCACTGATTTCATATTGCGCTTTTGCCAAAAAAATAATCAGGCGACACGAAGGCGTGGAAGGTGAGAGGAACACGTTGCACCTCAGCCACAAGCTCCCCCTGCATCAACACCGGGCGCACGCATGAAGGGCAGGAAGCCCTGAAGCCAGACGCCGAAACTTGCCGCCCACAGGATAGCACTGAGGCCGTGATGATAGGGTGACACGAACGCTGCGAAATCGAATTCCGGCAGGATGCGGATCAGCCCGGCCGCCACCATCAGGGCGGCGGCCATATGCGCCTGCCACGGCAGATATATGAGGTTGCGTCCGGTATGCCGCAGCCCGGCGATGATGAACACAGCCATGATGGCGCAGCCAAGTGCGCCCACCGACAACAGGTGCAGGCCAGCGGCGGGCGTGACGGAAAAACCGAGCCGCCCCGCCCCGAGCGCCAGAAAACCCGCACCTGCAAAGGCATTGCCAAGACCGAGCAGCAGGACTTCGGTCATGAAAGTGGCACGCCCGATGAACCATTCCGCCAGCCGGTCAAAAAATGCCGCACCGGCCGCAAGCGCCAGCCAGGCGCAAACATCGCTTTCCGGAAAGAAGAGTTTTGCCACCATGTATAACGTCACCATGGCGCCCGCCATGTGCTGGCGGCCGGGATGTGGCCGGTAAGGCGTGGTCTCGCCGCTCGGATCGAGCGCCAGATTGATGACGACCACATTGATGCGGGCGGCCGAGAGCGAAAACAGCACGGTGAAGATGCACAGCGCCGCCTCCAGAAAGCGAGCTGCAAGTTCCAGATCACCGATCCACCAAGCGTAGCGCACGCCCGTCTCCATCGCCGCAAACAGAATGAGCCAGACGAGGAACGCCAGATGTTTCGTCGTTCGCCGCACCAGCATCGCCTTGCCGATAAGCACGGAGAGCGCGAGCAGAAATGCCAGATCAAAAAAGCCCGCCAGCAGGCTCCACGCATCGGCCCCGACGAAGCCGATCAGGCGACCCGGCAGCCAGAGGCCGGCGAGACAAAGCAGCGTACGGCCCGCTGCCGCTTTCGTATCGGTCCATTCAGGCACTGCCGAACCGAGAAAACCGGCGAGCGCCATGCCATAGGTGCCGAAAATCATTTCATGGGCATGCCATTGCGATGGGGGAACGACATTGGCGAAAGGCAGGGCATAGCCGCCGATGACGATCCACAAAAACGGCCAGACCGCGCCGTGCAGGGCGGCCAGAGGGAAAAACAGCCGTAGGGCTTCCGAAAGGATCGGTGGTTGCCTCATCGCATCCGCTCCTTTGCCGAAAACAATTCGGCGAAAGCCGGGCTCTCGGACAGGAATTCCACCTCGTCGAACACCGCGCGTGCCATACGCCGCCCCGGTGAACCGGCCGGAGTATGGGCGGCAACAATGCGGCCATCGACACCTGAGAGCACGATCAGCCTGTCGGCCACCAACAGCGCTTCATGAAGATCGTGAGTGACGAGAAGCGTGGAGAAACCACGCCTGCGAGCGGCATCCACCAGAAGCTCCTGCAAATGCCGGCGCAGGCCGACATCAACGGCACTGAAGGGTTCGTCCAGAAACAGCATGTCCGGTTCCACCGCAAGCGCCCGCGCCACCCCGGCACGCTGGCGCATGCCGCCGGAAAGCTCGACCGGATATTTGTGAAAATCCGTCTCTTCCAGACCGACTTCCAGGGCAAACTGCCCGGCGGTCTCCCGCCGTTGCCGTTTCGGCATGCCCGCCGCAGCGAGACCATAGGCGATATTGTCGATCAACGTCATCCATGGCAGCAACCGCGGCTCCTGAAAAACCAGACCTTGCCGGTGGTAATTGCGCCGCACACGGCCGCGAACGGGATCGATGATGCCGGCCGCGATCTGCAAAATCGTTGTCTTGCCGCTGCCGGAGGGACCAAGCAGGGCGACTGTTTCACCGGGCGCTATACGGAGATCGAAATTCTCGAACAGGCTGCGGCCGAGAAAGGCGTGGCCGACATGCTCGAAACTCAAGACGGAATGGTCGCTCATCGTTTGACACCCCATGGCAATCCGGCGGCACGCCAGCGTTCCAGCGCTTCGCGCAGCAGATGCAGCAGGCCGTAATCGGTGATGAGCGCCAGCGCGACGGTGATGGTGAGCCAGGCGCTGACCTGCGCGATATCGAACAGCGCCCGTGCTGTTGCCAATTCACCGCCGATGCCGCCGGAATTCGACAGAAGCTCGGCCATGACGGTCACTTTCCAGGCGCTTCCGGCCGTGGTCGTCCATGCCGGGAAGAGATAGGAAAGCACATGCGGCATGGTGACGGTGCGCAGCCGGTAAAACCACGGAGCGCCAAAGGCCTGCGCCATCACCTCCAGCTGACGGTCCCGCTTGGCCACCCCTTCCAGCGCGCCTGCGAAAGAAACGGGGGCCGAGGCGATGACAACGGTCATGACGGCAGTACCGCCCGACGAACCGAACCAGATGAGCGCCAGCACGATCCAGCCGATGGGCGGCACGCCGAGAAGGACGGTGACAACAGGCTTCATCAGCCGCATGGCAGCGAATGAATAGCCCGCCGCCACACCCGCCACCGTGCCGATGCCGGCGGCGATGGCAAAACCGGTCAACGCCCTGACAGCACTCTGCGACAGGATGGCGAAGAAATCCGGCCGCGCCGCCAGAAGCCCGATTGCCGCGAAAGTCTCACCCGGCGAGGGCAGGATGAAGGAGCCGTAAATCTCATGTCCGGCCTGCCAGGCGGCGAGAAAACAGAAAATGCCGGAAAGCCCGGCCCAGCCCGCCCAGAGATAGCGACCCGTCCAGCCAAGACTTTCAAGAATGCGGTCCATGCCTGCTACACCAGATAAAAGCCGTCATCCGGCCGCCGCCCCCCGATGATTGCCGGGTCGGCCTTGGCGAGCTCGTCGTAAAATGCCTCGAGATCGGCGCGCGCCGCACTCGCCTTCAGTGCCGACAAATGACTTGTGGGGAAGGAGGCAGCGATGATTTCCGGCGGGAAACCGAGAGCATCGGCCGCGGCGGCGGCCGCCGTTTGCGGGTCAGCGGCGGCACTGGCAAGTGCCGTTTCCATGCCGGCCTGCAAAGCCTCTATACCCGCCTTGCCGAGCTTTTGCTGAACCTGCGACGTCAGGGCGAGACCCGCCTGCGGGATTTCCGGCTTGCCCGCCACCTTTGCCCATTCCTTCTGGATATCGATGGTGCGGTGAACGGTCATGAAAAACGACTTTGCCTTGATCAACACAGCGGTCGCAGCCGGTTCACTGAGCAGGGCCGCATCCACCCGGCCCGTCAGCAGCAATTGCACGGCTTCCGGTGGCGAAGCCGCATATTCCAGCGTGATATCGCCGGGCTTCAAGCCGTTTTCGGCAACAAGGCGGCGCAGCACGAAATCGGGCATATCGTTCTTGAAAGGCAAAGCCAGCGTCTTGCCGGAAAGGCTTTCCAGCGACGTCAGCGTCTCGCCCTTCGACACGACGTAAAGCAGACCGGTGGTCAGCACGTTCAGAAGCCCAAGGTCAAGGCCGCGATTATGGAGATTGGCGGCACCATAACTTGGCATCACTACCGCCCCCATGGAGCCGGAGGCGACAGCGGCGCGCATTTCATCTGGGGTTTTCCAGGCCTTGAAGACGGCCCCAGGTGCGACATCCTTCAGGAACCCGCCTTTTACAGCATGGGCCAGCACGGCTGAGGGCGCGGCAGGAGGGCCATAGAAGGTGAGTGGCGTTTCCGCCTTCAGAAGATGCGGCGCGGCAAGTGTCGCCACCGTCAATCCCGAAAAGGCCGAAAGCGCCTGACGACGGGTGAGATAAGCCATGGTCCTGATCCTTGTTCGCGCCGAACGCGCCTTAATGCGTGTGACGCCCACTCGGGTCGATCTTCCGGCCACAGGTGCGTCACCCATCTGGAAGTGACATTTTGCAAGCGGTCGCTCTTTGCGCAGGATCAAACAGCGTCGGAAAGCAGGCCTATTCGCCTGTCTTGAGAGACAGGGCGTCACGCAGAATTCGCGATCCTTCCTGAGCGGAGGCGGCGATATCGAGAAACATCAGGCTCGCCGTTTCGACGACACCTTCATCGACCGTATCGTCCTCGGCAAAATCCGCCAGCATCTCGATCAGAAGCCCGATCTTGCGCCGCTCCTCGCGGGCGGCAGCCAGAAGCTTGACTATATTGCGCTGGCGCTCAAAATCCTCAAGTTCGCGCAGCGCCTCATGCACCTTGTCGCGGCAACCGCAATCGAGTGCGCTCTGCAAAACGACATTGCGCACCAGATGGATCGCCGCCGCAATATCCGCCCCGCCCGGTGCTACGGCCGCTTGCTGGTTTTGTCCGCTCATCATCATAGGTTCGCTCCATGCGCCGTGTTGCGGGCACGGGCGATCCAGGCCACCCCTTCCTGCCCGTGGTGAAAACCATTGGAAAAAGGCACGTCGGGATAGGCTTTTCGCAGAAGGTGGAGACCGTTTTCCACATCCACCCTGCCGGCGAGAACATCGTCGTGAATCTGCGCCACGGCCACCATGTCGCAATCCTGCGGCGACAGCCGGAAGCGGGCGATGCCGGCAACGGCCAGATCCTGCAATTCGCCAAGCAGCGACTGGCAGGTGTGCGACACCGTCTGCACGCCGTTCAGCGCCAGAAACGACTGCCGGTCGAGGGTGCGGACCGGTAGTCCGTCCGGATCGTCACCGCAGACGAACTGGCAATTATCCTTGATATTGCCCTTGGCGCGGGCATGGGCGCAGCGCGCCGAAATGGCGAGCGGCAGGCGGCCGAAAGCGAAGATTTCGAACTCCACATCAGGCGTTTCCGCTACGATACGTTCCACCGAAGTTACCGGCAGTTCCGGCGGCAGGCATATAGCGGTCGCGCCGCGAGACGAAAGCAGCCGCGCGGTGGCGGCATTATAGACATTCACCATTGGCCCGACGACATGAGGCGTGCCGTGCAACAGGCCGAGCGCCGAAAGGTCGTTCGCCTCGACGGGATAGGGACTGTCGGCGATCAGGCCGCGCAGCTGGCGGCTTTCCCGCTCCATAGTCACCAGTGAAAGCGTCGAGAGGATCACCTGTTTTCCGGCACTCTCCAGCCGCTCGATCACCTCGGCCAGATGCGGCTCGGTGAAATGAAACCGTTTGGAACAGACGGTTTCGCCGAGATAGACATGGCTGACAGGAGCCTCATCGGCGATGCGGAAATAGAAATCGCGCCATTTCTCGCCCTGCCAGAGATAAAGGACCGGGCCGAGCGCCAATGTGGCCTTTGCGGTTTTTGCCATCGCCATCACCTCCAGCGTTTCTCGTAAGCACCGACAGTTGTGCGCTGGCCTTCGCTTAAGAGCCGCAGGCGTGAGAGCAGCCGTCCCCGCTCTTCGGCGCTGGCGGCCAGCGCCCGGTGCAGGGTGGACACCACCTCCGCCACATAGGCCTTGCCGCGCTGGCGGCCCTCGATCTTCAGCGCGCTCACACCCGCGTCGCGCAAGGCATCGATCTGGTCCATCACGTCAAGCGATACCGGGTCCTCGAAGGCATAGGACTTGTCGTCGGCAATCTCGAAACGCCCCTTGCACAGCGTTGGGTAACCCGCCGCCTCTCCATCTGGAAAGCGGTTGATGGTGTAATCGCCGAGTTCCGACACCAGTTCCTGCCCATCCTGCCGGTAACGAACATGGCTCGCCGGCGAGCAGACGCCGTTAATGTTGGGTGATTTTCCGGTGGCGTAGGATGAAAGCGAGCAACGCCCCTCCGCCATGACGCAGAGGCCGCCAAACACGAAGATTTCGATCTCGCAGCGGATTTGCCGCGCCAGCCGGGCGATGTCGGCAATCGTCAGCGTGCGCGGCAGCACCACGCGTTTTGCGCCGAAGGCATCGACGAGAAAATTCACCGCATCGGCATTGGAGGCAGAAGCCTGCACGGAGACATGGATGCGCTGCTGCGGATGGTGTTCCGCCACATGCGCCATCAGGCCGAAATCGGCAAGGATCAACGCATCCGCTCCCGCCTTCACGGCATCGGCCGCGCCGCGATACCAGATATCCTCATTGCCAGCACGCATGAAGGTGTTGAGCGCCACGAAGGTCTGCACACCGCGTTTCTTCGCGTAAGCGATGGCTTGGGCAAGCTCCTCGCGGGAGAAATTGAGGCCGGGGAAATTGCGGGCATTGGTCTCATCGCGAAACCCGCAATAGACGGCGTCTGCGCCGGCATCCACGGCCTCGCGGAACGCGGCGGGCGTTCCCGCCGGACAGATCAGTTCCATGCCTCACCTCCCCGCGTTTCGGATAGAACATGGCCACGCAAGCGGTTCGCGAGGCCCGTTACCACCGGTGCAAAGGGTCCGGCAAATGAACCGAGATCACGCGGCAGGTCGATGCCGCTGTCATCGAGCGCATTGCGCAGCGCCAGCATCGCCTCCATGTCGCCGGTCACACTCAGATCACGCGAGAAGAATAGCGCATCGGCATCCTGCCGCCCCTCCATCAGTGCAAGCAGCATGAAGAGCGGCCCCTCGACCGCCGCATCCGCCTTCGGCAGACGGCCCTTGCGGCTGACGGTGATGGCGGGACGCGCCGGTTCCACCATGAAGGCGAAGGGCAGATCGACGGGAAGAAAGGTAAAACGCTTGTTGCAATGTTCTCCCAGCCGACCGAACAGATCGGGATGTCGTTTCATGATCTGCGCCAGCATCGCCGCCGTCGCTCGCTGCACCACGGCAAGGGGCAGAAAATTCATGGGGCGGGCGATGGCGGCGGGAAACGGTCTCATAGATGGTCCTGTCAGGTCAGTTGCGGGCAGGAACCTAACCGCAGCGCGCCAGCACCGGTTTGAGCGAACGCAAAGACAGGGAGATTTTCGGGTGCAGTTTCACAAAAGCCGCTATAAATCATTCACTTGCGAAGCGAAGGAGGCCGCCCATGTCCGAGATAAGGATCAAACGGATTTACGACGCCGCCAGCGATGATGACGGCGCACGCATTCTGGTGGACCGGCTGTGGCCACGCGGCATGCGCAAGGAAACCGCACAGCTTTCCCTGTGGATGAAGGAAATCGCGCCCAGCAACGAATTGCGCAAGAATTTCTCGCATATGCCGTCACGCTTCGCGGAATTCACCCGGCACTATCATGAGGAACTGGCGGCCAATCCCGAAGCCGTGGCACACATGAAGGAGCTGATGGCGAAGGGCCGCGTCACGCTGCTTTATGCCGCCCATGATACCGAACACAACCACGCCCTCGTTCTCGCCGACTATCTTCGTTCGCACTGAAGCCGCATTTGCGGCAGCGCAAGGACATGTCGCATCGCCGCCGGCAAACAGGCGGCATGAGAGACGAACCGACAGATAAAAAGACAGAAGCGAAACCTGCCCGCGCCGCCGATCTGCGCGGTTTCGTCCGGTTGCTGGAAGAACGCGGGCAGCTGCGGCGAATCCGCCAGCCGGTTTCGCTGGTGCACGAAATCACCGAAATCCACCGCCGTGTGCTCGCCGATGGTGGGCCGGCCCTGCTTTTCGAGCAACCCGTTGACCATGAGGGCAAGGTGCGGGACATGCCGCTGCTTGCCAATCTCTTCGGCACGCGGCAGCGCATCGAATGGGGGCTCGGGCTTGAGACCGGCGGGCTGCCCGCGCTTGGGAAAATGCTCGCCGAATTGCGCGAGCCACAACCGCCGAAATCCATGGCCGAGGTATGGGGTAAACTGCCTTTGCTGAAGGCCGCACTGTCCATGCGGCCAAGCAACGTCTCGCGCGCGCCGGTGCAGGAAAAGATACTGACGGGTGATGTGGTCGATCTTGCCCGCCTGCCGGTGCAATGGTGTTGGCCGGGCGAGCCGGCCCCGCTCATCACATGGCCGCTGGTCATCACCCGTTCGCCCGATGATCCCGACGATATCAATGTCGGCATCTATCGCATGCAGGTGCTGGGGCCGGACAGGGTGATCATGCGCTGGCTGGCGCATCGCGGCGGCGCGCAGCACCACCGGCTGTGGCAGGCACGCGGGCTGGATATGCCAGTTACCGTCGCCATCGGCACTGATCCCGCCACCATTCTTTCCGCCGTCATGCCGCTTCCCGAACATATCAGCGAGCTTGGTTTTTCTGGCCTGCTGCGCGGCTCGAAAAGTCGCATCGCGAAAGCTTTGACGGTGCCGATGCCGGTACCAGCCAACGCTGAGATTGTGCTGGAAGGTACTGTTTCGGCCACGGAAACGGCAATGGAAGGCCCCTATGGCGACCACACCGGCTATTATAATTCCGTCGAGCCTTTCCCGGTCATGACGCTGTCGGCGATCACCATGCGCCGCGATCCGATCTATCTTTCCACCTATACCGGCCGGCCGCCGGATGAACCCTCGGTTCTAGGGGAAGCCATGCTCGAGATCTTCCTGCCGCTCGTCAAAAGACAGTTTGCGGAAATCGTCGATCTGTGGATGCCACCGGAGGCCTGTTCCTATCGCGTCATGGTCGCGTCCATCGACAAGCGTTATCCCGGTCAGGCAAAGCGGGTGATGATGGGCCTGTGGTCGATGCTGCCGCAGTTCAGCTATGTGAAGCTCATCATTCTGGTCGATCCAGACATTGATGTGCGCAGCTGGGCGGATGTCATCTGGGCGGTCTCCACCCGTTTCGATGCCTCGCGCGATACGACGATCATCGACGAAACGCCGATCGATTATCTCGACTTCGCCTCTCCGAAAGCCGGCCTCGGCGGCAAGATGGGGCTGGACGCCACCCGCAAGCTGCCGCCGGAAACGGAGCGCGAATGGGGCCGCGTGCTGTCCATGACGCCTGACGTGATCGCGAAAGTCGATCTGATGTGGCGTGATCTCGGCCTTGGAGAACGGCCATGACCCCGTGCCGCGTCGTGGTCGGCGTTACCGGCGCCTCTGGTGCCGGCATTGCGCTGCGCATCATCGAGCGTCTCGCCGACATGAAAAACGTCGAAATCCATCTGGTCCTGTCGCAATCTGCCAAGCGTACGGTGTTGCATGAGGAAGGTGCTGAAGCCATGGGGCGGATGTTCTCGCTCGCCAGCGTCAATCATGCCGTCGATGATATCGGCGCGGCGATCGCCAGCGGTTCTTTCCCGACCACTGGCATGATCATTGCGCCCTGCTCGATGCGGACGCTCGCGGCCATCGCAACCGGGCTTTCGGACAATCTTCTCACCCGCGCCGCCGACGTGCATTTGAAGGAACGCCGGAAGCTGGTGCTGATGACCCGCGAAACACCGCTGCATCTCATCCATCTGCGCAATATGTGCGCGGTGACGGAAGCAGGCGCCGTCGTGATGCCGCCGGTACCGGCCTTTTACAACAGGCCGCAAAGCGTAGATGATATTGTCGATCAGCTCGCCGCCCGCGCCATTGATCAGCTTGGCATCGCTTCCGCACCGCAGGCGGCGATATGGCAGCCGCATGTGGTGAAGGCACCCTAAGCGATCAGAGATAGGCCATCGGGTCCGCGCCGAAGAGCGCGGCATGGCCACCTGCCAGCAGCCACCAGACCGTCAATCCCGTCAGCGCCGCGGCTAACAGCATCGGCTCATCCACGGCGATGCGGGTTTTACCGGTGAGAATCGCTGCGAAAGGAACCGTGGAGCTTTCGCCGGCCGTAGCGCTCCATGCACCGCCCAGTCTTTTGCGGGCGCGTTTTTCGGTCATCGCCATTCCGCCAAGCGAAAACAGCGCAAAGCCGCCGAAGAGGATAACGGAGCGCAGATCGCCATTCGGCACGACATGCCCCAGAGACCAAAACAGAAAACCGACAAGCACAGGGTGCCGCGTGATGTGCACGATTGCCCCCCGCTTCTCTCCCTGTCGCACGGAAATGGAGAGCGGATTGACACTGAGAAGACCGGCCAGCACGAAAAACAGCCCAATCGGCGCTGCCAGAAAGGTGACATGCGCCTGCCAGGGCGCGACATCCCAGAGCGGAACGTATTCGACTGAGAGCGCGGCATAAAACACCCAGCCCAGCGCCAGAAGCGAGACAACGGAATAGAGACCGAAATAGGTGGGCCTGCCGATGGCCGCAATCAGCCGGCCGCGCACGGCAGGTACGGCGGGAATGGAATGCAGCGCCACGAAAAGCGAAAGAGCGGCGACAAGTTCAAGCATCCGACTGCCTTCTCACTGGTTCAGGAACAGCACCGAAGCAATGGCCACGGAGGCAAGCACGGCGGAAACCGCGCCCATGCGCTGCAACACTCCCATACGGTACAACAGCACCGCAAAGCCAATGATAATAGGGGTTGCGACAATCAGCCCGACCTGCGCGTCGTTCATGGGAAGCTCCATTTTCCAGAGTTGCGCTTTGTCATGACAATAGGGCTTTGCGCGCTCCCTTCTTTGACCGACCGCAAAGAAGCGGGGTTTGAGGACGCCTAAGCGTGGCTTGCTGTTTTACAATTACGGGCGAGGCCATGGCGATAAATACGGAAGAGGAAAGCGGAAATCTGCTCCTGTGGATTCTGGTATGGAGCGAACTTGCAGCCTTCGGCGCGCTGACCGGGGCGTTCATCATCGCCTTCGCGCTCAACCCTGATGCGTTCGCCGCCGCTCGCCAGCATCTTCAGCCGCAGCTTGCCGGTCTCAACACGCTGATTTTGCTGGCAAGCGGCTGGCAGGCGGCCTTGGCGGCCAGCCGCCACACCGCGTTTCCTGCAAAAAGGCGGGCGCTGGTTCTCGCCGGCCTGCTGGGTTTCGCTTTCGTCGGTGTGAAACTCCATGAATATTCCACCGAAATCGCCTTCGCGTCCGATCCCGCCTATGGCGCGTTCTTCGAGCTCTATTTCCTGCTCACCGGCTTCCACCTGCTGCATGTCGTCTTCGTGGCGATCCTGCTGTTCATCGTCGCCTGCTGGCCCAAAAACGAGAATATCACGCTGGTGACGACGCTGTGGCATGTCATCGATCTGGTCTGGATCGTCATCTTTCCCGTCGTCTATCTGGTTTGACAATCATGATCCACCGCACCTCCCGCCAGCTTGCAAGAAGTTTTGCAGTGCTCGCCATTCTCGTTCTCGCGGGCACGGCCGTCGTCACCTCATGGAAGGCGGCGCTTCTGCCGCCGGTCGCCGCCGCCTGCCTGATGCTGCTTTTCGCGCTTATGAAATCCAGACGCGTCATCGACGATTTTCTGGGCTTTCGCGAAGAGCGCGGGCTGCTGCGCACAGCACTTCTGGCATGGCCCGCAATCTTCGCCGCCGCAGCCCTTTTGCGGGCGTTCCTGCAGGGCATTTTGTCGCTCTGAAAAGGCGGACCGCACCACCTCTCCCGTTGTTTGCCAAATGGCAAAGAACGCCGGCGGCCAGCCGCTAGAAAGGCTTCAGACCCCACCGCATTCCGCCAGCCTGCTGGCAAATCCCGGCAAGAGGGTTCGATCAAGCCAGTCCGCATAAGCGGTCTTCCGGATGGAAAGGACCATTGGCATGGCAGAACGCCTGACCAAAACAGGAGCGCGAAACGTCTTTTACGGCGGCTCCATCTTCTTCTTCGCCATATTCGTCGGGCTGACCGCCCATAGCCATTATTACATGCGCACCACCTCGACGGATGAAAGCACGCTGACGGAAAGCGTCGCGCGCGGCAAACACGTGTGGGAGAAAAATTCCTGCATCAACTGTCACACGCTGCTCGGCGAAGGCGCCTATTTCGCACCCGAACTCGGCAATGTCTGGAAGCGCTATGGCGGCGTGGAAGACAAGGAGACGGCGCGCGATTCCATCAAGGCCTGGATGGCCGCCCAGCCCACCGGCATCGAAGGCCGCCGCCAGATGCCGCAGTTCAATCTCACCGAACAGGAACTCGATGATCTCGTCGACTTCCTCGAATGGACGAGCCGGATCAAGACGCAGAACTGGCCGCCGAACGATGCGGGTTGAGGTTGACGGCAAGGAGATGACGAGATGAAATACCAGACGCAAAAAGTCGCCATGCTGTATTTTTACGGCGCAATCGGGCTGTTCGTGGCGCAGATCCTGTTCGGCGTCATCGCCGCAACGATCTACGTGCTGCCCAACACCCTTTCCGAGCTTCTGCCCTTCAACATCGTGCGCATGATCCACACCAATGCGCTGGTCGTGTGGCTGTTGATGGGCTTCATGGGCTCAACCTTCTATCTTCTGCCGGAAGAAACAGAAACGGAGCTTTACAGTCCCAAGCTCGCCATCGCGCAGTTCTGGATCTTCCTGGTGGCCGCCGCGGTTGCCGTGGTCGGTTATATGTTCCGCATCCATGAAGGCCGCGAATTCCTCGAACAGCCCTTCGCCATCAAGGTCGGCATCGTCCTTGTCGTGCTGATGTTCCTGTTCAACATCACCATGACAGCGCTGAAGGGCCGCAAAACCACCGTCATCAACATCCTGCTGTTCGGGCTGTGGGGTCTCGCGGTCTTCTTCCTCTTCGCCTTTTACAATCCCATCAATCTGGCACTCGACAAGATGTACTGGTGGTACGTCATCCATCTGTGGGTGGAAGGCGTGTGGGAACTGATCATGGCCTCGATCCTCGCCTTCCTGATGATCAAGCTCAACGGCATCGACCGCGAAGTGGTGGAAAAATGGCTCTATGTCATCGTCGGTCTTGCGCTCTTCTCGGGCATTCTCGGCACCGGCCACCATTATTACTGGATAGGCGCGCCGGGTTACTGGCAGTGGATCGGCTCGCTGTTCTCGACGCTGGAAGTGGCCCCCTTCTTCACCATGGTCATCTTCACCTTCGTGATGACCTGGAAGGCCGGCCGCAAGCATGAGAACCGCGCAGCCCTCCTCTGGTCGATCGGCTGCTCGGTCATGGCCTTCTTCGGCGCCGGCGTCTGGGGCTTCCTGCACACGCTGTCGTCGGTGAATTACTACACCCACGGCACGCAGCTCACCGCCGCCCACGGCCATCTCGCCTTCTTCGGCGCCTATGTGATGCTGAACCTTGCGATGATGGCCTATGCCATCCCCGAAATGAAGAAGCGTGCGCCCTACAATCAGTGGCTTTCGATGACGAGCTTCTGGGTCATGTGCACGGCCATGTCGGTCATGACCTTCGCGCTGACCTTTGCCGGTGTGGTGCAGATCCAGCTTCAGCGGGTCATGGGTGAAAGCTTCATGGATGTGCAGGACCAGCTGGCGATCTTCTACTGGATCCGTCTCGGTTCTGGTCTCGCGGTTCTCATTTCGGCGGTCATGTTCATCTGGGCAATCCTGGTACCGGGCAAGCAGAAACAGGGCGACGTTGCCCGCCTCGTGCAGCCCGCCGAATGAGAAACGGACCGGCTCTCCTTTTCCCCGGAGAGCCGGTTCCTTACCACCAACCATGGAGATGACCATGAATACGATTTTCCGCCCCGCGCCGCAGCCTTTGCCGGACGCACCTTTTTACACACCGCTCGGCAATGAATGCACGCTGTTCGAAAGCGCCTGGGTGCGGCAATTGCCGCTGCTGCTGAAAGGTCCGACCGGTTGCGGCAAGACCCGTTTCGTCAGCCATATGGCAGCGAAACTCGGCCTGCCGCTTTCCACCGTTTCGTGCCACGACGATCTTGCTGCCGCTGATCTGACCGGCCGTTACCTGCTGAAAGGCGGTGAAACCGTGTGGATGGACGGCCCGCTGACGCGATCCGTGCGGCAGGGCGGCATATGTTACCTCGACGAGATCGTCGAGGCGCGCAAGGATGTCGCGGTTGTTCTACATCCGCTCACCGATGACCGCCGCATCCTGCCGCTGGAGCGTACCGGCGAGGTGCTGGAAGCGCCCTCCGGCTTCATGCTCGTCGTTTCCTATAATCCCGGATACCAGAACCTTTTGAAGAGCCTGAAACCCAGCACCCGCCAGCGCTTCGTCGCCATCGAATTCGATTTTCTGCCGAAAGAACAGGAAATCGCCGTGGTCTCGCATGAGAGCGGGCTGGATGCGCGCGATGTCGAACCGCTTGTCGATCTCGCCCATCGGCTGCGCGGCCTGAAGGGCCACGATCTGGAAGAAGGCGTCTCCACCCGGCTGCTCGTTTATTGCGCCAGCCTCATCGATACCGGCCTTCCCGCCCGTCAGGCCGTGCGTGCGACCATGATCGAACCGCTGACCGACGAGCCTGATGTGAAGGCCGCGCTGCATGAAGTCGCGGATGCGATCATCCGATAGCGCGCTTTGATATCCACACCGGGTTGCGCGGTTGCCCCGCGCATTCCGGTCCGATGCCATGAAGGATAAACCATGCTGGACTTTCTGGAACTGGAAGAAACCGTCGGCCGCGCCTGGCACAGGCTGATCGGCGAAACCGGCACATGGCTGCGCTTCCCGGATCACGCCGTGAAGCTGGAGGATATGCAGGCCGTGCTGGCCATCTGTTTCCGCGGTTTTGGTGGTGAACATGCGGTGCAGATCGCGCCGGCCCGCGCCCGTACCTCCACGCACCGACTAAGGCTTCGTCAGCGCATGGGCCTTGGGGAAGAAAAGCTGGCCCAGCCGGGCCGCGATCACGCCACGCTGATGTTGCCGCCCGTACTCGATCTGTTTCCCGACCGCTGCCTCAACCGCGATCTCTATCTCTGGCTCGCCGCCGCCATGGCGATGATGCCGCTTGAACCAGTCATGGCCGCCGACCCGTTGGGCAACGATCTTGCCCGGCTCGACCGCGCCACAGAGCTGGCAAAAGCCGTCACCCATGCGTTTCCCGGCATGAAGACCCGTTATCGCCGGCTTTGCGCCGCGATGCTCGCGGTGCGCCAGAAGCGGCCGCTGCCCCAGACGGAGCAGCAGGTGGAACAACGGGTGCTTTCCATGCTGGCCGATGCAGCAGGGATCGAGGGCCATACGCCGCCCGCCGGCTTCCCGGAAAAGGCCCCGCCGCGTTATCTACCGATGCTGCCGGTGCCGCTGTGGCCGGATACGCTGCTGCGAGAAACATCCGAGGCCCGGCAAGGCGAGGACCAGCCGGCCTCCAATGCAGCGCCGCAGAGTGCGGAAGCGGCCCGCCATATCGCTGTGCGCGAAAAGGCCGAGAATCGCCAGACCGAACGCAGCCCCTTCATTCTCAACCGTTTCGAAAAAATCCTCGCCATGGCCGAGATGGTCAATGTCGACCGGCCGGGTGACGACAGCGACGATGCCGACGGCAGTGCGGCGGATGAGCTTGACGATATGACGCTGGGTGAAAGAAAGGGAAGGCCTTCCGCCCGCTTCCGTTTCGATCTCGACCTGCCGCCTGAAGCACTGAACCATACGCCGCTGACGGCAGAACTGACCTATCCAGAGTGGGATTATCGCAGCGGCGCCTATCTCGCCGATCATTGCCGGGTCATTGCCGGACCGGCGAAGGACGCCGAGACGGCACCGGAACCCGACCCGGACACCAAAAGCCTCATCCGCCGCGTCAGGCGGCAATTCGAGGTGCTGAGGCCACGCCACGAAATGCTGCGAGCCCAGCTCGACGGCAACGATCTCGATCTTGACGCCGTGGTTCGCGCCAGAAGCGATATCGCCGCCGGAGGACAGGGCAGCGACCGCATTCATATGGCAAGCCGCCCGCAGGCGCATGATCTTGCCGTAACGATCCTCGTCGATGTATCCCTGTCCACCGATGCCTGGTTCGACAATCGCCGGGTGCTCGATGTGGAGAAGGAAGCCCTGCTGGTGCTTGCCCACGGGCTTTCCGCCTGCGGCGACAGTCACTCGATCCTGACCTTCACCTCCCGCCGTCGTTCGTGGGTGCGGGTGGAAACGGTGAAGGATTTCGATGAGCCGATGGGCCACACTATCGAGCGTCGCATTGCGGCGCTAAAGCCCGGTTTCTACACCCGCATCGGCCCCGCCATCCGTCATGCCAGCGCCAAGCTGCGTGAAAGACCGGAACGCCGCAAGCTGCTTCTGCTGCTGACGGATGGCAAGCCGAACGATGTCGACCATTATGAGGGCCGCTTCGCCATCGAGGACAGCCGCCGCGCGGTTTCCGAGGCGCGACGCTCGGGCGTCAGCGTTTTCGGCGTGACTGTCGATAGCAAGGCGCAATCCTATATTCCGGCCATGTTCGGCCAGAACGGCTATGCCATCGTCAACAGAATAGCGAAGCTGCCATCGGCGCTGCCGGCGATCTATCGCAACCTCGCCGGCTGAGACCTTGAGCGTTTCCGCTTTTCTTTGAAACGCGAAAACGTTCTAACTCTTTGTTTTTACGCATTTTCCGGACGCAAAACCGCTCCGCACTTTTGCTGGAAATGCTCTAATCTGACGAATCTCAGGTTTATTTGCGCGGCAACAATGTCGCCAGACGGCACGGCGGATAGGTTTTTCCAGTCCGCCGGCCGGCCGCACCGCCGGACATCATTCCATCCGCGGCCATGGAGCCAGCCTATGTCCGAAGCCCAGACCGCAACCAATATAGATGTGCGCATCATTCCGCCTCGCGAACGCCATCCGCGCATTTTCGGCGCGCTTGGCGCATTGACCGAAGGTCAATCGCTGCAGATCACCAGCGATCATGATCCCCGTCCGCTGCTCTACCAGCTGGCCACCAATTTCCCCGGCCAGTTCGGTTGGGAATATCTCGAACAGGGTCCGGAAGTCTGGCGTCTCGATATCGGCCGGCTGGAAGAACAGGCCGAAGGTTCCGAGGACGATATGTCCGGCTGCGAATGCTGCTGCGGATCCGAACATTGACCCCTGCCCCGGCGATGTGGTGAAAAGACCTCTGGCGGACGGCCCTTGCCGCCGCCAGCCGACAGATGAGGTGAAGCAATGACGGAAATGATCAGGGAACTCGATGTCCGGCCGCTTTTGCGGAGCGGCGGCGAGCCCTTTCCGGCCATCATGGAAGCCGTGGCCGGGCTTGCTCCCGGTGAGGCGCTGCGCTTATACGCCACCTTCCGGCCCGTTCCGCTGTTCAAGGTAATGGCCGAGCGCGGTTTCGACCATCAGGTGAGAGAAATCGGCGGCGGTGACTGGGAAGTGCTGTTTACGCCGCAATCCACTGAGACCGAACAGATTTCCGTTTCGCCGGCGCTTGCTGGCAATGCCGAGGAGCCGCAGATATGGCCCGATCCGGCCATCTATCTCGATCTGAGCGATGAGACGGCGGAAGGCCAGGCGAGCCGCACGCTTGCCGCACTCGGCCGTCTTCCGCCGGGCGCCGTGATCTTCGTGTTGATGCCGCAGGAGCCGACCTTTCTTTATCCGGAACTTCTGGCCCGGGGCCATCAATGGGCCGGCAATTTCGACGAGGCGCGCACGGCGTTTCGCATCTTTATCCGTGCCGGTGTGGGCGCGCATTAGGCGGGATATCAAGTCCCTCGAAAACGAAACGCCCTGGAAATTGCTTCCGGGGCGTTTTGTTTTGGCGGTGTCGCGATAAAGCCTTCTATGCTTTCAGCGGTTTGCGTTCCCGCATCAGGATCGGCCCATATTCGATGCAGAAGAGACCGAAGCCCACGATCCAGAGAAGCGCGGAGCAGGCGTAAAGATGCATCATCGCACCGGGGAAGAACTCGGCTGCCGGTCTCAGCAGCGCGCAGGCGATCAGCGCCACATAAGCGGCAATGGTAACCCTGCTGGCCGCAAGCTTGCGCCCGGTATGACCAAGGCTTGCTCTCGTCATGACAGCAAGCATCATGCAGCCGATGACCCCGACGGTGAAGATATGCAGGACGGAGCGTGTGTCCATGACGTCAAGAGCCGCCAGCGCTATGGTGATGAAACCGACGGGAATGAAGGCATAGGCCACATGCAGCACCACCAGCACCTGCTCCGGCCATGTCGTCCAGCCGCGCCAGCGGATCAGACGCACGGCGTGCATGAATGCCGCCAGAAGTGCCGTGGGTACGGCCAAGATGCTCTCGGGTTCTATTGTCCAGACGGCCAGCGCTGCGATGCCAGTCAGAATGGCGGCGGTATCGAAACCGTTATAAGGAACGGGGAAATCCGTGCGACCGAAACGGTTCAGCCAGTTG
This sequence comes from Agrobacterium sp. ICMP 6402, assembly GCF_009498615.1. NCBI lineage: Bacteria > Pseudomonadati > Pseudomonadota > Alphaproteobacteria > Hyphomicrobiales > Rhizobiaceae > Agrobacterium > Agrobacterium sp. ICMP 6402. The sequence goes on from NZ_QSNV01000007.1 coordinate 97,523, forward strand.
CGGGTAAAACTCGGCACGATACGGCCGCCGACGATGATGACGAGCACGGTATAGGCCGAGACCGCCAGGCGGGTCGCGATCAGGCTATGATCGCCCCCAATCGCAGCAACGTGGAATATGATATTGGCGACGGAAAGCGCCAGAAGCCCGCCCAGCACCTTCAGGTCCTTCCATTTGCGCCCGGCAATGACCTCGCGCGCGCAGATCGTTAGAAGTGCCGGCAGGAAAAGCCCGTCCACGGCTGCGGCGGTGACCACGCCCACCGTGTCCGGCACGAGCAGGAAAAGCCGGCCGGCACACCAGAGCGCAAACAGCCACACCAAAGGTTTGCCCGATACCGGCAGCCGCCCCGTCCAGTTCGGCACAGCCGTCAGAAGAAAGCCCGCCAGCACCGCCGAAGCGAAACCGAACAGCATCTCATGGGCATGCCAGTTCGGTGCACCATAATCCCCGCCAAGGTCGACGAAGCCGGAAAGGGCTGCGATCCACAACACCATCGCCACGATCGCCCAGATGGCGCCGCCGAGGAAAAACGGCCGGAAGCCGTAAGAAAAGATAACCGGGCCGGTGCGCGCCAGCCCTCTTGGAATGCCGCCCTTGGGCCGGGGCCGCCCTTGGGTGAGAACGGTTTCGCTGCCACTCATTATAATGCTCCTTGCTTGGTCTTGACATATGTCTAGACCCAAGCCCGTCCAGCTTCTTTGCGAACAGGCAAAGAGGAGGTGCAACGCTTCCGCACCGGTCCTCAATCGACTGCCAAAATGTCGCAGGTCGCCGCCAGGGTAGTTTGTTCCATCTCAAATTGTATTTCTGCATCTCCGCTACAAATGTTGTGACAGAGCGAAAGATGCTCTGCCCTAAGAGGGACAGGAGAAATATGATGACGGACGGGTTCCACATCACACGGCGTAATATTCTCGCAGGCGCAGCATTTGCAGGGGCTGTAGCACCCATGATCATGCCTTCGGCAGCAAGCGCGGCAGAGGAAAAGAAGGCCGCAGCCAAGCCATTGACGAGCGCGGAGATTGCAGCGCTACCTCGCGTAAAGGTTGATCTCGTCAAACCGCCCTTCGTACACGCCCATACGCAAAAAGCCGAAGGCGGACCGAAGATCGTCGAGTTCACGCTGACGATCAAAGAGCAGAAGATGGTCCTCGACGACAAGGGTACCGAAGTTCACGCCATGACGTTCAACGGTTCGGTTCCCGGCCCCTTGATGGTCGTGCATCAGGACGACTATGTCGAACTGACCCTCATCAACCCCGATACCAACGAGCTACAGCACAATATAGATTTCCATTCGGCCACCGGGGCGCTCGGCGGCGGCGGGCTGACCATCGTCAACCCCGGTGAAAAAGCGATCCTGCGCTTCAAGGCGACCAAGGCCGGCGTCTTCGTCTATCACTGCGCACCTCCCGGCATGGTGCCGTGGCACGTCACCTCGGGCATGAACGGCGCGATCATGGTGCTGCCGCGTGAGGGCCTGACCGACGGCCACGGCAAGGAGCTTGTTTATGACAAGGTCTATTATGTCGGCGAGCAGGACTTCTACATCCCGCGCGACGAGAACGGCAATTTCAAGAAATATGAAAGCGCCGGCGACGCCATGGCGGATACGCTGGAGGTGATGCGCACGCTGACGCCAACCCACATCGTCTTTAACGGCGCAGTCGGCGCCCTGACCGGGGAACACGCCCTTCAGGCCGCAGTCGGTGAAAAGGTGCTGATCGTCCATTCGCAGGCCAACCGTGATACCCGCCCCCATCTTATCGGCGGCCATGGCGATTATGTCTGGGCGACAGGCAAGTTCCGCAACCCGCCTGATCTCGACCAGGAAACCTGGTTCATTCCCGGCGGCACGGCGGGTGCGGCCTTCTACACCTTCGAGCAGCCCGGCATCTATGCCTATGTCAACCACAACCTCATCGAGGCCTTCGAACTGGGCGCGGCCGGCCATTTCAAGGTAACGGGTGAGTGGAACAACAGCCTGATGCAGGCGGTGCTCGCCCCGTCGAGCATCTGACACGACCAGAGGCGCGCCGCCAGCATGAGGTGCGGTGCGCTTCCCCTCCGGCTTTATCCGGCCTGAACGCAGGCCTGAACTTTAGCGTTCCCGCAACGCAGGCAGGTTCCCATGGGCATTCCCGGCAACAGCCTTTTCCCAAATACAGTCTCGCTTCTTTTGCCGCTCTCGCTTGCCACGCTGCTGGCGGCGGCCATCGGCTTCCAGTCAGGGATCATCCACAGCGGCACCGATCCACGCGCAGTCATGACCCCGCCGCAGGTCGTCACCGTTCCGCCGGGCAGTTTCAGATACCGGGCGGAGGGCGAATATTTTCGCAATGGTTATGCCGTCGATGGCCCGATGGTCGAGGTGGCGATGCGGCAAAATTTGACGATCATGAAATATCAGGTGTCGAGCGCGGATTATGCCCGCTGCGTGGCGGAAGGCGGCTGCCAGCAGCCGGAACCCGGCTTTGCCGCTCCGGTCGGCGGCGAGATACCGGCAACCGGCATCAGCCAGGATGATGCCGGCGCTTATGCCAAATGGCTGAGCGAGCGGACAGGCGCTGTCTGGCGTCTGCCGAGCGACGCCGAACTTGCCTTTGCCGCCGGGTCGCTTTTCCCGGATGAGACGCTCGGTGTCGCCGCGGACAGTGAGAACCCGGCTTTGCGCTGGCTGGCCGATTACGAGCGGCAGACCAGCCGCAAGGCCTCCGGCAATCCTGTTCCGCAATCCTATGGCAGTTTCGGCGAAAACGAATATGGCCTTGCCGATTTTGGCGGCAATGTCTGGGAATGGACATCGAGCTGCAGCCACCGTGTGACGCTCGGCAAGGATGGTGAGGCGATCGATAGCGTCGCCTCCTGCGGTATCCCGGTCGCTTCGGGAAAACATCGGGCGGCGATGAGCGCCTTCGTCAAAAACCCGAAAAGCGGCGGCTGCGCCGTCGGCGTACCGCCTGATAATCTCGGTTTCCGGCTGGTAAAGGACACACGGTGGTATGCGCCGCTTCTCGAAAAGCTCCGTGCCACCACCCTGTTTTCTTGACATTCATCAATTAAAACAAGCGCTTGATTCATATCATTTGATCTTCTGCCGCCGGTGATAGTGCTGTATGCTGACAATACAGAAAAGGCCGATCTCCGATTGCCAATGCAATCATCCTGAGGATCGTCCAATCACCGGAGAGGGTGCAAGTGAAGATTGACCGAAGCGTCATCCGGTCGCTGGCCTTGTTTGCCAAGATGGCCGACGATGAGCTGGACGGACTGCTGACCCACGCCACATCCCGGCTGGTGCCGCCGGGCGAAGCCATTTTCGAGCAGGGCCAATCGGCAACACATTTCTTCCTGCTGATCCACGGCCGCCTGAAGGTGACGCAGGTGACGCATGACGGTCAGCAGATCATCGTGCGCATGGTGCATCCCGGTGATCTCTTCGGTTTCGCGCGAGCACTGCAACGGTCCGATTATCCCGGCACAGCCACGACAGCTGCCGAAAGCGTCATCCTGTCGTGGCAGACGGACCTCTGGCCGCAATTCGTCGAGCAGAACCCGCATCTCGCCGTCTCCGCCATGCAGACCATCGGTCAGCGTCTTGAAGAAGCCCATACGCGCATCCGCGAAATGTCGACACAGGAAGTGGAGCGCCGGGTGGCCCATGCCGTGCTGCGTCTTTCGCAGCAGGCGGGACGCAAGGAGGAGGACGGCATCCGTATCGATTTCCCGATCTCGCGTCAGGACATCGCCGAGATGACCGGCACGACCCTGCACACGGTCTCGCGCATCCTTTCCAGCTGGGAGTCCAAGGGACTGGTGCAGGGAGGGCGGCAGAAGCTGCTGGTCTGCAATCTGCCGGGCCTTGCTCAATTGGCAGAGGGCGAAACCAGCCAAGTGTAGGGCGTATCCCAGACCTCCGTACACTCCGCTTTTTCGCTGTCACTCAGCCGGTTTCGAAGCCGCGCTTTCGATATAGGCGATGAGGTTGTCCAGATCTTCCGGCTTGCTGACGCCGGCCAGCGCCATCTTGTTTCCAGGTATTTTCTTTTTCGGCGCGCTCAGGAAATCCCGCAATTCCTCCGGTGTCCAGACGAGACCGTCCTCGCCCGCTTTTTTCATCGCACTCGAATAATTATAGTCAGATACGCCACCGGCAGCGCGGCCAATGATGCCGTTAAGCTGTGGGCCAACCCGGTTTTTGGCGCCCTCGCCAATGGCGTGGCAGGCGGAACAGCGCTTGAACACCGCCTCCCCCTTGGCGACATCGCCTTCCGAAAGAGCGGGAATGGCGCTTGCAGTCAGCATTGCCGCCGCGATGATTGTTGTATTGCGCATCGTGTCATCCTTGTCTTGCCGCATAAATACGGCCCGCCCGCAAAAGCGGACGGGCCGGAGGTTGCTCTTTTCAGGTCGTGCCCCACGCGGGCGTGCCCTTGTTATAGGGAACGCGGTCTTCGAAACCGCCGGGGATCTCGTCGTAAACGAGAACTTCCGTCGCGCCGATCTTCGAGGTGAAGAAACCGAGCAGCGTCAATTGCTTGACGAGTGTGAAGGCGTGCGGAGCGGTCGGCGTCTGTTCCGCCTTGGCCTGTTTGTCCAGCGCCGCAAGCAGCGTCTGCCGCTGCTGATCCGTCAACTCCAGAAATGCCTTTTTGTGCTCGGCCTGACTGCGCTTCTCGATTTCGGGGATTGCCGAGAGGAAGAGTGTCCGCTGCTCCTCGGTATAACAATCGGCCGCGTAAACCGCCATGAATGCGCCGACAGCGGCATCCTTTGCACCCGGCGTGGACGTGCGGGGAATAATGGTCTCCGCAACCTCGTCCAGAAACCGGATATCCTCCGGGCTGAACACATGGCCGCCGGCGGGCTTGGCGGCGTTTTCCGCAGCGGTGAGGATATCCGCGCCGATCAGCGGAAGGCCGGTGGCAATGGCTATCAGTTTCAGCAGTTCGCGTCTGTTCATCACAGGTTCCCCTTCTTGCGTTCGGAAACGGCAAAATCGGCCGCACGCGCCGTCAACGCCATATAGGTGAGCGACGGGTTGACGCAGGACGCCGAGGTCATGCAGGCGCCGTCGGTCACGAAGACATTCGGCGCATCCCAGACCTGATTGTTGCCGTTGAGCACGGAGCTTTTCGGGTCGCGTCCCATGCGGGCCGTTCCCATTTCATGAATGCCCATGCCGGGGGCGTAGGTGCCCCGCGAGGGCTTGACGTTCTTGATGCCGACCGCCTCGAACATCTCGACGGCGTCATTGACCATGTCCTCGCGCATATCGAGTTCGTTCTGCTTCATCTCGACATTCATCGACAGGACGGGAAGGCCCCATTTGTCCTTCTTGTCCTGATCCAGCTTCACGCGGTTCTCATGATACGGCAGCATTTCGCCGAAGGCGGTCATGCCGATGGTCCAGCCGCCCGGCTCGGTCAGCGCCTCCTTGTAGTCGGCACCGATATTGAGTTCGGCGATTTCCCGCTCCCAGCGCGACCGGCTGGCGGATCCCTGATAACCGAACCCGCGCAGATATTTGCGCTTGTCGTCGCCGGTGTTGCGGAAGCGGGGAATATAGAAGCCCGCCGGGCGGCGGCCCTTGAAATAGAAATCATCGAAACCCTCAACCTGGCCGGTGGCCCCCATGCGGAAATGGTGGTCCATCACGTTATGGCCGAGTTCGCCGGAGCTGCTTCCAAGCCCGCCCTCCCAAACGTCGGTGGCGGAATTCATCAATACCCATGTCGAGTTCAGCGTCGAGGCGTTGAGGAAGATGATGTCGGCGGTATATTCATAGGTCAGGTTCGTCTCGGCATCGATGATCTCGACGCCACGCGCCTTCTTCTTGTCCTTGTCGTAGAGGATTTCCTTGACGATGGAAAAAGGCCGCAAAGTGAGATTGCCGGTAGCGACCGCCGCAGGCAGGGTCGATGCCTGCGTGCTGAAATAACCGCCGAAGGGACAGCCCAACCGACACTTGTTGCGGAACTGACAGCGGGTGCGTTCCTGATCAGGAAGTTCCTGGGTGATGTTGGCGCAACGCGAATTAATGAGGTGGCGCGTGCCCTTGAAAGCTTTCTTCAGCCGGCTGGCAACATCCTGCTCTACGAAGTTGAGCGGAATGGGCGGCAGGAATTCGCCATCGGGAAGAATATCCAGCCCTTCCCGGCTGCCGGAAATGCCGGCAAAACGCTCGACATAATCATACCACGGAGAGACGTCCTCATAGCGGATGGGCCAGTCGACGGCGATGCCGTCTTTCGCATTGGCCTCGAAATCGGTCTGCGACCAGCGATAAGTCTGGCGTCCCCAGAGCAGCGAACGACCACCGACGTGATAACCGCGGAACCAGTCGAAGCGTTTTTCTTCGACATAGGGCGTTTCCTGCTCATCGGCCCACATGCCGAGCGTGGCTTCTTCCAGCAGATAATCGCGGCTGAGAACGGGGTATTTCGCCTTCATCTCCTGCGTGGCGCGGTTGCGATGGGGATAATCCCAAGCTTCCTTGTCCGCATTCTGATAGTCGGTGATGTGCTCGATGTTCCGGCCGCGCTCCAGCATCAGGACCTTCAGGCCCTTTTGCGTGAGTTCCTTCGCGGCCCAGCCTCCACTGATGCCCGAGCCGACAACAATCGCGTCATAATGATTGTTCGCCATGATAACTCCTCCGATGTGACTTGGAAAAAACGACGAGACGAAGCGCTTCCCGTCGCGGTGCGGCGGAAACTGGTCATGCGTCTGTCGAACCTCATGCGCCCCGGCGAAACCGGCCGCCGGGGAGCGGTTCTGGTTTTACTGGCAGTGATTACTGAAGGGTCGGCAGGCGTTCGTTAAGGAACGCATTGCCCTTGGTCACGACAGCTTCGGCATCGAGCGGAAGGTCGTGTTCAAGGATGAACCACTTGACGCCGGCCTGCTTGGCCGCCGGCAGAATTGCCTTCCAGTCTAGAACGCCGGTGCCCAGCGTGGCAAAGCCGCGCTCATTTTCCGCCGTGCCCGCAGGCGCATTGTCCTTGGCATGGATGGCAAATACCCGGCCCTTCAACGTGCCGAGGAACTCAGCCGGATCATTGCCGCTGCGCGCCACCCAGGCGACGTCGAGTTCGCTCTGCAGCTTCGGGCCAGCGGCATTGAGCAGCAACTCAAGCGCTGTCTTGCCGTCGAACTTGACCATTTCAAAGTCGTGGTTGTGGTAAGCCATGGAGAGGCCTGCCGCAGACAGCTTGTCGGCATATCCACCAAGCTCCTTGCCGAAGGCGGTCCAGCCAGCGGCGTCCTTCGGGCGATCTTCGGGTTTCAGGAAAGGCACGGTCACGACCGGATTGCCGACGGCCTTCTGCTCGGTGATGACCTCATCGAGGTTGCCGCGCAGTTTGTCGATCGGTACATGCGAGGAAATGACCTTGATCTTGTGCTTTTCCAGAAGCGCGTTCAGCTCGCTGGCGCTGACCTTCTGCATGTCCACCGTTTCCACGGCGGAAACGCCGGCGCGGTTGAGGATGGCAAGCTGCTCCTCAAGTGTTCCCGCATTGCGCAATGTGTACATCTGCGCGGCGATCGGCAGTGTCTTGCTGTCTTCAGCAAAAACCGGGTTTGCGATACCGGCCGCCAATGCGACGACGACTGCCATGCTTGCGAATTTTGACTTGAACGTTTTCAAACGCGTAACTCCCTTTCCGTTTGATCAATGTGACGACACGTGTGCCCACGCCTTTCCCGGCCTTCTGACCGGGTCATGCCGGGCACCGCCTCCTGTGCCCTGCGTCGTCCGTTCTCGGTATGCGATGATCTAGATGTCTATCCCTACCCAGGACGAGGTCCGGCTGGACCGAACGGCCGCATCGATGAATGCGAGACCCGCAAGGCCGTCCTCTATGCCGGGATAAATCACATCCCCGGCGGCTGTCTTTCCCTCCCTTTTTGCGATGATTGCGTCTGCGGCTTCGCGGTAAATCGTCGCAAAACCCTCGAGATATCCCTCCGGGTGCCCGGATGGCACGCGGCTGACACGGTTGGCGGCAGCACCTGCCCCCGCGCCGTTACGGGTGATAAGCCGTTTCGGCTCTCCATAAGGCGTAAACCACAGCTCGTCTGGTATCCGGTGGTGCCACTCAAGTCCGCCCCTGTCGCCATAGACCCTGAGCGACAGCGCATTTTCATTGCCGACCGCGATCTGGCTCGCCCAGAGCATCCCCTTCGCGCCGCTGCCGTAACGCAACAGAATATTGCCGCTGTCATCCAGCTGCCGGCCCGGCACGAAGGAGGTCAGATCGGCATAAAGGCTCGTCGGGATTTCACCCGTCACGAAGGCGGCGGCATTGAAGGCATGGGTGCCGATATCGCCGATTGCCCCGCCCGCGCCGGAGCGGCTGGGGTCGGTGCGCCATTCCGCACCCTTTGCGCCGGTCTTTTCCACCGCTTCGGTCAGCCAGTCCTGCGCATATTCCGCCTGAACATGGCGCAGCTTGCCGATATCGCCATTCGCCACCATCTCCCGCATCTGCCGCAGCATGGCATAGCCGGTGTAATTATGCGTGAGAATGAACAGCCGGTCGGATGCGCCGACGATCTTGGCAAGCGCCCTCGCCTCTTCCATCGTCGCGGTGACGGGCTTATCGCAGATGACGTGGATGCCAGCTTCGAGAAACGCCTTGGCCGGGGCGAAATGCAGATGGTTCGGCGTGACGATGGCGACTGCCTCAATGCCGTCTTCACGTCCGGCTTCGGCCGCCGCCATGTCCTCAAACGACGCATAAGAGCGCTCCGGCCCAATGCCAAGCAGGGTCGCAGAAGCGCTAGCGCGGGCCGCATCAGAGGAAAGCGCGCCGGCCACCAGTTCATAACGGTCGTCCAGCCTTGCGGCGATGCGATGCACAGCGCCGATAAAAGCGCCCTGACCGCCACCCACCATACCGAGACGGATACGGCGGCTATCGAATTTTTTTGTGCCGGAAGACATGGCTATCCCTTTCAAAGTCCAAGAAGGCGACGATTGGCGGCGTCATCGACGCCGCTTTTGGCGAAATCGTCGAAAGCTCGCTCGGTCACGCGAATGATGTGGTTTTCAATGAAGCCCGCACCTTCACGCGCCCCGTCTTCCGGGTGTTTCAGCGCGCATTCCCATTCCAGCACCGCCCAGCCGTCGAAGTCATATTGGGTGAGTTTGGAGAACACCGCGCCGAAATCGACATGCCCGTCGCCGAGCGAACGGAAACGCCCCGGCCGGTCGACCCAGCTCTGATAGCCGCCATAAACGCCGGAACGGCCGGTCGGATTGAACTCCGCATCCTTGACGTGAAAGGCGCGGATGCGCTCGTGGTAGATATCGATGAACTCAAGATAATCCATCGCCTGAAGCACGAAATGCGACGGATCATAGAGAATGTTGGCGCGTGAATGATTGCCGGTGGCCTCGAGAAAACGCTCGAAGGTGACGCCGTCATGCAGGTCCTCACCCGGATGCAGCTCGTAGCAGAGATCGACACCATTCTCCTCGAAGACATCGAGAATCGGTGTCCAGCGCTTGCCCAATTCCGCAAAGGCCATTTCGACAAGACCAGCCGGACGCTGCGGCCACGGATAAACGAAAGGCCAGGCAAGCGCGCCAGAGAAAGTTGCGTGGCTTTTGAGGCCAAGATGCTGCGAGGCTTTCGCCGCACACTTCAGCTGGTTGACCGCCCATTCCTGCCGCGCCTGCGGTTTGCCGCGCAGCTCGGCCGGCGCAAAACCATCGAACATTTCATCATAGGTGGGATGAACAGCAACAAGCTGGCCCTGAATATGGGTGGAAAGCTCGGTGATCTCGACGCCTTTCTCGGCCAGACAACCCTTGATATCATCGCAGTACGTCTTGGAGGAGGCAGCTTTTTCGAGATCGAAGAGTTTTGGATCGGTCGGCAGCTGGATGCCCTTGTAACCGAGCGAAGCCGCCCATTGGCCGAGATTGTCGAGCGTGTCGAAGGGGGCTTCGTCCCCGACAAATTGCGCGAGGAAAATCGCGGGGCCTTTGATCGTCTTCATGTCCTTACACTCCTTGCATTCACAATTTCGGCGTAGCCGCTACCGATGCGGCGGGCGGCGGCAGGGCGCGACCGAGCCGCGCACCACCAATTCCGTATCCAGCACGATGGTTTCAGCCGTGCGCTTGCCGTTCAGCCGGTCAACCATCAGCGCCATGGCCCTGCGGCCCATTTCCTGCCGGGGCTGGCGTACCGTTGTCAGTGGCGGCTCAAAGGCGTTGGCAAAGATGATATCGTCGAAGCCAATGACCGAGACATCGGTCGGAACCGAAACGCCACGCGCCCGCAACTCACTGATCGCGCCAATCGCCATCTGGTCGCTCGATGCGAAGATCGCAGTAAAGGCAATGCCGTTTTCGAGAAGGCCGGTTATCGCCTGACGACCGGCTTCGATACTGTAATCGCCCGTCACCACCAGCTTGTCGGAGTAGCCAATACCGGCTTCAACCAGCCCATCCCGATAGCCTTCGAAACGCTCATTCGCCAGACTCTCCGGGAACGGACCGGTAAGATGCACGATCTCCCTATGCCCCGCCTCGATCAGATGCCGCACGGCGTTTCTGGAAGCGGCGCGGTTATCCACCTTGACCGTGGGCAGCGCGATGCCGGGCACAGTTTCCGACGCGATGACGATCGGCGGCAGCGTGTCGGCCTGATCGAGAAACTCTGAAGGAAACTGACCGGTCATCAGGATCAGGCCATCGGCATGTTTCTGGCGCACCATATCGATATGGGTCGCCACGCGGTTCTCGTCATTGCGGGCATCGCCCATCAGTACCTTGAAACCCGCTTCGCCGGCGGCCTCCTCCACACCCTTGTAGATTTCGAGATAAAACGGGTTGCCGATATCGCGAACGAGAAGGATGACGGTGTTGTTGGATTGACGCCTGAAGCTCGCGGCCTGGGCGTTGGGAACAAAATTCGCCAGCCGGACGGCGTCGAAAACCTTTTTCCGGGTTTCCGGGCGAACCTTGTCGGGTTGTTGCAGCGCCCTTGAAACGGTCGCGATGGAAACACCCGCGAGAGCTGCAACTTCCCTGATATTCGAACCTTGGTCTTTGCTCATCTGTCACACACGCAACTGCTTTTGGCGGCCATAAAGCAGCATCAGCGCTAGCAACGTGACACCGAATATGATCTGCCGTGCCCATACATCGAGGTTGAGCGTTATCAGTACGCTTTGCAGAATGGTGAGCGCAACCGCCCCGGCCATGGTTCCGACATATCCGCCCGCGCCGCCGGCAAGCGAGGTGCCGCCGATGACGACCGCGATGATCGACGGAAGGACATATTGGTCGCCGACGGAAATGAAGGAGGTGCCGGTGTAACCGATCACGCAGACCCCGGTCAGCCCGGCAAACAGGCCGGACAGGCCGTAAAGCAGCGTGCGGATCAGGGAAACGGGCAATCCGGTAAGCGTCGCCGCCCGCTCGTTCGAGCCGATGGCGTAAACCGCGAAACCGAAGGCCGTGCGGCGCAGCACGAACAACATGATTGCGGCAATGCCGAGCCAGACGAAGAGCACGCCGGGAATGCCGAAAACCAGCGGCCGGTTGATGAAGCCCGCGAGCAGCGGGGCAGCCGCACCCGATGGAACACCCTGCGAATAGACCACCAGCCCGCCCTGTATCACCGCCGTCATGCCCAGTGTCATGACAAGCGGCGGAATGCGCACGAAGGTGATGCCGAGGCCGTTGATGAGGCCGATGAGGAAGGGAACGCCGCCCGCGACGAGAATGGCGAGCGGAATGCCGGCATTCTGGCCGTTCATCATATTGCCGGCAAGGACCGCGCCGAGCGAAATCATCGCGCCGACGGAGAGATCGATGCCTTCGCGTCCGCCGAGGATCACGAGGTTCTGTCCCGCCGCGACGATGCCGAGAATGGCGGCGATCGTCAGCAGCCGCACGATCTGCGACCCCTGCGCAAAGCCGGGCGACAGCAATTCGCCGACCAGCAGCAGGAAGACCGACGCGCCAATGGCGATGGTCAGGGGATCGGTGATGATGGATTTGATTTGCAAGCCGGGATTGGTCATATCAACGCCTCGTCACCAGAACACCGCCGGCCAGCGCCGTCAGCACGATCAAACCCTGCACCAATGTCTGGTACTCGAAGGGTAAGCCCGCAAAGAAAATCACATTACCGATCATGCCGAGCACCAGTGCTCCCGCAATCGACCCTGTCGAGCTGCCGAAGCCACCGGAAAGCGCGGTGCCGCCCAAAACTACGGCCGAAATGGAGGACAACGCCAAGCTCGCACCGAGCAATGGATCGCCCGAGGCCGTCTCGCCCGTCAGGCACAGCGCCGCCAGCGCCGAAAACAGTCCAGAGATCATGTATGCGCCGATGCGGATGCCCGAAAGGCGCAGGCCCGTCTGGAAGGCGCCGGTACGATTGCCGCCAACCGCCAACAAATGGGCGTGAAACGGAATGCGCGACACGATCAGCGTGAAGGCGATGCCGGCCAGCAGCACCCACAACACGAAGGGCAGGCCGATGAAGCTGCCGGAATAGGTCTGCCAATAGGCTTCCGGCACCGGAAGGCCAGCCTGCGGCAGGACCCAGATCGCCAGTCCGGCGAAGATGATGCCCGTCGCGAAGGTGGTGACGATCGGCTGGAAGCGTAAGCCCGATATGAACAGGCCATTGACCAGACCACAAAGCAGCCCGACCGCAGCCCCTGCCGCCATGCCGGCGAAGACGGCACCCGTCGTGCCGCCAAGCGCAGCGATGACGCTGACGGTGACGACATTGGCCAGCGCAACAATGCTGCCGACCGACAGATCGATATCACCCGCCAGAATGACATAGGTCTGGCCGATGGCGACGAGGATCAGGGGCAGAAACGTCGTCAGGTTCGACTGCAGCACGGAAGGCTGCACGAAGGACGGCTGCAGAAACGTGTTCACAGCAATGAGAACCGTGAGAACGAAGAGGGTTATGATCCAGGGTTGCTTGCGCAGAAAACCGGAGGAACTCATGCGGCGTCTCCGTAGGCGGCGCGGGTCATGTTGACGGATGTCATGTCGGCTCCGGTCAGTTCGGCGGAAATTTGTCCGCCGTTGAACACGAGAATGCGGTCGGCATATTCGAGGATTTCCGCATCTTCCGAGGAATAGAGAAGAATGGTCGCGCCGGCATCGGCCTGCTGTCGCATCAGCGCGAACAGGTCGGCCTTTGCGCCAAGATCGATGCCCTTGGTCGGGTCATCGAGCAAAAGCAGTTTCGGCGATGTGGCAAGCCAGCGGGAGATGAAGATCTTCTGCTGGTTGCCGCCCGAAAGCGTGCCGATGGCCATATCCATGCCGGCAAACTTCGTCTTCATATCATCCGCGACCTTTTGCATACGCGGTTTCAGCGCCGCTGGCCGGATCAGCCGCATCTTTTCGCGCACCATCAGCGCCGCGACGAGATTTTCGAAGATCGACCGTCCCTGAAGGGAGGCGTCGCGCCCACGATCACCCGAGACATAGGCAAAACCGTTGTGAACCGCCTGCGAAGGCTTGCCGATGGTGATTACACGGCCCTCGAACCGGACTTGGCCGGCGGCAAAGGGGCTGGCGCCGAAAAGGCCCTTCAGCAAGGCCGACTGCCCCTGTCCCTGCAGGCCGGCGAGACCGATAATTTCACCCGGATAGGCTTCCAGACTGACGCCGCGAATGCCCTCGCCCGCAACATCCGTCACCTTCAGGCTGGGCGCTGCAGCAGCGCGTCCCTGCTGGCGGGCGGGTGCGGCGCGGACATCGCCGACCATATCGTGCACGACGGCTTCGCGGGTGGTGGCTGCCGTATCGAGTTCAGAAATCGTCGCGCCGTTGCGCATCACGGTGATGCGATCGCAGACGGCGAAAACTTCGTCGAGACGGTGGGAAATCATGATGGTGGAGATACCGTCCGCCTTCTTGGCCCTCAATATCTCGAAAAAGCGCTGCGACTGGCGGCCATCAAGCGCCGCTGTCGCCTCGTCCATGATCATCAGGCTGGCATTCTGGGCAAAAACCTTGAGGATTTCGACAAGCTGGCGCTGATCCGGCGGCAGGCTGCCGACGATGGCATCCGGCTCCAGCCCTTTGCCTGCAACCCCGTCGAACAGCGCGATCAGCCTGGCCGCTTCAGCTTTCAGGGCTTTGCCGTCGACAAAAACGCCGCGCTTCGGTTCGCGCCCGAGAAAAATATTGTCGGCGACGGAAAGTTGCGGAATGAGACTAAGCTCCTGATAAAACAGGGCGATACCGGCATTTTCGGCGTCACGCGGGCTTTTGAAGCGCACTTCCGCGCCGTTGAAGCTGATCGTGCCGCTGGTTGGCGAGACCGCGCCCGCAACGATCTTGCAGAGCGTGCTCTTGCCGCAACCATTGGCGCCCAGCAGCGCGTGAATTTCGCCGCGACCAACCGTCAGCCTGCCGTCAGAAAGCGCGCGCACGGCGCCAAAATTCTTCGTTATGCCGGCCGCTTCCAAAGCGTTCGCCATCGCATGTCCCCGAATTGTAACTGTCATTGTTCTTGTCATGGGCGGACACGGAAAAGAACACATGGTCCTGCACCTGAAGTCCGCACTCGAATTGGAAGATTCGGGCTGGCAATTGCCGCCAGCCCGAAGCCGTTCTTACTTGAAGAACTCGCCAGCCTGCTCCGGCGTTACGGTTGCCGTGACGGACCAGTAGCCAGGCTTGCCATCGGCGGCCTTGATATTGTCGGCAAGGTTGTCGTTGCTGACGAAGGGGATCGGAATATAGATGGCGTTACCATAGGTGCCGCCAAAAATACCGTCCTTGAATTCCTTGCCCTGCAGCTTCAGCACAGCGACGTTGAGCGCGCTTGCCATGACGCCGGGAGGATTGACCGACGCGCCGGAATTGAACTTTTCCTTCTCCCAGCGGGTCATGAAGTCCTTGCGGATTTCACCGGTGGCCGCAATGTCCTTGGTCTTGCCGGCAGCTTCGATTGCGCGCCATGCGCCATCGGCCATGCCGTCCTGCACCCACACGCCGCTGATATCGGGATAGGTAGCGAGCAGGTTCTGCATGGCCTGCTGGCCCTGCGCCTGATCCCAGCTGGCATTGGCTTCGTTCAGCACCTTGATGTCAGGATATTTCTTGAACACTTCGCGATAACCGGCAACGCGGGCTTCATTGGCGGGGTTGCCGGCGATGCCGTTGATGGCGACGACGCTTCCCTTGCCCTTCAGCGCATCCGCAAGCCATTGCGCGGACTGCGCCGCCCATGCCTTCTGGTCGATGCCGACATAGAGCGCGTCCTTCGAGGACACTTCGGCGTCGGTTGCGATGACGAGAATGTTGCGCGCCTTGGCCTGCGCGAAGATCGGATCGAAAGCCGTCGGGCTGCCGGGATTGATGAGGATCGCATCAACGCCCTGGTTCATGAAATTGCGGATATGACCGATCTGCCCCTGCACATCGACATTACCGCTCTGAACGACGACCTCTACCTTGACGCCCTTTTCCCCCCACGCCTTTGCGGCAGCCTGGGCTTCCTCGATCATCTGCGTGCGCCATTCGCTGCCGACGAACGAGTTGGAAAGGCCGATCTTGAAGCTCTGCTCCTGGGCGTACGCCGACGTGCCGGCCGCCAGCACCAAAGCGGCGGCAGCCATCAAATGTCTAAACATGAAATTTGCTCCTCCAAGCACGGTTTTTAACTAATGAAACCGTTTACATGAGCAAATGTAACCGTTTTCATAATTGAGTCAATCCCGAACGCGATTTTTCTCGCAGCGTCTGGAAGGAAGGCAAAATCAATGCTGACAGTGTCGCAAAATACGCGCAAAAGAGTGCGATAACCCATCAAGATGATCGAAGCCGGCGGCTTCAAAACTGTCTGCAGCCTCTCCGCCCGATCAGGTTTGAACGCCCCTGTGGACAACAGGGGAATTCCCGCCTCAAATCACCACACGATTCCAATCAGGAGAATGACCATGGAAATATTGCGCGCAGGAACCCGGGCATCCGCCAAGGGACCCGAGGACTGGTTCACCGGCACGGTCCGCATTGATCCGCTGTTCAATCCCTTCGATGCAGAGCGGGTTCAGGGTGCACAGGTCACCTTTGAGCCCGGCGCCCGCACAGCCTGGCACACCCATCCACTCGGCCAGACACTGATCGTCGTCTCCGGCTTTGGCCGCGTGCAGCGCGAGGGTGGCCCGGTGGAAGAAATCCGCCCCGGCGATATCGTCTGGTTCGCACCCGACGAAAGGCATTGGCACGGCGCTGCTCCCAATGTCGCCATGACCCACATTGCACTTCAGGAAGTCAAGGACGGCAAGGTGGTGGACTGGATGGAGAAGGTGACGAACGACCAATATGGCGGCTGACACCGCCGTTCCGGGGGGACAGTTGCCCACCTGAAACGGGTACGCCCGCATCATCCGCCGACCGATACGCGGTGATGGCCAAACCCGGAAAGACCGAAATATTTCAGGCGTGCAATTTAAACTTTGACTTGTATCCGCAATGGGTGAAACCTTCATTTCATTACGGATACAGGGTGGAGAATCGTGATCATACCGGGTGAAAGTTTTATCGCCTCCATCGGCGTCGAAACGGTTGCAACCCCATGTCCGTGACATTCGACCGGCGTGATGTGATTGCTGGATTGTCGATCGCCGGCCTGATGCTGCCGGAAGCGATCGCCTATTCTGGAATTGCCGGTGTTCCGGCCCAGCACGCCATTCTCGCAGCCATTATGGGCTGCATCGTTTATGCCATTTTCGGCCAGAGCCGGTTTGCGGTCGTTTCGCCCACATCTTCCTCCGCCGCAATATTGGCGGCGATGCTCGCCACGCTTTCCGTCACACCGGCGCAGAAGATGCTGCTTGTCGCTATTTCGGTCGCATTGGTGGGCATCCTGTTTCTTGTAGCAGCGGCCACGCGGCTCGGCGCGCTGTCGAGTGTGATTTCGCGCCCGGTGCTGCGCGGTTTCGCTTTCGGCCTCGCCATTCTGATCACGATCAAGCAATTGCCGAGCCTCTTTGGAATCACGGAGCAAACGGGCGAACCGCTGGCGATCCTGTTGCAGATACTCTCCCATCCGCGAGACTGGAGCTTCGAAAGCATCGTCGTCGGCCTCACGGCGCTTGCCGTACTGCTCCTCCTGCGTAAACGCCCGATCCTTCCCGGCAGCCTTGTGGTGATCGTGGCAGGCATTGCCGTCTCGATGCTGCTTGATCTGCAAAGCCGCGGCGTTGCCATTGTCGGCACCATCGATCTTGCCGGAATATGGGCTGGCCCGCTTTCAGTGTCGCTCGATGACGTCGCGCATGTCGCCCGCTTTGCGCCGCCGCTGGTCCTCATTCTCTTTGCGGAATCCTGGGGTACGATCCGCAGCTTTTCGCTGCGCCATGGCGAGAACGTCGATTCCAATCGCGAATTGCGGGCCTTTGGGCTTGCCAACATCGCCAGCGCCGCCGTGCAGGGCATGCCGGTCGGCGCCGGTTTTTCCGCCGGTGCGGCAAGCGAAGCGGTCGGGCCGCAGAGCCGGCTCGCCTCGGCCATCGCCGCAATCGGCCTTGCGATTTTCAGCCTGCTCGCTTCCGGCTGGTTTGCCTTCATCCCCCAGGCCGTGCTCGCCGCCATCATCGCAGTCGCCCTGCTGCACGCGCTTGATCCGACGCCGATCATCCGTTTGTGGCGACTTGGCAACGATGCCTATCTGGCGCTTGCAGCCGCCGCCGGCGTGCTGGCATTCGGCGTTCTGAACGGCATGCTCGTTGCCGTCGCGCTGTCCTTCGCCGTTTTCGTTCGTCGGCTTTCGCTGCCGCATGTGATGCATCTCGGAAGGCTGGGCGACAGCCACGATTTCGTCGACATGGAACGCCATCCGGATGCGAAGGACATAGCGGGCATGATTATCCTGCGCCCGGCGCAGCCGCTGTTTTTCGGCAATGCCGAACCGATCCTTGCCGCCGTCACCAAACGCCTCGCCGCAAGGCCGGAACTGCATGTCGCGATCATCAGTCTTGAGGAAAGCTTCGAACTGGATTCCACCGCGCTCGATGCGCTGCTGGAATTCGATGCAGCGATGCAGCGCGGCGGCACTGCGATCTATTATGCCCGCGTGCACGACCATGTACGGGATCTGCTGCTCGCCGGCGGCGGGAACGATCTGGTGGCGCGCAGCAGTTTCAGCGTCGATGATGCCGTAACGACGGCCATGGGCCGGGAGAACAGCCATGCCACAGCCTCTTGAACCGCACCTCAGCCCGGTTGAAATCACCGCGCTCAGACCGACACAAATGACGGTCGGCCTTCGCGAGGTGGAAAACAAGCGCAAACAATGGGCCGCGATACGCGAGGAAAAAGGGCCGGACTTTCTCGGCCATCACATGGTGCCTGTCGTCATTGGCTATAAACAGCGTCTCTATCTGGTCGACCATCATCACCTTGCTCTGGCGTTACACTACGAGGGCGTGAAACATGTGCTGACCAGCATCGTTGCCGATCTTTCTCATCTCGGCAGGCAGGAATTCTGGTCGGTGATGGATCATCGCAACCTGGTTTATCCTTTCGATGCCGAAGGTGCGCGCCGCCCTGTCGACGAACTGCCAAAGCGGATCATTGACCTTCAAGACGATCCGTTCCGCTCGCTGGCCGGCGCAGTTCGCGATGCGGGTGGTTTCGCCAAGATCGAAGCGCCCTTTACCGAATTTCTCTGGGCGGATTTTTTCCGCCGCCGGGTGAGCAGCAAAGACCTGCGGCATTCTTTCGATAAGACCATGGCAGGAGCAGTGGAACTGGCGCGCTCGCACGATGCACGACATCTGCCCGGCTGGTGCGGGAGAACCGAATGACACCCCTTCCCTCTCTTTTCAGATGGATTGCAGCGGCCGTCATCGCACTTTTCGTGCTGGGAGCAACCGGCCTTTCCGCGCAGGAGCCACCGCCGATAAAAGCGCCTTTCCCCCCACAGACGACGAAGCAGAAGGTCGACCAGTTGCTGCAACTGCTCGGGCAGGACGACGTTCGTGCCCTGCTTGCACAGAAACTCGCGACAACTGGCGCGGAGCCGCCGCCACAGATGGCATCACAAAGTCAGTTGAGCGATCTCGACCAATGGGCAAGCAAGCGCCGGGAGCATTTTGCCCGCATCGTGGGTGACCTGCCCGTCATGTTCTCGCAAATCGCTTCCGCGTGGGAAAGGCTTGGCGATGCGATCCGCGCCTACGGTCCCTTCATCTTTTTGCTGCATGTATTGGTCCTGTTCGGCGCAGGCCTTGCCGGCGGCATTGTTACGAACCGCATCATCGTCATGCACGCATCCCGCAAAAATGGCGGGGATATCGGCAAATATGCCTCGGCCGTCGTGTCGCGAAGCCTCCTGCCGCTCGTCGGTTACGGCCTTGTCGCGACCGCCATGTTTCTGACCATCCAGTGGCCACGTTTGTTAAGCGCCGTTCTGCTGCCCTGGCTCGTGATGAGCATTCTCCTGCCGATGCTTTTTGCAGTGTCCGGCCTGTTGCGGCAGGTCGTCGGTCGCGAAACCAGCGCCCGGCGCGATTTCTGGATCGTCCGCTGGACGTGGCTTGCAACGCTTGCCGGGCTTTTCTGGGCCGTGCTCAGGACGCTCGAAAATCTCGATCTCCCGCGCGATACGCTCGGGCTGCTGTCCACCGGGATGATCGGCATCCTGTTTCTGCTCGCCGGCCTCTGGATCTGGCGCAGACCCGGCGGCGATCCGGGGTCTGAGCGGACGCGCGCAATCGATGTGGCGCTGATCTTTGGCCTTGTCATCCTCTTCGGGCTGCGGCTCGCCGGTGCAGGCGTCCTATTCTGGATCGGGCTTTATGCACTGGTCCTGCCCAGCTTCGCCTCGACGCTCGGCATTGCGACGAGAAAACTGGCAATCGATATTGGCGGCTACGGCGAGAGCGATCTCCGCCCGGTTCTGGCCGAGCGCGGCGTGCGTCTCGCCATCGTCGGAACCGCCATAGTGTGGCTGATCTTTCTCGTGCGCGCCCATCCGGATTCTCTGCCAGACGGCGCTTTGCTCACGTCGATCGTCGTCGGCATCCTGCACGGGGCACTCATCCTGCTGCTTGCCGATCTCATATGGATCGCCATCAAATCGATGATCGCCCGGCGGCTGGAGCTGAGCGCTCCCGTTGGTGACCCCGTGAGCGGCCACTCCGGCGGCAAGCCACAGGATGATCGGCTTTTGACCATCCTGCCGATCCTGCGCAACATGCTCGGCATCATCATCGCCGCCGTCGCCGTCATGACAGCGCTTTCGGAACTCGGTGTCAATATCGGGCCGCTGCTGGCGAGCGCCGGCATTTTCGGCATCGCCATCGGTTTCGGCTCGCAGACGCTGGTCAAGGACATCATCAGCGGCGTGTTTTACATGATCGACGACGCTTTCCGTGTCGGCGAATATATTCAGAGCGGTTCCTACCGCGGCACGGTGGAATCCTTCAGCATCCGCTCGGTCAAACTACGCCACCATCGCGGCCCGATCTTCACCGTGCCGTTCGGATCGCTCGGCGCGGTCGAAAACATGAGCCGAGACTGGTCGATCGACAAATTCATGGTCACCGTCGCCTTCGATACCGACATCGCCAAGGTCAAGGCGATTACCAAGGAGATCGGCAAGGCCCTGCAAGAAGATCCGGAGTTTGGGCCGTTCCTCATCGAGACCGTCAAGCTGAAAGGCGTCGAGCACTTCGGCGAATATGGCATGACGCTCGGCTTCGGCATGATGCTGCGCGCTGGCGGACAATCCTCAGTGGTGCGACGCAAGGCCTATTCGATGTTGAAGGATGCCTTTGCTGAAAACGACATTCAGTTCGCCAGCATGACAGGCGCCTATCCCGCTGCGCGGTCCGCGAAGCGCCCGGAGGAGCAGCAGGGCGGCGAAATGGAGCCGCCGCCCGAAGAGTAAAGCGCCCGCTCCCGCGTTCCGGTGCACTTATCCCATGCGTTCGGACACATATTCCCCCGGCGAAGCGGGAAACACCACGGTTCGGTTGCCGTTCAGGAAGACCCGGTGATGAATATGGGCGTGGATGGCGCGGGCCAGTACCTGGCTTTCCACGTCGCGGCCAAGCGAGACGTAATCCATGCCGCTTTGGGCATGGGTCACGCGGATCGTATCCTGCTCGATGATCGGCCCCTCATCGAGATCGGCGGTAACGTAATGGGCAGTCGCGCCGATCAGCCGCACACCGCGTTCATAAGCCTGCTTGTAGGGGTTGGCGCCCTTGAACGACGGCAGGAAGGAATGATGGATGTTGATGATGCGGCCCGACATTTCCTGGCAAAGCCGGTCCGACAGAACCTGCATGTAACGCGCCAGAACCACGAGTTCCGCCCCCGCATCATGCACGACCTGCAAGATTTCCGCCTCGGCTTCCGGCTTCGTCTGCGGCGTGACGCGGATATGGTGGAAAGGAATATCCTCGTTCACCACCTGCTTCTGGTAATCGAGATGATTGGAGACTACCGCAACGATCTTCACCGGCAGGGCACCGATCCGGGAGCGATACAGCAGATCGTTGAGGCAATGGCCAAAGCGTGACACCATGATCACCACCTTGGTTTTGCGAGAGAGATCATGGAAATCGTAATCCATATCGAAATCGGCAGCGACAGGAGCGAAGCCGTCAAAGAGAGCGTCACGCCCCAGCCCCTGTTCCGAAACGAAGCTCAGCCGCATGAAAAAACGGCCGGTCTCCTGATCGGTGAATTGCGAACTGTCATTGATGTTGCAACCGGATCGCGCGAGATATCCGGAGACGGCGGCAACGATGCCGCTGCGTGCCGGGCACGAGACTTTCATGACATAGGTGGTCAAAATCCTGCTCCCCTTGATGGATCAGCACTCGGACAGTTTTGAAACCGTGGCGAGTTCAGGCGACTTCGGCGGCAAGTTCCCTGCAGCCGGTTTCAAGCAAATGGCCAAGATGCGGTACGAAACTGTTCCAGATATCCATGCGGAAACGGTCTTCCCCATCGCGCCACAGCACCACGGTCACGCCGTCGAAGATCGTGCGGCGCGCTTCGCCCACCGGAACGGTGTCGATATCGCGGGCGCAGCCGAGTGTCAGCAGTTCGGCGGCCTGCGGCCCCTCGATCAGCAGCGTGACTTCCCGCCCGCAAATATCCACGAGGCTGTGCGGGTGGCTGGCGTAAACGCTGGCGCAAGCCGCCTTCAGCCCGTCGAGTTCAGCCTCGGGAGCAAGGATCGTCCATTCATCGGGACCGAGGCGCACGGCCTGCTTTTCGCCGGCTGCGGCGCGGATGCCTATGCGGTCAGGCAAGGTCAGACCAAGCGCTGCATTGAGCAGCGTCAGATCGCCGCGCACCCGCAGCGACAGCCGCCCCTGCGTTGGCAGTATGCTGACCCGGGCCGCTTTGCTTTCGGCCAACGTGCCGGAAATGGGGGAGGAAACGCGCATGTTCATTGTCATCTCCGGGTCAGATTTTCAGGCGGATGTTTTCGGGATCGACAAACACCATCCCGGTGATTTTTGCGGCAATCGTGCGGTCCAGCATCGGAATGTAGACGGTCTCGCCCATCCGCTCGTGGCCACCCTCGACCAGAGCTAGCGCAATCGGCCGACCGGCCGCATCCGAATGGTATGATGAGGTGACATGCCCCACCATCTTCATCGGGATTGGCTGTTTCGGATCGAAGACGATCTGCGCGCCCTCTTCCAGCTTCGACCGGTCTTCGGTCAAGAGGCCGACGAGGTGACGGCGATCCTTGGCGACAAGATCGGGGCGGGCAAGGCCGCGCTTGCCGACGAAATCCGGCTTCGCCTTGCCCACGGCCCAGCCCATCGCGGCGTCATAGGGCGTCACCGTGCCGTCGGTATCCTGACCGACGATGATGTAACCCTTTTCGGCGCGCAGCACATGCATGGTTTCCGTGCCATAAGCGGTGATGCCGTATTGCTGGCCGGCTTCCCACAACGTTTCCCAAAGCTTGCGGCCGAGAGGGGCCGGCACATTGACCTCGAAGCCGATCTCGCCGGTGAAGGACACCCGGAACAGCCGCGCCGGTATTCCCGCCACGGTGCATTCCGCGCAAGACATATGCGGGAAAGCCTCTTCCGTCAGTTCGACGCCTTCAACGAGCGGAGCCAGCAGCTTTGCCGCATTCGGGCCGTTCAGCGCGATGGTGGACCATTGTTCGGTGGTCGACGTCAGCCAGACGTTGAGATCGGGCCATTCGGTCTGGAGGTAATCCTCCATCATGTTCAGCACCCGTGCCGCGCCGCCTGTCGTGGTGGTGACGTGGAAGCGGTCCTCGCCCATGCGGCCGATGACGCCGTCGTCGCGGATAAAGCCGTCATCGCCGAGCAGCAGGCCGTAACGGCAGCGACCGGGGGCGAGCTTCGACCATGGATTGGTATACATGCGGTTCATGAATTCGACCGCATCCGGCCCGACAACCTCGATCTTGCCGAGCGTCGAGGCGTCGAAAATGCCGAGGCTTTCCCGCACCGCCCGGCATTCGCGCCCGACCGCCGCATCCATATCTTCGCCGGCTTTCGGGAAATACCACGCGCGACGCCATTGGCCGACCGGCTCGTAGACAGCGCCGTGCTCTTGCGCCCAGCCGTCGATCTGCGTCTTGCGCGTCACTTCGAAATGCGCGCCGCGATGATAGCCCGCAAAGGCCCCGAAGGTCGTCGGCGTATAGGGCGGGCGGAAGGTGGTCAGCCCCACCTGCGGCTGGCGTTTTCCCAGCGCTTCCGCTGCAATATTCAAACCGTTGATGTTGGACATCTTGCCCTGATCGGTGGCCATGCCGTTGGTGGTGTAGCGCTTGACGTGCTCGATGGAGCGCATGCCCTCGCGCACGGCCAGCCGCAGATCCTTGGCGGTCACATCGTTCTGGTAATCGACGAAGGCCTTGGCCTTGCCGGCATCGCGGTCGCTTGGCAGTTCGGTGTGCGAGACACCGCTGCCGGTGCGGTCATGCTCCACCGCATAGTCGTGAGGTTCGCCCGCCTTGCCGAGCGCTACAGCGATCTTGCGGCCCTGCTCCGCGCCATCTTTCAGCACGGCCTCGATGCCCCAAAGCCCACGTCCGGCACCGGCAATGGCGCAATCCTCATTGGTCATGGCCGGCAGGAAGGTGGTCAGCCCGTCATCCCAGGCAAGCTTGCCCTGGGTGTGGGAAAACAGATGCAGCGACGGTGTCCAGCCGCCAGACATCAGCACCGTATCGCAGGCGATCTCCTGTCCGGCACCGACTATGGTTCCATTGACCGGATTAACGCGGACCGATTTAACGCGCAGCCGGCCGGAGGTCGCCGTCACTGTATGCGACAGCCGCACGGCAATGCCGAGCGCGCGGGCTTCGTTGACCAGTTCCTCGCGCACCGTGGCGCGGATATCGATGATGGCCTGAACGCGAGCACCCGCAGCTTGAAGATCAAAAGCCGCATACCAGGCGCTGTCATGGCTCGTCACCACCACAGGGCTGTTGCCGACCTTGACGCCGTAACGGTTGAGATAGGTCTGGGCAGAACCCGCCAGCATAACGCCCGGACGGTCGTTGCCGTTGAAGACCAGCGGCTTTTCCAACGCACCCTGGGCCAGCACCACGTGGCGCGCCCGGACACGCCACAGACGTTCGCGCGGCATGTCCTTCGGCAGGGCTTCGAGGTGGTCGGTCAGCTTTTCGCAGAGGCCGATCATGTTCTGGTGGTAATAGGCAATCGCCGTCGTGCGGGTCATGATCCTGACACCGCGCGCCTTCAGCGCCTCAAGCTCTTCCGCCAGCCAGTTCCATGCCGGCTGGCCGTCGATCTTCGCCTGCGGTTCGGACAGAAGCGTGCCACCGGCCTCGGCATTTTCATCGACCAGCACGACCTTAAGGCCATCCACCGCCGCCGCCCGCGCAGCGCCAAGACCCGCTGGGCCAGCGCCGACGATCAGCACGTCGCAATGCAGGTTGCGCGATGCATAGGTATCGGGGTCTTCTTCCGTCGGGGATACGCCAAGACCGGCCGCCGCGCGGATGAAAGGTTCATAAACCTTGTTCCAGAAGCTCTTCGGCCACATGAAGGTCTTGTAATAGAAGCCGGCCGAAAACAGCATATAGGCCATATCGTTGACCGCGCCGATATCGAATTTCAGGCTCGGATATTTGTTCTGCGAATTGGTTTGCAGCCCGTTCCAGATTTCCTGCACCGTGGCGCGGGTATTCGGCTCGAAGCGACCGGTGCCGCGACGGGTGCCGATCAGCGCATTCGGCTCCTCGGAACCCGCCGCAACAGGGCCGCGCGGGCGGTGGTATTTGAACGAGCGGCCCATGAGATGTACGCCGTTGGCCAAAAGTGCCGAGGCGACTGTGTCACCCTTGACGCCGCGATAGGTCTTGCCATCGAAAGTGAAGCTGACCGACCGGCTGGCATCCACCCGGCCACGGCCGGAAACGCGATAGGAATTCATTTCGACACCTCGGAAGAGACTGGTGCATCCGTCAGGGAAGCAAGATGAGGACGCGGTTCGCCGGCGGCGTAGGTCGTGAGGAACCGGTCGCTCACCGTGTCGCGCACGGCGTTGAAGAACCGGCCGCAGCCATGCAGGTGCCGCCAGCGTTCGAAATGCGGGCCTTTGACGTTTTCACGGATGAACAGGAATTCCTCCCATTGCTCATCCGTCTGCGACGAGGGATTGGCGGCGCGGACAACATGGGCCTGTCCGGCATAGGTGAATTCGGCCTCGGGCAGCGTTTCATTGCAATAGGGGCAGCGGATCAAAAGCATCGTTGTATCCTCAGTGCGCCACGGCGGCGGCAGCGGCCTCGTCGATCAGGCGGCCGGAGCGGAAACGTTCCAGCGTGAACGGCGCGTTGATCGGGTGCGGTTCGTTTTTGGCGATGGTCCAGGCGAAGGTGTGGGCCGCCCCCGGAGTGGCCTTGAAACCGCCCGTTCCCCAACCGCAATTGACGTAAAGCCCGTCAACCGGCGTCTTGCCGAGAATGGCCGAGCGATCGGGCGTGACATCAACGATGCCGCCCCATTTGCGCAGCATCCGCATGCGGTTGAAAATCGGGAAAATCTCGACGATCGCCGCAATCGTATGCTCGATCAGCGGCAGGCCGCCGCGCTGCGAATAGGAGGTGTATTGGTCCGTACCCGAACCGATCACCAGCTCGCCCTTGTCCGACTGGCTGATATAGGCATGGACCGCGTTCGACATGACGACGCAGGGGAAGATCGGCTTGATCGGCTCGGACACCAGCGCCTGCAACGGATAGCTTTCGAGCGGCAGGCGAACGCCTGCGGTATCCATGACAACGGATGTATGACCGGCGGCCGAAACCGCGACCTTTTTCGCCTTGATGAAACCCCTCGCCGTCTCGACACCGGCAACCGAGCCATCGGGATTGCGGCGAATGGCGGTGACCGGGCAGTTCTGGATGATATCGACGCCGCGGGCCGCAGCGCCGCGTGCATAACCCCAGGCGACGGCATCATGGCGCGCCGTGCCGGCTCGTTCCTGCAGCGCACCGCCCATGACCGGATAACGCGCATTGGG
Organism: Agrobacterium sp. ICMP 6402; assembly: GCF_009498615.1. NCBI lineage: Bacteria > Pseudomonadati > Pseudomonadota > Alphaproteobacteria > Hyphomicrobiales > Rhizobiaceae > Agrobacterium > Agrobacterium sp. ICMP 6402. The sequence continues at coordinate 124,050 of NZ_QSNV01000007.1, forward strand.
GGAAATGCTGAGCGGTGGACAATATTCCTTGCACTCCTCAGTCGTGAGCCAGCGATTGTCGACGCCGTTCAGACGGTTGGAATGGATATGGCGCTTGAAGCTCTGCACGTCGTGGACGTTATGGGCGAGCATCAGCACGCCGCGCCTTGAATACATGACGTTGTAGTTCAGTTCCTGGCTGAGGTTCTCCCACAGGTCGACGGAATGGTCGTAGAGACGGGCGCTTTCATCATAAAGGTAGTTGGAGCGGATGATCGTGGTGTTGCGGCCGGTATTGCCGCCGCCGAGCCAACCCTTGTCGATGACAGCAACATTGGTGATGCCGTGCTGGCTGGCAAGATAATAGGCAGCACCCAGACCGTGCCCGCCGGCGCCGACGATGACCACGTCATATTCGGCCTTCGGCTGGCTGTCGGGCCATTGCTCGTCCCAGTTCTTATGGCCGGTCACGGCGTTCTTCAAAAGATTGAAAGCATTAAAACGCGTCATGAGCGGACCCAATGGTTGGAAAATCTCGTGTCGCAAAAGCTATGAGCATTTGCCGCGCCCCGGCTGGACAATCACGTCTCTTTGCGTGAATATTTGCGCCATGACCTCTCATCGCGCCAAAAAACGCCTCAGCGTCGCCTTCCTGCTTGCCGACCGGTTCACGCTGTCGGCCTTTGCGAATTTCGTCGACGTGTTGCGCCTTGCCGCCGATGAGGCCGATCGCTCAAGGCCAATTCTCTGCGAATGGTCGGTGCTGTCCGCGAGCCTTGCCAATGTGCAATCGAGTTGCGGCGTCAAGGTGCAGCCCGACACGCGGCTGATCGACGCCGCACAATACGACTATATCGTCGTTGTCGGCGGATTGATCAGCGATCACAGCGCGCTGCCGCAGGAAGCGCTGCGGTTCCTGAAAGACCGGGCGGCGGCAGGCGTTCCGATCGTGGGGCTGTGCACCGGTGTTTTCATCCTGCATGAGGCGGGTCTGCTCGATGGTTATCGCTGCTGCGTCAGCTGGTTCCACCATCAGGATTTTCTCGACCGTTTCGACACGGTGCAGATGGTCTCCGACCAGATCTTCGTCATCGACCGCGACCGGCTGACCTGTTCGGGCGGCCATGGTGCCGCACATCTGGCGGCCTTCCTCGTGGAGCGCCATGTTGGCCACTCCGCCGCCATAAAGAGCCTCAACATCATGATGATCGACAGCGCGCTGAGCGGTGAAAAACCGCAACCAGGCCAGCAGAGCGCGCGCAGGGCCACCGACCCGCTGGTCAAAAAGGCGATCCTGCGCATGCAGCAGAATATTGAAGTGCCGCGAACCGTGCTGGAACTTGCCCGCGACCTTGGCCTTGGCCGACGCAGCCTCGAACGGCGTTTTCTTGGTGACCTGAAGGCGACGCCATCAAAGGTCTATCTAGAACTGCGGCTGGACCGCGCCTTGTCCCTGCTTCGCAAAACGGGAGACACGATCACCCAGATCGCGCTTGCCACCGGGTTTTGCGATGCCCCACATCTTTCGCGCACCTTGCGGGCCGAGCGCGGTTTCAGCCCCAGTGAATATCGCAAGACTCAGGTCGGCCACATAGCGACAGATGAGGAATTCGCCGTCGGCGTGCTCCTACCGCAATCCTGAAAATCGGCCAAATCCTCATGCCGAAAGCTGCTCCGGCTGGCCGGTTTCGACCCGCACCGATATGGCGTCATGGCGCCAATATTCGAGATCACAATCGATGATGCGGCCATGCTGGTCCTGATTGACACGCGTGATTTTCAGACCGTAAGCCCCTTCGCTGCAACCGAGATGATGAGCCGGATATCCCCGCAACGCGACCGGATTGATTTCGAAATAGGCCGGACCATAGGTGATGGCATAACTGTCCTGATAGATCGTCGTGAGTGACCGGGTGAGGTCGTGCTGCACGATATCAGGGAAAATCTCCATCGAAAGATAATGCTCGACGAAAAGCACCAGCCGGCCGTCGATGCTGCGCTTTCTGCGGATGCGCCAGAACGGCGTTCCCGGCGCACAGCGCATGAGGGGCGCAAGCTCCTCGGGCAGCGCTGCGGCCTCCGCCTCCACCAGAAGGGTTCCGGCGGAGCGCCCCTGTTCGGCGGCCATGCGATGGAAGTGGGAGCGGTGCAGCGGGCTGTAGATCAGGCGCGGTCCGGAAACGAACCAGCCGCGCCGGCTTTCGCGAAAGATCAGCCCGTCAATCTCAAGATGGAAAAGCGCCTCGCGCAGGGTGATGCGCGTGGTGGTGTATCTTTCGATCAATTGTCTCTCGGAGAGAAGCCGGCCATCCTTCACCACCTCGCCTGCAGCAATGGCCTCACGCAATTGCTGCTCCAGCCCGCCGCGCCGGCCGGCGTCGATATCCCGGTCACTCATCGTCTTTTTGCCCAACATCGTCGCCCTTCGTTGCGCGGCCGAAAAAATAATGGGCGCATTTGTGTCCGCGCCGAAAACGTCATTGGCCTGTCATAGCGAACCGATAATGAGCATGCAACTGGTCTAGACCAAGGAGCAAGCGCCGTGAAAAATTCCATCCTCTCCCTTTCCCTTCTCACCGTTTTTTCCCTTCCCCTCACCGCCCAGGCGCAGGACGTTCCTGCCCTCGAAGCCGCCGCCCGCAAAGAAGGCGCCATCTACAGCGTCGGCATGCCGGACGGCTGGGCGAACTGGAAGGACACCTGGAACCAGCTGACCGCGAAATACGGCCTGAAACATGCCGATACGGACATGAGCAGCGGCGAGGAAATCGCCAAATTCGCCAATGAAGGCGCCAATGCGACGGCTGACATCGGCGATGTCGGTCTCGAATTCGGTCCGATCGCTGTCGCCCGCGGCGTCACCCAGCCCTACAAGACCACGACCTGGGACCAGGTTCCCGACTGGGCCAAGGACAAGGACGGCCATTGGGTCATGGGTTACACCGGCACCATCGCCTTCCTGATCTCCGCCGATGTCAAGAACCCGCCCGCTTCCTGGGCCGATCTGCTGAAGGGCGACTACAAGGTCTCGCTCGGCAATGTCGGCTCCGGTGCGCAGGACAATGCCGCCGTACTGGCCGCCGCCATCGCCATGGGCGGCGGTGAGGAAAACCTCCAGCCGGGCGTCGACCTCTTCGCCAAGCTGGCAGAAAAAGGCCGTCTGCTGGCCAATGGCGCAAACCCCGCCACGATGGAAAAGGGCGAAATCCAGGTCGCGCCGATGTGGGACTTCAATGCCCTCAACTACCGCGATGTGGTTGGCCGCGAAAAGTTCAAGGTCGTCATTCCTTCTGACGGTTCTGTGACTAGTGGTTACGCCACCATCATCAACAAATTCGCCAAGCAGCCCAACGCCGCCAAGCTGGCGCGGGAATATATCCTCAGCGATGCTGGCCAGATCAACCTAGCCAATGGTTACGCCCGTCCGATCCGCGTCGACCGCATCACCCTGCCGGCCGAGGCGAAGGAACGCCTGCTGCCCTCGGAACAATATGCCAAGGCCCGCCCGATCAATGCCGCCGTCTGGACCCAGGCCGCCGGCAAGCTGGTCAATCTGTGGCGCGCCAGCGTCGCCCCGAAGATGTAATCGGGCAACCGGCCTGAAAACCGAACGACTGTTCCGCGGGCACCAAGCCCGCGGAACATGCTAAAAAGTGCTCGGTGCAAACCGAACCACAACCAGACGAGACAAAAGCGATGCACAAGACGATCTTCATCCTGCTGGATGGCCTTAGATATGCGACGGCAAGGGATTGCCTCGGATATATGGAAGGGCTGGTAACAGCCGGAAAGGCCGGCATCCACACCGTGCGCAGCGAATTACCGTCGATTTCGCGGCCGCTTTACGAAACGTTGATGACCGGGCTGCCGCCGGTGGTTCATGGCGTCACCAGCAATGGCGTTGTTCGCCGCTCCCGTTTTCCCAATGTCTTCTCGCTGGCAACTGCTGCCGGCCGCACCACCGCTGCCTCCGCCTATCACTGGTATTTCGAACTTTACAATCAGGCGCCCTTCTCCCCGGAGTTCCGCCATATCGAAAATTTCAACGGCGGCATCCATCACGGCTCGTTTTATTGGGCCGATCATTATCCGGATGACCATGTCTTTGCCGATGCGGATGTTCTGCTGCGCCGCCACAGCCCGGATTTCCTGCTGATCCACCCGATGAATATCGACAATGAAGGCCACAGGCACGGCGGCAGCTCGCGGGAATATCGCAATGCCGCCCGCAACGCCGGCGATCTCCTGGCGCGTTATCTGCCGGCTTGGGCGGCAGCGGGTTACAGCATCATCGTCACCAGCGATCACGGCATGAGCGATGACGGCAATCACGGCGGACCGCATGAGACCGAGGCGTTGGTGCCGTTTTATACATTCGGCGAGGCCTTTACGCCGACTGCTGATGCGAAGCTTGCGCAGACGGATATTGCCGGACTGCTCTGCACGCTTCTCGCAATCCCCAATCATGGCCTGCCCGTACCGCAAGGGCTGTTGTCCGCATGAGCGTGCAGAACCGCAAAATGCGGCTGCTGGCGGCGCCATTTCTGGGCGTGATCGCCATTCTCGTCATCTGGCCGCTGGCGAGCGTCGTCAAAGACAGTTTTTTTGCCGGCGGTGCGCTGTCGCTTGCCAATTACCGCACCATTCTCACCGATGCCTTTTACCTCCAGTCCTTTGCAACAACGACGATCATTTCGCTCATCAGCACGGGGACAGGTCTCCTGTTCGGCTTTCTGGTGGCAGTGGCGCTGCGGGCAAGATCGGGCGGTGCCCGCCGCACCGTCATGGCCTTCGCCAATATCGGCGCGAACTTCGCCGGCGTACCGCTCGCCATGGCGCTCATCTTCCTCTTCGGGCTGAACGGCATGTTCACGCTTTTGCTGAAGGAACTGGGGCTGATAGACGATTTCAACGTCTATTCTTTTACCGGGCTCATCATCGCCTATTGTTATTTTCAGGTGGCGCTGGCCACACTACTGATCACGCCGGCGCTCGCCGCCGTTGGGCAGGATATCGAAGAGGCGGCAGCGCTGATCGGCGTCGGCAAGCTGCGGTTCTGGCTCAGGGTCGGCCTTCCCACCGTCGCGCGGCAACTGGTGGCGATCGCCATTCTGCTCTTCGCCAATGCCATGGGCACTTTCGCGACGACCTTCGCTCTGACAGGCACGAGCATCAATGTCGTCACCATCCGCATCAGCGAACTGGTATCGGGCGATATTTTCTCCGATCCCAATCTCGCCAATGCCATCGCCATATGCCTTCTGGTCGTGCTTCTCGTGCCCATCACCGCAAGCCAGATATTGGCGGGAGAAAAGCGCCGATGACGCAGCATGGCTTCAAAGGCACCAGCCTGTTTCTATGGTTGATGGCGCTCGTCATGATATCGCCGCTACTGGCAACGATGTTGAATGCGGTGGCGACCGACTGGTCCGGAACCCTGCTGCCAGCCGGGCTGACCGCGGATAATTTCGTCACCATCCTGTCGGACCCGCGTTTCCCTGCGGCCCTGCTGCGTTCCACGCTGGTTGCCGCAGCCGCCCTGACGATCGCGACGATCATCATCGTCCCGGCCGTCGTTTCCGCCCATATCTACTGGCCTTCACTTGACCGCTGGTTCGCACGGCTGGTGATCTTGCCCTATGCCGCACCCGGCATCATTCTGGTGGTTGGTTATCTCAGGATATTTTCCGCCCCGCCGCTGCAGATCGGCGGCTCACCGCTGGTACTGGTGCTGACCTATGTGCCGCTCTGCTTTTCGATGTTTTACATCGCCGTGAAGAATGGCCTGCGCAACCTCGACATCAACGAGCTTCTGGATGCCGGCCGGCTGATCGGCGCCAGCGATCTTGCCATTTTGCGGCGCGTCGTCCTGCCCAGCATCCTGCCATCCATCGCGGTTGCCATCGTGCTGAATTTCGCGACGCTGTTCAGCGAATTCGTCTACGCCAAGATGCTGGTCGGCGGCAATTTCGAAACGCTGCAAATGTACATGTTCGCCCAGCGCAGCCTCAGCGGCCGCATCACCAGCGTCATCGTGATTCTCTATTTCCTGCTCATCCTTGCCTTTACCCTGGTCGCCTTTCGGATGGTCCGGGAAACGGAGCGTGCATCATGACCCATCTCGCGATCCATAATATCAGCGCCATTTATGGCAACGCCACCGTTCTCGACACCATAGAGCTTGGCATCGACAGGGGTGAGATGCATGTGCTGCTGGGGCCGTCCGGCTGCGGCAAGACGACATTGCTGCGCTCCATCGCCGGCCTCGTTTCGCCCTCGTCCGGATCTATCACGCTGGACGGCCGGCGCATCGACACCCTGCCGCCAAAGGATCGCGGCATCGGCATGGTGTTCCAGCATTATGCGCTTTTTCCCAATATGACGGTGCGGCAGAACCTCGCCTTCGGTCTGGAGCAGCGCCGGCTGGCAAAAAAGATCATCGACGACAAGGTCTCCGCCGCGCTCGAAACCGTCTCCCTCAGCGACCGCGCCGACCGGCGGCCGCATCAACTCTCCGGCGGCCAGAAACAGCGCGTGGCGCTTGCCCGCGCGCTTGTGCTCGAACCCAAGCTGCTTTTGCTGGACGAACCACTTTCCGCACTCGATGCCCAGATCCGCAAGCGTCTGCGCGATGAGTTGAAACGCATCCAGCGCGAAAGCGGCCTTACCAGCATCCTCGTCACCCATGATCAGGACGAGGCCCTGTCGCTGGGTGACCGCATATCGGTGATGAATGCCGGCCGCATCGCCCAGACAGCGTCACCGCAGGAGCTTTATTACCGGCCGGCCGACCTGTTCGTCGCCGGTTTCATCGGTGACGCCAACATCATCACCGCCGAAGACATGTCGCGCATCACCGGCAACCGCTTCGAGCGGACCTGCATCATCCCGCCACACGCCTTCACGATCGGCAACGCGCCGGACGGAACTGGCGTGGCCTTTACTGCCGAGGTGAAAGACATCAGCATCGTCGGCCCCACCGTCCGTTACCAGCTGGATGCGGCCGGCGTGGCGCTCAAGGTCGAACATGCAAGCGCCCAGGACGCGCTTTACCCGCCGCCCGGCCAGCACGTCACCCTCACCGTCGCCGAACGTCAGCTGCATTACATCTGACCAAAGCGGCATTGCATGGCGGCGCCCCCGCCGCCATGCATCAATCTTGAGGCGAGGTCAGTTGCCACTTTCCAGGGTGGCAAACCTCTCGAGGAGAGGACGCGGATGCGGGCAGTGGAGAGACCTAGAGAAGCTGCCGCCGTAACAGAGCTTCCAGCCAGTCCGCAAAGACCTGCAATCGCCGCGACAGATGCCGGCGATGCGGATAAAGCAGCGTCATCGGCATCGGTTCAGCCCGATGGGCAGACATGATCTCGACCAGTTCACCGCTATCAAGGTGCGGCCTGACATCATAAGCAGGTATCTGGATCAAGCCGAGACCGGCCAGACAGCAGGCGATGTAGGCCTCGGCATTGTTGACGGTGACGCGGCCGCGCATGGAAACCGAATGCAGCGCCTCGCCTTCGAGCCACTCCCAGTTTTCCACGCGCCCGCTGGAGGGCGACGCGTAATTGACGGCCCAGTGGCGGGAAAGATCATGGGGAAGCTGCGGCGTGCCGTGACGCTTCAGATAGACGGGGCTTGCGACATTGATCAGCGGCAGCTTGCCGATCGGCCTTGCGATGAGGCCGGAATCGCTGAGCGCACCGACGCGCAGCACGCAATCGATATTGTCCTCCACCAGATCGACGGCCCGGTCCGTCACGCCGAGACTGATGTCGATCTGCGGGTAAAGGTCGAGAAATTCCGGCAAAGCGGGTGCGATGACCAACCGACCGATCCGGCCCGGCACATCGATCCGCAGCCGCCCCGAGGGTTGCGCCGCGCTTTGCCGGAACAGGTTTTCCGCATCTTCGACATCGGCGATCAGCCGCTGGCACCGCTCGTAAAAAGCCGATCCATCCTCGGTTGGAGAGACCTTGCGCGTGGTGCGGTTGAGCAGGCGGGCGCCGACGCGTGCCTCCAGTTCCTGCACCGCCGCCGAAACCGAGGAGCGCGGAATGCCGAGCGTATCGGCGGCCCGCGTGAAACTCGCGCAGTCTACGACACGCGCAAAGATACGGAACAGGTCGATGCGATCCAATGGACACCCTTCACTGTGCGGATTTTCTGACAAGTCATGTCAGAATGACAGTCTTTATTGCGCAATTCTAGACGATATCTTTACGGCATGAAAGCGCAGCAAGCATGGCTGCGCACCGGCAGGAGGCCAACCCTATGACCGACCATTCCATCAAAGGTAAAACAGTCATCATCGCCGGCGGCGCGAAAAACCTCGGCGGGCTGATCGCACGCGATTTCGCCAGCCGGGGCGCAGGCGCAATCGCCATCCACTATAACAGCCCCGCCACAAAGCCCGATGCCGACGCAACCGTGGCGGCCGTGAAGGCAGCCGGCGCGCAGGCCGTTGCCCTCCAGGCCGATCTCACCACGGCAGGCGCGGTCGAAAAATTGTTTGCCGATGCCGTCGCCGCCATCGGCCGGCCGGATATCGCCATCAACACGGTCGGTAAGGTCCTGAAGAAACCGATCCTCGAAACATCGGAAGCCGAATATGACGAGATGACCGCGGTCAACGCCAAGTCGGCCTTCTTTTTCCTCCAGCAGGCCGGCCGCCACGTCAATGACAATGGCAAGATCTGCACCCTTGTTACCTCCCTGCTGGGGGCTTTCACGCCGTTTTATGCCAGTTACGCCGGCACAAAGGCGCCAGTGGAACACTTCACCCGTGCCGCCGCCAAGGAATTCGGCGAACGTGGCGTCTCGGTGACGGCGATCGGTCCCGGACCGATGGACACACCGTTTTTCTACGGTCAGGAGAAGCCGGATGCACAGGCCTATCACAAGAGCGCCGCGGCACTCTCCGGCTTCTCGAAGACCGGCCTTACCGATATCGAGGACATCGTTCCCTATATCCGCTTTCTCGTTACTGACGGCTGGTGGATGACGGGGCAGACCATTCTGGTCAATGGCGGTTACACCACCAAATAATCTCGATCGATCTTCTTCGATACTGTGGTGGCGAAACGCGCAGGCGTTTTCGCCACCTTTCTTTTGGCGAGTATGACCAATCTCGACAGCTGCGAGACGATAAAAAAGACGCCTGTCATATAGCCTGCATGAGTATACCGATATAAAACTCCCCCATCCTGTTGACGGAGCCATTTGGGGGTAGCGGATGAATTCAGGGCGTCGCGGTGTTCTCGCATTTTTGGGCGGTCTCGTTCTGGGGGCGCCATCCCTCGGCAAAGCAGCAAGCAAATCATCGGCCTTTGCCGAATCCCGGTCCGAATACAAACCCCGGCATGTTCTGTGTTTCCTCGGAGCGGAAAACGGTCTGGCGGCACTCCAACAGAACGCCCGCGCCGCAATCGGCACATTTGCCGCCGATTTCAGTCTCGATGAGGAATATTCGCAGGATGAAGCGGACGAGCGGATGGAGCGATCCTTCAATGTCTGCTGGGACCGTGTTGACCCGGACACCTATCAGGAGGCTGACGAAGAGGCTGTCGCTGGACATGGCTCGGTTCTTTATGTGCTCGGACCGTCAATGGACGCGAAAAACGCGGTCATGACATCCGCCACGGCCTTGCAGTTCGTGCAACATATGCTTGACCACGGCGCTGTCGCCGTCAAAGGCGAAAGCGCGGGCGTCGCGCATGGAGCACGGCGCTGGAAAGAGCTTTTCGAGCAGTCACGCCGTGAAGCCGCCGCCGGTGATCTGCTGTCGCTCGCCAGAACCTGCCGTCTCGCTTTCGCACGCCGCCCCATCGGCGACGATGCCAACGGCATGGCAAGCGTCGGATTTCATCTGGTCGGACTGCCTGATATTGAAGTGAGCTTTATCCGGAAAGACGAAAACCTGCCGTCAACCAATACGGAGCAATTAAAGATCGCCGCGCTGATGGACGATATTGCCGATCAGATGGCGCGCGATGGTGTGGAAACGACAATAACGGCTCATCATGCCGCCCTGTCCAATGACAGGCGGTATGAGGACGATAGTTACAAATTTAATCCGTTCGGCGTCGTGAGCATTCAAGACTACAAACTCTGACATAGAGGCGAGCCGCCGCTCCTGATGCTCGGGAGCTGGCGCCTAAGGCGCAAGGTCACTCTCTCCCGCCACAAGCAGCATCGGCCAGATGCAATGGCGGGCCTGATCGGGATAGAAGGGCGCAAAGGCCGGCATGGTCGATAAAAGCGTCTGGGCGACCGTTACGCCAAGCTCATGCAGGGACATGCGAAAACTGGTCAGGCGCGGTTCCAGAAACTGGCCGCGTGGACCATCACGAAAACCGATGACGGCCAGATCGCGCCCCGGTTTGAGGCCGACTTCGGCAAGCCGCCGGTAAAGACCGACCGCCATCAACTCATAGATCAGCACGATGGCCGTCGGCCGTGGGCGCATCTGAAGCCACTCGCTGGCGGCGTGATATCCACCCTGCTCGCTCGATTTTGTGCGGATAACCAGAGACGGATCGTATGTTATGCCGTTTTCCTCGAGGGCGCGTTTATAGGCTTCCAGAAAGACAAAACCGAGGTTGATGTCGTTATCGGCTGCCGCCACCGCAATGGTGCGATGACCTGCCGCCACCAGCCGGTTGACGGCGCTTTTCGCCACGCCTTCGAAATCGAGATCGATCCAGGCATGGTCCGTACTGGACGAGGTGCGGCCCAGAGCGACGAAGGGCAGACGCGTCTGTTTCAGGAAATCAACGCGCTTGTCGATCCGACGGGTCGAGGAAATGATCATCGCGTCAACCATGCGGCGCGCCACCATGCGCTTCAGATATTCGTCGGGATCTTCCTCCCCCGGACAGGGCAGGACGATGAGATCGAGATTATGGCCGGAAAACACACTTTGCAGGCCATCCGTAACGCCCATGAAGAAGTTGTCTGAATTCTCCACCGTCTGCGCGTCGCTACCGGTCATCAGGCCGATGACATTGGTGGTCCCTTGCCGCAGGCTGCGGCCCGATTGATTGGCGACATAACCAAGCTTTTCCGCCGCTTCCAGAACGCGGCGGCGCGTTTCCTCGTTCACATCGGGCTTACCGTTCAGGGCACGGGAAACGGTGCCTATCGATATCTCCAGATAATCGGCAAGCTGACGGATTCCTTTCATGCACTCCCCTCCCAAACCGGACGCGCCATCGGCGCGCCCCTTAACGGTCTTGACATATCTAACATCATCGTCATAGTCTCGTAAACGTTTACGACGCTCTGCGCAAAGAGGAGTTTGCGAAAGAGTCTGGGGAGATGAGATGACATTCAACGCCGTTTTATGCGGGTGCGGAGCCATGGCCAAGGGCTGGCTGCGCGCCATTCAATCCACGCCGGAAATCGCCGGCGCGATCAGGATCGCCGGACTGGTTGATCTGAACGAGACCACGGCCTGCGCGCTGGCAGAAGAATTCGGGCTGGCGGACGCGGTCACCGGCACCGATCTCCGTGCGGTGCTCGCGCAAACAAAAGCAGACATTCTATTTGACGTCGTCATCCCGCAGGCGCGCTTTGCGGTGGTCGCGGCAGGCCTTGAGGCGGGGTGCCATGTGCTCAGCGAAAAGCCGCTTGCGGCATCGATGGAAGAGGCCGCCACCCTTGTGGAATTGGCCAAAAAAGCGGGTAAAGTCCACGCGGTGGTGCAAAATCGGCGGTTCGTGGCGGGTATCCGGCGGCTACGACGCGCCGTGGAAGACGGCATCATTGGCGATTTGACGGCCATTCATTGTGATTTTTTCCTTGGCCCTCATTTCGGCGGCTTCCGTGAAGAGATGAAGAACGTCCTGCTTCTCGACATGGCGATCCATACCTTTGACGCAGCCCGTTTTGTCGCCAATGAAAAGCCGCTCTCCGTCTTTTGCGTGGAAAAGAACCCGGCCGGTTCCTGGTATGCCCACGGGGCAAGCGCCAATGCCATTTTCGAATTCTCCAACGATGTGGTCTTCACCTATCGAGGCTCCTGGTGCGCCGAGGGTGAAAGAACCAGCTGGGAAGCCCGTTGGCGGCTGATCGGCTCGAAGGGAATGATCCTCTGGGATGGAGAAGACGGTTTTTCGGCCTCCGTAGCGGGTGATGAACAGGGTTTGTTGCGAGGATCTGCGACCGTAAACGTTTCCGATGCAGTCTCTGAACGGGATACTCGCGGCCATGCCAGCGTCATTCTGTCATTCCTGGAGTCCATCCGCACCGGCCGGATGCCGGAGACAGCCTCTTTCGACAACATCAACAGCCTTGCCATGGTGATCGGCGCGATCGAAAGCGCCCGCCTCGGCCAGCGTGTTTCCATTGCAGCATAAGGACTGAAAGACGTGAGCAATCCGGCAAAATCCATCCGCATCGGCACCATGGTCAGCGCCACCAAGGGACAGGCGGCTGAGCGCATCGGCCAGATAGCCGATCTTGGCTTTGAAAGCTTCGAGCCGTTCTTCTGGCAGACGACCAACGGTCAGGACCTTGCCGAACTCGGCAAGCGCTGCCGTGACGCCATCGGTGAACGCGACATCACCATCAGCACGCTCGGCATGTTCGGCAATCCGCTGGAAGAAACCGACATCGACCTTCAGACAGTGCAGGGCTGGAAAGACTGCATCGACAATGCCCATCATTTCGGCGCCACCTGCGTTGCGGGTTTCACCGGCCGGCTGCGTGGCAAGCCCCTACCTGAAAGCCTGCCAAGATATAAGGAAATCTGGAGCGAGCTTGCAAAACGCGCCGCCGACAAGGGCGTGAAGATCGCCTTTGAAAACTGCGCCATGGACGGCAACTGGCAGACCGGCGACTGGAACATTGCCCATAACCCTGATGCCTGGGAACTGATCTTCAACGAAACCCCGGATGACAATATCGGCATCGAATGGGAACCCTGCCACCAGATGGTTTACCTCATCGATCCGCTGCCGCAGATTCGCAAATGGGCGGACAAGATTTTCCACGTGCACGGCAAGGACGCGACCATCCGCTGGGATGTCATTCGCGAGCACGGCATTTTCGGCAAGGAGAAGTTCGTCTTCATGCGCACGCCGGGCTTCGGCGACAGCAACTGGACGGATATCATTTCCGAGCTGCGCCTTGCCGGCTGGTCTGGCTCGATCGACATCGAAGGCTGGCATGACCCCGTCTATCGCGATGCGCTGGAAATGACGGGCCAGGTGCACGGCCTGAACTATCTGAGACATTGCCGCGGCGGCGATTTCGTCGTCGACCCGACATAACGGAAACCTTTGGGGAGAAGATTTCCGAAAACTGCAGCGACGATAACCAAAAGGAGGAGATTATGGGTATCGCGAAATGCATGATGGCCAGCGCGTTTTTGCTGGCGGGCGTATCCGCCGGCGCAATTGCCGCCCACGCGGAGGACGTGACGTTGACCTTGTGGTCGCTGGATCGTGATATCCAGCCGGCGCCGAACCTCATAAACGAGTTCAACAAGCTCAATAACGGTATCAAGATCGAATATCGGCAATTGCAGTTCGACGATGTGGTGAGCGAAGCGATGCGCGCCTATTCGACCGGCAATGCGCCCGACATCATCGCCATCGACAACCCCAACCACGCCATGTTCGCCGCCCGCGGCGCCTTTCTTGACGTGACGGACATGATCGCCAAGTCGGATGTCATCAAGACCGAAAACTATTTTCCCGGGCCGCTGAAATCGGTGATGTGGGACGGCAAATATTTCGGCGTTCCGAAGGCAACGAATACGATTGCGCTTTATTACAACAAGGACCTGTTCAAGGCCGCAGGGCTCGATGCGGCAAAACCGCCGCAGACCTGGGACGAGCTGGTTGAAGCGGCCCGCAAGCTGACCAACCCTTCAAAGAACGTCTATGGCATCAGCTTCAGCGCCAAGGCGAATGAGGAAGGCACCTTCCAGTTCCTGCCCTGGGCGCAGATGGCGGGCGCGACCTACAAGAACATCAATACCGAGGGTGCCGTGAAGGCGCTCGATACCTGGAAACTGATGCTGGATGAAAAGCTCGCGTCACCGGATACGCTGACGCGCAGCCAGTGGGATTCCACCGCCACCTTCAACGCCGGCAATGCCGCCATGGTCATTTCCGGCCCGTGGGAAATCGACCGCATGCTGAAGGACGCCAAGTTCGACTGGGGTGTCGCGTTATTGCCGGTGCCCACACCTGACGCCCCCCGGTCTTCGGCCATGGGCGACTATAACTGGGCGATCTTCTCCAAGACCAAACATCCTGAAGAAGCCTTCAAGGCCATCGAATTCTTCGCATCGCAGGACAAGGACATGTTCAAGAACTTCGGCCAATTGCCGGCGCGCTCGGATGTTCCCGTACCGCCAACCGGCAATGCGTTGAAGGATGAGGCGCTGAAGACCTTTGTCGAGCAGCTGAAATATGCGCAGCCGCGCGGCCTCTCACCCGAATGGCCGAAAATTTCCAAGGCCATTCAGGACGCGATCCAGGGCGCCCTGTCGGGACAGATGACGCCGAAAGCCGCGCTCGATCAGGCCGCTGAAAAGATAAAGCTGGTCGAAGGCTGATTGGATGGACGGGCGAGCGGAATATCCGACGCCCATCCGCAGGGTTCCTCCCGGTGGGGTCGCCTGTCGCAAAATGCGGCGGCGGCCCCAAGCGGAGCTTGCGAGGATGTTTCATGAAAAAACTGTTTTCCAGCGTCAGTGACGGTCGCGGTTTCGACATCGTCCTTGTCGCCCTGCCTTTAAGTTTCCTGTTCGTCATGGCGGGTCTGCCGCTCATCTACAACATTGTCATGAGCTTTCAGGAAGTTGACATGTTCAGCCTGGGCACCTTCGTGCGCCCATTCGTTGGCTTCAAGAATTACGTCGATCTGTTCCGGCAGCCGGAGACCCTGCCGATCCTGATGAACACCGTCACTTTCGTGGTCGCCTCGATTGCCGGACAATTCGCCATCGGCTTTGGGCTGGCGCTGTTCTTCTGGGTGAATTTTCCCGGCGCCACCTGGCTGCGCGGCCTGTTCCTCGTGTCCTGGGTCATGCCCGGCCTCGTCGTCGGCGCCATCTGGAACTGGATACTGTCCGGCGACTTCGGTGTGCTGAATTTCTTCCTACGGGAAAGCGGCCTGATTTCAGGCAATATCTTCTGGCGTTCGGATGCGAATTTTTCGCTCTGGGCCGTCGTCATCGCCAATGTCTGGCTCGGCACCTCCTTCAACATGATCCTGCTTTCCGTCGGCCTCGCCTCCATTCCGGGCGATCTTTACGAGGCGGCGGAATTGGATGGGGCGAACGCCTGGCAGCGCTTCTACACCATCACCCTGCCGATGATGCGCTCCACCATCGGCGCGATCGTCTCGCTCGGGCTGATCTTCACCCTGCAACAATTCGATCTTTTCGCCGCCATTACCGATGGCGGACCGAATAACAGCTCCAACGTCGCGCAATATTGGGCCTGGGATCTGTCGTTCCGGCAATATGATTTCGGCAAGGGCGCAACGATCTCCGTCATCATGATCGTCTTCGTCATGCTGGCTTCCATCGTTTATGTGCGCTCCACACGACATGAGGTGCGCGGATGAGCATCACCAACCGCAATCGCCTGATGCTGGCAATCGCCATCGTGCTCGCCATCATCTACCTCTTTCCGCTTTACTGGATGTATCTGACCTCGCTTAAAAGCGGCTCGGAGATGTTCGCCAACCCGCCCGGTTTCTGGCCGACAGACCCGCAATGGCAGACCTATGCTTATGTCTGGAACAGCCGCAACATGGGCCGATATCTCTGGAATTCGGTGCTGATCGCCTCCGGCGCCGTGCTGTTGATCACCATTCTCGGTGTCGGTTGCGCCTATGTGCTGGCGCGCTATCGCAATGTCTGGGTGGATATCGGTCTGTTCCTCATCCTCATGCTGCAGGTTCTGCCAGCATCGCTGATGATCACACCGATCTTCGTCGGCTTCTCGCAATTCGGGCTTCTGGATTATCCGCGCCTGTCGGTCATCCTCGCCATTGCGGCGAAAAGCATGCCGTTCTTCGTGGTCCTTGTGCGCGCCACCTTCATGGCCGTGCCGCAGGAGCTGGAAGAGGCGGCGCTGGTGGACGGCAATTCCCGGGTCGGCGCATTTTTCAACATCGTGCTGCCGCTTGCCAGAAACGGCATCCTCGTCAGCGCCATCCTCATTTTCATGCAGGCCTTCGGCGAATTCGTCTATTCGAAATCGATGATCCAGGCGGCCGAATTGCAACCGGCAAGCGTCGGCCTCAATTCCTTCATGGGACCCAACACCAGCGAATGGAACAACATCATGGCCTATGCGACCATGTATGTGACGCCCATTCTCGCCCTCTTCATTCTCTTGCAGCGCCGGATCGTATCCGGCCTGACCTCAGGAGCACTCAAATGACCCTTCAGATCGAACTTTCCGGCGTCAACAAATATTACGGCGCTTTTCATGCCCTGAAAAATATCGACCTTTCCATCAAGAAAGGCACCTTTGTCGCACTTGTCGGCCCCTCTGGCTGCGGCAAGTCCACCCTTTTGCGTTCGCTCGCCGGGCTGGAAACCATATCGGCCGGCGACATGCGCATTGCCGGCACGCTCATGAATGGCGTGCCGCCGCGCAAACGCGATGTTGCCATGGTGTTCCAGTCCTATGCGCTCTACCCGCATATGACGGTGGAGGAAAACCTCACCTATTCGCTGCGCATGCGCGGCGTCGCCAAGGCCGAGGCCCGCAAGGCGGCGGAAGAGGTTGCCGCCACGACCGGACTTTCCAAGCTGATGAAGCGTTATCCGCGTGAACTTTCCGGCGGCCAGCGCCAGCGCGTGGCCATGAGCCGGGCGATCATCCGCAACCCGCAGGCCTTCCTGTTCGATGAGCCACTTTCCAATCTCGATGCGGCGCTGCGCGTCCATATGCGCAAGGAAATCCGCGCGCTGCACGACCGCCTGCACGCAACCTCTGTCTATGTCACCCATGACCAGATCGAAGCGATGACCATGGCCGATCATGTCGTCGTCATGCGCGATGGCATCATCGAGCAGCAAGGCACGCCGCTGGAACTATACGATCGCCCCGTCAACCGCTTCGTGGCCGGCTTCATCGGCTCGCCGGCGATGAATTTCATTCCGGCCACCGTCAGCCCGGATGGCGCTTCGCTTCTGCTGCGGTTCGGCGAAGGTGAGCCGCAGCAGCCGATCAGCAATCCGGCGGCCCTGCCGCCGGGCAAACATGTGATCGTCGGCATCAGGCCGGAACATATAAAGCCCACAACGGCAAATGGAGCGGCATTGACACTGCCTGTTTCAGCCGTGGAAACCACCGGCTCAGCCACGTTCCTCACAACAGGAACATCCACAGAACTGGTCATCGCGCTGCAAGGACGCAGCGAAGTCAAGGCCGGCGAGGTCATAGGCCTCGATATCAACCCGTCCGATATGCACCTTTTCGATGAAGAAACGGGTATCGGTCTCGGAACTGGGGCATTGAAGGTGTGAAACCGCTTCAGCGGTTCCTGAACAGATCGATGATGTTGCGGCGGGTGGTGGTCGCGGGTATCGCGGTGCCACGGTCGACCTCCCGCGCAGCGACGGCCGGCGAACCGGAGCCATCAATATCCACCCAGCGACCGGCATGATCGGTCGATTGACGCTTGAGATAGCTATAGGGCGTTTCGTCCCAGCGAAGGATTGTCGGCTTCATATTATCGAGGATGAAATCACCGCGATCCGTCCTCACCGTGAGGACGGCATGGCCATCCCCCCGTTCATCGCGGACGACGGTGATCAGCAGGTTGGAGGCCGGCAGGCCGATATTCATCAGCCTCTTGCGTTTTTCCAGCACGAGATCGTCGCAATCGCCAGCGCCCTTATAGGGATATTCCCAATAGTCCTCGTAACCCCATACTTCCATATCGGAACGCTGGTCGATTTCGACATTGACGGCGCTGTTGACCGAAACCATGGTTTTCCAGTTGTCGGGCGTGAGATGAAGCGGGGGCATGGCCTTCACGGGCTGGCACTCGGCCGAATGCCGCTGGCAGAATTCGTAATGCCCCACCGGCTGCGAGGTGATTGCGCCCGTCGCCATCGACGGCGAAGCCTCTGCCGGTGAAAGCAGACCGGCAACGGTCAGAACAAAACATGCCTGCAGCAATTTGTTGAAATAGGTCATGTCCATCTCCTGTGGACATGACCTATCGCTGCCGGTTTGAGTTCAAATGAAACAAACCGCTCGACTTTTAACGATCCCGAAAATTGGCGCACCTGTTCCCGCCGGATCGTGCGACACCTTTCACAATCGCCAACAACGGGAATGTGAGCGGCGGCAAACTTGCCATGCGTGGATGGCCTGCCTAAGAAAGGCCCACAACCACGATGAATCCCCGTTACAGAGAATGTTGCATGAGCCTGTTTGCGAAGATCACCCGCACAGCCACCCTCATCATGACGCTGGCCTGCCTTCCTTCTTACGCCGTCGCGCAGCAGATAACCGTCGTTCCTCCTGGAAATCGCTCCGCCGAGCAGCCGGAAATACCACGAGCCTCGGCGATCCGGACCAAGGCTTTCTACACGACCTACGAGGAAAAGTTCGGCAAGACGATCGATCTTCTAAACAGTGAACCCGCCCTTCTCAGCAAGATCAAGAGGGCCGCCGCGGCCTATGGCATCGATCCGATCCACATTGTCGGCGCCATCGTCGGAGAACATACCTTCAACGTCTCGGCCGTGGATCGCCTGCAGACCTATTACGTCAAGGCCATTTCCTACGCCGAACTCGATATCAAGTTCAGCTATAATGGCGTTTCCCTGAAGACCTTCCTCCAAAGGCCTGAATTTCAGTCATGCGAGCCGCTTGCCACCACCTCCGAACAATGGAGCTGCCGCGACACCGTGTGGGACGAGGACTTCCGTGGCAAGGTCTTGGATGGTGCGAGCTATGAGGCCATCTCGTTCCAGCGTGCCTTCTTCCAGCCCTTTTATGCGGGGCAGACCTTCGGACTTGGCCAGATCAGCCCGCTGACGGCACTGCAGGTCACCGATCTCGTCAACAGGACGAGCGGCCTGCCGAAACTCTCCGCGGACAGGCCGAAGGAAATCTACCGCGACGTCATGGATCCCGACCGCAGCATCATCTACATCGCCGCCATCCTCAGGGATTCCATCGACGCCTACCGGGAAAAGGGCTTCGACATCTCAGGCAATCCCGGCATCACCTCCACACTCTACAATGTCGGCCAGCCAAGGCGTCGCGCCGAACGCCTGCGGGCAGCCGTGGATGCGGGCGCAAAGAACCGCCTGCCGGTCGAAAACTACTATGGATGGCTGATCAACGACCGCTTGGACACCCTGAAAAGCATTCTTGACGGCAAGGCCATCGACCAGCGGACGACTTCGGACATAGGCGAAAAAACGCGATAACGCTTTTTTGTTTTCGAATAGTAGTCAATCGCCTAGATTGTACAGGATCGGATGCTCTCGGGTAAAAACCTATAGATATACACGCAAAGATTGCCAAACCGTACCTTCACAATGTAACCTTAAGCAAAAAGCGCTTTTCCATCCGCCGGAAATCTGCTAATTCGGCTGGCACAAGAATTCACGGATAGCGGGATAAATTCGCCCTATGCCTGACGAAGGCGACAGTACCGACAGTAGTCGACACCGAACGAGGCTGGCTCGCGTGAAGCGCAGCCAGCCTCGGATTTTCTTGTTTTCATCAACGCGACAGCTTTCAGCCTCGGATGTTCAGTCCGGGGCTTTGCGTGTTCGCATCCATTCCCATAAAGGCTCCTGAACATGGAATTCCTAGCAGATCCGAACATCTGGATCGGCCTCGTCACCCTTATCGTTCTCGAAGTCGTCCTCGGCATCGACAATCTCGTTTTCATCGCGATCCTTGCCGACAAGCTACCACCACACCAGCGCCACAAGGCTCGGGTCATCGGCCTGTCGCTGGCGCTCATCATGCGCGTCCTGCTGCTGTTTTCGATCTCATGGATCGTCACGCTGACGCGCCCACTGTTTACAATCGCGGATTTCTCCTTCTCCGGACGCGATATCATCCTCATCATCGGCGGTGCGTTTCTGCTCGCCAAGGGAACCATGGAACTGCATGAGCGGCTGGAGGGTGACCACAAGCCGAAGCAGGGCAAGGTGGTCCATGCGGTCTTCTGGCAGGTCATCGTGCAGATCGTCGTGCTCGATGCCGTGTTCTCGCTCGACAGCGTCATCACCGCCGTCGGCATGGTCAACAATCTCTGGGTAATGATCACCGCCGTCTGCGTGGCCATGGCCGTGATGATGGCGGCCTCCAGGCCGCTGATGACATTCGTGTCGAAACACCCGACCGTCGTCATTCTCTGCCTTGGCTTCCTGTTGATGATCGGCTTCAGCCTCATCGTCGAAGGTTTCGGTTTCCATCTTCCGAAGGGTTATCTCTATGCGGCCATCGGCTTTTCCGTGCTCATTGAGGCGGCAAACCAGCTTGGCAGGCGCAACCGCGAAAGGCGCATCACCGCCGGTGATATGCGTGAGCGTACCTCCAACGCCATTCTGCGGCTTCTCGGCGGCCGGGTGGGTGAACAGCCGCTTGGCGAGACGGCCGATCTTATCGCCGAACAGGCCACCCTCAGCGACCTGTTCAAATCCGAAGAAAAGGACATGATCCGCGGCGTCCTGACACTTGCCGAACGCCCCGTCGTCTCGATCATGACGCCACGCACCGAGATCGACTGGCTGGATATCGACGCCGACCCGGAGACGCTGCGCCACCGTCTGCTCGAACTCGACCATTCCCGGTTGATGCTCGCGCAGGGCAAGCTGGACTCCTTCCTCGGCGTCGCGGCCACAAAGGACCTGCTGCGTGATCTTCTGCGTGATGGCAGCCTGAACCTCGAAAGCTCGCTGCGGCAGCCGCTTGTGGTGCATGAGAGCGCCACGGCCCTGCAGGTCATGGAACAGCTGCGCAAATCCCCGCTGCAGATGGCCGTCATCATCGACGAATACGGCACGCTGCAGGGGATCGCCACGCCAACGGATATTCTCGAGGCGATTGCCGGCGAATTCCCTGACGAAGGCGAAGAACTGCTGATTTCGGAAAAAGCGGAAGACGGCTCCTGGCTTATCGACGGCGCCGTCGATGTCAGAAGGGCGTCTTATCTTCTCGACATCGATCTGGTGGATGAAGCCGATCGTTATTCCACCGTCGCGGGCTACATCCTGTGGCGTCTAAATCGCCTTCCCGAGGTGGGTGAGCGTGTTTCCGGCGAAGGTTTTGCGTTCGAAATCGTTTCCTGCTCGGACAGGAACATCGAGAAGGTCCGGGCGTGGAACTATGCGGTGACCGAAGCTTAAACAAGAACGGCCGAGAGGATGCCATCTAGCAACCTCCCGGCATATAAATGGCGACGTCCTTTTGTGCCGAGGACGTCGCCATTACCG
Source organism: Agrobacterium sp. ICMP 6402 (assembly GCF_009498615.1). Taxonomy (NCBI): domain Bacteria; kingdom Pseudomonadati; phylum Pseudomonadota; class Alphaproteobacteria; order Hyphomicrobiales; family Rhizobiaceae; genus Agrobacterium; species Agrobacterium sp. ICMP 6402. The sequence continues at coordinate 145,474 of NZ_QSNV01000007.1, forward strand.
CACGAAAACAAATGACACCGGGGTAATCTCTCCTCAATGCGCGGCGTCGATCATCGCGATCCAGCCGGCGGCCCGGCGGGCGGCGTCCGCAAGCACGGGCTTCGGCGCCTTGAACCATTCGTTTTCCGGCAGTTCGCGCTTCACGCGAACGAAGCTGATGGCATCGTCAAGGGTCGGAAATTCCACCGGCAGCGTCAGGTGCAGAAAGAGCGCGACGACGGCGACGGAACGCGAACGGCCGCCGCGGCAATTGATGAGTACGCTGCCGCGTTCCCGCCGGGGATAGGACGGCTTGTCGGGCAATACCTGTTCCAGCGCCGCCCGCAGAATATAATGGGCCGCCACCATCTGGGTATCGGGATTTCCGGCACCATCGATCAGGCCGATCTTGTAATAGCGGATTTCGCCCGGCCCATAGATGCTGCCTTCATGATCGGAAACGACCTGCGGCTGCTCCACAAAATTGAAATCGAGATTGACGGCGCAATTGACGACGGTGGTGATGCCGTTCTGACGCAGGAGGTTGAGGTCGCTCGCGCCCTCCTTGCCCGAAATGAACAGATCGACGCCATAAAGTGGGTGCTGCTCATAGATGCGGCTGAGCTTCGGCAATTCGCCGCTTTCCTGCTCGTGGGACAGGTTTTTTTCCGGTTGTGGCATGTCATGTCTCCATCGGCGCCGATACGGCCACCGTCACGTCTCTTTTCTCAGGCATTCGCGGTCGTGAGGCTTTGTCCTATAGCTGCGATACGGCTTTCGGATATGGACCGCGCCACCCGCTCTAATGTCGGGTAATTCGCCCCCTCACCCGTGGCGATATAACCAGGGCAGAGGAAATCGGCAGAACCCTCCGCCACCTTTCCAAGGGTCAGCGGCTCATAGGTTCCGCCAGCATTTTTGAGAATGAGGATGGCTGCGGCCACATCCCAGGCATTAACACCGAAACCGGCGGCCGCATCCGTCCAGCCCGCCGCAACATGGGCGATGCTGAGCGCGGCGCTGCCAGGCCGGCGCAATGTCGAGAAGGTCTCGACAAGAGCGCCGAAACTGGCGAGCGCCGCTTCCCGCCCATCCAGCCGGAAATCACGCGAGACGGGATAACCGGTGATCAAGGTCGCCCGGGTCTCGTCTGCAACACTGCGGGAGCGCAGCTTGTCTCCGTTCAGATAGGAAGCTTCAAGATTGGCGGAAAACATCTGGTCCGCCACGGGATCATAGACCACGCCGGCAACCGCCTCGCCATCGATGACAGCTGCAATCGATACGCACCAGAAGGCAAGGCCACGGGCGAAATTTGCCGTACCGTCGATCGGATCGACATACCATTGCACCTCGCCGCTGCCGATCTGGCCGCCTTCTTCGCCCATGATCGCCGAATTGGGTTCGCTTGCGAGAATGACGGCACGAATGGAAGCTTCAGCCCGCTTGTCATGAATGGTGACGATGTCGTGGAGATCGACCTTATAGTCCACCGTCATGTCCGAGCGGAATGCCGCAAGCAGCGGATCGCGCACGGCACGCGCCGCCGCCTCGGCGATTGTCATCAGCCGCACCGAGCGGGAAAACGCCTCCTCATTTGCAAGGTTCCGTTCGGTCGAAGGTGAGGTCTGCATCGGCATATCCAGTCTGTTCGTTCACAAAGAAGGAGGAGGCGGCGCGGCATCAGCCGCGCCAGCCGGGATTATTTCTTGTAGTTGACGCGCCAAACGTCCTGCCATTCCTCGCGGCGGTCGAAATCATCAAGGCCGGTGGCGGAATCGTATCCCATCAGCCTGTCGGCAACCTTCATCAGCCCCGAGGGCTCGTCAGCCGGCATTTTGATGTCGATGTTGGTCGGTAGCTTGCCGTCCTTCATCTGCGGCGCGATGCCCTCTTCCGTCAGGATGTAATGAACAAAGAGCTTCGCCATGTTCGGGCTCTTGGTCTTGGACGCGATCAGCCCGAGCTTAATGTAGGTCCAGCCGACCCATGGATCGAGGCCCGTGCAGAGGCCGAGCTTGTAACCCTTGTCGGCATTGTCGCGGAACTTGGCGGAACTTAGCAGGCCGAAAAATGGCTGTTTCTGGCCGGGGGCACCGACAGCTTCCGCCACCGGGTCGTCACCTTCGGTGGCAAGCGGGCCGTTTGCAGCCATTGCCTTGATCCATGCGGCAGACACGCCTTTTTCCTCTATCTCTTTGCCGAAATGGGCCTTGTAGGCCGCCGCCACCTTTTCGTTGCCATGCGCTTCAAGCTGGTTGAACCAGTCCGTATAGGTGCTCTTGCTCAAGGGATCGACCATGGCGACCTTGCCTTTCCATTTCGGCTCGGTCAGTTCCCAGATGTTGCTCACCGGGCATTTGTCATGGGCTTCGGTATTGTAAGCCCAAACATTGGCGTTGGTGGAAATTGCCAGCGGGTTCTGAAATTGCGCCGGGATTTTAGACGCCATGTCGCCCGGCAGATAATTTTCGACAAACCCCGCCGGCAGAAGCTGCGCGAGCGCCGATGGCGCATCGGTGATCAGCACCACGTCGCCCTGCACATTGCCGGACTGGCTTTCACGGATGATCATCTCCAGCTGGCTGTTGGCCGAGACCTTCACCCCTGTCGCCTTCAGCCCATATTTGGCGCTGAACTTATCGGCCATTTCGACGATCTTGCCGGTGCTGTCATAGATATTGATCGGTTTTTCCTGCTTTGCCGCCGCCAGGATCGTATCCAGATCGAAGGCTTCTTCGGCCGCAGCAGCCATGGCAGACAATCCGATCATTGCCGCAGCAATGGCTGAGGCCGTTGTCAAATTTGTTCTTTTCATCGTCTCCCCTCCCAAGGAAAAGTAAGGCAGGCTCGCGCCCGCCTTGCCGTTATTTTTTGTAGTTCACACGCCAGAAATCCTGCCAGCCTTCGCGCTTGTCGAGGTCATCGGCAGCCGTTGTCGCATCGAAAGCCATCAGCTCGTCGAGGTGAGCTGCCACCTTCGAAGGCTCATCCGCAGGCAAGGCGATTTTCGTATTGCCGGAAATTTTGCCATCGGCGGTCTGTGGCGCGATGCCCTCTTCCGTCATCAGATAATGCAGGAAGAGCTTTGCCGCATTCGGACTTTTCGTCTGCCCGGCAATCAGGCCGAAGCCGGGATAAAGGAAGCCGGAAAAGGGTTTGACGCCGGTGCAAAGCCCGAGCTTCAGCCCCTTGGTCTCATTGTCACGGTATTTCGCCACCGAGGTGATGACGAAGAAAGGATCGGTCTGCCCCGGCGCACCGGCCGCATCCGCAACCGTGCTTGAATCAGAAAGCAGGGGCGCGTTTTCGGCAAAGGCCTTTACCCAGGCTGCCGTCGCGCTTTTTTCGCCCGTTTCAAGCTTCTTGCCGTAGAGGTCTTCGTAGGCCTTGGCGACATCGGCATCGTGATGGGTTTCGATCTGGTTGAACCAGTCGGCGTAAAGCGGCTTGTCGAAGAGATCGAGCATGGCCAGCTTGCCCTTCCACTTCGGCTCCGTCATCTGCCAGATATTGGTGACCGGGCATGTGTCGTATTTCTCGGTATTATAGGTAAACACATGCGGATCGGAGACGATCACGAGCGGATCGCGCAGCTTTTGCGGAATATCGCCTTCCATATCCGGCGGTGACCAGCTGGTGGCGATGCCTTCCGGCAAAAGCTCCCCCATGGCGGAGGCGACATCGGTTGCAACGCTGACATCGCCGACGACGTTGCCGGCCCGATGCTCGCGGATCATCAACTCGACCTGTGTTGCCTCGTTCACCTTCTTGCCGCTGGCCTGCACGCCGTATTTGGCTGTGAAGGCCTGCGCGGTGTCGACGATCTTGCCGGTCACCGCATAAACGGTGATCGGCTTTTCCTTCTTTGCGGCATCGATCAACGCATCGAGATTAAAGGCGTCCTGCGCCTGTGCCGCACCGCCAAGCGCCAGCGAGAAGATCAGCGAGAGCGCGGAGGCGGCCATTCGCCCCCCGCGCTGCCCACCATATCGGTTATGCTTCATTATAGTCACTGCGTCGGTCCCCCCGTTATTTTTTGTAGTTCACACGCCAGAAGTCCTGCCAGGTTTCGCGCGCATCCCAGTCGTCAAGGCTGGTGGCCATGCTGTAAGGCAGAATGTGATCGAGAACCGCGCCGATGCCAGAAGGCTCGTCGGCGGGCAGGCTCACCTCTTTGTTCGTTGACATCTTGCCGTCGATCGCCTGCGGCGCGATACCTTCAGCGGTCATGATGTAGTGAATGAAGAGCTTCGCTGCGTTCGGGCTGTCCGTACCCTTGGTAATCAGGCCGACGCCCGGATAAAGCCAGCCGGCCCAAGGCTTCAGCTCCTTGCAAAGACCAAGCTTCATGCCCTTGTCGGCATTGTCGCGGAACTTCGCCGAGCTGATGAGGCCCATGAACGCATCCTTCTGGCCGGGCGTACCAACGGCTTCGGCGGCCGCCGCATCGGCATCGGTCAGAAGCGGAGCGTTGGCGGCAAGCGCCTTCACCCAGGCGGCGGTCGCAGTCGTCTCTGCGGTTTCAAGGTCTTTGCCGTAGAGCGCCTTATAGGCCGCCTTTACCTCGCCATCGCCATGTTTGGCCATCTGATTGAACCAATCGACATAGGAGGCTTTGCCGAGCGGATCCTGCATCGCCACCTTGCCCTTCCACTTCGGGTCGGTCAGTTCCCAGATGTTGGAAACGGGGCATTTGTCGAAAAGCTCACTATTATAGGCCCAGACATTGGCGCTGGTGACGACGGTGAGCGGATCCTGATATTCCGGCGGAATATTGCCGGCCAGATCCGGCGGCAACCAGCTTTCGACAAAACCCATCGGAATAAGCTGCGCCATCGCTGCCGGCGCATCGCTGATGATCGAAACGTCGCCCTGGATATTGTTGGCGCGCGCCTCGCGGATGATCATTTCCAGCTGGGCTGTGGCCTTGACCTTCGCGCCCTCGGCGCCCACGCCATATTTCGCGGCGAAGTTCTTCGCCATTTCGACGATCTTGCCGGTGCTGTCATAAACGGTGATCGGCTTTTCCTTTTTGGCCGCCTCGATCAGGGCATTGAGGTCGAACGGCTCTTCCGCCTTCGCCGCGCCGCCAAACGTCGCAGCGATAGCCGTTGCGCATAACAGCCGGCTCAAACCCGTCATTGTCCGCTTCATACTGCTTCTCCTTCAGCCGTCTTTGCCGGCGTTTTCAGTTGTAGGTGCTATTGCGTAGAACGGCGTCCGCCTCGGTGACCCGCTGTCCCCTTGCGTCGAAAGCGTGCAGGGCCTCCGGCGGCACGTGGAAAAACACGCGGTCGCCGCTGTCGATACGCGGCAGGGAATGGGTGGTGAGGAACAGCGTGTGGTTTTCGCTTCTAAGTTCGAGAATCCAGCTGCCGCCGGTCGGCAGCACGCCCGTCACCGTCATTTCACCCGCGAAGCTGCCCTGCGGCACATCCTCCGGCTTCATCACGTAACCCATCGCCTCCGGCCGCATGCCGACCGAGGCGATGCCGCGCAGTTGCGGATAACGCGCTGCAAAATAGGCTTCGCCCTTATCGGCAACATCGGAGACGCCGGGCTGGCCGAAGGTCAGGATATTGATCGGCGGGCTGCCGACAAATTCGGCGACGAAGCGGTTGGCCGGACGATCATAGATATCGTTCGGCGTGCCCATCTGCTGCAACGTGCCCTCGTTCATGACGGCGATAGTGGTGGCAAGCGTCATGGCTTCCCACTGGTCATGCGTCACGAAGACGATGGTGGTCTTGAATTCCTTGTGCAGCCGCTTCAGTTCGGCGCGCATTTCCAGCCGCAGCCGCGCATCCAGATTGGACAGCGGCTCATCGAGAAGCAGAACGCCGGGATTGACGGCAAGCATGCGGGCAAGCGCCACGCGCTGCTGCTGGCCACCGGAAAGCTGCGACGGGTAACGATCGCGATATTTGGCAATGTCGAGCGCCTGCATGACGCGCTCGACACGGGCTTCACGTTCGGCCTTCGGCAGCTTGCGCAGGCGCAGGCCGAAATCCGTGTTGCGCTCGATCGTCAAATGCGGCCAAAGCGCATAGCTCTGGAAGACCAGGCCCATTTCACGCTTTTCCGGCGGCACGAAGATGCCGTCATTGACAGAGTCTATCACCCGGTCGCCGACGCGGATTTCCCCGCCGGAGAGGTTTTCGAGGCCGGCGATCATGCGCAGCGTCGTGGTTTTGCCGCAGCCGGAAGGGCCGAGCAGGCACATGAATTCGCCGTCACGGATTTCGAGATCGAGATCGGAAACCGCATTTGGGGAATTCACACCGTAGTTTTTCTGCGCACCGCGCAAGTTGATGGTAGGCATCAGCTTCCAAGTCCTTCTGCAAGATTTGTGCGGGTCAGTTTCTGGGCCAGCAGCGTGCCGAAATAGGCGATGCCGGCGATGATCAGCACCACGGCGTTGGCGGCCTGTGTGTAGTGGTAATCGACCAGTCGCAGCGAATAGGTGGTCAGCACGTCCGTGCTAGGCACCGCGAGGATGACGAAAAGGCTCAAGCCCTTGATGCCCGAAATGAAGGGCAGGAGAACCCCCGTCACCAGCGATCCCTTCTGGATCGGGATGACGATGGAGATCATGCGGCGGAACCAGCCGGCGCCGGCGATCTGCGCCGCCTCTTCCGGGTCCTTTCCAAGCTGCGTCATGGCCGAGATGCCGGCGCGTGAGGCATAGGGCATCTGGTCGGCAATCAGTGCGAGGATAAGGATCGTCACCGTGCCATAGAGCGCCGGCATCGGCCCGCGCGGAACGGCAAACAGCGACAGATAGGCGGCGGCAAAGGCGATGCCCGGCACGAGATAGGGCAGGAACGTTACCTGTCGCAGATAGACCGACAGCGCGCGCACCGGCGTGCGGATGACGACATAGCCGACCAAGAGACCGAGAACGCCTGATGTCAGCGAGGCAAGGCCGACGATCATCATCGTGTTTTTGGCGGCCGCCCAGAGATCGGGGCTCAAGAGAACACCGGTCTGCAAGGCCACCGTGTTGAGGTTGGTGCCGATCCAGTAATCGAGTGTGAAGTTATCGAGCGAGAATCTGGCCGGCATCTTCATGACGGTCGAGAGCGCCAGGGTCAGAAGCGGCAGGCCGACGCTGAGGATAAAGACGGCAGCGGCAAAGCCGGTTGCCGGAAACCGCATCTTGCCGAGACGGCTTAGACGGTTCATCGAACCCTTCGACCCGATCGTCACGAACCGGCGGGCTTCGCGAACGAGGCGGGCGTCAATCATCAGCGTGACGATGCCGATGAGCATGATCGCAGCCGCAACGACACCGGCAACGCCGGTCTGGCGCGAGGCGATGCTGCGGAACAGCGAAGTCGACAGGACTTCGAATTTCACGGGAAGCCCCAGAACATAAGGCACACCGAACTCGCCAAGGCACTTCGCAAAGATCAGCACCATGGAAGACAGCAGCGCCGGGCGCATCAGCGGCATGATGATCTGCAAGGCCACCTGATAACGGTGTGCGCCGAGAATGCGGGCGGAATCCTCAAGCTGCGAGTCGAAGCGGCGAAGCGCCGAGCCGAACAGCAGGATGACGAAAGGCGTGTAATGCAGCGCAAGGATGATGGTGATCGGGAAGCGTCCATAGGCCACCCAGTCCGGCGGTGTCAGGCCTATCGCCTCGAACCAGCCGGGCTGGCCGCCAACGGTGCGGTTTTTGAACAGGGTCGTCCATGCCAGCGCGAAGGTCCAGGCCGGCAGCATATAAGGCACGATCAGCGCGGTGGCGAACCAACGACGGCCGAACATATCCGTGCGGCTGATAAGCCAGGCAAGCACGGTGCCGATGACCAACGAAAGCGCAATCGCCCCGAAAGCTACCGTCAGGGTGTTGAAGAGCGGTCGCCAGAAAAGGTCTGTCGCGACAGGCGAGAAAAACGCCCTGTCGAGATAATAAAGCGTGAGGTCGCCAACATCTTTGCCAAGACGCCGTTCGTGGCCGAATTGCACGCGCACCGCATCGAAAACGATCGAAATGATCGGAATGACGATCAGATAGGTGAAAAGCAGAGCCGTCAGAACGCCGATCAGCGTCGTCGGCTCCCGGAGCGCGACCTTGAGGCGATATCGCCAGGCCTGCCATGCCGAAGGCGCGGCCGCCGGGGGACGCCCCAATGCCTCCGCCTTCGCTGATTCGCTTAAAAGAGCCATTATCTCTCCCCGTATGGCTACACCACTGCCCTGACACGCCGGCAAAAAACTGCCTTCGCACAGCCTGCAAAACAGGCGGCGCGTGCGTGACCTTCAGCAATGCATCAATGCTTCAGAAGCGGGTGTCCAAAACCCGCCAACAACGATGATCCCAGCTCCTCCCGAAAACATCGTCGGCAAAGCGAATATGGAATAAAAATTCCATATATCACTCGACCTTGGAATGCATGATCCGTCTTTAAAGGCGGTTTGTCAACGAAAAAATGCACACGTGATCACTAAGTTATTTATTTGTTTTAAAAGGTCTTTTTGTCACAAAACTGTAATTTTTTGAGCAGGATGAACGGAGGAATGTTTTTCCCGGCGGGACAGCAATGGAACGAATGAGACGTTTTCCCGGAGTGTACGTCATCTCCCTGCCCTCGCGCAGCGGCGGGCAGCTGAAAAATTTCGATTGGAATAGCCGACGCCACATCGCCTGTGGTATCAGGCATAGGATTTCGCAACCGGGGGAATTGAATGGCGAGAGGGTTCGTGACAGCCGAAGAGGTGGCGAAAAAGGCCGGGGTCTCGCGCTCCGCCGTCTCGCGTACCTTCACTCCCGGCGGCAGCGTTTCGAAGGTGGTGCGGCGCAAGGTGCTGAAAGCCGCGCAGGAACTTGGCTACCGCGTCAACCGTCTGGCGCAGGGCCTCAATAATGACCGCTCCAACCTCATCGGGGTTGTCGGCGCCAATCTGAGTTCCCCCTTCATTTCAAAGCAGCTCGATCTGCTCAGCATCGGCCTTCTGCGCCGCGGGCTGCAATGCCTGCTGCTGAATGCGGCGGATGCGCGCAAGGACATCGCGCCGCTGATCGAGCTTCTCTTCGAGTTCCGCGCCCAGGCAATCGTCGTTCTTTCCGGCGAACCGCCGGCTTCGATCGTCGATGAATGCATCGCCAATGGCGTGCGCCTCATCCTCATCAACCAGCGTCTCGACCGCACCGACACCAATATGGTGCTGAGCGACGATTCCCACGGTGCCGACCTTGCCGCCATGCGGCTCGTGGCGGCCAAATGCCGCAAGGTCGCGGTGATTTCCAGCGGCAGCCAGACCCCGGCGCAGCTGCGCCGCGCCGGCGCCTTCACCCAGCGCATGAGCATCGAAGGCATCGAGGTCGTTCCCTGGTCCGGCGGACCGACGAGCTATGACAGCGGTTATCAGGCCGGCTGCGAATTGCTGGCCGACAAGGCGATCGATGGCGCTTTCTGCGTGACCGATCTGCTGGCACTCGGTTTCATGGACGCCGCACGTCTGGAAATGGGTCGCCGGGTACCGGAAGATCTCTCGATCGTCGGTTTCGACGATATTCCACAGGCTGGCTGGAAAAGCTATCAACTGACCACCGTTGCCCAATCCTTCGACGCGCTGACCGAAAAAGTCCTGACCGCGCTCGACAGCGACCTGCCGGAAACCCGGCTTCAGGTCGTGCCCGTTTCCATGGTCGAGCGCATCACCGCGCGCTAACCCACCTGCTTGATGCGGCTTTCAATCAGGAGGCCGCTTTCATCGAGGATCGGATGAGCGACGGCGGCGATATGGGCGTTGATGCGTTTGAGATCGCGCAGCATGTCCAGATGCACGGAGCTGGTCTGGATGCTGTCGGCCCGGCCATCACGCAGGCGCTGCAGATGGCGCTCCGAAGACTGCTTTTCGAGACGCCGCACATCTTCCTTCACTTCCACCAGCCGGCGGGCAAGATCGGCATTGCGGGTTGCGAAAACCGATTGGGCCATGCGGATATTGTCGAGTGTGACGGCGAAAAGACGCTCCAGCTCACTCTTGCCGTCAGCGGAAAACTGGAGGCCAAGATCGATCTTCTTGGCGATTTCCGGGCGGATGCCTTTCTCGATAATATCGCCGATATGTTCGAGATTGATGGCATATTCGACGATATCCATCGCGCGGCGCTGGTCTTTCCGGCAAAGCCCATCCTGTCCCACCTTCGAGACATAGACCTTGATGTCATGCTGTATGCGGTCGACCCGGCCTTCCAGCCTGCTGATGTCGTTGAGTTTCGCGACGTCGCTATCGCGCATCGCCTCGCTTGCCTGCCGCAGCATGCGCTCGATCAGGTCGCCGACCAGCAGCACCTCGCGGCTTGCACCGGCAAGTGCTGCAACCGGCTGATCGAGATCGTGACTGTCGAGATAGCTGCGGCTGCTTTCGCTTCCCTCTTTTTCCGGCAGCATTGCCTTCGTTACCCGCAAAAGCAGCGGCGAGAGCGGCCACGCGATGGCAGCAACAGCCAGATTGAAGAAAAGATGCGCATCAACAGCGAGATTGGCGTGCGAAAAGGGCGACATATCCAGAAGCACCGCGCCATATCCGGCAAGAGGCAGGGCCAGAAGACAGCCGATGGCCCTGACGATGAGGTTGCCGACAGTCACCCGGCGCGCCGCAATCGGCGCTTTCAGCGTTGCCAGCACCGGCGGCACCGCACCGCCGAGATTGGCGCCGAGCACCAGCACGATGACGAGGCTCGTTTCGATGCCGCCGCTTGCCGCGAGCGACAGGATGAGAACGACAATCGCAAGGCTGGAAGATGCCAGCACCGCCAGGACGGCGGAGAAAATCAGCGCCACCGGCCAGGCATCGCCAAGCAATGAAATGAAGAGGCCAAGCGCCGGTGATTGTCTGATAGGATCGGTCGCGGCGGAAAGAAGATGCAGGGAAAGCAGCATCAGGCCGACACCGGCAAGGGCCGCACCCGCTCCCTGCCGCTGCGCCGATTTTCCCCGTAGCAGGATGACGCCCGCGAGGATGAGCATTGGCGACAGCCAGCCAAGCCCGAGCGCGACAATCCACGCAGTCATCGCGGTGCCAACATTGGCTCCCAGCAGCACGATCTGCGCCATGGCCGGGGCGATAAGGTCTTTTTCAACGAAAGAAGCGACCATCAGCGCGGTCGCAGTCGAACTCTGCAAGGCGATCGTCGCCACGAGACCGGCAACGAAGGAGCGAAAACCGCCCCGCGTGCCGGCGGCAAGACCGGTGCGAAGCCTGGCGCCAAATGCGCGCGACATGCCGTCCTTGATCTGCGCAAGGCCGAAAAGTAGCAGCGCCACCGCGCCGAACAGATTGATGCTGACAACGACCGATTCCATCGGATCACCTCGCTTGTCGTCCCCGCCGCCGGTCTGCACTCGGCTGCGATGCAGCAGCCCGTTGCAAAACCTTCAGATCAAACCGCTACGCGCTCATATTGTGGAGCGAGCTGAAGCGTGAGATCACGCGAACTGCCTTCAGCACGCTCCAGAAACAGGCCGAGCGCACCGAAGAAGATTTCGATAAAGCTTTGAACGGAACCGTCGTGGCGATCCGCCTCGCGGCCGAAGCGTTCCGCAAGTACCCGATAGAGGGAAAGCCGCTCTGGCTGGATATGCGGCAGGGCAAGACCCGCGCCCTGACGCAGGCAATACCAATCGGCAATCAGCTCGAACATCGGTAATTCAGAAGCCAGCACGAGGCCGTCCGATATGGATGCGCCCTTCTTCCCAATCAGGCCAATAACATCCTGCACGGTTTTATCCGCAATGGCCGCCACAACCTCGGCCGGCCATTCCTTGATGAAATAACGGTGCTTGATCAGCGCCCGTTTATGGCCAAGCAGAAAATCACCGTAGTTGCCCGCCGCAAACGCCCGGTCCTCGTCCTCGCCGGCCAGCGCCGTTTCCTGCGCATAGCCTCGGCAAATACGGCTGTTGATCGGCAGAGCGTCCATCTCCACCGTCTCCACAGTGATTTCCTGCCGCGACGGGTGGACAACCTTGAAGGCGGGCGGGAAGGCCACCAGCGACGGCACGGCGATATTGGTGAGCGAATTCTCCCCTTCCCCGCGCCTTGTCACACCTTCCACATGCAGGTGCCCGCTGAAATGGATGGCAAGCCCGGCGTGACGCAGCGCATCCTCCACCGCTTTGCGCGGCGTGCGGCGCACGACATTGGTTTCGCCGAACAGCGCGCCTTCGGCACCGCTTGCGCCATCAAAAGGATCGAGCGCCGGATAGTGAGAAAAGCCAAGCAACGTTTTGCCGAGCGCCTCTGCCCTATGACGCACATCGGCAATCCAGTCGATAATGAAGGGTTTGCAGCGCAAAAGCGCGTTCCAGCCGCCGGAGGTGCTGTCGGTGAAGGCCGCCTCTTCGCCTGTCTCGAAAGTACCATCGAGCGGTTCGAAAATATTGGCGTCAATCATCAGTAGCCAGAGACCCGGCTCCGGCTCGACGAGATAGGAGGCATCCATCAGCTGGTAGACATTTTGCCCATCGGGCGAGCGCACCTCGTACAGGCGGTCCTCCGCCAAGTCGGAGAGACCGAATGGCGTTTCCCAATGAATATAGTCGGGCTGGCGGAAGTATCCGAAAGCCGCCATGGGGCCGAGGCCGACTGGATAGCCCTCGCAATACATCCGGTCGCTGATGACAACCCGCTCCCCAGCGCGCCGTACATCGCTCGAAACGGAAAGGCATCGGCCATTTTCCGTCAGGAATTCCTTGGTATGGTGCCGGCCGCGCGGGCCAAAAATATCGTGGTTTCCGGGCAATGCATAAAAAGCGGTGCCATGGGCATCGCGATGACGCTCCAGAATGCCCTTCAGCGTTTCGGTGGTCGCCCGCTGGCCGTCATCGGTATAATCGCCAAGCAGCACCACATGGCGAATGCCCCGTTGCCGCACCTCTTCGAGTGCGGCATGCAGCGCATCGGCGCTCTCGTTGAAAACCCGGGTGGATTCGCGTGTATCCGACCAGCTGCGCATGGTGATGCGCTCACCATCGATCTCGATGCCTGGAAATCCGAAATCAGCGGTCGTGTCATGAAAATGCGCGTCAGCAATGACGGCGACGGAGGGAAGCGCACGTGTCAGCATGATTGGGTGGTCTTTCTGCCCTCAACCATGTCGATCCAGTCGGAGGCACGGCGGGCGGCGGCATAAAGCATGGGTTTCGGCGTCTCGAACCATTCATCGGGCCGCAATTCCCGCCTGGTGCGGATCACGGAAACCGCGTCGTCAAGTGTGGGGTAAAGATGCGGCTGCTGCTTGTGGAGGAAAAGCGCTACCAGCGAGACGGAGCGGCTGCGGCCGCTGCGGCAGTTGACCAGCACATTGCCGCCATCTGGAAACGGATAGGTTTCGCGTTTCGGCATCGTCTGGCGAAGCGCACCGTCAAGAATGTAATAGGCCCCCAGCATCATCGTGTCGGGGCTGCCCTCCCCGTCGATCAGGCCAAGCTTGTAATAGCGGATATCACCGTAACCTACAGGGCGTCTGTCGCCCTCTTCCGCCGCCGCCTGCACGAGATTGATATCGAGGTTGACGGCGCAATTGACGACAGTGGTGATGCCGTGCCGGCGCAGGAGCCCGAGATCACTCGCACCGTCGCTGCCGCCGATATAAAGCGCAGCATTGTGCGGGCCGAGCCCTTCCGAAATCAGGCTGATCGCAGGCCGGGCATAAACGGGTCCATCCATGTCATTCCTCCACATGCACGAAGCAGCCCTTCATCACGGGCTGAGCTTCGTCTAAAATCAGGCCGATGCGGCCCGCTGCCCACCGGACGGCTGCCGCTCGGCCAAAGGTATGTTCGATGCCTCACTGACACCTTTGGCAACACCGCCGGCTGCCGCCAGCACCGGCCCGCCATCTTCAAGACTACCGATTTCCAGGAAAGGGCAGACATCCCCGCCAGCTTCGCTGACGAGTAGCAGCCCCGCAAGACAATCCCATGAATTCATATGCAATTCGAGATAGGCATCTGAGCGGCCATCAGCCACATAGGCAAGCGCCATGGCCCCTGAGCCGGCGCGGCGGACATTGGTGCCCATATCGAGCAGGTTCTTGACGACGTCGAGATAGACGTCATTCGCCACGCGGGTCGACCAGCCCATTTCAATCGACGCCGCATCGAAACGCTCCGTCTCCGACACCCGGAGCGGCAAGCCGTTGCGCGTCGCCCCCTCCCCGCGACGGGCGAAATAAAGCTCGTCAAGCGCGGGATTATAGATCGCGCCAAGCTCTGTTCGCCCGTTTTCGACATAAGCGATGGAGATGCAGAAATGTGGAATGCCGCGGGCGAAATTCGCAGTGCCGTCGATGGGATCCACGACCCAGACGCGCTCGCCAATCTCCCCGCCGCCTTCTTCTCCGAAAAAACTGTCATCGGGAAAACAAGCCGCGATGGCCCCGCGAATATGCGCTTCGGAGGCAGCATCCGTGACGGTCAGAAAGTCCTGTGGCCCCTTCATCGAGAAGCTGCGTGTCGCTTCGCCCTGAAAACCTTTCAGCACCAGTTCCCCGGCGGAAAGAATAACGCTGCGGCAGAGTTCGGCGCGAGCCGTCAATGTATCCGGATAAGGCATCGAGTCCATGCGCAACAACCATTTCCTCTAGAGTGAACGCGTGTTCATATTGCACACGTGTTCAGTGTTTTCAAGCACGATTTTTGGAGGAATTGATTGTGGCGGATCGGACACGGCCAATCCCGCCCGTGCAGGACGGCCATCGCAATTGTTGGCGCTGAATTAAACGCTTGTTTTGGATCACTCAAGACGTAGCAGCGCACTTTGATCAATGCAAATGATGTGTTGCGACAGACAATTGTACACATCTCGAGGTTGATATGGTTCTCCATCGATTAACCCTGTGTATTTTCAATGATGTAACTGTATTTATGTTATGAACGCCGTTCTCTACTTGATGAGCGGCCAATGAAAATACTAACTGCCAAACAAAAATTTCAAAATTTCATGTCTGTTCGATCTGATAATCCGGACTTGCTGAAAGCACAGTATCGCGCCTTCACACGGCAGATGCCGATGATGTATTTCATACTGCTTTCAAGTACATGGGCGCTTGCCATTACGCACATGCAACTGGCGCCGTTTTGGCTCACCATTGGAGTTCCCACTCTTTTCACCCTTGGCTGCACCCTCAGGGTCGCATTCTGGTGGAAGACGCGCGGCATCGATCCGAAGCCGAAAATGGCCCATGCCGCACTCCAGCGCACAAACCGCCTGGCGGTCGGCATCGCCATGGCATTCACGCTCTGGTCTTTTTTGCTGGTGCCTTACGGTGACGCTTATATGCAGTCTCACGTTGCCTTCTACATGGCAATCACCGTGATTTCCTGCATCTTCTGTCTGATGTATGTGCGCTCTGCCGCCTTCATTGTCACCCTCATCGTCAACGGCGCATTCATCGTCTTCTTTCTGGCATCACGGCAACCGACATTCATCGCCATCGCCATCAATGTTCTGCTGGTCTGCGCCGGCATGATGTCCATCCTGTTGACCAACTACCGCAATTTCGAGCGTATGGTCGTCTCGCAGCAGCGTACGGAAGCGCTGAGCAACGAGAACCTGCTGCTCGCCAATATGGACAGCCTGACCGAGCTGCCCAATCGCCGCGCTTTTTTTTCCCATCTGGAAGTCGAGCTGGAAAAGGCCAGCGCCGCAGGAACACGGCTGGCGTTAGGCGTCATCGATCTCGACGGCTTCAAGCCGGTCAACGACCTCTATGGACACTCCGTGGGCGACAGACTGCTGGTCAATGTCAGCAAACGCCTTACCGCCAGTCTGAAAGCCAGCAAGGCGTTCCGGCTGGGCGGCGACGAATTTGCCATCGTTGCTCCGATCATACCTGATGATGCGCAACTCGTTGCCAATGCCAACGCAATTTCAGAGCAGTTGAGAGCGCCCTACCATATGCCGGAGGGAACGGTGCATGTTTCCGCCTCGATGGGGATAGCCGTCTTTCCAAATCTCGCCTCCACGCTGGAACAGCTTTTCGACAGGGCGGACTATGCCCTTTATCATGCCAAGAAGACCCGGCGCGGCGATGCCGTCCTGTTCGACGCGGAACACGAAAAGCAGATTAATATCGAAGCCCGCATCGAACATCTGCTCAAGCAACGCGATATGGAAAACGAGCTTTCAGTCGTGTTCCAGCCAATCGTGGATATACGCGATGGAGAAACCGACGGTTTTGAGGCGCTGGCGCGCTGGCATAGCCCGATCCTCGGGCATGTGCCACCCGCCCAATTCTTCTCCATCGCCGAGCGGGCCGGAATCGTCAGTTCACTGACGCGGCCGCTTCTCAGGATGGCCCTGGCTTCCGCCTCGAAGTGGGAGCCTTCTCTCAGGCTGTCCTTCAACCTCTCGGCCCATGATCTCAATTCCTGCGAAGGCGTGCTATCCCTGATCGGCATCATCGAAAACAGCGGCTTCGACGCACGCCGTCTTGACCTTGAAATTACCGAGACGGCCTTTGCGCATGATTTCGAACAGGTCAGACAGTCAGTCGAACTGTTGCGGCGTCTCGGCTGCGGGATTTCGCTGGATGATTTTGGCACGGGTTATTCCAGCCTGACGCGGCTGCATGCCCTGCCTCTTACCAAAATCAAGATCGACCGCAGTTTCGTGACCGACCTGCACGAAAAGCCGGCGAGCTACAAGATCGTGAAATCCCTTCTCACCCTCAGCCGGGATATGGGACTGGAATGTGTGGTGGAAGGGGTCGAAACATCAGGAGAGCTTGCAGCCCTTGAAGGCCTCGGTGCGACTCTGGTGCAGGGCTATGTTTATGCGCCGCCGCTGCGAGAAGAGGATGTCGATGAATTTCTTTCTGGACGCCGCGCAGCGACCCGCAACAATGCAGGAAAGTCACGACCTGCCACCGCAAGTTGACCGGACGGGGTAGAGGCAAATAGCCGTCCTTTTTCGGTCGACCGGGGGAGGAGGACCAAGCGCCTCCCACAGAAGGGCTGCCTGTTCCTCCAGTTCTTCTGACGGGCATCCGCCCGGGACCCAACAATGCACCGATGAGAAATAACCCGTCTCCACCAGCCGCAAAATTGGATGGAACAGTTTTGCGATGCGGGAGTTTGTTTTCTGCAAACCAAGACAGGAGGAAGAACAATGGATCACACCAATCACGTACGTCTGGTTGAAACGGAACTCACGCCTTCGGTGCTCGAAGAAGCGACCGTTTATGGTGCGGATGACCATAAGGTCGGCAAGGTTGACCACGTGCACGGCGTTGGAGCCGGCAGCACTGCGATCATTGATGTCGGTGGTTTTCTCGGCATCGGCGCAAAGCCTGTCGCCGTGCCACTCAGCGATCTCGATTTCATGCGGGATGAGGACGGCGATGTCCACGCGGTTACTTCATGGACGAAGGACCAGTTAAAGGACATGCCCGAGCATCGTCATTAATCTAGATGCGCCCGGCGGTTTGCCGGGCGTTCTCTTAACCTTCGGGCGCGCTTGCGCATCCGCTCATTATTCTCCGAGCCTGTTTGCCAAACGTCAAACGGCGAGGAAACCGCCGTCCACAGGCAACACGGCCCCGGAAATCATCTTGCTGTCATCAGAGAGCAGCAGCGCGATGCTCTGCGCGACCTCTTCGGCTTCGGCAAAACGGTTAAGCGGATGGCGAACCATCATCGGCTGGCTCTTGACGGGATCGTTCCAGGCTTCCGCCGCCAGTTCGGTGAGCGTGATCGTCGGGGCAACGGCGTTAACGCGAATACCGTGCGCGCCAAGCTCCTTGGCGAGAACACGGGTTGCGCCTTCAAGCCCGGCCTTCGACGCCGCATAGCAAAGATGATCCTGAAAACCGCGATGGCCGGCGATGGACGTGATGTTGACGATGGCGCCACCGCCACCCTGCGCGACGCGAGCGCGGGCAAATTCCTGGCAGGTGACGAGAGCGGCGCGCAGGTTGATGCCCAGCACGGCCTCATAGCCAGCATCGCTCATGTCTAGCACGCTTTCCAGCACGTTGATGCCGGCGCTGTTGATCAGGAAATCGCACGGACCAGCTTCGGCCATGGCAGCACGGGTGGCAGCGACGTCGGCAAGATCGACACGGATCGAACGGCCGCCAATTTCGCTTTTCAGGCTATCGAGATCGGACTGCGTGCGGCTGATCGCCACCACTTCCGCACCGCGTGCGGCCATCAGCTGCGCACAGGCGCGGCCGATGCCTTTGCCTGCGCCGGTGATGATGACGGACTTTCCGGAAAACTGCATGGAATCCTCGTTATTTTGCGGCCAATAGGGCCAGATGATCTAAGCTTTTGACGCGCTTCAGGAATGGCTGGCTGAGCGAATGGCGCGCGCCGCATTCTGGAGCGCCAGAAACGCGTCGTAACGCCACTGATGAACCTTTTGAAAAGCAGGATCAGGCGAAGCACAGCTGGCGATCCGCGACATGGCGGGCATCGCCGCCATAAGATCCGGATAGGTTTCCGCAGCAACGGCACCCAGCATGGCCGACCCCAGAAGCACCGGCTCTTCGCATTCGGTCAGTTCGACAGGAAGCCCCGTTGCGTCGGCCAGCAATTGCCGGGCAAGCGGATGAGCGCCTGCCCCGCCGCTGACGCTGATGGTTTCCACCGGCGCGCCATTGCGGGCCTGCGTTTCGATGATCTGGCGAAGCCCATAGCCAAGGCCGAGAAGCCCCGCGACGTAAAGTGCTACGAGCGAATCCACACCGGTCTCCATGCCATAACCGGCAATGACTGCGCGGGCATGCGGATCGGCAAAGGGAGCGCGGTTACCCAGAAACTCCGGCACCACATGAAAATCTTCGGCAATCTCAGCTGCGGCGGAAGTGGATGCGGCAAGGCTTAGAGCGCGGTCGGCAAGCCATACCGGCAAGGCTTTGCCTTCCTTCTCGGCAAGCGCGTTCGCCTCGGCAAAGGCCGGGTGCAATTGCACCAGATAGTCGATGGCCGCGCCGGCGGCAGACTGGCCGCCTTCGTTGAGCCATGCGCCGGGAACCATGGCGGAATAATAGGGACCCCAGACACCCGGCACGAAGGCGGGTTCGGCAGTAGTGGTCATGGTGCAGGAGGACGTGCCAAAGACATAACCAAGGCATCGCGATGCATCACCGCCGGCAGCCACCGTGCCAACGCCACCGGCATGGGCATCGATCAGGCCTGCGGCAACTGCGGTGCCTGCAACCAGCCCCATGGCTTTTGCCGCATCTTCGGTCAGGCCCGCGCCCAACGCTGTACCGGGATGGACGACGCTTTCACCGATGCGGCGGAAGCCCTGCTCGGCTAGATCGCCAAGCCCGATGTGGTTGAAATACTCCGCATCCCAGCGGTTTTCATGGGCGAGATAGGTCCACTTGCAAGTCACCGTGCAAGCGGAACGATCGAGCGCGCCGGAAGCCTTCCACGTCAGAAAATCCGTCAGGTCGAAGAAATGCTCGGCGCGCGCATAGATTTCCGGCCTGTTTTCGCTGAGCCACAGAAGCTTCGGCGTCTGCATTTCGGGAGAGATGCGACCGCCGACATATTTCAGGACCGCATGTTCGCCCGCATTGATGCGCTCCGCCTGTTCAACGGCGCGGTGGTCCATCCAGACGATGATATCGCGTTCGGGATGATCGGCAGCGCCAACCGGCAGCGTCTCATCGTCAGGCCCGCGGACAACGAGCGAGCAGGTGGCATCAAAACCGATGCCGGCGACCTCGGCCGGATCGATACCGGCGCGCGAAACGCTTTCGCGAACGCTATCACAAACCGCCTGCCACACCTCACCGCTCGACTGTTCGGCAATGCCGCCATCCTCGCGATGCATGCCGATCGGGCGTTTGGCGGTAGCGAGAAGCTTGCCTGCAACATCGAAGACACCGGCCCGCGCCGAGCCTGTCCCGACATCGACGCCAACAAGGTAGGAAGCCATTTGCGATACTCCTCGGAGCGGATCATCCGGTGCTTGAACGATATGGAGCGGCTGGACCGGTTCCGATTTCCCCAGCCGCCCCAGACATTTTTAAACGCGGTCGAAGTTGGTCGGGAGAACCAGCATGTCGCGGATGGTGACGGTGCGCTTGCGCGTCAGCATGTAGATAACCGCATCGGCCACTTCGCTCGCGTCGATAAGGCTACCCGATTCCTTGGCCTTGCGGAGGTTTTCCTCCGGCCAGTCCGCCAGAAGTGCGGAGACAACCGGGCCGGGAGAGACCTGCGCGACGCGCACGCCATGCGGGATCATCTGGCGGCGCATGCCCTGCACGAAGCTGGTGATCGCCCATTTCGAACCCGAATAGACAGGCTCCCAATAGGTCGGAAAATGGCCGGCGATCGAGCAGGTGACGATGATATCACCCGTCTTGCGCGCCGACATATGCGGCACGACGGCCTGAACATTCTTCATGACCGCGTTGACGTTGAGGTTCAGCATCTTGTCGATGGCTTCAGGCGTCGTTTCGGTCAGCTCACCGCCGATATAGGTGCCGGCATTGCAATAGAGAATGTCGATATGATCGACCTTCTCCAGGATTTCGGGAACCATGGCGTTGCAGCTGTCGGCATCCAAGAGGTTGGTAACCTGCGGAATGGCGCGCTCGCCGAGCTTGGCGGCCAGATCTTTCAAGGCTTTCTCGTTCCAGTCGACCATGACCACGGTTGCGCCCTGTTCCAGCAGCGCTTCTGTGGTTGCAAGCCCGATGCCGGATGCGGCGCCGGTGATGACCGCGATCTTGCCTTGCAGCGATTCAGACATTTAGTTCTCCTGCGTTTATGAAGGTGTTTCCGGGCCGGCTCAGCGCCATTCGCGCCCGATATAGATGGCCAGCAGGATGATGCCGCCCTTGATGACATCCTGCAGATAGGGGTTGATGCCCATGAGGTTGAGGCCGTTATTGAGGATGCCCAGCAGCACCGCACCGATGAGCGTACCGAGAATAAGCCCCCTGCCCCCGGCAATCGCCGTGCCGCCGAGAACGACAGCCGCGATGGCATCAAGCTCAAAACCGACACCGGCGTTGGGCTGACCGCTCATCAGGCGGCCGGTGAGGATAAGCGCGGCAAAAGCTGCCGTGACACCTGAAATGCCATAGACGGCAAGCTTGACGCGCCGGGTCTTCACGCCCGAAAGACGGGCCGCCAACTCGTTGCCACCAAGCGCATAGACGTGGCGGCCGAAGGCGGTGCGCTGCAACAGCACCCAGGCCACGGCATAAATCACCACCATTATGATGACAGGCACAGGAACGATGCCGATGCGGCCGACGCCGAACCAGGAAATCCAGCTCGGAATGCCGCTGACCGGATAACCGCCGGAATAGATGAGGCCAAGGCCACGCGCCATGCCCATGGTGGCGAGCGTGACGATGATGGCGGGCATCCTGCCCCAGGCGACAAGCGCCCCGTTAAAGATACCGATGCCCAGACCGATAAAGAGGCCAGCCGGCAGGGCAACCGCGGGCGACAGGCCGGTATTCACCATCAGGCCGGCCGATAATGTGCCGACAAGCGCCATGACCGCACCGACCGAGAGATCGATGCCGCCGGTGAGAATGACGAAGGTCATGCCGACGGCGAGAATGCCGACGACGGAGACCTGCCGCAGCACGTTCATGATGTTGTTGACGCTGAAGAAATTGTCGCTCGCAAGCCCCATCAGGATGGAGACGACAATCAGGCCCGCCAGAGGCAGGGCGAGCGGCGAACGCAGCATGGAGCTAAGACTGAAACCGCCCGTTTTCGCGGCAACGCCGGTGTTTGCATCAAGCGACATGTTCAACTCTCCCGGTGGTGGCGTTTGTCATTATTGTTTCTGAATTGATGTCTTCGCCCTCGACCGTGGCGACGATGCCGCCGGAACGGAAGACGCAGACCCTGTCGGACATGCCGATCACTTCTGGCAGCTCCGAGGAGATCATGATGATCGAATAGCCCTTGGCCGCGAATTCGCGCATCAGCGAGTAGATTTCCGCCTTCGCGCCGACATCGATGCCACGTGTCGGCTCGTCGAAGATCAGCACGCGCATGTCATGGTTCAGCCAGCGGGCGATAACGATCTTCTGCTGATTGCCGCCCGATAGCGTGTCGACGCGGGCATAGGGCCCCTGCGCCTTGACCTGCACCTGCGCCATGGCCTTTGTCGTGTACTCCAGTTCCTTTTTGAGATCGAGGAACCAGTGGGCCTTGCGGTATTTGCGATAATTGTTGAGCGAAATATTCTGCAGGATGGAGAAACTGGTGATCAGCCCCTCCTCCTTGCGGCTTTCCGGAAGCAAGCCGATGCCGCGCATCAGCGCTTCATCAGGCCCGGAAAAACGCGTGTCCACACCGTCGACCTTGATCTTGCGGCGCGAGGCGGAATGCGCCCCCAGCATGGCGAGAACCGTTTCCGTGCGCCCCGAGCCGACAAGTCCGGCAAAGCCGAGAATTTCGCCCTTTCGCAGCGCAAAGCGCGAAACGGGGCCGCCCTTCTTCAATTGCAGCTCTTCCACTTCGATCACCTTTGCGGCGGAAGGATCGAGCTGCGGCTTTGGCGGGAAGCTGGATTCGATGCGCCTGCCGACCATCATCTCCACCAGACGGTCATTATCGACCTCCGAAGTCAGGCAGGAACCGATCAGTTCACCATCACGCAGAACAGTGATGCGGTCGCAGATCTCGAATATTTCCTCAAGATGATGCGAAATGAAGATGATCGCCACGCCCTGACGCCGCAACTCCCGCATGACCTTGAACAGGTGTTCGGTCTCGGACGGGGTGAGCGTTGCGGTCGGCTCGTCGAGCACGAGAATGCGGGCATCCAGCGACAATGCCTTGGCGATTTCGACAAATTGCTGCTGCGCGACGGACAGGCGATGCACCGGCACGTCGAGCGGAACATCTACGGCCAGACGGCTCATGATCTCAGCCGCGCGCTTGCGCATGGCGCCCTTGTTCAAAAGGCGCAGCGGCCCGCGAATTTCGCGGGCAAGAAACATGTTTTCAACGGCATTGAGATAGGGGATCAGGCTGAATTCCTGAAACACGATGCCGACGCCAGCGGCAATCGCCTCGTCATAATTGGCGAAGCGGCGATCCTTGCCGTCGATGCGGATCGTTCCTTCCGAGGGCTGCAAAATGCCGCACAGGATCTTCATCAAAGTCGACTTGCCGGCACCGTTTTCGCCCAGAAGCGCATGCACCTCGCCGGCGCGCGCTTGCAGGTCGACGCCGCGCAGGACTTCGATCTTGCCAAAGCTTTTTCTTATTCCATTCAGTTCCAGCATTTCACCCTCCTCGATGGTCGGGATTTAACCCCGCCCCCATACTAGATGGGGACGGGGCCTGGGAGGAGTTCTTACCAGCTAAACTCGCCGGCGTTTTTGCTGTCGACGACCATGACGTCGATCGGGACTTCCTTCGGCACGACGCGAGCGCCCCACTTCTGGGCAAGCGCCATGGCAAGGCCGACACGCACCTGGTCACGCGGGAACTGCGCGGTGGTTTCGATGAAAGGACCACCCTCGGCAATCGCCTTCACAGCTTCAGGAGCACCGTCGACCGAGGTCAGCTTGATGTCCTTGCCGGAACCCTGAATAGCAGCCAGAGCGCCCATCGCACCGCCGTCATTCACCGAGAAGATACCGGCGAGGTTCGGACGCGACTGGATCATGTTTTCAACGACGCCGAGAGCGACCGAGCGGTCCTGACGGCCGTTCTGCGTATCGACCAGCTTGATGTCGGTGAATTCGGCGAGCGCTGCCTTGCAGCCTTCGACGCGCTGGAGGATCGGCACGACCGGGATACCGTCGAGGATCGCGACTTCACCCTTGCCGCCGAGCGCGTCACCGAGATGCTTGCACGACTTGTAGCCTGCGTCACGGTTCTTCGAGCCGACGAAGGTGTCGACCGGGCCGTTTGCGTTGGCGTCGACAGCAACGACAATCACGCCGGCAGCCTTGGCAGCATGCACGGCGGCTTCGATACCGGCGCTGTCCGTCGGGTTGAGGAGCAGGATGTCGATCTTCTGCTGAAGCATATCTTCAACGTCAGAAATCTGCTTTGCCACATCGTGGCCGGCATCGGTCACGACAACGTCTGCGCCGATGCTTGCTGCGGCTTCCTTCAGCGCTTCCTGCATCGACACGAAATAGGGGTTGTTAAGCTCCTGGAAGGTCATGCCGATCTTCAGCTTTTCCTGCGCCAGCGCCGGAGCGGCCATCATTGCAATTGCGGCTGTCGCCATCAGAAGCCTGGATTTCATTTTCATCTTACTATTCCTCCCGTTTGGAAAGTTGGGGCAACAAGTGCCCGTTTCCGGACAGCCCTCTGCCCGAATTGGTAAAAATCGGCGATGTGTCGCTGGTTTAATCCGCCATGACCGCTGCCTTCTGGGCTGCGAATATGGTTCGGAACCTTGACGGCGACATTCCCTTCAATTTCAGGAAATGCCGGTTGAAATTCGAAAGGTTGGAAAAGCCCACATCGTAGCAGACCTCCGCCACCTTCACATCCTGATCGGCCAGCAGCATCTGGCAGGCGAGATCGATGCGTAACTGATTGCGATACCGCACCAGCGTCGTGCCGGTATGGCGCTTGAAGGCACGGGAAAAGGCGCTCGGGCTCTGGCCCACCATGTCGGCCAGATCGATCTCCTCGACCTGTTCAGTCAGATGCTGGCGCAGATGTGACAAAGCGCGGTTGATGCCGCTATCGCCAATGCCGGTCAGATCAAGCTCGTAGCTCAGGCTCGCCAGCACCTCTGAAGAGGGCGCGTTGACCAGCAGATCGAGAATTTCCCAGAAAAGCGCCAGACGCGTCAGCCCCTGCGCCTCGATCAGCCGAAGCACCAGCGGGCGAACCCGGTCGCTCGTCTCGTCATCGAACAGAATGCCGCGGCGGCTGCGATCCAGCAGCGCACGCACCACATCCATCTCGGACATGGAGGTGCAGGCGTCTTCGATAAAGCTCTCCGGAAACTGGATCACGAGAGAGCGTGTCGGCACGATTTCGTCCGGCTCGATCTCGCTGATCCAGTTCTGGGGGAGATTGGGACCGGTCATGATGAGCTGACCGGGGCTGAAGCGACCGACGAAATCACCGATATAGAACGTGCCTGACGTGGCGACGACCAGATGGATTTCATATTCGGGATGGTAATGCCAGCGCACGGTGCGGAACGGATAGCCATGCCGCCAGGCAGCGAAAGATTCGCCCTTGCGGATGTGTACCAGTTCCAGATCGGGCTGCATCAATATTCCTCCCATCAGTCACGTCCGCCGCATTTGCGGAGCAAGGCCATTCCTCTTTATGGCTCGTCCCAGGCGTTAACGGGGAGCATATGGCCTGCCGCGCGTTTACTTCCACATCATACCGGGGAAATTACCGATACTTTTTTGACTCTTTTTTGTCGGAAATTGAATAGTTGCGTACAGACGCTGCCAATTAAGCTGGCAGTTGCGCGGATTTTTTCGCGCAATTTTGCGTGATACGCCGATAAAATATGCATGACGGGGAGAGATTTGATGAATTTTTGGAGCGCGAACGACCGATCACCGGCAGTTCGCGCTTATACTTTTCCGCAAGGCATCTGCCGCTCAGTCATCAGCGGGCAATTGGCCTGATCGTTTATTGCGGCATCAGAATTTGCAGCTTCACATCCGTATCTCGTGCTTCCACCGCACGATCAAAACCGGCGATGCTGTCTTCGAAGGGAATGGTTGCGGAAATCAGCGGCTTCAGGTCGACCTTGCCGGATGCAATGAGGGCAACCGCGCGGTCATAAACGTTAGCATAACGGAAAACCGTCTCCACCCGAAGCTCCTTGGCCTGCAGGCCAACAATATCGACCGGCACCGGATCGACCGGCATGCCGACAAGCACGATCGCACCGCCGGGCCGCGCCAGTTTCGCCATGCCGAGCACGGCGGGTGCAGCGCCCGAGCATTCAAAGACGATGTCGCAGCCCCAGCCATCCGTCGCGGCGGCCACGGCTTCGGCAAGATTACGCTCGCGGATGTTGACGGTCTCGATACCGTCATAAGCAGCGATGATATCAAGCTTCGGCTGGGCGAGATCGGCAACGATGACCTTGGCGCAACCGCCGGCAAGTGCTGCCAGCGCCACCATCATGCCGATCGGGCCGGCACCGGTGACGACGGCGACATCGCCCGGCTGGATGCGCGCTCTTAGCGCCGCCTGCATGCCGATGGCGAAGGGTTCAACCATGGCTCCTTCGGCAAAGGACACATTGTCCGGCAACTTGTAGGTGAAAGCGGCGGGGTGGATGACCTCAGGTGTCAGGCACCCATGGATCGGCGGTGTCGCCCAGAAGCGGACGGCGGGATCGACGTTATAGATGCCGAGCTTGGATGCGCGCGACGTCGGGTCGGGAATGCCCGGCTCCATGCAGACACGGTCACCGGCCTTCAGATGCGTCACCTCGGCACCGGTTTCGATGACCGTTCCCGACGCCTCATGGCCGAGCACCATGGGAGCATTGACGATGAAATGGCCGATCTTGCCGTGAGTATAATAATGGACATCCGAGCCGCAGATACCGACCGTATGGGTGCGGATGCGCACATCCTTCGGTCCGAGTTCACCCGAAATGTCAAAATCCCTGAGCGAGAGCTTGCCTTTTTCTTCCAGCACCAGTGCCTTCATCTCATCCTCCGTGGTTTGCGATACGCCTGGCAGCGAGTTCAATCAGCGTGATGGCGTGCAACTTCGGCAAAAGTAAACAGAAATCCGCCGGATCGTCCGGTTTTTCTTCACGAGGGAAAAACTGTATCGAGGTGCCCGCGATTTCTCATCACCGGCCGGGCGCCATGGCTTTTCCAGAGAGGAAAACAGGACGTGATTCGTCTGCCCATGCCGGGGAGTTGCCTTCCCTGCAAGGCCTGACGAACCGCCCCTCCCTAGAGCTTCTCACCCGGCAATTGGCTCGCCTGTTTCACCCACTCAGCAAACTGCGCCTCATCGAAAACGCCCTCGTGAATATCGAGGTAACGAACCTTCGGCTGCTTCGACGTGCCGGTCGGCAGCGGCTGAAGGGATGCCCCGTTGAAGAAGCTGACTTTGATATATCTGGCGAAACAGTGAAGGCCGAGGAACCAGACGCCATCCTCCATGCCGTAGAGGGGCGAGTTCCACTTCACGGCCTTGCGCACGCCTGGCACCAGGTTTTCAATCAGCGCGTCGATCCGCGCTCCAACCGGTCTCTTCCAGCCCGGCATGGCGGCAATATAGGCCTGCACCGGTGCATCGCCATACCCCTTGGCAATCTGTGGATTGCCGCCTGAAAGAAGCTTCGGCGCGTCAAAGGGCGGCTTGGCCTCCGCGATTTTGGCAGCTTTTTCCGTTTTCTTTTCAGCCATCGCGCCCCCCAATGTTACGCAGTTTCCTGACGATTTCGCAGGTGTCGGGGAGAGCCTGCCACAAAAAACGACCACAGTAAAAAAACTATATTTTATATGCATTCTTCGCTGCCCGGGCCGGTGGGCATGTGCAAAGCCGGATTACATGCCGACACAACCCGATCTACCGGCATGGCGATCCAAACAAGGGGGCACGACCGTGCCAATCATCCGGACTGGCACGCGTCAATAGATCCCCAAACGTAGCCTATGATACCCCTATGGGTGCTCTCAGGCGCGGAGCGCGGCTGCGGGAGACTGGCGATAGGCAAGCAGCGCGGGTATGGCCGCCAGAACGGCGGCAAAGCCCAGCAGGAAAAGCGCAAGACGCAGATCTTCGCGGGTGAAGCCGACCGGCAGGATCACACCACTTTTCGCGGTAAACAGCTGCGCGCCGATATGGGCAGCGCCTAATCCGAGCAGAAAACCGATACCGACACCAAGCGCCACCAGAAAGAAAAGCTCCAGCCAGACGATGGCGAATACCGAGCCGCGGGGCGCGCCGAATGCCCGCAATGCGCCGATCTGCCTGCGCCGTTGCCCGACATGGATCACCGTTACCAGCATCAATGCTGCCGCCACCAATCCCTGCGAGCCGGCCGCGACCGCACCCAACACCATTTTGGCATCACCAAGCGTGGCATAAAGACCGGTCAGCACCTCGCCCGGAAAAACGCCAAGCGTATTGCCGTTGCGATATTCCTGTCTCAGCCGATAGGCATCGGCAATCGTCTTCGGTTTGACGAGAATGGCCGG
The DNA here is from genome assembly GCF_009498615.1 of Agrobacterium sp. ICMP 6402. Classification (NCBI taxonomy): domain Bacteria; kingdom Pseudomonadati; phylum Pseudomonadota; class Alphaproteobacteria; order Hyphomicrobiales; family Rhizobiaceae; genus Agrobacterium; species Agrobacterium sp. ICMP 6402. The sequence continues at coordinate 173,588 of NZ_QSNV01000007.1, forward strand.
CAGGCCGGGCATGTTCTCACCAAAGGTCTCTACAATCGGCGCGTCGGGATCGATGCTGCCATGATGATCGGACTCGGCATGCCCTGAAGAGGCGTCCGGCGCGAGAGCCGCTTTGGGCTCCTGCGGCATGCCGATCTGAATAACGGCATCGGCGTGGCCGTCCTCACCTCCGACATGCGTGTCGCCATCCTCATGATGTGCCCCCTCTTCATGGGCGTGGTCATGGCCGTGCTCCTGATGCCCGTCATCATGCGCAGCCGCGTGACCTTCCCCATGCCCCTCACCCTGGCCCTCCCGCTGGCCCTCGTTGTGATCGTGGCCATGTTCCTGGCCAAGACCATGAACGTGCCATACGGCCTGAATCGGCACGAGAATGGCGCGATCCCAGGGTGTGCCGGTCGGCCGCAGCTTGCCGACGGCCTTGTAGGCGATCTCTGTATGGGTGCGACCACCGGTTTCGGCGGAACCATGCATCGGCTTGATCTCTGCCCCGACGGACAGGTTGACGGCAGCACCAAGAAGGGCTTCGCCTTCCAAAGCAAACATCCTGCCCTCGGCAAAGCCAGGCGTGGTGTTACTGACGAGGTTTGTCGTCGTACCGACAATGGGATAGCCGGCGAAAGAATCTCCAAAACCGACGGGGGCAGCCCAGGCAACGCGCGGGTCGGCGGCAAGCCTGGTGAGGACGGCGCCATCCACGAGCGGCAAGGGCGCCGCCTGCAGAAAGATGGATGAAAGGATCAACTGTGTTTCGCTGCCGGCAGCACCGACAACGAGGTCGAATTTATCGGCGGCGCGGGCGCTGCCGAGACGCAAAGACCGTTCCTGCAAGGTGACGGCCACACCGAGCGCGGTGGCCAGCGCCACCAGCAGAACCACGACCGCCCCGCCCAGCCACAAGCGACGCAGGTCGGCCAGGATGAAGCCGATCATGCTGCGATCTCCTTCGCGTCAGTATCGGCAACGACACGGCCGCCACTGAGGGTCAGACGCCGGTCAAGGCGACCGATCAGATGCAGATCGTGGCTGGCGACAATCAGCGTGCTGCCGGTGCTGGCGGCAACGGCAAGCAGCAGGTCGCCGACAGCCTCGCCGCTTTCGAGATCGAGGCTGGCGGTCGGTTCGTCGGCAATGATGACGCCGGGGCTGCGCAGCAGCGCCCGGGCGATGGCAACACGCTGCATTTCACCCCGCGACATGGTCTCGACATGCTGCCCGGGGCGCTTGAGGCCGACGGTCGCAAACAGGGATTCCGCACGCTTTATAAGCTCTGCATTTGCCACACGCGACAGGCGGGCGGGCAACAGGATGTTATCCAGCGCAGACAGGCCGGGAAAAAGATGAAATTCCTGCATGACGAGGCCGATATTGGCAGCCCGCCAATGGTCGCGACGGCCTTCGGACAGCTCCGCAATGTTCCCGTTCCCCCAAACGACGCGGCCGGTCTTAACACGCTCGAGGCCGGCGATGATGTTGATGAGGGTGCTCTTGCCCGAGCCGGAACCACCCGTCAGCGCCACGTGGCTTCCGGCAGTGATTTCCAGATGGTCGATAACGAGAACCGGGGCAGCCAGTCCGGGAAAGGACACGGCAAGATTTTCTATCTTCAGAGGCAGCATGGTCTCAAACCGTCGCGTATTCTGCCTGGCGAATGCGCAGCAGGCTGACGAAGCCGGTGTCCGGATCGGTCCAGGAACCCGTTTCCAGTGTGCCGCGCACTTCGATCGTCTGGCTGGGCTGGGTGAAAGTCTGCTTTTCGCCGAGATAGACGACGACAATATTGTCCGGCCAATCTGAATCCGTGGAGCAAAAAGGGCAGATCGACATGGGTATTTCGGTGAGCACGAAAAAATGCGCCTCGGCCTTCAGCGGCGGCGCCATGAAGCCGCGCATGGCGACCTCCTTGCCGTTCAGTTGCTTGACCTTTTCGGAAAATTCCAGCCCGAGAACGCTGACCTTGCCATAAAGCTCGTCGAAGGTGATGTCGCTTTTCGCCTGCGCCCGCGTGCCGGCGGCCAGCAGCGGCAGACCAGCAATGAGACCAAGGGTCTGGCGGCGATTGAACCGCGCCGGATCAGTCTTGCTCATGACCATTTTCCTTCTTGAAAGGTCTTTCATCGTCAACCGTCATGACCGGCAATGCAGGACCGTCAATGACGGCAAGGGCACGCCATGGTGGCGAGCCCCTGCCCTGCTCAGATATTAGTTGGTCTGCTTGGCGCCGAGAGCGAAAGCCTCTGCGAGACCCTTGTAGACATCGCTCTGCTCCATATAACCGCGGAAGCCTTCGGCACCGGGTCCTTCGGCCTGCAGCACGACGTCATCAACCGCGTGTACGCCGCTGTCGGAGCTCTTCGGAATGATGCCGGTGACCAGCACGGCACCGGGAACATCCTTGTACTGCTCGTTGGCGATGTATTCCTTCTTTTCGTTCTGGATAGCCGGCGCAAACGGGCCATCGAGCTTCGGACGGAAGGTTTCGTAATGATCCGGACCGTTATTGGCGTTCAGGAACAGACGACGCGAAACATCGACCTTGTCCGGATAGCCGTCGCCGTCCTTGTCTTCGTAGTTCGGGAAACCGGCTTCGGCATAGGTGCCGACCTTTTCACGCATGTCCGTACCGGGCTTGTCATCATCGACAGTACCGATGATGGAAACGCCGTGGGTATGGTCGCCGGTGACGATGATCAGCGTATCGGGGTTCTTGGCCGCAAATTCGCGGGCGACGCCGATGGCCTTGTCGAATTCGATCGTGTCGACGACGGCGCGATCCCAGTCGAGCGGATGCGACATCTTGTCGACGTTCGCCGCTTCGACCATCAGGAAGAAGCCTTCCGGGTTCTTCGACAGGCTGTCGAGCGCAACCTTGGTCATTTCAACCAGACCCGGCTGGTCCGGGAACTTGCCCGTGGTGCCCTTTTTCAGGAACTCGCGGTCAAGCGTGGTATCCATGTTGCCGGTGTGGAACAGGCCAAGGATCTTGCCGGTGTTGGTGCCGGCAGCCGTTGCGAGCTCAGCCTTGCTGGTTGCCAGCGTGTAGCCCGCTTCCTTGAACAGGGCGATATAGTCCTTGTCGTCCTTGCGCTTGGAACCGGCGGTCGCCTGCGGCAGGAAATAAGCGGAACCGCCGCCGAGAAGCACATCCGGCTTCACGTCGAACAGCATGCCGTTGATGTCGGCCTTGTCGCCACGCTTGCGGGTATGGGCAACAACGGCAGCCGGCGTCGCATCCTGAACTTCGGCGGTGGAGATGATGCCGATCGACTTCTTGGTCTGGCGGCGCAGGGCTTCAGCCAGCGTTTCGACCTTCGGATCGTCGAGCGAGGCCGGAGTGCGGTCGGCATAAACGCCGATGGCGTTCACGGCGGTCTTGTGACCGGTCATGTAGGCCGACATGGTGTTGGCGCTGTCGGTGGCGACGGCGTCGGTGGCGGAGGTGCCGATGAAGGCAACCGGCGGCACGTCATCCATGTTGAGACGGCCATTGGCCTTACCCTCGGTCATGCCCTTGGACATGATACGGGCGGCGGTGCGATGTGCGACCGACAGACCGTCGGCGATCAGGAAGATCACATTCTTGGCCTTCGCCTGGGCAGGCGTGCCATAAACCGTCCAGGTCACGTTCTTGGTTTCGGAACCGGCCGAAACTTCAACCTTGTAGTCACCGGCATTGGCGAGCGTGATGCCGCGCAGGATGACGGCCGAACCAAGAACCTTGTCCTTGTTCTTTTCTTCGGCAACGAACTCGACGTCCTTGCCGAGAATAGCCTTGTAATCCTGGCCGTTGATGGTGATCTTGACGTCTTCCGGCTTTACGATGGCGTCGAATTCCGCTTTGAAATCAAACGGCGAACCGGTCAGGATCGTAGCACGATCAAGCGGATAGACCTCGGCAGCCTGAGCGGCGCCGGCAAGAAAGGTCGTAGCGACCAAAGCAGCAACAATTTTGCGCATATTCCCCTCACGAGACATGTGAAAACCACAGCCTCTCCTAGACCCGCCATATGACAGTTGGATGACTTGTTGATTGCCATGTCGTGAAAGCTTGCGCTGACGGGGAAGCTATGAGGTGGGCGCTCAAGACGCCGCCCTCCCTTCAGTCCAGAGGTGCACGCCTGAACGGACGCGCATCAGCCTTTGTGAATGCGCAATCCTTCAAGCAAGGTGCGGAAGCTCTCAACCGCCCGTTTGGAAGTCGTCTCAGGATCGTCGGAATTGGCGATCCACTGGGCGGCGCTGCTGCTTGCTGCGTTGATGAAACGGGCACACGCCTCCGGGTCGATATCGGTGATTGTCCCTTCCTGCTTCAGCACATCAAGGCTTCGCGCAACGGCGGAGATACAGCCATTGGCATTTGGCCAGCGGGAGGGATCACCGAGCACGGCCGGTCCATCGCGAAACATGATCCGCTGGATTTCCGGTTCAAGCGCCATGCGGACATAACCGACATTCTCATCGATGAAACCGTCCCACCGGGTCGCGGCTTTCGACGAAATCTCACAGAGCCTTTTCGTCATCTCCGCGTCGATCTTAGCGACAACCGCCAGCAGCAAGCCCTTTTTATCACCGAAATGGTGATAGAGCGCGCCACGGGTCAGCCCCGCCTCGGCGGTGAAGTCGTCCATCGACGCTTCAGCATAACCGATGCTGCCAAATGCCTTGCGACCGGCGGACAGAAGCTTTGCCCGTGTCTCGGCAATCATTTCACTGCGGGGTTTGCGCATTTTTTCTCCGTAGTCCACATACATCACGTATATTAGTTGACATACGCGACGTATGCAATTATTTCATTCACATACGCCACGTATGTGTGTGGTGGATACTCCCTGAAGAAGGTGCATCCCGATGTCTAATCCATACAGAGAAATTTTTAAGGCTCCGGGCGCGAAGGGCTTTTCCGCCGCGGGCTTCTTCGCCCGCCTGCCAATTGCGATGGCGCCGATCGGTATCGTCGCCATGCTTTCGCAGACCCATGGCGAATATTGGCTTGCCGGCGCCGTCTCGGCAACCTTCGCACTCACCAATGCCGCAGCCGCACCGCAGATCTCCCGCCTAGTGGATCGCAAGGGCCAAAGCAAGGTCCTCATCCCGGCCACCATCATATCTGTCATCGCTTTTGTGGTTTTGATCCTCGCCACGAACCAGAAGTGGCCGGTCTGGACCCTGTTCCTTTCAGCCTTCCTCGCCGCCGCCATGCCCAGCATCCCCGCCATGATGCGTGCCCGCTGGACGGAAATCTTCCGCGACCGGCCAGAGCTGAACACGGCCTTTGCCTTTGAATCCGCCGCAGATGAGCTGGTTTATATTTCCGGCGCATCGCTTTCCGTCGGGCTTGCAGTCTCGCTTTTTCCGGAAGCGGGCATGATGATCAGCACGGCGTCGCTGGCGCTCGGCACCTTTGCCTTCCTGCTGCAGCGGTCGACGGAACCCAAGGTGCGCCCGGTTGAAGGCGACAAACGGCAGCAATCAGCTATACGGCTGCGGCCGGTCCAGATCATTACACTTGCTCTGATCTTCGTCGGCTCGACCTTCGCCACGGCCGAGGTGAGCGCTGTGGCCATCACCAAGCAACTCGGCCAGCCGGAGGCCGCCAGCCTCGTCATCGGTGTGTATGCCATCGGCTCCTTCGTAGTCGGCCTGCTGCTTGGCGCGATCAACCCGAAAATGCCGTTACATCGCCAGTTGCTGATCGCAGTCAGTGTCCTTGCGCTTACCGCCCTGCCGCTTCTCTTTGCCACCTCCACCGTTGCCCTGCTCGCCTTTGCGGTTTTCCTCAGCGGTGTTGCAATCTCACCCATCTTCATCACCGCCTTCGGCCTGATCGAGCGCCGCGTACCGGAATCGATGCTGACGGAAGGTGTGACCTGGGTGATGACCGGCATCGGTATCGGCATGGCGCTCGGCGCCTTCATCGCGGGCTGGGTAATCGACAATTTCGGCCCCACCAACGGCTTCTGGATGTCCGTTGTTGCCAGCCTTTCGACAGTCGCCATCATTGGCCTCGGTCAGCGCAGCCTTTCCGGAGAGCAGAGATCTTCCGATCCGGCATGTGCGGCACAGCCCGCGGAATAATAAAGGCGGCAAAACAGCTGGCATTATCATGCCCACAAGGCGCTTTTAGCCGCCGCTGAAACTCCCTTCAAAATCAAAACCCTTGCACCGGAGCGATCAAAAGATCGCTCCGGTTTTTTCGGTGTGGCGCTTCCCAACCGATCATTCGCGCTTGACTCTCAAAAACACAATAGATATGTCATTACATAATCTGATATCTCAGTTTGGTAATTGATATGTCTAACGCTCTTGAATTTCCATCGCTGCCATTATCCGAACTCGTCACCCCGCGAGACTTGCCGGCTGATGGAAACATGACAAACCGGATCCATGCCCTGCTTCGCAAACTGATTGTCGAAGTGAAGCTGCTTCCCGGGCGTGCACTGTCGGAAAAGGAAATCGCAGCGCTCCTGCATGTCAGCAAGACGCCCGTGCGCGAGGCGATCATTCGCCTTTCCGAAGAAGGTTTCGTGACTGTCGTGCCGCAGGGCGGCACCTATATTTCGCCGATCGACGTGCAGCGTTACATGGAAGCCTGCTTCATCCGGTTCAAGCTGGAAGAGGGCGCCGTCATCGAGGCAACCAAGCGGCACTCGCTGGAAGACATAGCCCGTCTGAAAACCTGCATTTCCCAGCAGCGCACCGCTGCCGAGGACGAGGAATTCACGGATTTCTTCCTACTGGATGAGGAATTTCACCGCACCATCTTCGCGGCAGCCCGCCTTCCCGGCGCCTGGAGCGTCGTCAATCAGGCGAAGGGCGAAATGGACCGGATGCGCCATCTGAAGCGTGTTTTTGCGGTTCGTCGCACTGAAAAGGTGATCGAGGAGCACGAAGCGATCGTCAGCGCCATCGAGTCAGGCGATACCGAGGCCGCACGCGAAGCCGTCCAGCGCCATCTCGGATCACTCGAAACCAAGATCGCAGAACTCTCCAAGAACCCGAAGATCTGGACGTTCATCGAACAGGTCAACACGCGCGTCACGAGGAAGCGCGCTTCACGGGGGTCGAAGACGCCTGACTGAACATTCAAGGCTTTTGAGGAGGGGCCTTTCATGTCCGCAGTTCAAATCAACGACGTCGTCAAGCGCTATGGCGCCCTCGAAGTCGTCCACGGTATCAATCTTTCCATACAGCCGCAGGAATTCGTTGTCCTCGTTGGTCCTTCGGGATGCGGAAAATCCACCACGCTGCGCATGCTCGCCGGACTGGAGGACATCTCGGACGGCACCGTTTCGATGGATGGCCGGGTGGTCAACAAGGTCGCCCCGAAAGACCGCGATGTCGCCATGGTATTTCAGAACTATGCGCTCTACCCCCATCTGAGCGTGGCCGAGAACATCGCGTTCGGCCTGCGTGTCAGGGGTGAGAAGCGGGCCGTCATCGACAAGGCCGTTGCAGAAGCCGCACAGATATTGGGACTTACCGAATATCTGGCCCGCAAGCCGGCCGATCTTTCCGGCGGCCAGCGTCAGCGCGTCGCCATGGGTCGCGCCATCGTGCGCCAGCCGAAAATCTTCCTGTTCGACGAACCCCTCTCCAATCTCGATGCCAAGCTGCGCACCCACATGCGCGCCGAGATCAAGCTGCTGCACAAGCGGATGCAGGCCACCAGCATCTATGTCACCCACGACCAGGTGGAGGCGATGACGCTTGCCGACCGCATCGTCATCATGAATGGCGGCCATATCGAACAGGTCGGCTCGCCGATGGAAGTTTTCCTCGAACCGGCGAACACATTTGTCGCAAGCTTCATCGGCTCGCCGCCGATGAACCTTCTGGACGGGACGATCGAAAGCCATGATGGCCGCGTCACCGTTGTCCTCGATGGCGGCTCCGGCCAGCGCTTCAACATTCCCGATGCCTTCGCGAAGAACGCAACGGAAGGACAGGCGGTCAAGCTCGGCCTGCGACCGGAAATCATGTCGGTGGAGGCTGAAGAGGGTCGTGAAACATTAAATTGCAGCATCGATCTCGTGGAACCGCTGGGCGCTGAAGCACTGCTGCATGGAAAGGCCGATGGCCAGCCATTTATCGCCAAAGCCGAAACGCTCTATGGCGACCATGCCCTCAACGGCGTCAACCGGCTTTCCATCGATACCGCACGCGTCCACGTCTTTGATGCAGCGACCGGAAGGTCGCTCAAAAACCGGGGTGGAGCGCGGCCATGAAACAGGATTTCCAAGGGCGCCTTCACGACCTTCAGGAAGACATGCGCCGCGACTGGCAGCTCTACCTCCTGCTCGCGCCGATGCTCATCTGGTTTGCGGTTTTCCTCTACAAACCGATGTATGGGTTGGTCATCGCATTTCAGGATTTCTCGATCTTTCGCGGCATCGAAAAAAGCCCCTGGGTCGGTTTTGCGAATTTTGTGGAGCTTTTCCAGAATGACATGTTCATTCGTTCCTTCTGGAACACCATCACCATCAGCGGCCTCGGCCTGATCTTCGCCTTTCCGGTGCCGATCATTCTGGCTCTGATGTTCAACGAAATTCAAAGCGGCATTGCCCGCAGTTGGGCGCAGACGGTCGTTTACCTGCCGCACTTCATTTCGGTGGTGATCGTCGCCGGCATCGTCATCAATTTCCTCTCGCCATCGATCGGCATCGTCAATCTTATGCTGAAAGGCCTTGGGTTTGAGCCGATCTACTTCCTGACCCAGCCGGAATGGTTCCGCCCCGTCTACATCGGCTCATCCGTCTGGAAAGAGGCAGGCTTCGAATCCATCGTCTATCTCGCCGCCATCGCCGGCGTGAGCCCGACGCTTTACGAATCCGCCCGGGTGGACGGCGCGTCGCGCTGGCAGATGATGTGGCGCATCACCCTGCCCTGCATCCTGCCGACAATCGTGATCATGCTGATCATCCGCATCGGCAATCTGGTCGAAGTCGGGTTCGAATATATCATCCTGCTTTACCGCCCATCCACCTATGAGACGGCGGACGTCGTTTCTACTTTCATCTACCGCACCGGCCTGCAGGGCACCCAATATGATCTGGCGACGGCCGCCGGCCTCTTCAACGCGGTCATCGCCTTCGTCCTCGTCTATTCGGCAAATCGCATCAGCCGAAAAGTCTCTTCGACATCGCTGTGGTGAGGAGCTGAAACATGGCAAACTTCAATCTCTATTCCCGCGGCGACAAGATTTTCGGCTGGGCAAACGCCATTCTTCTCGGCCTGTTCGTCCTGTCGACGCTCTATCCCTTCATCTACGTGCTGTCGGTCTCGCTCTCCTCGGGCGCTGCCGTCACGGCCGGCCGCGTCACGCTCTGGCCCGTCGATGTCACGCTTGCCGCCTATGACCGGGTGTTGTCCGACCGGATGTTCTGGGTCGCCTATGGCAACACCTTCATCTACACCTTCGGCGGCACGCTCATGAGCCTGCTGATCATGATCCCCGGAGCCTACGCCCTTTCTCGCAAACGCCTGCGTGGCCGCACCTTCTTCAACATCGCCATCGCATTTACGCTCTGGTTCAACGCCGGCATGATCCCCTTCTTCCTGAACATGCGCGATCTCGGGCTTCTTGACAGCCGCTTCGGCATCATCCTCGGGTTTGCCGCCAATGCGTTCAACGTCATTCTGCTGCGCAATTTTTTCGAAGCCGTGCCAAAATCCTTCGAAGAGGCCGCCAAGATGGATGGCGCCAGCGAATTGCAGCTGTTGTGGAAGGTATTCATTCCACTGTCGAAACCCGCAATTGTCACCGTCGCGCTGTTCTGCATCGTGTCGCGCTGGAACGGTTATTTCTGGGCCATGGTGCTGCTGCGCGGCGAGGAAAAAATCCCGCTTCAGGTCTATCTGAAGCGCGTCATCGTCGACCTCAACTCGAACGACGAATTCGCCTCTAGCCTGCTCACCGCTCACTATTCGTTCGAGACGGTGACATCAGCGATCATGATCGCATCGATCATTCCAGTCCTTATTATCTACCCCTACGCGCAGAAGTATTTCACCAAAGGAATTCTGCTGGGTGGGGTCAAAGAGTAGCAGCACAAGGGAGGAGAACCTGTGAGAGCACTACGAAAAGGCGCGCCCCTACTGGCGTTGATGACAGCCGCAACCCTGTCCTTGCCGGCATTGGCACAGGATACGGGCAAGATCACCGAAGACCCGCTGGAACTGACGATCCATTTCCACTTCCGCGACAAATACGTCTATTCGGAAAAGTGGCCGGTGGAACAGAAGGCCGCGGAAATCACCAATATTCATGTCCGCAACGTCGCATCGCTGGCGACTACGAGCAGCCGCGATGCATTCAATCTTCTGATCGCTTCGGGCAACCTTCCCGATATCGTCGGCGGCGACGCCACCGGCGGTTTGAAGGAGGACTTCATCCGTTACGGGCTGGAGGGCGCGTTCATTCCGCTCGATGAGCTGATCGAGGAAAACGCCCCCAACCTCAAGGCGTTCTTCGACAGCCACAAGGAAATCCGCAACGCCATCTCCGGACCGGACGGCAAGCTTTATTTCATTCCCTATGTGCCGGATGGCAAGTTCTCGCGCGGCTGGTTCATCCGCCAGGACTGGCTCGACAAGCTTGGCCTGAAGCAGCCGGAAACACCGGAAGAGGTCTACGAAGTTTTGAAAGCCTTCCGCGACAAGGACCCGAACGGCAACGGCCTCAAGGATGAGGTGCCTTATTTTGCCCGTGAGGAAATCGATGCCGTCCGCCTCATCAATCTGTGGGACGCACGCGTTTCGGGATCGGAGCGATATGGCGACTTTGCCGTTTATGACGGAAAGCTGCGTCACCCCTGGGCGGAAGAAAACTACAAGACCGGCATTTCCAATGTCGCCAAGTGGTACAAGGAAGGGCTGATCGACAAGGAAATATTCACCCGCGGCGCCCGCTCGCGCGAATATCTCTTGGGCAACAATCTCGGCGGCATGACACATGACTGGTTCGCCAGCACCTCGACTTACAATGACGCCCTGTCACCGAAGATCGAAGGCTTTGCACTGAAGCCCATGCTGCCGCCCAAGACGGTTTCAGGTCAGCGTTTCGAAGATTCCCGCCGCCTGCGTGTCCAGCCCGTCGGCTGGGCCATTTCGGCGACCAACGAACACCCCGTCGAAACCATCAAATATTTCGACTTCTGGTTCTCGCAACAGGGCCGCATCCTGTCGAATTTCGGCGTCGAAGGCCTCACTTACGAAATGGTCGACGGCAAGCCGCAGTTCAAGAAGGAAATCCTCGACAACAAGGATCCCGTCAATGCTCAGCTATGGGCAGTCGGTGCGGCGATCCCGCGCGGATACTGGATGGATTACGAATATGAGCGCCAGTGGACGAACAAGATCGCGCTTGAAGGCATCGACATGTACGAGCAGTGCAACTGCCTCAAGGACGAGTTCATGGGCGTTTCCCTGAACGCCGAGGAAAAGGCGACCTTCGACCGCTACTGGCCAAGCATCCTCACCTACATGACCGAAATGCAGCAGACCTGGATTCTCGGCGCGCAGGACGTCGATACCGGCTGGGACGCCTACAAAAAGCGCCTCAGTGCCCTTGGTTACGACGAGGTCATCAAGATGATGCAATCGGCCTATGACCGCCAGTACAAGGCGGCGCAATAAACCCTCCGACCATGATGGCGGCTTTATCGCCGCCATCCTTTCCCATCTGTTTTCATAGGAGTTAGAGCGCAATGCGTCCCTCTGCCCCGGCCATCTCCAGACAGACACTTCTCGATGAACCCCGCCCGGGCTCATTGACCATTGGCTACGAGCCGAGCGAAGAAGCACAGCCGACGGAGAACCCTCCGCGATTTTCATGGCTACCCGATATCGACGACGGCGCGCGTTACGTGCTGCGCATTTCGACCGATCCCGGCTTTGCGGACAAAAAAACGCTCGTCTTCGAAGATCTCGCCTGGAATTTCTTCACACCGGATGAAGCGCTGCCGGAGGGCCATTATCACTGGTGTTATGCGCTTTGGGATCAGAAATCCGCAACAGCGCATTCCAACTGGAGCGCCGTGCGCAGTTTCGAGATCGGTGCCGCACTGCCGGAAACGCCGCTGCCCGGCCGGTCTGCCCGCCACGCCGCCGCGCAAACCAGCCATCCCCGGCTGTGGCTTAACTCCGAGCAATTGAGCGCCTTCGCCGATGCTGTTTTGAAGGACCCCAACCATTGCGGCTGGACCGAATTTTACGAAAAATCGGTTGAACCATGGCTGCAGCGGCCGGTCATGCCGGAACCGCAGCCCTATCCCAACAACATGCGTGTCGCCACGCTCTGGCGGCAGATGTACATCGATTGCCAGGAAGTGATCTATGCGATCCGGCACCTGGCCATCGCCGGCCGTGTGCTCGGGCGTGACGATCTTCTCGATGCATCCCGCAAATGGCTGTTGGCCGTCGCCGCCTGGGACCCGAAAGGGGCGACCTCCCGCGCCTATAATGACGAGGCGGGGTTCCGTGTCGTCGTCGCACTCGCCTGGGGTTATGACTGGCTGTACGACCATCTCAGCGAAGACGAACGCAAGACCGTGCGGTCCGTTCTTCTTGAACGGACGCGGGAAGTTGCCGATCATGTCATCGCACACGCCCGCATTCACGTCTTTCCCTATGACAGCCATGCGGTACGTTCGCTATCAGCTGTCCTGACACCGGCCTGCATCGCGCTTCAGGGCGAAAGCGATGAGGCGGGCGAATGGCTCGACTATACCGTCGAATTCCTCGCCACGCTCTATTCTCCATGGGCCGGAACCGATGGCGGCTGGGCGGAAGGTCCGCATTACTGGATGACCGGCATGGCCTATCTCATCGAGGCCGCCAACCTGATCCGCTCCTATATCGGTTACGATCTTTATCAGCGGCCGTTTTTCCAGAATACCGGCCGCTTCCCGCTTTACACCAAGGCGCCCGGCACCCGTCGCGCCAACTTCGGCGACGACTCCACGCTCGGCGATTTTCCCGGCCTGAAGCTAGGATACAACGTCCGGCAATTCGCCGGCGTCACCGGCAACGGTCACTATCAGTGGTACTTCGATCACATCAAGGCCGATGCGACGGGCACGGAAATGGCCTTTTACAATTACGGCTGGTGGGATCTGAACTTCGACGATCTCGTCTATCGCCACGATTACCGGCAGGTGGAAGCCGTGTCGCCCGCCGACTTGCCGGCACTCGCCGTTTTCGATGATATCGGTTGGGCCACTATCCAGAAACATATGGAAGACCCGGACCGGCACCTGCAGTTCGTCTTCAAATCCAGCCCCTATGGCTCACTCAGCCATAGCCACGGCGACCAGAACGCCTTTGTGCTTTATGCCCATGGCGAAGATCTGGCGATCCAGTCCGGTTATTATGTGGCGTTCAATTCGCAGATGCATCTGAACTGGCGGCGTCAGACACGGTCGAAAAATGCCGTGCTGATCGGCGGCAAAGGCCAATATGCGGAAAAGGACAAGGCGCTTGCCCGCCGCGCCGCCGGCCGCATCGTCTCGGTGGAGGAAAAGCCCGGCCATGTTCGCATCGTCGGCGATGCAACCGCCGCCTACCAGGTTGCGAACCCGCTGGTTCAAAAGGTGCTGCGCGAAACCCATTTCGTCAATGACAGCTATTTCGTGATTGTCGACGAGGTGGAATGTTCCGAACCCCAGGAACTGCAATGGCTTTGCCATACGCTCGCAGCCCCGCAGACCGGCAGGTCGAGCTTCCGCTACAATGGCCAGAAAGCCGGCTTCTACGGACAGTTCGTCTATTCTTCGGCTGGCACGCCGCAAATCAGCGCCGTGGAAGGTTTTCCCGATATAGACCCGAAGGAATTCGAAGGGCTCGATATTCACCACCATGTCTGCGCCACGGTTCCGGCCGCCACCCGGCATCGCCTTGTCACCCTTCTCGTGCCTTACAGCCTGAAGGAGCCGAAGCGTATCTTCAGCTTCATCGACGACCAGGGTTTTTCCACCGACATCTACTTCAGCGATGTCGATGACGAGCGTTTCAAGCTCTCACTTCCCAAGCAGTTCTAACCATACGAGGTTTTCCAATGCAGCGTTTTACCAACAAGACCGTTGTTGTCGCCGGCGCCGGCCGGGATATCGGCCGGGCATGTGCCATCCGTTTTGCGCAGGAAGGCGCCAATGTCGTTCTTACCTATAATGGTGCTGCCGATGGTGCGGCTACAGCCGTTACCGAAATCGAAAAGCTTGGCCGATCGGCTCTGGCCATCAAGGCGGATCTCACCAATGCAAGCGACGTTGAGGCAGCCATATCCGCAGCTGCCGACAAATTCGGCGAGATCCATGGCCTCGTCCATGTTGCCGGCGGCCTGATCGCCCGCAAGACAATTGCAGAGATGGATGAAGCCTTCTGGCATCAGGTCCTCGACGTCAATCTGACATCGCTGTTCCTGACCACCAAGGCCGCATTGTCCAAAATGGCAAAGGGCGGGGCGATCGTCACCTTCTCGTCGCAGGCCGGCCGTGATGGCGGCGGCCCGGGCGCTCTTGCCTATGCGACCTCCAAGGGTGCCGTGATGACGTTCACCCGCGGGCTTGCCAAGGAAGTCGGCCCTGATATCCGTGTTAACGCCGTTTGCCCCGGAATGATCTCGACCACCTTCCACGATACCTTCACCAAGCCGGAGGTGCGCGAACGGGTGGCCGGCGCGACGTCGCTCAAGCGCGAAGGGTCGAGCGAAGACGTCGCCGGTCTGGTGGCCTTCCTCGCGTCCGACGATGCCGCCTATGTCACCGGCGCCTGCTACGACATTAATGGCGGCGTCCTGTTTTCCTGATATCCCGGTAAAAACCATGTCCGTATCGTTACCAAGGGCGAGCCGGGTTGCCATTCTCGGCACCTCGCTCGTCCAGCAGAACCATATTGGCGACGCCAGCTCGCTTGCCACATCGGCACGCGGCTGGATGAGCTGGGCCGAGGTGCTGTCACATGGCAGGCTTTGTTGCCCGGTTCACCACGATCCATCCGTGCCGCCCGCCTGGGAGCCGAGTAATAGGCCCGGTGTCAGCCGGTTCTTTTCCGGCCTCAATTTCGGGGTTTCCGGCCAGAAGGCAGTCGAGATCGAACGGCGGCTGCCGCGACTGCTGCAATCGGATTTCGATCTGATCATCGTCGATGCCGGTACCAATGACATGATGGTGGAAACACGCCAGACGATTGCCGACACGCGGGCAAGGATCGCCTCAGTCCTGCTCGCCGCCGGCAAGACCGTGATCCTGCTTCCCATTCTGGCGCGAAGCGTCGGGAAATGGCCCGCGGGCGGTACGGAGCGGGCAAAGGCGCACTGGATCAACCGGCGAAGCATCGAATTTGCTGCAAACAACGCCAATTGCCATGTCTTCGACTGGAACACGGCTTGGGTCGACCCTGACAGCGAATTCGGGGAGCCATTTCCCGGCTATTCCGATGACGGAACCCATTTTTCCGTGCCCGGCGCCTTTGCCGTCGGACAATTGCTGGCGGATTATCTCGAAACGATCGTGCCCCGAGCGACTGCCCGGCTGCTGTCAAAGGATGACCGCTTCGATCCGGTAAACAATCCCGCCGGCAATCTCGCATCGGATCTTTCGGCCCGGACCGTCACCGAAACGGGTGAGCAGAACCATCGTCTTGGCGGGCAGCTTGTCCACCCCGGCACCGGCGTGTGGGTGGAAGCGATCTGCGACGTGGAGGTGCCGGCCCATGATGGCGTTCTGGGCATATCGCTGCGACTGAAAGATGTCGCAGACGAAGGACAGTCAGTAACAGCGCTCGCACCGTTCCGTGCCAATGACGGCAGGCTCTTTTCCTTTCCGTCCGCACAGTGGCAAGGCGCGTTAAGGACCCCTCCCCTGAAACTGCGGCCGGGCAAAGCACGGCCTGAGCTTTTTCTCGATGTGATCCTGCAGCCCGGTTCGCAACCGATCGAGATCGATGTTTCCAAGATCGACATCCGCCCCATTTCAAACCCGGTGCGCGCATGAAACATTCTCAGACCAAACCACGCCTGCTGATCGCCATGCGCAACGAGCTTCCCGAAGGTTTCTTCGGTTCGCGCGAATGGGCGCGGCTGAATGCCATAACGGATATCATTCCGGGTTTTCCCTATACAGATTTCGACACGGCGGAAGGTGCCGAAGCTCTCGCCGAAGCGGATATTCTGCTCGCTGCCTGGGGTACGCCATCCCTCACACGCGAACGCCTTTCGCGCGCGCCACGGCTGAAAATGCTGGCCTATGCGGCATCATCAGTGCGGATGGTCGCACCCGCAGAATTCTGGGAGACGTCCGATATTCTCGTCACGACAGCCGCATCCGCCATGGCCGTGCCGGTTGCCGAATTCACCTATGCGGCGATCATCATGTGCGGCAAGGATGTCTTTCGGCTGCGGGATGAACACAGGGCAGAGCGCGGCACCGGCGTTTTTGGCAGCAGGCGTGGCAAAAGCCTGGCCCATCTCGGTAACCATGCCCGCAAGGTCGGCATTGTGGGTGCCTCACGCATCGGGCGTCTGGTGATGGAGATGCTGGCGCGCGGCACATTCGAGATTGCCGTTTACGATCCCTTTATCTCAGCAGAAGAAGCAACTTCCCTCGGCGCGAGGAAAACGGAGTTGGACGAGCTTCTCGCATGGTCCGATGTGGTCTCGCTGCACGCGCCGATCCTGCCGGAGACGCACCATATGATCGGCGCCCGGGAACTGGCGCTGATGGCCGATCATGCCATCTTCATCAACACCGCACGGGGTTGGCTCGTCGATCACGAGGCATTGCTGGCCGAGGCGCTTTCCGGGCGGCTGCGTATCCTGATCGACACGCCTGAACCCGAACCCCTGCCAACGGACAGCCCGTTTTATGACCTGCCCAATGTCGTGCTCACCCCTCATATAGCCGGGGCGCTGGGTAACGAACTACGTGCACTTTCCGATCTTGCCATTACCGAGATTGAACGCTTCGTGGCAGGGCAAGCGCCCCTCCACCCGGTCCACAAGCAGGATATGGAGCGTATGGCATGAGCGGCTCCAACTATTGTTTTTCGACCCTCGGCTGCTCCGAACTCAGCCTGCATGAGACCGCCGATCTGGCAGAGCGCCATGGTATAACAAGCGTGGAATTGCGCGCACTATCCGGCACCATAGATCTGATCGCCGCGCTCGTTGCCGAGTTCGGCACCCCTGCCCGATTTGCGGCCTTCCTGACCGAACGCAACCTCAGAATTGCCGCTCTCAACACATCCATGCGGCTGTTCGGCAGCAGCAGTCTCTCCGAGCTCGATCCCTTCATTGACTGGGCGGAAGCTGCCAACATCGCCTATCTGCGGATATTTGACGGTGGCAAAAAAATTGGGGCGGAGGAGCTGGATCGCGCAGCGGCGCTGCTGGACGAGTGGCAAGGTCTGCGGCAATCACGCGGGCTGAATGTCGAGCTGATGATCGAAACCCATGATGCGCTGGCCGATTTCGATCAGCTGCTCGCGTTTCTGGAATACGTGCCGACGGCCCGGATATTGTGGGATACCCATCATACATGGGCCAGGGGCACCGATCTCAAAACCCTTTGGCACCATATCGCGAAAAACGCCGTCCACCTGCACGTCAAGGACAGCACGGCGGATAAAGACGGAAAACGGCGCTACGTCTTGCCCGGAGAGGGCGACTTTCCCATCGCGGAACTGCTTTCGTTGCTCCAGCCGGACGAACGAAAATTTCCCCTCAGCCTCGAATGGGAGCGCCACTGGCACCCTCAACTGCCACCATTGGAAGACGCGCTGAAGGCTGCGCGCCACTGGTGGCGACAAGGAGTTTCTTGACATGCGCATAGCCGAAATCCACCTCACTCCGGTCGCCATTCCCGACCGGCCATTGCTGAACTGCAAAGGCGTCCACCAGCCCCATGCGCTGCGCACCATCATCGAAGTCATATGCGACGACGGCACGATCGGGCTTGGGGAAAGTTACGGCAGCATCAAGGCGCTGGACGGGTTGCGCCGCGCCGCGCCAGCCCTCATCGGCTTGGACCCGTTTCATCTTCACGAACTGAAATCGCGTGTCATCGCAGCCTTGCCGGGCGGTGGCGGCATCAATGCCAAATCGGCTGTCGCCGATCACAAGCTGACGGATGTGGTTGCCTCGGCCTTCGAAGTCCCCTGCCTCGACATTCAGGGCAAGCTGCTCGGGCGGCCGGTTTCAGACCTGCTCGGCGGCGCGGTTCGCACAAGCGTACCTTTCAGCGCCTATCTCTTTTTCAAATTTGCAGGCCATATCGGCGAAGCGGCGGATGAATGGGGGGAGGTTCTGACCCCTGACCAGATGGTAGGCGAAGCCCGCAGGATGGTCGACACGTACGGTTTTCAATCGTTGAAACTGAAGGGCGGCGTGCTGCATCCCGATCTCGAGATCGAGACAATGCTGAAGCTGCGACAAGCCTTTCCGCACCATCCCCTGAGGATCGATCCCAATGGCGGCTGGACGGTGGAAACGGCCATCTACATTGCCCGCAAGCTTGAAAATATTCTGGAATATCTTGAGGACCCGGTCATTGGCATGGACCAGATGGCGCAGGTGGCGGCCGCAACCTCAATCCCGCTCGCCACCAACATGATCGTTCTGGAATTCGACCAGATCGCCACCGCCTTCCGTAAAAATGCCGTGCAGATCGTGCTGTCAGATCACCATTATTGGGGCGGATTGCGCGCTTCGACCCATCTTGCAAAGACCTGCGAGACATTGGGGCTTGGTGTTTCCATGCATTCCAATTCCCACCTCGGCATCACCCTTGCGGCGATGGTGCATGTGGCCGCCGCAACGCCGAACCTTAGTTTCGATTGTGACACACATTACCCATGGACAGGCGTCGATGTGATCGAGGGTACCCCTTTCACATTCCGAAACGGTCGTCTGGATGTGCCGACAGCGCCCGGACTTGGCGTCAGCCTCAATCGGCAGAAGCTCACCGAACTTGCTGCTCTTTATGAGCAGACCGCGATGAAGGAGCGTGACGACACAGCCTACATGAAGCTCTTCGACCCCGCCTATGAAAGGCGTGTGCCGCGTTGGTAATCTTGCATGGCCAGAACTCGACTGGGCGATTTCTTCGCGCTTCCGGCCAGCCGCACGCCAGATCAGGATGATCTAAATGCCCCGGTGATGCGTCGAAGCACGGCGTTCGCACTGTCGCCGGTAACCGTCGAAATCATCACGACATCCAGTTTCGGAAGCTCCGGCAGCACTCGGCTCCTGACCTGCCGCACACCGGCGGGGGCTGCACTTTGCGCCAGAAGTGCTACGCCAATCCCGGCTTCGGCCGCGGCTCCGACCGCGGTTGCGCCGGTGCCGACAAACACTTCTCGCCAGGGGATATCCGCCGCCTCCAGCGCCCGAAGGGCCATGGCGCGCAAATTGCAGGGTTCGGGTTGAAGTACCAGCGGCAGCGGGGCGTTTGAAGGCAGATCAAAATCCGCGCTGCAATACCAGCCAAAGCTCTCCTGAAACAGAGGCTCGCCATCCCGGCGGATATCATCGTGCCGCAGCACGACGATCGCGTCGAGTTCTCCGGCGTCATAAAGGTCAAGCAGGGTTCTTGTGCCGGCCGTGCGAAGATGAAGCGTCACGCTCGTCTCGCGCTCGCTGACCACCCGAAGTATCCGAGGCAGGTCGGCCCCGATCAGATGATGGGTGACGCCGATCGCCAGACGCGTTGGCTCCTGCCCAAAGACATCAAGCGCACGACGACCGGCAGCGACATAGGCGCGTGCCGGCTCCAGAAAGCGTTCGCCTGCAGCCGTCAACCGCACCCGGCGTGGCGTCCGCTCGACGAGGCGATGCCCCAGCAGGTCTTCGAGCCGGCGCAAGCGCAGGGATATGGCCGCCTGCGTCGTATTCATAACGCCTGCAACCCGCGTGAACGACTGCAATTCGGCAACAAGAAGAAAAGCCTCGACGGCTTCAGGATCCAATGAGCGCATGCTTGCATAACAAACTGTTATCGCTGAAACTTGCAAGCGCGTAATTCTGTCGGCTGAACAGAAAGGTTACTGCACGAAAACCCTGATAGGAGCCTTTCGTGTCGTCACAGATTTCTTTCTCCTCGCCCCCACCCGCGTCCGCGACCGATCCCCGCATCTGGGCAGTCCTTGCCGTGGCGGTCGGAACGCAAACCGCAGGTTCATTCGTATCGCAGGGTATTTACATTCTCGTGCCCTTCTGGCGGGAAGCATTCGGGGTCTCCCTTGCATCCGCATCGCTTGCCGTGACCGTCATGAACGGTGTCCAGATCGCGACAATGTTCATGCTCGGCCGCGCCATTGATATTCACGGTGAACGTCGCATCGTCGGCATTGCCATGCTCGGCATGGCGATCGCCATGGCCTGTGCGGCGGCATTCGCAGACAGCCTGCCCGCGCTGCTTGTTTGCATCGCTTTTCTGGGCGGCACCTATGCGGCCGTTCAACCGGGCGGCACGCGGGCGATCATGCGCTGGTTCCCGCCTGCCAAACGCGGCATTGCCACAGGGTTTAGGCAAGCAGCGGTTCCCTTCGGAACAATGATCGCCGCCGCTCTCCTTCCTTTCATGGCGGTGAACTACGGCTGGCATGCCGCAGCATGGCTTTGCGCCGGGGTTTCCATCGTCGGCGCTGTGCTCTTCTGGGGGCTGTATCGCGAGGGCGGCGATTTGGCCGCAAAAACCGAGCGCCCGCTTCCTCTGGCAAAACTCGTCCGCATCGTCGGACAGGATCGCAGCTTCTGGCCCATATTGCGGCTCGGTATCGCCATGTCCGCTTTTCAATTCACCCTGACCGCACACATCATCGGCTTCATGGCGGATGGATTGGGGCTAGGCCTCTTCGTCGCTTCTTCGATGTTTGCCGCCACACAGCTTGCTGGCATTCCCGGCCGTATTCTCCTGCCATGGCTCAGCGACCGTTTCCGGCCCGGTCTTCGCGGCCAATCCTTTGGCCTGGTATCCGTCATTGCCGCCGGCGCGGCCACAATCCTTGCGCTTCTTCCCATCGGCACTCCGCCGCCGGTGATCCTCCTGGTGCTCGTCATATTGGGTATATTCGGGATCGGCTGGTTTCCGCTTTACCTTCTGCAGATTGCCGAGAGCGCACCGAAAGGTTCGATAGCATCGACAATCGCCTTCGCGTCCACGATCTGTTTGGGTGTGATGGCAATTGGTCCCTATCTCTTCGGGCTGCTGGTTGATGGTTTTGGCTATGGGGCGGCATGGGCGGTACTCATCTTGCCGGTGGTTGTGACGGCCCTGCCCCTGGCAATCTCGCTGCGCCCCTCGATAGCCCAAACCGGCTCCTCGTGAAAAGACTGAATAAAGACGCCGATCAAAACCTCTCTGAGACGCCGCAACAGGTGGAAGAGGCTTGCCGCGGCGATGGAAATCTACGCAGCCTGCATCAAACAAGCCACAGATCTAGATGTCGGCTCTGCACTGGGCGCTGGCGCATCGCGTGGGCTGGGAGCGGCTTTGCGGCAAGCTTCACCCCCGCTACGGCATTGTCATATGGGTCAAAACGAAAACCAAATATCCGGGAACGTACAGCATATCATTGCTTTTGGTCTCTATCGCGAATGGCGGGTTGAGATGGCGTCCGGCACAGGGTATCAGATGCCCGGCCCAAAGCGGGCCTTCCGCAAGCAACAAGGCGTATCCTGACATGATCCCGGACTTCCTCGTCACCCATTCCGGTGGCTTCCATGCTGACGAACTTCTGTCCAGCGTCGTGTTGACCCGGCTTTTCCCGCAGGCCCGCCTCGTTCGCAGCAGGGCAGCCGAATGGATCACACCCGGCGCGGACCGCATCATCTACGACGTCGGTGGTGCTTATGACCCAGCGGGCAGGATCTTCGACCACCACCAGCGCGGCGCACCGTTGCGGGATGACGGTCAGCCCTATAGTTCATTCGGCCTGATCTGGAAGCACTTCGGCCGGGACTATCTTGCCGCCTCTGGCGTTCCACAAGAACATGTCGAAACCGTCCATGCATCGTTCGATACCAGCTTTGTGCTGCCGGTCGACCTGGTCGACAATGGCGCGCTCAGCCCGTCCATCGCTGGGCCACTTGCCGGGCTAACGCTGCCTGTTTTACTGGAAACCCTGAAGCCCGTTTTTGACGAGACAGATCCCGACGCGGACAATCGCAGTTTCCATGCAGCGCTGGCCATTGCCCGCAGCTTCATCGAGGCGAGAATAGCCAACAGCGCTGCAAAATTGCGGGCTGAGGCGCTTGTGAAACAGGCTATCGTGGATGCCGGTGAAGGGCATATTCTGGAACTACCGGTGGGAATGCCGTTTCGGTCCGCCATCGTGAAGTCGGGTGCCGACCACCTACTTTTTGTCGTTCATCCCCGCAACAACGACTGGTGCCTGACCGGTATCCGCCGCGCGGATGAGGGCTTCGAGCTGCGGGCAGATTTGCCGGTGGCCTGGGCCGGCCTGACGGACAAAAATCTCGAAGCGGTTTGTGGCGTCGAAGGCGCGAGCTTCTGCCACAACGGCCGGTTTGTCGCGGCGGCCAAAACCCGCGATGCCGCGCTGGCCATGGCGGAGTTGGCGGTGAAAGAAGCACTCTCCCTCGGCAATGAAGCGACAGCGACAAAGCTGTGACATTAAGAGGATGAGCATCGTCATGTTCTGATGGTTTGGGAAAAGGCTCCTCGGATATCGACAAGTGGAAACTTTGGTGCTCCAAGCAAAGGTGATACCTGACGCATCTCGGCCAATAAACGACAGGCAAACTCTAAGGATCGCCTATGCTTGCTTTCACACACCTTCGTCACGGCGCGGCCGTAATGTGCGCCGCCTTCGCTGTGCTTCAAGTCGGGAGCGCTGCGGCGGCGGAAGCGGATCCCACATTTTATGACGCGGCGTTGTGCAATCCTCCTTACTCGATGACATCCGCGACCGAGATTTACGATGCAGCGGAAAAGCTTGCAAAACCCGATACATCGTCACTGGGCGCCGCAATCTACACGCTTCCGTTTCAGATTGGCCGCGATGGATTTGAAAGTGAGGAAGTGTTTTTCGCCAATGGCGCAGTCGGTGTTTTGATCAAGGGCCAGCGCGCCGACGATCTGGCGGCGAAATATAATCTGAAGCCAGAAACCTCCGACCTGATGGGCACATCCAGCAAAGGCTACGCCCGGGAACTTTCGCAGGACCTGCAGCCCCCGGAAGATCTGGCTGGCCCGGGGAAAGTTTCCATTGTGGCCCGGGAAGGTGACGCTCTAGGCGGTAAGACCCTGTTGGCTTGCGAATTCGCAGCGGACTGAATAACGCTTCCGTGGAAGGACCGCCACACAAGACTTTTGCGACCAGTTGCCTAGTTAGGCTTCAAGGCTTGGAGCCACGCAGCGGGTTGTCCGATACATTCACCGTTAGCCGGCAACTTTTCGGAGCGATTTTTCAATCTCTCCTCCGCAATAAGCCTCACCATAGTTTTCAAAACTCCGGCGGTTCAAGAGCGCCAGCGGAGCCGTATTCCCCACCCGCTTGGAAAGCCCCCAGATGACTGGCGAGGTGTCTTCGATGATGCCTTTAATGACCGGAAAGCGTTCAGCCACCGTCGTCCAAAGGAGGGCGGTGACTATATCTGCGACGCCGGGTTTTTCCGGTCCGAGCATAAATCCGGAATCAGCAGTCAGGCCGTTTCTTGCTCCGGTATCCTCGAAAATACGGATCCACTTCTTCAAACGAGGGCCGAACTCCGCCCATTTTTCTGGCGTCCACATCTCGCGCCCCCCACTGAGCGTCAGCTCATCAAGGACGTCGTTGGCGTCGTTTACGACTTTGGCACTAAGCGCGCGGCCCTCGGCAGCGGCCGGCAAAATATTCAGCCGCTCACCCAGATAGAGGGCGATTGCCGGCATCTGAGAGATTGCGAAATGGCGCTCGCGATCAATCAAAACCGGCGGCCCCATGAAAGCTATCGGCTGTCTCCCCACCTCACGATGCATCATATCGTCTATCGCATCGACACCATGTTCATCCCAGGAGCATCCGCCATGGGCCAGAATTCCCCTGATGAACTGACCTCTAAACGGAACTGGCCAGTAATAAAGGTCGAAGTCGCTCATGTCGTCCTCCTATATGTTACGTAAACCACTAACGGGGCTGGCGATTGCCAGTTCCCCCCCGCATTGCGCTGAAAGCAAACACGGGAATTCGACGACCTGCTGCAAGCAGCTGGTCGTTCAAATTTTGACGCATTACGGGTGATGACGACCGGGCGCGCTTGGGCTCAAGCTGTAAGCACCGCAGCACTTTCGGTTCATTGCATTTGCTACTTGCTCCACAGATGTCAGCCACGGCTTCAATCCGTTGGGTCGAAGATCAGGCGTATCAGAGTTCCGTCAGTCGCCGCGGCACTAATTGCTTTTGCAATCAACCGGAGCGGTCCGCGCGCGACGAGTGTCTCCGGCAAAGGTTTTTTTCCATGGCCCGGATCGATAAAGGCTGAACACTCGTCATCCGAATTCAACATTGCCATGAACGATGTTGCAACGACGTGTTGGCCGCAAGCGGCGCATCGCAGAATATACGAACCGAAATGGATGACAGGTTCAGTCTCGTCCAATCCGCACGAGGTGCAGACCAGCATCGTGTTCATGCTAAATATATCCCGAGCACAGCTGACGATGCCCCTATGACGCAGCGGTCAAAATGATCGCGATACCGATCAGCATCGGTCCCATCCACTTGAAATGACGATCCACCGGTAACTGCTGCGCGGGGTTTTTCGATAGGGGCAAATAGCCAAAACCCACTGCGGTCATCCACAGACCGGCGCAGAACATGATGAATTCGTCGATATAAGCTGCAATCATGACTGCTCCCAGCTACGAGTGGAGGTGAAACAATGTCCATCATCAGCCGCCATTGCTCAAATTAAAATCCCACCAGCGCGCAGGGTGAGGGTAACGCGCAGACGGCACGTATTTGTTGCAGGCGACCCGCCCCCACCAGCTAATTGTTCCCGATTGCTTCAAGCCAGATGCTGACGGCGACCGCGCCCGCGTCGGGGTGCCCGACAGCCCGTTCGCCGAGATAGCTCGCGCGCCCGAGGCGCGGCTTCATGGAAGTCGTCGCCTCCGCACCCGCAACGCCCGCCGCCACTGCGGACCACCAGGCCTCTTCGGTCGGAGCACCCGCTGCAAGTTTATCCCGAAACGTTTCTGCCGCCGGATGAAGCGCATCTATCATCGTGCGGTCCCCTGGCTTCGCACCGCCAAGTTCCGAGATCGCGATAACCGCCGCTACAAATGCTTCCGCCATCTGCTGAGCCGTCGGGCGTTCAATCCCGGCAAGATGGCGCGAGGCGCGCATCAGCGCCGTAGCGTAAAAGGGTCCGGAACTTCCGCCAATCGCCTTGCGCATCGCGTTTGCCATCGCCATCAGCCCATCGGAGACGTCTCCGAATTTTTCCTTTGGCAGTGCAAGTATCGCCTCGGCACCACGAACCATGCTTGCGCCAAGGTCACCGTCACCCGCAACACTGTCCAGCTGCGTCAGTTTGGGCTCTGCTGCAATCAAGGCTTTGGCAATCCGATCTGCGGTGGAGTGCAGTCGATCGCCGGCTGCGGTCATCCTGTTTCCGACAGGCAGGCTCTTCTCGGCACTTGCCGAGGGCAGGATCCGCTCGCGGTTCACCACACCGCCGCGTGGCCATGCGCTGGCATCGGTTGGCGCATCGATGAGGCTGAGCGCTGCGTCGTCGACATGCATGAGCGACAACGAAAAACCCGGCATGTCCAGAGCGGAAAGAAAGGTGCCGGCCCACGCCCGGTCAACCACGACACCCTTTTCTTCCAGTTGCGTGACCGCAGATCGCGCCACGATCGCGAGTTCCATTGGCGGCGTCGATCCCAGCCCGTTGACCAGCAACGCAACCCGGTCCCCGCTCTTTAGCCTGCTGTCGGCTTCGATCGTTTCGAGGACCAGTTTCACAAGCTCGTCCGCCGATGCAATAGGCATCCGCCGGACGCCCTGCTCGCCATGAATTCCGAGACCGACTTCGATTTCAGCTTCGCCAAGCACAAAGCCCGGCCTGCCTACGGCGGGCAGAGTGCAGGAACCCAGCGATACCCCCATGGAGGATATTCTTTCGGCAGCGTAGCGTGCAATCCGGGCCACCTCTTGCAGCGAAAGTCCCCGCTCCGCGGCCGCGCCGGCGAGCTTGTGAACAAACACCGTGCCCGCAATACCGCGGCGACGGTCAGCGGGAACCGTGTCCTTTAACGCGACATCATCGGCAACGACCACAATCTCGACCGGAATTCCTTCAGCCCTTGCCAATTCGGCCGCCAGTCCGAAATTCAGCCGGTCACCCGTGTAGTTCTTGACAATGACCAGAGCGCCAGCGGGTCCAGCCCCAGCCCTGATACCGGCAAGAACCGCATCGGTGCTTGGCGATGTGAAGACGTCGCCTGCCACGGCGACAGTCAGCATGCCCTCGCCGACATAACCTGCATGAGCCGGCTCATGTCCACTGCCCCCGCCCGACAGAACCGCCACCTTGCGCTTTTCCGTTTCCGGAAGGCCAGAGCGGATAACCACGTTCTCGTCTGCAAACAGGACTGTCGCAGGGCTGAGCGTCACCACACCTTCGAGCATGTCCCGCACAACGGTGGATGGGTCGTTGATGAGCTTCTTCATGCCGTATTCCTCTTTTCAGGTCGCCGTTTGCTGTTGAGGACGAGCCGTGCCCCCTGCTGGCCCTGAACAAGCACGATCTCCCGGCCGATTTCAAGCTCGGGCGTTCGTCACTTGCGAACCGCTGCCCAATAAAATGTCGTGAGAAAATACCCTGCATAAATGGGCTGCTGGTTTGCAAACCAATCAGCGCATCATGCGCAAAGTTTGAGTTGACCGTTTTAAGTGGTGAGGTGACACTTGCAGCAATGGACAGGGAGGAAGATGATGGACGACGCACAGCAATGGCGCCAAATGGCAAGTGCGCCGAAAAACGGCAACCGGATCCTCGTAACCATACGCTCGTCAGAACAGGGACCAGCCCAGGTAGATCTTGCGTATTGGGCGAAGAGCGACCGGTTCGGTGCAGAAGGCTGGCGCGCTTCAGACTCGTTACCAGGCCGGATTATCGAATACGCTGAGCCGGAATTGAAGTGTTGGATGCCCGTCCCCTCTGCCAATGCCGATGGTCTCGCAATGCCATCCCCCTGGAAAGGTGAGGACGATCGCGAACTCGATGGATCGGGGATATAACGGAGCGTACCGCCATATTTCGATCGTCGCACGCAGGCTCGATGGCAGCCATCTCCAGTATCGCGGCGAGCGGGATAAAGGGATAGCGCGTTGAGGAGTTAGGACGTGAACCACTCGGCCGCCGAGAGTATGCACCTTCAATATGGAACAACCTGGCGCGGGATAGACCCAAAACAAAGTATTTTATACGGAGTAGCTGGGTCCAGCGGGGGGGTGCCTCGCACATAAGTAAAACTTGTGGTTTCCTCATCAACTCACAATTTATTGTGGTTGCACTCCGGAGCAATTTGGCCTTGTTTGTGGACTCAAAATATTCACGGGGAAAGAAACAATGTCGATAAAAACAACAACACGCGCCACTCTGCTGGTAGGATCGCTTCTGTTTGGTGCCAGTTCCGCGTTTGCAGAAACAGTTCTGCATCGTGGCAATGCCGGCGAACCACAGACGCTCGATCAGGCACAGACTTCCATCAACATCGAAGCCTTTATCCTGAAAGACCTTTATGAAGGTCTCACCATTTACGATGCCGCCGGCAAGATCGTCCCCGGCACGGCCGAAAGCTGGACGCTGTCTGAGGATGGC
Organism: Agrobacterium sp. ICMP 6402; assembly: GCF_009498615.1. Lineage (NCBI taxonomy): Bacteria > Pseudomonadati > Pseudomonadota > Alphaproteobacteria > Hyphomicrobiales > Rhizobiaceae > Agrobacterium > Agrobacterium sp. ICMP 6402. Next base: position 201,414 of record NZ_QSNV01000007.1, read on the forward strand.
ACTGTCTACACGTTCAAACTGCGTGCGGATGCGAAGTGGTCGGATGGCACCCCGGTAACGGCCGGAGATTTTGTTTTCTCCTACCAGCGTGTCGAAGACCCAAAGACCGCCGCAAAATATGCAAATATTCTTTACCCGATCAAGAACGCCGAAAAGATCAACAAGGGCGAGGTTCCGGTTGACCAGCTTGGCGTCAAGGCGGTGGATGACAAGACCCTTGAGATCACACTCGAGCGCCCGACACCTTTCTTCCTTGAACTCCTTTCTCACCAGGCGGCTCTGCCGATCTCCAAGGCAAGCTACGAAAAGAATGGCACCGACTTTGTAAAGCCCGGCGTCATGGTCTCGAATGGTGCCTACAAGCTCGAAGCGCATGTTCCCAATGACAGTTTGACCGTCGTCAAGAACACCAGTTTCTGGGATGCATCCAACACCAAGATCGACAAGGTCATCTTCTACCCGATCGACGATCAGGCCGCATCCGTTCGTCGTTTCGAAGCAAAGGAAATGGACCTCGCCTACAACTTTTCCGCAGACCAGATCGACCGTCTGCGCAAGGCCTACGGCGAACAGGTTCACGTTTCGCCGACGCTTGCCACCTATTACTACACCTTCGACACCCGCGAAGCGCCTTATAACGATGTCCGTGTCCGCCAGGCGCTCTCCATGGCAATGGACCGTGATTTCCTCGCCAAGGAAATCTATAGCGGTTCTCAGATTCCGGCCTACTCCATGGTTCCTCCGGGCATGGATTCCTACAAAGAGCCGGCAAAGGCCGACTTTGCCACGCTGTCGCAGCTTGATCGTGAAGACGAAGCCCTCAAGCTCATGAAGGAGGCTGGTTACGGTGAAGGCGGCAAGCCGCTTTCCATCGAAATCCGTTACAATACCAACCCGAACCATGAACGTGTCGCAACAGCTATCGCGGATATGTGGAAGAACACCTTCGGCGCGAAGGTGTCGCTGGTGAACCTCGACGTCGCCTCGCACTATGGCTACCTTCAGGAAGGCGGCAAATTCAACGTGGCGCGTGCCGGTTGGGTTGCCGACTATGCCGACGCCGAAAACTTCCTGGCGCTTTCGGTATCTTCCAACAAGACCTTCAACTATTCCAAGTTCAACAACGCCGAATATGACGCGCTGATGCAGAAATCCTACGACGAGAAGGATCCCGCAGCTCGCTCCAAGCTGCTGCATGAGGCAGAAACCATCCTCATGAAGGAACAGCCGGTTGTTCCGCTTTTGACGCAGGCCGATCTTTGGCTGGTTTCCAACCGCGTCAAGGGTTGGGTCGACAATGCTGCTAACGCACACCTCAGCCGCTTCCTGAGCGTTTCCGAATAAGCAGCGTCGGCACGGTGGCTCATCCCACCGTGCCATGCCGGAGCCTGAAAAACCATGATCTCGTTTATCCTGCGCCGTTTGGCGAGTGCGGTGCCGACTTTGTTTATCGTCGTCACGATTTCGTTTTTCCTGATGCGTTTCGCGCCGGGCGGTCCGTTCAATCTTGAACGTCCCCTGCCGCCGCAGACGATGGAAAACCTGATGAGAACCTATCATCTGGATGAGCCGTTATGGCGCCAGTATCTCATCTACCTCGGCAATGCCGTCACCGGCGATTTCGGGCCGAGCTACGTCTACAAGGACAATACCGTCGCGCAGTTGATCGGCAAGGGTCTGCCTTATTCGCTGGAACTCGGCAGCTATGCTCTTTTGCTGGCGTTGGTGGGCGGCGTTCTTGCCGGCACCCTGGCCGCGCTCAGGCAGAATAGTGCCTTTGATTTTTCGATCATGTCCATTTCAACGGTCGGCGTTACCGTGCCGAACTTCGTTGTCGCCCCTGTTCTCACGCTCGTCTTTGCCGTTTTGCTCGGGCTTCTGCCCGCCGGCAGCTGGGGAGACGGATCACTGCGATATCTCATCCTTCCGATGATCGCGCTCGCTTTACCGCAGCTTGCGGTTATCGCGCGTCTGACACGCGGTGCAATGATCGAAGCTTTGCGGATGGACCATATCCGCACCGCCAAGGCTTACGGTCTTCCGGCGCGCAACGTGGTGGTGTTCCACGCCATGCGCGCGGCGATGCTTCCGGTCGTTTCCTATCTGGCTCCCTGCGCTGCAGCGCTGTTGACGGGTTCGGCTGTCATCGAGACGATCTTCACTATTCCGGGTGTCGGCCGCTACTTCGTTCTTGGCGCGATCAACCGTGACTATACCTTGGTGATGGGAACCGTCGTTCTCGTCGCCATTTTTGTCATCCTGTTCAATCTCGTGGTCGATATTCTCTACGGCCTGCTTGATCCGAGGGTCAGACATGACTGATATTTCCGGGAACATTGCCGATAAACCACCGGTGAAAAGCCGAAGCCTGTTCCAGCTGGCAGCCCTGCGTTTCAGACGAAACAAGGCCGCCATGGCGGGGTCCGTCATGCTGCTGCTGATCACGCTTTTCTCGTTCATTGGTCCGCATTTCCTGACACACACCTATGATCAGGTGTTTTCGTCCTATGTCTCCGTCCCGCCAAGCCTCGAGCCACGACCGGACGTAAACAACCTTCAGGGCGTCATGGAAGGTGTGGCAGGCCGCGCGCGCGTCGAACTGAAAGAATTTGCCGTCGAAGGGCAAAACTTCACCGCAACGGTTACCTCCAGCAGCCAGATCGACCCACGCACGACACGCTATTTCGACCGCGCCAACGAATTCGAAAACACGAAGGTCGTTGCAACGGAAGACGATGGTCGAACGCTGAAGCTGGAAGGCGACGTCAACCGCGAATACTTCCTCTTCGGTACAGACTCGAACGGTCGCGACATGCTGGCGCGGGTGATGCTGGGTGGGCAAATCTCGATCGCCGTCGGCGTTCTGGCCAGCCTCGTTTCGCTCGGGATCGGCGTTTTTTACGGCGCAACTGCGGGGTATATCGGCGGGCGCGTCGACAATGTGATGATGCGTTTCGTCGAAATCCTCTATTCGCTGCCCTTCGTTTTTCTGGTGGTCGTTCTGGTGGTCTTCTTCGGCCGCAGTTTCATCCTGATTTTCCTGGTCATCGGTGCAGTCGAATGGCTGGATATGGCGCGTATCGTCCGTGGCCAGACGCTTGCCTTGAAACGGCGGGAATTTGTGAGTGCCGCACAGGCTTTGGGTTTGAGCGACTGGCAGATCATCCGCCGTCACATCATTCCCAATACGATCGGGCCTGTCGTCGTGTTCGTCACGGTTGTCGTGCCCAAGGTCATTCTTCTGGAAAGCTTCCTCTCCTTCCTCGGCCTTGGCGTACAGGCGCCGCTGACGAGCTGGGGGGCGCTGATTTCCGAGGGTGCCAACAATATCCAGTCGGCCCCGTGGCTGCTGATATTTCCGGCGATCTTCTTCGTGCTGACCCTGTTTTCGCTCAATTTTGTGGGTGACGGGTTGCGTGATGCACTCGATCCCAAGGATCGTTGACATGAATACGACATCTGAAACCATCCTCACCGTCCGTGACCTCAAGGTTGAATTCACAACGCCCGATGGCACGGTGAATGCCGTCAAGGGCATCGAGCTCGATGTCAAACAGGGTGAAACGCTTGCCGTCGTCGGAGAATCCGGTTCCGGCAAAAGCCAGACCATGATGGGCATCATGGGACTGCTTGCATCCAACGGCATTGTCGAGGGTTCGGCAAAATATCGTGGACGCGAGTTGATCGGCCTGCCGGTCAGCGAGCTCAACAATATCCGGGGTGCGAAAATCACCATGATTTTCCAGGAGCCTATGACCTCGCTCGATCCTCTCTACAGGATCGGCGCGCAAATCGCCGAGCCGATCATTCACCACAGGGGCGGTAGCAAAAAGGAGGCCCGCGCACGCGTTCTCGAGCTCCTGAAGCTTGTGGGAATTCCCGATCCGGAGCGGCGTATAGACAGTTACCCGCATGAGCTTTCCGGTGGTCAACGCCAACGCGCCATGATTGCCATGGCTCTCGCAAACGAGCCGGACATTTTGATTGCGGATGAACCAACCACTGCGCTTGACGTGACGATCCAGGCACAGATCCTCGACCTTCTGAAATCATTGCAAAAACGCTTCGGCATGGCCGTCGTCCTCATCACGCATGATCTCGGTGTTGTCCGCCATTTCGCCGACCGCGTCGCAGTCATGCGCCGCGGGGAAATCGTCGAGGCCGGCACGACGGAAGATATCTTCGATCGCCCGCAGGCTGACTACACCCGGATGCTTCTCGATGCAGAACCCAGCGGACACAAGTTGCCAGTCGGTAAAGAGGCGCCTGTCGTTCTCTCCGGGAGTAACGTGACGGTCGATTATAAAATTGCGGGTGGCTTCCTGTCGAAATGGAGCAAGTTTCGGGCTGTCGATGACGTTAATCTCAGCCTTCGCCAGGGACAAACCATCGGCATCGTCGGCGAGTCCGGATCTGGTAAGTCCACCCTCGGTCGCGCGCTTCTGGGGCTTACCCATTCCAAGGGCCGCATTTTCTTCGGCGAGACGGAAATCAGTGGCCTTGACCGAAAGGCCATGCGGCCATTACGGCAGCATTTGCAGCTTGTATTCCAGGATCCCTATGGTTCGCTTTCGCCAAGACAGACGGTCGGAGAGATAATCACTGAAGGTCTGTTCGTGCATGAGCAACAACTGAGCCGCGCGGAGCGGGACAAGCGGGCAATAGAAGCACTGAAAGAAGTCGGTCTGGATCCAGCCACCCGCAACCGCTACCCGCACGAGTTTTCAGGCGGGCAACGTCAGCGCATCGCAATTGCCCGTGCGATCATCCTCAAGCCCGATGTCGTCATTCTCGATGAACCTACATCTGCGCTGGACCGGTCCGTTCAGGGACAGGTTATCGATCTGCTGCGTGATCTGCAGAAGACGCATGGCCTTTCCTACATCTTCATCAGCCACGACCTTTCTGTCATCAAGGCCATTTCGGACTACGTGATCGTCATGAGAAACGGGAAGATTGTGGAGGAGGGAGAAACAGACGCGATATTCAACAGGCCGACGGCTGAATATACCGAAACACTCATCAAATCAGCGTTTTCGGCGGAAGCAGCACCATAGATTATCGGCCAGCTGAGCAACAGCCTGTATACTTTACCCCTGATAAGGCATGCCCTTGGAAGAGTACTGCGAGGCCGAGCGGCATGTTGCCTCGCAGTCCCAACTCGAGCTTGACCCGATTTATGAAGACCTCACTTTTCCAAAACCGAAAGTCTTCCGCAGGCTTCCATCGACAGCCTTTGCCGGCATGAAGCTGCGCAGTCGACTGAGAAGGGTTGCCTGGCCGCCAACTGGCTGGCGCATTTTGTACGGCCCCTCAATGCCAGCCAGTATCTTTGCCGCAACCAATGTCGGCGCGGGAGCCGATTTGATTTGTGCCTGTACTGTCTGGATGGTCGCTTCGGCCTGCGGGGCATAGACACCCAGCGGCGCTTCCGTGTGTGCAGCATTCACATCGAGGTTCGTATTTGTGAACGTCGGCTCCATGAGGATGACACGAACGTTAAAATCTCGGATCTCGTGATCGAGAGATTCGGACATACCCTCGAGAGCGTGTTTGCTGCTCGCATAAATGCCCATGAATGGCGCCGGCAGAAAGCCCAGAACAGAGCTTATATTAATGATAAGTCCGCTGCGTGCCGCCCGCATTGACGGCAGGGCGGCCCGGATCATGCGAAGTGGACCAAGAAGGTTCACATCGAAAACCCGTCCTGCTTCAGCAGGCGTGGTATTTTCGACAGGCCCGACCAGCGAGACGCCCGCATTGTTGATGAGGACGTCAATCCTGCCCGCCTCGGACAATACCCAGTCGATAAAACTTGAAACCGATGCGTCGTCGGTCACATCTACGGCCCCGAATTTTACGCCGGGGATAGATTTAGCGCGGTTGGGGTCACGCGCACCGCCGAATACGCGGTAGCCTTTCTGCGCCAGAAGACGAGCGGTGGCTTCGCCTATGCCTGACGACGCCCCTGTTATCACGATCACTTTCTGTTCGGCCACCGTGGCCTCCTTCATTTTCTGGTTGTTTTGGTAAGGACTGCTGGCGTGTCCGGGCAGACCGAGGCGGCTGCACCAGGCACGATAGATGCGAGTTGAAATTCATCAGGTTTGGAGATGCCGGGTGAGATCACTCTGCCGCCATCGCGAGCACCGGATTGGGAACGTGTTCTTCCGATTGGAGCTGGTTCTCACCCTTGGGCGGCTTGATGCGGAACCATGCCGCGTAAAGTGCTGGAAGAAACAGCAGGATCATTACGGTCCCGACAGCCGTTCCGCCGATCAGCGTATAGGCCATCGATCCCCAGAAGACCGAATGCGTCAGCGGGATGAAGGCGAGGACGGCTGCGAGTGCTGTCAGGATAACGGGTCGCGTTCTCTGCACGGTCGCTTCGATGACGGCATGGTAGTCATCCAGACCAGCGGCCTGATTTTCCTTGATCTGCTCGGTCAGGATCAGCGTATTACGCATGAGGATACCGGCCAGACCAATCAAGCCGAGGATGGCGTTGAAGCCGAAGGGCTGGTTGAAAATCAGCAACATCGGCACCACGCCGGCAAGGCCGAGCGGTCCCGTCAGCATCACCATCGTCATCGTCGACAGGTTGCGGACCTGAAGGATGATGACGATGAGCATGGCGGCGACCATGGCCGGGAAAATCTTCACCAGCGCCCCATTCGCCTTGAGGGACTCCTCGATATTGCCGCCCATTTCGATGCGGTAGCCGACGGGAAGCGAGGCGATCAACGGCTGAAGGGCCTTGAAGACCTGCTGCGACACTTCCGGCGGCTGGGTTGCCTCGTTTATATCGGAGCGGATGGTGATGACCGGCGTGCGGTCACGGCGTTTCATGATCGGCTCCTCGAAACGGATTTCGGAATGACCGATCTGGTCGAGCGGAACCGGGCGACCGTTTCTGCTCATCAGCGAGAAATCCGAAAGCCTTGAAGGATCGAGCCGGTTTTCGCCGGCGCTGCGCGCCACCACGGGAACATTGCGGATATTTTCGCGAACCTGCGTGATCGGTACGCCACTCAGCAGCAACTGCATCTGCTGCGCAGCCTCGGCGGGAGAGAGGCCGATAAGGTTGAGCCGATCCTGATCCGGGATGAACCGCAGCACAGGCGTGCGGTTGCCCCAGTCGCGGTTGGGCTGGCGAACGTCGGGTACGGTCTTCATGATGGCGAGCGCTTGGTCGGAGATCTTGTACAATTCGTCCGGATCAGGCCCCATGATGCGGAACTCCACGGGAAATGGCGTATAGGGACCGAAGACGAGCTGTGTGACACGCACGTTCGCTTCCGGAGCTAGTCCGCTGGAAACCGCTTCCCGAAGACGATGCTTGAGCGCCTCACGCGTATGGGCGTCGGATGTCAGCACGACGATCTTGGCGAAAGCCGGATCCGGCAATTCGGGCGCCATGGCGAAGAAGAAGCGCGGCGCGCCCTGACCGACATAGCTTGTCGCGATCTTCGTTTCGGGTTGCTTTTTCAGCCAACCCTCGAGTTTCGCGACGGTCGCCGTCGTCGTCTCGATGCTGGTGCCTTCCGGCATACGCACTTCCACCAACACTTCGGGACGATCCGACGTCGGAAAGAACTGCTGCTTGACGGACCCCATGCCGACAACGGAGGCGGCCATGATGACGGCAACGAGACCGCAGGTCAGGAACTTGTGGCGTACGGCAAATTCTATGAGGCTGCGAAGTCGCCGGTAATTCGGGGTGTTGTAGATGGCGTGGTGACCGCCTTCCACCGGTTTGATCTCAGGCAGCATCTTGACGCCGAGATAGGGCGTGAAGATCACCGCAACGAACCAAGATACGATCAAAGCGAAGCCGACAATCCAGAAGATGTTGCCGGCATATTCACCGGCGGCGGATTTGGCAAACCCCACCGGCATCAACCCGATGATGGTGACGAGTGTGCCGGAGAGCATCGGGGCAGCCGTGTGGCTCCAGGCGTAGGCGGCCGCCTTGATGCGGTCCATGCCTTCTTCCATCTTCACCACCATCACCTCGATGGCGATGATGGCGTCGTCCACGAGCAGCCCGAGCGCCAGAATGAGCGCGCCGAGTGTGATGCGGTCGAAGAACCGCCCGGTTTCCAGCATGATCAGGAAGACGACGCCGAGCGTCAACGGAACCGCGAGTGCGACGACAATGCCGACGCGCCAGCCAAGGCTGACGAGGCTCACGAACAGGACGACGCCGAGCGCCATGGCGAATTTCAGCATGAATTCGCCGACGGCTTCCTGAATGTTGACCGCCTGATCGCTGACTTTGGCGAGTGTCATGCCGAGCGGCAGAGTTTGCGCAATCGTCGAAGACCGGTCTTCCAGCGCCTTGCCGAGTTCCAACCCGTTCCAGCCCTGCTGCATGACAACGCCAAGCATGATGGCGGGTTCGCCCTCGTGGCGGATGAGATAGGTGGCGGGGTCCTGATATCCACGCCGCACTTCGGCGAAATCCGACAGCTTCAGGACACGTCCGCCCGCAACGATGGGCGTCTCGGCGATCGATTCGACGCTGTCATAGGCGCCATCGAAGCGAATGAAGACCTGCGGACCCTGCGTATCGATCGAGCCCGCCGGGGTGACGGTATTACGCCGTTGCAGGGCGGAAGCGATGTCCTGCGCCGAAATCCCCAGCGTGGCCAGCTTGGAATAGGAGAATTCCACGAAAATCTGTTCCGGCTGCTCGCCTAGAATGTTGATCTTTTTCACGCCCGGAACGTGAAGCATGTCCTGACGGATCGTCTCGGCCTGCCGCACGAGATCGCGCATCGCCATGCCCTTGGCTTTCAGGGCATAAAGCGCGAAGCTGACATCGGAATATTCATCGTTGACGAAGGGGCCGACGACACCGGGAGGCAGATTGCGGGCTTCATCGCCAAGTTTCTTGCGCGCCTGATAAAATTCGCCTTCGACGGCGGACGCCGGCGTATCGTCTCTGAGCGTAACGGTCAGGAAAGCGTAGCCCGGCCGTGTGGTCGTCTCCACGCGATCGTACCAGGTCAGTTCCTGAAGGCGCTTTTCGAGCGGTTCGGCGACCAGATCCTGCATTTCGCGCGCAGTCGCCCCCGGCCAAACCGAGGTAACCGTAAGTGTCTTGATGGTGAATGACGGATCTTCGGCTCGTCCAAGCTTGACGAAGGCGTAGGCGCCAGCGGCAGCCAGCAGGACAATGAAGAACAGGGTGACGGCCCGCTCGCGAACGGCGAGCGCGGAAAGGTTGAAGCTCATCAGTTTGCCGCCTCTGCTTTTTCAACGCCGGTGCGCACGCTTGCGCCCTCCTGGAGCAGATGTGCTCCAAGGGCGACGACCGTCTCCCCTGCCCGAAGGCTCGAAACGATGGCCTTTTCCTCGCCGATCCGTTCGACCTTCACTTCGCGAAAACGAACGCTTGAGGATTGTTCATCGACGACCCACACGCCCGTGCGCGTGCCGTCATCCAGAAGCGCACCGATGGGAACTTCGGCGTGCGCCAGCGCGTCCTTATTTTCCACGTTTATCGTAACCGTTGCCCCAAGCGGCGCGGATGCCGCCGCCCCCTGCAATACCCAGCGCGTTTCATAGGTTCTGGTTTGAGGGTCGGCAGCATCGGATATCTGGCGGAGCACCGCTTTCTCCTGCCCGCCGCGGCCATAGACAGCGGCCTGCGCAACGGCACCAATTTCGGGCCTGAGATTTTCCGGCAACCAGACGAGTGCTTCGCGCGGCCCTGCTTTCGCAAGTCTTATGACCGGCTGGCCTGCCGAGACCACCTGCCCCGGTTCGCCGAGTGTTTCGACGATCGTACCATCTCCGCCCGCCACGAGCAGAGCATAGGTCGCCTCGTTTTCGGCCACGGCTGCGTCAGCCTTCGCTGCAGCAAGTTGCGCCGTGGCCGTATCCAGAGTGGCTTTCGCCCTTTCATACTGCTGGGTGGACGAAGCCTGAGATTTGACAAGAACGGCAAAGCGCTTCTCGTCGGCCTGAGCCTGTACGAACGTTGCCTGCGCGGCCGCAACCGCATTGCGTTTGGCGGTCAGAGCAAGCCGAAGATCGGTCTCGTCAATCCGCATCAATGGCTGTCCCGCTTTCACCTCTTCACCAAGTTCGGCGAACCGCTCGACGATCTTGCCCGGAACCCGAAAACCCAGATCGCTCTGTACCCGGGCTGCAACAGCTCCGGTAAAGCTGCGGTTTATCGTGTTCGGGGTCGTGGCCTTGGCCACACTGACGAGTGGAGCAAGACTGCGTGGATCTGCAGCCGCCGCCTGCCTTTCCGTCGGCACCATCAGGAAAATCACCGTGGCGACACCGAGGATGGCAGCCACTGCCACGGTTGAGAGGAGAATTTTTCGTTTCATGGGACTGGCCTTTTTCACAGTGGTGCCATAATTCTTAGATTGCTATCAAACTCTAAAACATATATAGATGTCAAATGAAATCTAATTGGAGGTCCACATGAGAGTGAGCCGCGCACAGGCCGAGGAAAATCGGGACAGGGTGATCACCGTCGCAAGCCGACTGTTTCGGGAACACGGGTTCGACGGAATCGGCCTGAAGGATTTGATGAAAGGCGCCGGCCTTACCCAGGGCGGCTTCTACAAACAGTTCACATCGAAGGACGATCTTGCTGCCCTTGCATCCAGACGCGCGCTGGAAAGCGCCACAAGACGATGGTCCGCCGCGGCCGCAGACACCTCAGATCCGCTCGAAGCTGTTATGGCGTTCTATCTTTCCAGAGATCACAGGGGAGAAAAGGCGGAAGGTTGCCCGCTCGTTGCACTGGGGGCGGACGCGGCCCGACAGAGTGTGGAAGTTCGGCGTCCGTTCGAGGATGGCATTCGCGCGCACTTCGAGGTGCTGGATGAGCTCATGGGAGACGCTGATAATTCTGGCCCCAGCGAAAAGGCCATGGCGATACTGTCCATGATGGTGGGTGCCGTCACGCTCTCCCGCATCATCGAGGACGAAAGCCTGTCGCAACGCGTCCTGGACGCAGCCGCTGGCGAAGCCAGACGTATTGCCCGCAGTGACTGAGGGCATTTCAGGCTCCGCATAAAGCGCATGTTTTTTGAGACTGGTCCTGAGCTTCATTCAGGTCGGGGGCCGAAGGCATGCCTATTTTTAAATTTCAAAGACAGGTGGAAAGCAGATGCGTCGTATAGTTGTCACAGGTATGGGAGCTGTCAGCCCCCTTGGAGCAAACGTCGATATTTCCTGGGCGCGCCTCGTTGCGGGCCAAAGCGGCATTCGCCGGCTGGGTGACGATGTTGTCGGGGATATTCCTTCGAAAGTAGGCGGCGTTATCCCCTCTATCAGCGAAGACGCGGAAGGCGGCTTCGATCCGGACAGGATCGTTGCGCCAAAGGATCAACGCAAGGTCGACCGCTTCATCATCTTGGCGCTGGCCGCCGCAGAGGAAGCGCTGGCGCAGGCAAATTGGAAGCCGGCCTCGAATGAAGAAAGGCTACGCACCGCGACGATCATCGCATCCGGCGTCGGCGGCTTCCCCGCGATTACAGAGGCGGTGCGGACCGTCGATCAGCGCGGTGTACGTCGTCTCTCTCCTTTCACCATTCCGTCGTTCCTCGTCAATCTCGCAGCCGGCCAGGTCTCGATCCGGCATGGCTTCAAAGGTCCGCTTGGAGCACCCGTGACGGCATGTGCTGCCGGCGTTCAGGCGATCGGCGATGCCGCAAGGCTGATCAAATCCAATGAAGCTGATATTGCGATCTGTGGCGGGACGGAAGCCTGCATGAACATCGTCAGCCTCGGCGGTTTTGCAGCAGCAAGATCGCTCTCGACAGGTTTTAACGACACCCCAGCCAAAGCATCGCGTCCCTTCGATACGTCGCGTGACGGCTTCGTCATGGGCGAAGGCGCCGGCATCCTCGTCATAGAGGCTCTGAGCCACGCTCTTGCCCGCGGGGCAACCCCGATTGCAGAACTCGTCGGTTACGGAACGACGGCCGACGCCCATCACATCACCTCCGGTCCCGAAGACGGAAGCGGGGCGCGCAGAGCCATGGAAATCGCCATCGCGCAGGCCGGCATTGCCCCATATGAAATTGGCCATCTAAATGCTCATGCAACATCGACACCAGTGGGAGACCTGGGAGAGATCAGAGCCATAAAAAGTCTATTCGGCCAGAAAAAATCTATTGCTGTCAGTGGCACCAAGTCAGCGACAGGACATCTGCTTGGCGCGGCCGGAGGACTTGAAGCCATCTTCACGATCATGGCGCTTAAAAACCAGATCGCACCTCCGACACTGAACCTGAACACGCCGGATCCCGAAGCCAGCGGCATCGATTTCGTCGCAAACGAAGCACGATCCCTGGACGCTAACTATGCGATATCCAATGGCTTCGGTTTTGGCGGCGTCAATGCCAGCGCGCTTTTTCGCCGCTGGCCAAAGGGAAACAACAGCCGGACATCGCCCTTGAGCTAACGCTCATCGTCACATCCGTAGAACCACCACGCTGCTCAAGCAATCGCGACACCCAAGAACCTCCTGAAAACTGGAGGGAAGATGAGGCTCAGGTCACACTAGCTGTGTGCCAGGACATTTTGAACGCAAAAAGGACTCCGAGTTTTCTCGAAGCCCTTTGATAAGTCTCATAAATTCTGGTTGCGGGGCCTGAACGCACGGAGGCTTGTAAATTCGCCGCTCTTGATGGAAACCGAACCGGCGTTCCTTGATACAGCTAAGCTAACCCGTTGGATTGATATGACTGAAGCGTTCGGACACTTGAACGGCGGCAGCATAGGCACCTCAAGGCTGGCAAATCGCCGCTTCGGGTCTCCTGCCATCTTCCGCTTCGCGCCAACAACGGACATTCGCGTCAGACGATGCACTGTCCGATTTAGGGCGACTCCTGTCGCAAGATTCGTCACTCATGTCCAAAACACAAAGCTGCCAAGCTAGGCCGGGAAGCCTTCACGCCACCTCAACGTCAGAGGATTCCATTCCTTGCGCGATCAGCGGCACAGGAGACTTCGACTGAAGGTGGGAAGCGTTAAGTCGCCGAGCCACAATATCATGGTTGAGCCATAGGACGGGACCGGAGGGTTCGGAAGATTCGCCGAAAATCAGCTGCCCGGTCGCCTTCACAACGAGGCCGCTGAGGAGGTCGCTGATCATCAACTTTCTATCGCGATGCATCTGGGTGATCTCATTGGACGTGCCGATGGTCAAATCGGCCTGTGCCTGGCTGTTTGCCATGGGCCAGGCCGAAAAATCATAGAATGGACGCATGACCTCGCTGGCCTGCATGGCGGCGATCTTGCCGAAGACGTCTTCCATAGTTAAGCCATCGACCAGCAACTGCTCGCAGGCCTGCCAATGTTCGTCTGCCCATTGGCCACCGTTTTCTTTCTTCAACGCAAGCAGCAGCGGTATCAGGGGCAACTCGATACCCGTGAACACATCGGAAGAATTGGTCCGGATTTCGGGACAATTATAGACAGTTGCCTTGACCCCTGCCGCCCAAGCTTCCTCTGCAATGCCTTCGAGCCGCATCTTTGCATAGCCCTGCGTGTAGTTGGTGTAGGTCTGCCAACGATAGCTTCCGTCAATGAGGACGGCTGATCCGTGGTAACCATAGGCTGTATATCGCACCTGTCCGCCCGAAGCCTCCACGCGCTCGCGGATCGCCGTGCTGAAATCAATGAGATGGCGAAAAGTGTTTGCGGAGACATCGTCAAAATTCTGCAGGATGAGTTTTCCCAGGTCACTGTCGAGCAAGGTCTGCGACGACATGTGGCGGGTTCCTGTCCCCTTGTAGATTCGATTGGCGACGACCAGGAATACCTTCGCCTTCGGGATGCCCCCGGCCATTGTGTGGGCGAAGAAAACATTGCGGCCAGCGGCGATCATGCCGTCGAGAACGGCCATGACCTTTGAAAGCGACTCCGTAAAACGCGCAGTGGCAATGTCGCGGCATTGCTCGACATAGTCCCAGTCGAGCTTGTCGTGTTCCCAGCTCTCAAGCGTCATCTTTGCCAGAAGATCGGTGGGCGTTGGGCCGCCTTCGGGCGCATCCAGATCAAAACCCGCCATAAGAGGGATGTTGATGATCCTGCCGCCCAGTTGGGCCTCCGCCGAAGACAGTTCCTCGGCGTCGAGCGGCCGCAGCCCGTTGTTCTCGTCGCGTCGCCCGACCGTGATCCCGACAATCTCCATTCCAGCCCGTCTGGCTTCATCGAGCAAGCCGGTGGCGTATCCGCGGCCGAACAGTTCGCCGAAGAGTACGAAAACATCGCCTTTACGGAAAACCGTGTTTTCGGAAAGATGATTCAGTGCAACCGGATTTTCCATGCTGTCAGCTCTTTGATTCGTGTGTCGTCGAGCAATGGCTCATACGAACTTCACAAACACATGACCGTATAGGCACGGAATGGAAACTCATTTTCGGTGACCGTTCATTTCAAAACGTGAAGTGGGTCCGGTGGGTACCTGCTAAATAATTAGACTAAAAACCGCTCGCAGCGATGCGTCAGATGGATTTGTCGAATAAATCTGCCTCACTTTGGGTAGTGAACGTGAAAGTGACCCGTTCACTGTCATCGTCCTGGCGGATGCCAATTGCAGTCACAATCAACCGAGCGATCTCATCTTTGGCTTCACTTCCCGACCGAGACGAATTCACCGCTTTCTCGATGGCCGGTGCGAATACTTCGCTGATTACACCGAGGCGCATATTGTGTTTCATGATGATATCCCGGTCTTCAATGATCGCTGCCTGTTCAGCTTCCGGGATTCCGGCATTGTCCATTGCAGTTATAGTGGCATTGGTCGCGAGCTTGATCGGACCCTCCTCAAGCCACCGATCAACCATCTGATGGAACTGGCGCATACGCACAGCGGGGATTATTTTCTCTACAGTGATCGACATCTGCGTTCCTTTGTCAGCTTCTATGCATACCGATACGCGCTCCCTAGATAAGGGCTTCGTAGGTGAGCCAAGAACTTGGCTGGCCTGAAATGACCAATTTTGCGGTCGGAATTGGACTGCCCGATTTTGGCGACCAAGGATGAAATAGCTGCTATGGAGCGCGGCGGGTCTCCATGGCAGCTTCTGACCCCAAAGCGGTCGTATCCAAGCGTTGCTACCCTGGACCGACATCTGACCTTCTCAGCCAATTCCGGGGATTTGGATTTACAACTCCCCCTGGTCGTAAGCGCGCCGGCGCGCCTTGATGGCGTTCAGATTGTCGTGGACCCAGAAGTTAAATCCCTCAAGGGCGCGCAAAGCTCCGTGGCCGATCTCTGTTAGCTCGTACTCAACACGTGGCGGCACTTCAGGGAAATAATGGCGTACAACGAATCCGTCACGCTCGAGATTGCGCAGGGTGAGCGTCAGCATGCGCTGGGTGATTTCGCCGACCTCTTTTCTCAAGGCTGAAAAGCGGAGCCGATGATCCGCAGCGAGCGAAAGACGCCAAAGAACCGGCACTGTCCATTTGTCACTCAGCAGGCCGCAGACCCCGTTTGACGGTATGGGTCTGAAGTGTCTGTCGTTTTCTGATCCGCGCGATGTGCCGGCATCGATCTGTTCATCCAAGGGTATCATCCTTGTGCCTGATGCTAAAGAATGTGCCGTCTTCCGGCAAGACTACATTCGTATATATAGACGGTCCTTGTTTAACGCGAGGGTTTCAAGTGACCAATAGCAAGCACCCCATTCTGGTTTTCGGCGCTACCGGAAGGCAGGGAGGATCTGTCGCCAAAGCCTTGTTGAAGGCGGGATGGCCTGTTCGCGCACTCGTTCAGGATTCCACCAAAGCTGCATCTCTGCAATTGCGGAATGCAGGCATCGAGCTTGTGCAGGGTTCATTCGAAGAGACCGATGTCATCCGCACCGCGATGAAAGGCGCTTACGGTGTCTTTAGCGTACTGCCAGCCAACCTGGCTGCCGAAGACGAAGTCCGTCATGGTATATCGATTGCGGATATCGCTGCCGAAACCGGCATCAACCATTTTGTTTATTCGTCGGGCGCCAGCGTGGGGAACGAACTGACAGGCGTTCCGCGTTTCGACGCCAAGCCTCGTATCGAAGCCCATATTCGACAGCTCGACATGACTACGACCATCATCCGGCCGATGATTTTCATGGAAATGCTGGTGCGACCCGGTTTCGGTCTGGATGAGGGCCGGTTGATATCCCTGATCCGGCCGGACCATTCCATTCAGCTCACAGCCGTGGAAGACATCGGCAGATTTGTTGCTGCCGTGTTTGCCGATAAGTCCCGCTTTGGCGGCACAACGTTTAAGGTCGCGAGCGACCGCCTGACCGGGCGTGAACTTGAGGTCGCCTTCAGCGAAGCAGCCGGCCGGCCGGTAACCTATGAACGGTTTCCGGACGATGTTCTGGCTGCAAACGCTGATCTCGCGCATATGGCGGAGAGCCTGATAGACGGGCCGCTCGCCGAGCAGGTCGATCTGAAACTCATGCGCGAAATCAACCCCGACCTGTTGACTTTCGCGTCCTGGCTTGCTGGCAACGGGCGCAGGTCGCTGGATGCAGTCTTGTCGGCATCAGTTTCATGACACTACTCGAGGCTCAATAATAACAACCGGGACGTAACGGCGACAGGATTGTCAGGCAGCTTTCGACCATTGCCGCCGTCACCTCCTCGTAGCGGCATGCCGCGCAGTCCACCCTTTGCGATCAAGTTATACTCCCTGTCCAAGTTGGACACGGATATCGTTGCTCGCAACCGAGCAGACGTTCGCGGGTCATCAGTCACGTGCCAAGGCTTCGATCGGGTCCAGCTTTGCCGCATTGCGGGCGGGAAGGAAGCCGAAGACTATTCCGATCAGGGTCGAGCAGGTGAAGGCCACCATGATGGAGCCCGAAGAGAAGATCATTTTGAAATCGGGGCTCAGCAAATTGAAAAGAGCGCTGATCCCGAGGGCGAGCATCACTCCCATGAAGCCGCCGACAAGGCAGACCATGATGGCCTCGATCAGGAACTGGGAGAGGATGTCGCTGCGGCGAGCGCCAACAGCCACACGAACCCCGATCTCCTTGGTGCGTTCAGTCACGGACACCAGCATGATATTCATCACACCGATGCCGCCGACAATCAGCGAGATCACGGCGACTGACGAAATCAGCAACGTCAGGGTTTGCGTGGTGGTCTCGATAGTCTCGCGAATGGTCGCCGAGTTGGTGAGGAAGAAGTCTTTCGCGCCATGCCGACGCTCGATAAGGCGCGAAACCGCGGCCTCGACATTGCCCGGATCGACATCGTCGCTGATACGGACCGTTATGCCGTCGACGTTCGGACGACCCAGCATGCGGCCCATGACCGTTGTGTAAGGCGCATAAACCGTCAATGTATCAACCGCCGGGCCGAAGGAGTTTTCCCGTTTCGTCACACCCACAACCCTCGCCGGCATTGTGCCCAGAAGGATGACCTGCCCCACCGGGTTTACCCGGTCTGGAAACAGGTCTCGCGCAGCGTTTGCATCGATCACCACATTCTGACTGTAGGCGGTAACGTCCTCTGCGTCGAACAATTGTCCATGCGCCAGCTCAAGGCCCCGTACACGAAAGAAGTCCGCGCCGACTCCGGAGACTGACGCATTGACGGCCACGGCGGCGCGCTTGACAGTTACGCTCGTCGCGACGGTTGGTGTCACGCTGTCGACATAGGGCTGGTTCACCAGCGCTTCGGCGTCGGCGGGAACCAGCGTCCGTATCCTGCCCGCTTCCAGATCGCCGAAGCCTTTACCGGCCCGCACCTCGATCGTGTTGGTGCCGAGCGAACTGATACTGCTCAGGATTTGTTGCTGCGAGCCGGCTCCCAGTGCCGAGATAGCCGCCACTGAGGCGATACCGATGATGATACCGAGCATGGTCAGAAGCGAGCGCATCTTGTGCGCCCATATTGCCGCGCCCGCCATACGAAAAGCTTCGGCCATCCGGTCAATTGCGCCACGCCAGCCAGCGCCCGGCGCGTGCTCGCGGATGGGACGGGCCGTCGCGGCGGATTTGGATATATTGCGCTCGTCGGAAATGATAACGCCGTCGCTGATCTCTACAACCCGATCCGCGTGTTCGGCGATCTTCTTGTCGTGAGTGACGAGGATGATGGTATGCCCTTCGGCATGAAGCTCCCGCAGGATCTTCATGACTTCGGCGCCACTGTGTGTATCCAGCGCTCCGGTTGGTTCGTCGGCCAGAATTATCTCGCCGCCATTCATCAGGGCGCGGGCGATCGACACCCGCTGCTGCTGGCCGCCCGAAAGCTTGCCCGGGATATTGCCCGTCCGCTCGGCGAGGCCCAGCCGGGTCAACAAGGAGATCGCTCGCTTGTGCCGGTCGGATCGGTTGCGTCCGGCATAGATGGCTGGCACCTCGACGTTGCTGGCCGCGCTGAGATCGCCAAGCAGATGATAGCGCTGGAAGATGAAACCAAACCGCTCACGGCGTAGCGCCGCCAGTTCGTCCACGGACATCTTCGACGTCTCGCGCCCTTCGATCCAGTAGCTGCCGGCCGTCGGACGATCGAGGCAGCCAAGGATATTCATCAGCGTCGACTTGCCGGAGCCCGAGGCGCCGATGATGGCCATCATCTCGCCGGCCTCTATGTCGATGTCGACGTCTTTCAGCACCCGCACCATCTCGTCGCCTGCGGGAAAAGCGCGGGATACCCCACGTACGCGGATCAGTGGTTCCGTCATAACGCGCCCTATCGCTTCGCCGCGGCCAGCTGAGCCTGGCCATCCGCGCGTTCGTCCGTGGATGCTCCCAGGACGATGGTCTCGCCTGCCTGAAGACCGATAAGGATCTGGATGTCCGCGCCGTTATCGATGCCGACCTGGACCTGCCGGATCTGGACCTCGCCCCCCGCGTCCAGTATGCGCACACGCGCCGTATCGCCGGCCCGGGGCGCCCCTTCCACTGCGCTGAGCGGGATAAGCACGGCGCCGCTGACGCGGCTCAAAACGATGGACACCTGCGCCGTCATGGAGGGCCGCAGGACCCCGTCCGCATTCGCCACGTCGATCAGCCCGGTGTAATAGACAGCGCCGTTGGTTGAGCCAATCCGGCTCGCGGCGGCGTTGCTCTCGTTGGCGATGGAGGCCGGGGCCGGTTCCACCTGTCGCAACTCCCCATCGAAACGACGCTTCGGATCGCCAAGAATGCTGAACCAGACCGGAAGGCCCCGCCGCACACGCACGACGTCAGCCTCAGAGATATCCGCGCGCACCGTCATTGTGTCCAATCGCGCGATCATGACGATGGTCGGCGCGGTCTGCAGGGCATTCACGGTTTGGCCCTCGTCAGTGACGATCGCAACCACAGTGCCGGCGATTGGGGCAGTGATGCGCGTGTAGTCCAGTTCTATACCCGCAGACTCCAGCGCGACCTGCGCTTGGGAGACCTGAGCGTCCAGCGATTGAACCTCAGCCCGCGCGGTGTCTCGCATCGCAACCGCGGCGTCATACTGGGCGCGCGGCGTGGAACCACCTGCCAGCAGGTCACGCTCGCGCTCGAAATCCTTCTCGGCTTTCACCAGACCGGCACTGCGCGCGGCGTGAACGGCGCGGATGTTGGCCAAAGCGGCCTCACGGTCCCGCAAGGTGTTGCGCCGGGTCTGGGAATCGATCTCGGCCACCAATTGGCCAGCCTCGACGATGTCACCGATCTTGACAGCCAGATGCTCAACGCGACCCGAGGCCTGGGCGCCGACACGCACCAGCTCGAGCGGCTCGAGAACCCCGGTCGCTAGCACCACCTCTTCAATGTCACCCGTTCGCGCCTGCGCGGTCACCAGTTCAAGCTTCGCCGGCGGACGCAGAAACAGGAGCCAGACGCCCAGCAGACCGACAAGGGTTGCCGCCGCCAGGATGAAACGCTTGCGGGTAATGTGTCGTGTCATTTAGTCGTGGCCCATGCTATTGAAATTTGCGGGCTTTCTCTGTCACGAGAGTTACCTGAAAATTACGGGGAGCCGTCGTGGCGCCTATCCGTTTAGTACGCGCTGTAA
Organism: Agrobacterium sp. ICMP 6402; assembly: GCF_009498615.1. Lineage (NCBI taxonomy): Bacteria > Pseudomonadati > Pseudomonadota > Alphaproteobacteria > Hyphomicrobiales > Rhizobiaceae > Agrobacterium > Agrobacterium sp. ICMP 6402. The sequence continues at coordinate 221,406 of NZ_QSNV01000007.1, forward strand.
AATCAACCGATCGGCAAAGAGTGTTTGCAATGTGGATGGCGTGCCAGAGATTGCCCGCCAGACATCGAGCCATCGCGGCTATGCCCAGCCAACGCCGAAGGATGAAGATGCCTTGACCCGTTGGCGCAGACGGCGGGCCCTACCGCTGCTGGAAAACGCGCTTCTCGCGCCAGCGTACGGCAAATGTGCTGCCCTTGCCTGGAGCGGACGAAAGCTCAACATAGCCGCCGTGACGGGTGACAATCTCGTTGACCATGCTGAGCCCCAGCCCCGCACCTGAGCCGTGGGGGCTGACACGGTAGAACGGCTCGAATATGCGCGACTGCTTATCGCCGGCAATTCCGCAGCCCTGATCGGCGACAGTCACGCTGCCGTCAGCCTCGATACTGACCGATATCTGTCCTCTTCCGCCTCCGTACTGGACTGCATTACGGACCAGATTGACGAATGCACGCTCCAGAGCTTCGGCATCCCCGGGAACGAACAGATTTTCCGCATCGCTATCGAACGAAATCTCGTAACCTTCGGCGATCGCCAGTGGAGCAAGGTCGGCAACCACCTTCGACACAACGCTGTTGAGATCGACGGGTGCATTCTGCTGGGGCTTCTGCCGGTACTTCTCGGTGTCGAGAAGCTGGTTCGCGATCGCTGTAAGTCGCTTGATGGCCGTCTGCAGGTGTGTCTTGTCCGCACCTGGTGAAAGCGTATCTATCCTCACCTGCAGGACAGCGATCGGCGTTCGAAGTTCATGGGCCGCGTTGACGAAGAAGCGCTCTGTCGCTTCGAAGCCACTATCGAGACGACGCAGCGCCCTGTTGATGTCGCGCACCAGGCGAAGCACCTCATTGGGCAAGCCACGCTCTTCCACCAGGGCGCCACGCGTGTCGAGATCGATCCTGTCAAGACGCGTGGTCAGATCGCTGAAGGACCGCAAAGCCAGGCGTGTGACGAACGGGACGCCAATGAGGGACATGGCGACGAGGATCAGCGCCGGCACGCCGATGGCAAGGTTCCCCAACAGCACGGTCACACCATATTGGGACATCGAGACACCGCCAGCAAAAATCGTTGCCTCACCGGCCTCTGTGTCGAAACGCTCCATGCGGGCGACACTCAGCGGATCGTTCAGGTCACCATGGAGCTCGACACTTCTGAACGCCCGCAGGAATGGCATGTTGTCGGCAATTTTCCCGGGAGGCGCGCCGTGTGCAAGGACAATATCTTTTCCAAGGTCTGCCACGAACCACAGGTCAGGCGCTTCCTCCATAATCTCTTTAAGCTCGGCCGTCGGCACCAGATGGACCCGGCCATTCGGCTCGAGACGGACCGAGTCTGCGATTTCTTGAGACAGCCAGATGGACGTGATCGCCACATCGGGCTTGAGGCCAGAAAGGAGATAGAAAACCAGGCTGAGCGAGGCGATGACCGCGCAGAGCTGCAGGACAATAAAACCAAAAGTGAAGCGCCAGCGAAGGGATGTGCTGGTCATCCTATTTCTGCTCATGAAGGTAGTAGCCTATGCCACGAATGTTTTTGATAACAATGTCGGCCTCCGCTTCGCCAAGCTTTCGGCGCAGGCGAGACATATTGGATTCCAGTGAGTTCGACTGGATCTCATCGTCAAAGGAATAGACCTGACCCTCAAGTGACGAGCGCAACACGGTACGCCCACGGTTTCTCAGAAGAGTTTCGATGATGAGCAGTTCCCTGCGGGTAAGCGCAAGCCGGACGCCGTTAACATGCACATCGCATGAAACACGATCATAGGTGACGTTTCCTGCCGACAGGACGAATGGGCCGGTTGTCGGCACCCGCCTCAGCACAGCGCTCATTCTGGCAATCAGCTCGGGAATTTCGAACGGCTTCGGCAAATAGTCATCGGCGCCGTCATTGAGGCCGGAAATTCGCTCGTCGGTCGACCTCAGAGCGGAGATGATGATCGATCGCGTATTTGAACCCGCGCGGCGCAAATCGGCGAGAAAGGTACTGCCATCGCCATCCGGCAGTTGCCGGTCGATAAGGACAATATCGTAATCCGCCATGGCGATTGCTTCCCGCGCCGTCACCAGATCTCCAACAGCGTCCAGCACGATGCCATGCTGCGAGAGGGCCGTCCTCAAGGCATCCGTCATTTCCGGATCATCTTCGATAAGCAGAAGTTTCATAGTGGCCTGATCGTGCAAGTCCCGGACAGCTGTCTCAGGAATTCTAACAGCAAATTATATGTGTGGTTCAGATAAACTCGACTGTCATGACCGACTGGCCGCCAAGTTGATCGGCGGTCCAGATGTTCGGCAACGGGGAACCGAAATCTGCCCGGTATCCATTTGGCCTTTAGCCCCCGTCGCCCAAGGCCAGTTTTTTATCGGCAGCGACCGTAGTTATCCCGATATCTGCAATCGTAGCTGCGCCGGTCCCGATGTTCCCAGCGATCGCGGCGGTTCCTGTCGTTTCGTTCACTAATGTTCCCAATGACAGCCCCTCCTGCGCCACCCGCGGCGGCTCCCACTGCAGCACCTTCCCACGTGCCGCTTGCCAGCCCGCCGATGATCGCGCCACTGGCCGCACCAATGCCGGCACCCTTTTCCGTCTGGCTGCACGCCGTCAGCGTCAAACAAACGAATACGCCTGAAATGATCTTTTTCATGTCTGTCCTTTCGATCCATCGCCGCTACGGTCGCCCGTCGACCGTTGAGACGCACCAAGGCGGAGACGTATGGCCAGCGAAAATTACGTGGAAGTTACGCAGAACCGTCGGTATCGACACCGGTCGAAAGCGCAAATTCGTGTAGGATGCGCGGCTTCGCAGATTTACTCTGCCTTGAGCTAGCACCGAACGACACTCGTCGCTTAGCCGTCTCCTCTCGCACGGGCATATGCGGCGGCATCGACAAGCTGCGCGTTATATAATTCGGCATTGGCACTTTCTGCATCTCGGAAGATTGCCGCTTACCAGCGACCATATTCGCTTATCCATCGGGCAAGCGGCGGCGTCAGCGCCTCCGGCCGCCCCCCGGCTTTGCACCTGTCGCTTTTTAAATTTTTGTTTTTTGCCGAGGATTTAGCACCGATGATCGTAGTGTTTTAGCGTACTGGATCGTAGTTTGGGCTATTGGGGGATATTATGGAGTAGGAATTGGTTGCGGGGCCCTGCTTTCATCTTTACTTGCGATCATCGAAACCACGCCATTCTTTGCTAAAATCGCTCACGAACGGCGGTAAAAGCGGCCTATTTCGTACAGTTGCGTAGTAGCGTCGACGCCGAGCCTGAGCGAACGGCCGCATTCTCACGGATAACTGCCAAACGACAGGTGGCATGGCATCTGGATACTAACTGGTACCTGGTGTGCCGGAAGCGGCATGTAGGCCAGTTCCAGCGCTCCATACTGCAAGCCGACCATAGTCACTCAAGGAATAGACGACCCACAGACCTCAACGCATAACGATCTCGCCGGAGAACTGGAAGCCTGCGGCATGGATCACATGTACCGGAAGTTCAAGTCCTGCCTCACGCGCCTTCACGCGCAAGCGCCGTAAAACAGCATCGAGGCTCCTGGTCGCCGGGGTCATTTCCCCGTAGCCCATGGCGCGCACAAGCTCTGCGCGAGATACGATACGGCCGCCCTCTTCAGCCAGTCTTGAAACCAGCTTCGCCTCTCGCCCGGATAGCCTGATCGCTATCCCTTGCGGGGACACGAGGCGCCGGGCTGCGCTATCAAAACGCCAGCCTGTGGCCGGCTCAACCGGTGGCTTCGAGGTTTCGCCTGTCTGCACGATGCGATCTGCGAGATTTTTGATGGCCAGAACGAGTTCATCACCATCAACGGGCTTGGTCAGGTATAAATTCGCGCCTTCGGCATAGCCCCGGAGCTTGTCATCCCTCAATGTCCTGGCCGTGAGGATGATAATGCCCAGATTTGTGTTTTCCGTTATATAGCGTGCGATCTCGAAGCCGCTTACATCCGGAAGATTGAGGTCGAGGATGGCAATATCGAAGTTTTCGGTGGCAAATGCCCGATCAAACTCCGCACCATTCGCGACTGCCGTTACCGCAAGCGCGTTGAGACGAAGAAAATCTGTCAGCCCTTGCCGCAAGTCGAAATCATCTTCAACAAGGATTACGCGAATAGGTTGATTTCCGCCCGATTGTCTTGAAGAAGGGCGTGGCGTCGGTTCTCTGATCATCTGCCTTACGTCTGGATGCCATGCAATGCAGCCCTGAAGCAAACTGCATGACTATCTTACCCGTTCCTCCTCCCGGTCGCAAACGCATGAAAATCACGGGCAGGATTCTGCAAACGGAAAATCCGGACCATGAGCACTATGTCCCGGTGACTAACCGTCCGCTCCGCAGGTTCACCCCGGAAGGGGCAGGGCGATCGTTGCCTCGGTTCCACCCCCGCCCCTGCCTGCGAGCACGAAGCGCCCTCCGTGCGCATCCGTAGCCCGCTTGACCAGAGACAATCCCATACCGGTCCCCTCGATATGCGCCGAATTGGCTCCGCGAACGGAGTTCCTGACGAGATCTTCGGGTTGCTGTCCGGCGATCCCGATGCCTTTGTCACGGATCCGCAGGTGCACCTCATCCCCCTCGCAAAATACGTCCAGCCAAACCATTGATGATCCTGCGGGGGCAGAAAACTTGAAGGCATTTTCGAGAAGATTGATGACTGCTAGCCTGAGCATTTCGCGATCAGCACGAATTCGCGCACGTTCAGCCTCGCTCGTCACCGTAACGTTGATAGTGGCACCGTGGAGAAGATCGTGTGCACCCGGAATGATGATACCGATCAGATCGGCAACGCTAGTTTCTGAAAATGCTGGTTGATAGGCTGGTCCCTGAAGCTTGCTGCGTGTCAGGTTGACTTCAAGCACCTCGACCAGCCGTGAAATGCCGACACGCGCCCGATCCAGTCTGGCGCGATTGGCGTCATCGTTCTTCGGAAGCGTGAGCCTCACGCTTTCAAGGTTCGTGCGGATGACGCCAAGAGGGGTCCTATACTGGTGCGAAATAACTTCCATGAACCGGACCTGCTGCTCCTGTGCCTTTAACTCGGCATGCAATGCGTGTTCCGCAACGCCTTTCGCTTCCTCAAGTTCGCGCGTCCGTTTCAGCACCAGATCATTGGCATGCTGCTCGGCAGCATTTGCCGCAAGAACTGCACGGCGATCCGCTTCCCTTGCCGCCGCCTCGGCATTACGAAGCCGCACGGCAAGCGAACCTGTCAGCAGGGTAAAATGGATGATGCTCGTTGCCGCGTAGGAACCGGCGACCCATACCGGCAAGGGGAGAACGCCGTAGCGCTGGCCATTGGTTGCCATCAACCCGGCCCACAGCAGGCCGAATGCCGCAAGGTTGAGGCCATGTTGAGCATCGCGGGAGCGGATAAAATCCAGAAACGCAACGGTCATGGCCATTGTGGTAAGTACAAGAATGACGGGCCCGGCCACCAGCACGAAATAGCGGTTCACCCCATACAGCACACAGAATATGCCCACCACGCCAACCAGTGCGGCAAACCGGAAATAGAGATCGATAAGCGGATAGCGGGGGCGCAGATCAAGAATTGCGGCAATCGAGAGAGCACCGGCGATCAGGCCAAACCACGATGAGGTGCTGGTGAGATAGTCATTGCCCAGTCCGCCTTCATTGAAGAACAGCAGCCTGGCCAGGCCGAGGCTTCCAAAATATGTCGAGCTGACAGCCAGAATATCCATGGCGAGAATGATGTAAAACTTTTTTCGATCAAAATAAAAGAAGAAGAACTGGATGACGAGCAATATGCCCATGCCCCCGAACCACATGCCACGAACGATATTCTGGATGATCGACCCATATTCGTAATGGGCGGGAGACAGTATTTCCGCTGAAACGTTGAGACTTGCGTCATGATTCCGGGCGCGCAGATATATGATCGTCGTCTGGCCCGGCTGCAATTCAAGGGTAAGTATGTTCGCCGATGTGTTTACATTGGCGCGTGAGCGCGGCGAATGATCACCCATCTCGTAGACATCAAAATCCGCAGCACTCATTCCGGCTTTTTGCACGCCAACATATGCCTCCAGCTCATCCGTAAAATTCGGCGTGAGCGACAGGAGGAGATTCTGCGGATGTTCCGCCTGCGGCGACAAGGCCAGCGCAAATCTCATCCAGGCGGAGGTCCGGACGAAACCGAGATTGATATCATGCCCGGCAATCGGCGCGAATAACGAGTGCTGCGCGAGCAGATCATCCAGTGTCGCCTCTGCATTCTCGACAAGTGCGACATCGATAAAGCCATCAAGAGACAGGGAGCCGGAAAATACGCCCGGCACTTCCCGAATGCGAATTTCCGAAGCGCCGTCGCCAGCGCTTGTGGCTGTGGCACCAAGGAACAACGCGATCAGCATGGCCAGAAAAAGCTTCAATATCGACATATGCCACACCCGGAAGGTCAATGGCCAGAATGGCCGCAACAGTCTGAACGAGCCGGTTCTTGTCCTCCGCCGCGCGCACACCACCCGTTCCCACTGGCTCCCGAAGGTAATGTTGTCAAGCATGAAGCCTGATTCCCGATAGCAGGAACCGGCGACCCGTCGAACCGGTCTTACGACCTGTCGATATTTAGGGCGATTGTGGCCACGCAGACACGCTTTCCGTTCCAAACCGTTTCAAACCGTTCCAATTGCGTTCTGTCCGGGCAGGGCGAAGCAAACTAAACATGTTCATTGCTGCAAAAGGCATACCTTCGGAAACGCATGCACGACGGAAAACTTTGAAATGATTGGTGTCAAGGCCACGGGATTTCTTGCAAGAAAACTAGTGCTCAGGAAATTTTTGCAAGCGTCACTAATCCGGAGGATCCTTCTTTCAACCTTAACGATGACGGGCCTTGCAGTAGCGGCATCTCCCGCTCTGGCGTTGTCGAACGCCTGTACGACCCTGAATAGCAATAGTGGCACCACATCCTATTCGGCAACATTCAATGCGGCGGATTTTGTGACCGGGGAAACGGTTACGGTGTCATTTACCGATAATGGCGGCGACCCAAAAACCGTCCCCGAGATCAACTCCGCCCAGATCAGGCTGAATAACCAGAATAGCAGCACCGTATTTTATCGGTATTCGAGCTATACAGGTTCTGCTGGACCCCATTTTGGCAGCCACAACTCCCTAAGCACCAACGGGCTATCGATCCAGATCAATTCCAGAACATTCCTGAGCGGGGTTACGATTGTTTGCTCGGCCCCTATCTCGGCCCCGAATGTTACCTCGATTTCGCCTGCATCCGGCACAACAGCGGGCGGAACGGCTGTTACCATTACGGGCACCAATCTGACCGGGGCCACTGCGGTCAGCATCGGTGGTGTAGCCGCAACCGGCGTTACGGTCGTGTCGGCAAGCTCGATTACCGCGACAACGCCCGCTCATGCGGCAGGTGCCGTGAATGTGGTGGTGACCACGCCTGATGGAACAGGCACACTCACCAACAGCTACACTTTTGTGGCACCGGCACCGCCGGTCGCCAATGCTGTTTCCGAGACTGTTGCTGCCAATTCGACCGGCAATGCCATTGCGCTGAACATTACAGGTGGTGTGGCAACTTCGGTTGCAATAGGTACCCAGGCAGCAAACGGTACAGCGAACGCTTCCGGCACGTCGATCACCTATACACCGACAGCAGGCTTTTTCGGCCCCGACAGCTTCACCTATACCGCGAGTAATGCCGATGGCACCTCGGCGGCGGCAACGGTCAACATCACCGTCCGCCCGCCCGTGCCGGTCCTCAGCGGTATCTCGCCCGCATCCGGCACAATCGCCGGCGGGACGGCAGTTACCATTACCGGCACCAACCTGACTGGAGCAACCGGAGTGAGCATCGGTGGCGTTCCAGCAACCGGTTTCACCATCAATGGTGCGACATCGATCAGCGCGACAACGCCAGCAAACAGGGCAGGTGCTGTGGATATCGTGGTTACCGCTCCGGGTGGCTCGGGCACATTGGCCAATGGCTTCACCTATCAGCCCGAAACACTCGTCATCTTACCGGCAAGCGGAAGATTGCCTGACGGAACGACTGCCAATGACTACCGTCAGACACTTTCTCTGAGGGGAGGCACCGCACCATTCACCTTCAGCGCCTCCGGATCCTTGCCGTCAGGTCTGGGCGTCGATCCTGCAACGGGCGAAATTTCCGGAAGGCCGACAGTCGCCGGAAGCTACAGCTTCACCATCACGGTAATCGATGCAAACAATGTTACAGGTTCTGCGAGCTACGCCGTCAGTATCGTCTCTCCTGTAACCACACTTGTGTTTACGCCAGGTGGCGGAGCCCTTGCGGACGCCATGGTCGGCGAGGAATATAGCCAGACTACCACAGCCACCGGTGGCACCGGTTCACTGGTCTACAGTCTCGCCTCCGGAACTCTGCCCAAGGGAATAGTGCTCAATATCTCCACCGGCGAACTGACCGGGCCCACCGCCGCCGATGCTGAAGAGAAGGATTATGCCTTCAGCATTCAGGCGCGTGACGGCAATGGCTCCACAGGAACAGCAAGCTATTCGCTGACCGTCCGGCCCCGAGCCGTGACTGTCACTGACAAGGTGGTCAATATCGATACCGGCTCCTCGCCTGTCGATGTTTATCTGAACCGCGGCGCGACAGGCGGCCCATTCGTGCAGGCCGAAACGACCTTCGTGGAGCCGTCAAATGCGGGAACTGCAACGATTATCCAGGGCCAGCTGGCCCAGAGCGGACCGGTTAACACGCCTGTTGGCTGGTATCTTCAATTCACGCCGAACCCGGCCTATTCGGGTCAAGCCCGTGTCGGTTTCAGGCTTACCAGCGCACTGGGTATCTCCAATACCGGCACAGTGGTCTATAATATCGCCTATGACGCCGGGCAGGTGGAATCGGATATCGACCAGCTCGTCCATAGCTTCATCCGCACCCGCCAGAGCATGATCGCTTCCACGATACATGTTCCCGGACTTCTCGAACGCCGGCAGATGAGCGAGGCAACCGGGCCAGTTACTGCCCGCATGACGCCATCGCAAAACGGCATGACCTTAGACTTCTCCACCAGTCTCGCCCGGATTCAATCGGCAAGGGACAAGGCCGACGGCCAGGCTGGCGGCTATAGCTCACCATTCAATATATGGATCGATGGCGCCTTTCTGGCTCACACCGATACTTCGGACAACGGCGGCAAGTGGGGCAGCTTCGGCATGCTCAATGCCGGCGCGGACTACCTTCTGACAGAGAAGATCTTGTTCGGGCTGTCTTTCCACTATGATTACATGACCGACCCGACAGACGAGGACGCAGAATTGAGCGGCAACGGCTGGCTCGCTGGCCCCTATGCCTCTTTCGAAATCGGCAAGGGCGTGTTCTGGAATGCCAGCCTGCGCTATGGCGGATCTGTTAACGACATCGATACGCAAATCTGGGACGGCGAGTTCAGAACCAGCCGCTGGATGGCCGATACCGCAATCGAAGGCCAGTGGGATATCGGTAGTGATACAATGCTGAAGCCGAAGTTCAGGGCAGTCTATTTCTCGGAAAAAGTCGAGGATTACACCGTAGGCAACGGCACTGGCGACACTGTTATCATCAATGGCTTCAACGAGGAGCAGTTTCGCGTCAGTCTCGGTGCCGAGATCACGCGCTCCTTCACTCTCGATAACGGCTCGATGCTCAGGCCGAATATCGGTGTGACGGGAGGCTTATCCGGCCTCGATGGTCCCGGGGCCTTCGGCGCCCTCAAGGCGGGGCTGGCACTTCAGACGCCGGACCTGTGGATGGTTGATGCCAGTTTGCTGTTCAACTTCGAAGGGGATGGCGACAGGTCAATCGGCGGACGGATCGGATTGAACGGGCAGTTTTAACAGCCGTACGTACGCCACCTGCACGGGACCGTGCAGGTGGCAACATATTTCAGCTTTAACATTTCAGGAATCAGTGATGCCAGGTCCACAGCCCGCCGAACCGGATGAAGACGAGATCGAGCAGAAATACGAGGCGCTGAACCAGCGGACCCGTATCCACTGTCTGCAAGAGGCGGAACTGGAAGTCACAGAGGCTGAAAGACAGCTGAAGGTCCGGGCGGCACAAGTGCAGAAAGAAGCGGCAGACGACCGTGCCGCGATCCTCTCCGCCGTGCGGACCTCGACACCCGACATCACGAGCAAGCTCGTGGAAAAAATGGACGAGATGTCCATTGCAAATCATGAGTTTACGGCGCGCGATAAAACCACGCTGATGAATCTGGCCAATCTCCAGATCAACGACAGTCAGGACTTTTTCGATCTGACGCCGGCTCAGAGGGAAGACCTGCTGGATCGCGTCGGATTCTATCGCGGTGTGGCAATCGATCAGCGTGCTTCGAACCAGGTTCAGGTCGGTTTCAGGGATGTGCTGAGGCGACCCGGAGCAGAAGCGCTCTCTGCGCAGCCCGCGAATATCGTCGTCGCCAAGCCATTGTATCGAAAGCCGGCATTTGCAGGATATTTCGAGAATTATTTCGCTTTTTCGGAAGAGGTGCATCAGAACCAGAAGAATGGCGTCACTAACCTGAAGTTCTCGCTGGCGGTGAGTGCCGGTGTGGCTGTACGGGGCGGCCTGGGCGTTGCAGTCTCTTCGTCACGGCAAAGCCAGGAGGGGGCTGGCGGCCTGCAGAAGCAGGTTTTCATAACCTCGAACTTCTTTTTGCCCCGGATCGAATTGTCATTCGATGATCGAAAGCCCTGTGCCAGCCAGGAATTCATCGATGCGTGCCGCGAAGTGATGGACGATTACCAGACCATCGAAGGCCGGTTTTCAGCACTCCGGAAAGTGCTCGACGCTTTCGGCCACTTCGCCCCGACAATGATCCTTGTTGGCGGTCGCCTTTTCGCCACCGAAACCAGAACATACGAAGGTGCGCAGACGACGAGCGACGTTACAAAACGTTTCGCAGCCTCTGTAAAAGCAAACCTGAAAACGGTCTCCGCCAATGTCGAGGCATCTGTCGAGGGCGAAGATTCCTCGCAGGATCAGGCGAGTGAAAACTCACGGAAAGAAAACCAGTCGGCCACATTTCACGCTATGGGCGGAGAAGGCGGTCTTGTCCAGTATGCCGGCGGCTGGATCCGTTCATTATCTGATTACCGCCGCTGGAGCGTTGTGCAGCGTGAGGATCTCGTACCGAGCATCAATCTTCTTCCTACCGACCTGAGAGATGCGTGCTGGTCTATCCTCGGCGAATTCGCTGCAAGGAGTACCAAACGTGATCTGCTATACAGGGAGAACGCAGCATTTATTTTCTACGGGGAATATGGGGATCGTCTGGGCAATCTGGCCGCTGAAACATGGTTCCTTGCCGAGAATGCCGCGCACCTTTGCGGACTGACTATCAGCCAAGTACCGCCGACTGACGGAGGCAGCATTGGCCTGGTGGAAATCATCCCGTCGGATACGCAAGCCTGGAGAATGAGTCCCGAGGGACATCTCATCGCGTTTGTTACTCGCCCGGCCGGCCTCAAGGGTCGTGGAGCGACAGCCGAATTTGCTATCAGTATAGGAGAGGCTGAAGCAGGCTCGAAGCAGGCCGAACTTCCGGTTCTGTTGAAGCAGGTGGGCATGGCCGAGCATCAGCAATGGGCATATTCCGGTGCGGGAACCTTTACCAGCACCACCATGAAAGGGAATTATGTACTCGCCGTCAACCAGGCAAAAAGGCTGGTTGCGCGGCCGCAAGCAAAAAGCGCCAACACAACGGAGATCTGGAACCTCACCGAGATCACACCTTCGCTCGATCTGAAGACATTTGCGCAACTGCCTTCGACAAAGCCCGATGGACTGTTCAAGCTGGGCTCCCGCGACAACAAGATGGTGTTGTCTGTTCAGGATGCAGAATGCGTCAGCAAAATAGCACCTGATATCGGTTCCCGCGTGGTCATGCTGCCTGATCTTGGCGGTGCGCACCAGGTATGGACCATGGGCGGCGATGGCGTGATCACCAGCCGTATCAAGGCAGTTGATGGCGATGTGGAGAGCGAGCTTCTGCTGACCGCCGATAGCAACGGGCAATTATGCGCAAGGACTAGGACCGCGAGCGAACGCCAGCGGTGGGCCTTGACGAGTGAAGGTTATCTGAAGCCCATCACCGAAACCTCGAAGGTTGCAACATCCGGCACGGCGAACAATATGCACGGACAGTCTTATCCGGTCAGCCTCGAGGAACAGGCCGACACCGACCGTCAGCGATGGTCTGCGGTTATGACTGCCGATGCAGGCAGATCATTCACGCAGGACTTTCCCCAAGAAACGAGCGTTTTTCCATACTCCATCTATTCCTTTTGCAGCCTTCCCATCCCGGTCAGGGGCAAGGTCAGGGGCCTGAGATTCAAGGCATATAACCGTGGCCGGACCCGAGATGGCTGGGGTTTGAAATGCGAACTCTATGTCCAGAGAACCGGTTCATCCACATGTCAATGGGTATATGAGGAGCGGGAGCCGGATGAGGCCGATCCAGAGCAGTCTGCCTATATCTGGAGCGACAAGGCACAAGGTAAATGCTTTATCCAGAACAGCCTGCTCTATCTGCCGTCCCATCCCATAAGCGAAATGCGTTTTGCCTTCGTCCCGGGAACCACGATACTAAGCCCGATGTACAGATATGACGGCCATGCCGAATGGATCGCCCCGATGAGTTCGCGCTCCGACACTCTGCGGGATGCAGACCAACTCGTCGTTGCGCAGAAGGGCGTCATCGCGGATGCGGCAAAAGATGTTATCGGCATAGGTTTCTATCGCGAGGAAAAAGTCAATTTCCTCGCACCCCGGATTCTTCTTGCAGACCGGATCCCGTCCGATCGCTGATGCGTGAGAAGGAGCATTGCGCACTATGTAACCCGGGCATGTGTCCGGGTTCGGGCGCCTGATACAGGAAACTTGTTATAAATCTTTTCCAGCAGGTTGGTTGTCGCCAATGAATATTTCAGTCTTCACCTGGAATTTACAGAACTTTTCAGAAAGCAAGGCCCGTGAACTCTCCCGCGATGTGGCTGATCATATTGTGGCGGTCCTTGAGGATGGCGATAATAAGGACCGCAAATTTTTAGGGACCTTGCTGGAAATCAATGCTCCGCCAAGGACAAGGGCCCGTGGACTGAATTCGATAGACGTTATCGTGGACTTGATAAAACAGGCTTTCGATCCACACAGGGCGAAATATTCGCCCACCGTGGTTGCCTTTGATTGTGGCGGCCTTGCCTACACCCGTGAGTGGATAATTATAATTTACCAGGGCATCGAAGTTCTGGATGTCAAAAAGCTCGGCTTTCCGGCAAATCTGCGCCCCTATATCGATAAAGCCAATCAGGAGGCTATACAGGCAGCCCATGATGCACGGAAATTGCTCAGAAAGGCATATATCACGAACCCATACGCGACTGCGGTTCCAGTCATCGAGCAAACGTCGCTGAACAAGAAACGGTCGGCATCTGCTGTCGAGGGATCAGACGACATTGACAGCGATGAAGACGGAGGCATTATCGGGAAGAAAAAACTCCACTCGGATACCAGCCCCGTCTACTCCGTTAAGGGGCAGGACTATCATTTGAGGCTGGATTCCGTCAAACGATGGGGTGCCAAGGTCGCCAATCAGGAAACGGGTTGGTATCGGGATGGTTGCGTCATCACCGCAGCAGTGAAAATGCCCCGCAGTTACGCCAACATCACGATTACGTCCGCGCACTTGCCCGGGCCGAATTTCACAAGCATGGACAAGAATATCGTTCCCGTATTTGTCGACACAAGTGTCATTCACGGAGCGGACATTATGATCGGGGACCTGAACCACTGGGGTTCGATAAAACGGCGCTTTTACAAAGATCTGAGCGCCGGACTTGAAAAGGGCACAACTCTTCTGCAGACATTGCCCACGGCATTGTCGAATTTCAAGGCCGACCGCGCGATCCTTCGTAAGGGCGGGAGATGGAAAGATGCTGTTACAAGAGTTGACGCGGCAGACCCCTTGTTAAACAGAAGCTTCGAACGCATTTCTGATCATGCAATGCTCACGGTTGTCCTTGAGCGCTGACATACTTGTCTCCTGTCTCCGATCCGGTCGCGGCCAGGGTTTCAAAAGCACTACCCCGTTCTCCCGTCAGTTAGAAGCCAATGTTTCGCGAGGCGATGAAGGTTCGACGTCTGCAGCAAGGCTCATCTCACGATTTCGTTCGCCAACCGGTCAATGCAACGAGGTCGGCCAGTCGCTCCTTATAGGAAACAGACCTCTGATGATCACCTAGTCTAACCCGGAGAGCTACCTCGTCGCCTGCCGTTCAACCCAAAATCGAGCGTGTTTATAGTTGCGTACTTCAATTGAAGCCGCGACCTCGAACAATATGCGCTCTCCACGGCGACAAAAAATGTACGCAGCGGGTCTATTCTGGTTCTTCTAAGTGCCCTGCCTTCTCTTGCCGCAGATGACGTCGATGAACTGACCCGCAAGGTCTCCAACCCCGCCTCTTTATGTTAAGCGTCCTCGTCCATTCGGATTTCGATATCGGTCGCTGGGCATTACTAGGAGCTACGCACAGCTACCTCATTTCAGCTGATGCGTCCGCGCGGAAAGTTTGTTTCCGTCGGGGTCGCGAAGATATGCGACGAACGCGCCGTTCGGTCGTTCCGTAGGCGGGCTCTCGATTGACGTGCCGCCGTGTGCGACACCAGCGGCATGCCATGCCACGACATGGTCGGGGGTCGTCGCCGCAATACCGATCGTTCCGCCGTTGGCAGCGGTCGCCGGCTTCCCGTCGATCGGTTTCGTTATCATCAGCCGCCCTCCTTCATGTGCGTAGAGCAGTCGGCCTCGCGCATCCATCTCGCCGGGCTTGCCCCCTAGGGCAACAAAGGTGGCGTCGTAGAAATTTCTAGACCGCTCCAGGTCGTTACTGCCGATCATGATGTGGGTGAACATGCCTTATCTCCTCTCAGGTGATAACTGAATTTCATGATGCTACCGGTCAAAGTTACCTAAATATCTGGCTGGCGATGTGCCAAGCGCTTTCTTGAACATGGTGATAAACGCAGACACGGATTCATATCCAAGGTCGCCCGAAACCTGCTGAACTGTCGACCCGGCCGCAAGGCTGCGGATTGCGACGATCAATTGCAGCTGCTGTCGCCAACGACCGAATGTGAGGCCGGTCTGGTGCTGGACGAGACGTGCGAGCGAATTCTCACTCATCCCCACCCGCCTTGCCCATAGCGCCATCGTACTACGATCGGCAGGATGGTCGGCCAGCTCCGATGCAATCCGCACAAGCCGGGGCTCATCTGTAAGCGGGAGATGAAGATGCTCTATCGGCATCCGCGGCAACGCCGACAGAAGCAGTGTTGCCATGAGTTCTGAATCTGCGGTCACTGCTGCGGGCTGATTAGCCATCTCAATGATAAGTTCCCGGATGAGCGGGGATAGAGACAGTGTGCAGCACCGGTCTGGCAGATCGGCGGCGCCCGGCTCGATGAACAGAAAAAACAAACGGGCGTTGGCGGTTGCCACGTTGCTATGCGGCATGCCGCCGGGAACCCAGACGCCGCAATGGGGCGGCACCATCCACATCCCGCTTGGAACGCGACATGTCACGCCGCCCCGTGAGGCCATGACAAGCTGCCCTTTTTGGTGGCGGTGTTCAGGTGCCTCCCGTTCGTTCTGGGATACGTCGATCCTCACAGCGTGCACTCGCGCCGCGGACTTTTCTAGATCGTGGTCGCCCAGGGCTGCAGAAAGGGATAGGGGCGGATGGTGGAATTTAGTCATCATTTGAGAGGATATCTAAATTCATCAACAGGCTTTGTCGATAGAGTCATTCCAGATAATTCGGAGAACGACAATGCCGGTGCAAAATCATGAGCCTGGATACTGGTCTGATATCTTTCAGACAGAAATTCGATTGCCTCAGACGTGCTATTCCAAGCATTGCATCATGCTTCCAGACAGCGTGGGGCGCGGGGCCAGTCGCATAGCTATCGCGCGAATGGCCGTGAAAACCTTCCTTGAGAGAGTTGGCGTTTGGTTTGCCCGCCGATCACGGACACCGTCGGTCGTTTCACGCGCTGATCTGTCGGATGCTTATATGCATGCATGCTTAGCGACACCGTTTTTTTGCTACGTCTCGCCTGAACTCTATGGACTGACCACCTCCAGGGGTGACAGAGGCGCGACGCAGGTCGACGCTCACCCGGTGGATGACTTATGAGCGTTCGAACCTTTGTCGCCCCCGGGAACGTGATCTTTTCATTGAAGACATTCCTAGCGGCAATGCTTGCTTATTACATCGCAATAAGGTTCGATCTGCCGCGACCGTTTTGGGCGGTTTCAACCGTCTACATCGTTGCTCATCCCCTTTCGGGCGCCATCTCATCAAAATCGTTCTATCGACTGCTGGGAACGCTGATCGGGGGCGCCGCGACCATCATTATGGTCCCAAATCTCGTGAACTCACCCGCACTGCTTTCCGCAGCGATTATCTTGTGGGTGTCGGGATGCACGTTCATCAGCCTTCTTGACCGCACACCCCGCAGCTATGTTTCCCTGCTGGCCGGATACACCGTGCTTCTCGCAGGATTGCCACTTGTCACGGCGCCGGCAAGCACGTTTGACACTGTCGTTGCGCGGGTCGAGGAGATCGGACTTGCGATCCTGTGTGCCTCGATCGTCAGCCACGTTGTTTTTCCAGTCCATGTCGGCACAGCACTGCTCGGGCGGGTCGATGCTTGGATGGCAAGGGCGCAGGCGCTCCTTGCGGCAACTGCAACCGCCAGGGCGGATCAAGCCCGAAACAGAGCGGAACGATACGCCTTGGCGGCAGAAGCGGCGGACCTGCGGTCGTTCACAGTCCACCTTCGATATGACGGATCGAGATATCGATCTGCCGTTTCGCTTCTGAGGTCACTGCAGCACCGCATGGTCGCCATTCTTCCGTTGTTGAGCGAACTCGAGGATCAGCGAAGGGCATTGGCCAGGCTCGATACTCCGGGCACGGAGCAGGCCATGTCGATGATTGCGGCGATCGGATCGACATCGTTAAGCTCCCCGGAACTCTTCGGGATCAAAACCAATGCGCCAGCCTCTTTCGAAGCGCCTCGATCATGGGAAGTGCTTCTTCTTGCTAATGTTTCGCGGAACTTGCGGGATATTGCTCAAGTTTCTCGTGAGTATCAGTCGCTTCGAGACGCTTTGAAGGAAGAGAATGCAGCGAGGGCAGTTGGTCGCTTCGCGTCTCGGGAAAACATCCCAGCCCAGCACGCTGACATCGCCATGGCGTTGCTTTCGGCACTGGCGGTTGCGATCTGCCTCACAACATCAATCACCTTCTGGATCGCCAGCGCGTGGACCGACGGCATGACATTTGCCCAGATTTCAGGCGTACTTTGCTGCCTTCTGGCGACGATGGACGATCCGGTGCCAGCCATGCGCAAATTCGTGTACGTCACCATCGGGTCGGTCATCGCGGCGTCCGTCTATGCCTTCGCGATCCTTCCGCTGATCGATGGTTTTGTGCCGCTTGTCGCTGCACTAGGCCTCTTCCTGATACCTGCAGGGATTTGCCTTGCCGTGCCTTCGCTTGCGATCGTCGGCATGGGCCTTTGTATAAACTTTCCACTTCTTCTTACCCTTCAGGCACACCAGAGCAGCGACTTCATGACGTTTGCAAACTCGGGTACCGCGACTGTTCTTGGGATGGTCTGGGCGATCGTGGTGTGCGGCATCTTCCGATCTGTGAGGGCCGAGACGAATGCCAGGAGGCTTTTCTCAGTGACACAGACGCATATCGCCGGGATCGCGGCGGGCCAGCATGCCGACGCGCATGTCACGCGCCATCACGTCATCGACGTGGCAGGCATGTTTGCAGTCAGGGCGGCGAAACTACCCGCCACATCCGACGCCTCCGATGCCGACCTGATGAGGGACCTGCGCGCGGGGCTCCACATAACGGCAATGCAGGTGCGCTCGAACGAAGCCTCGATACCTGTTTGTGTCCGGGCCGAAGTCATCTTCTCAGCTTTGGAGCTCTTGTATCGGATGACGCCCGCCAAGCGTGGCGAGGCCATGGAGCGTGCACTTGGTATGCTGGACGCCTTTATTCTTTCGACCGCGGACCTCTCCGTAACGGACGCCGACACGGAACTCATGGTGCACGCGGCCGCTCTTCGTCTGTGCCTCGCACCGGAGACGGATCCTCCGGTTTCGACAACGTCTCCATCGAATAGGAATGCCAAGTGACCGGACAATTCGACCTCTATGGTGTCTTCCTGCCTTGGTTCTCCGCACTCGCGGTGTGTGCATACGGCCTGCTCCGGGTGCTCATGCCGGTGTTCGGCAGACTGAGGCTTTATTCAGCGGTGTGGCATCGCTCACTGTTCAACCTCGCACTTTATATCACTCTCCTTGGCGTGCTTTCCGCTGTTCTCAACTGGTTGCAGACATGACAAATTTTACCATCACCTTTGGCAGAGCCCTATTGACCTTATCCATGACATGTTGCGCAGCGGTTCTAAGCTGGCACCTGTGGTCTTTCTACATGGAAGCGCCGTGGACACGGGACGCTCACATCCGGGCAGATATCGTTCGTCTGGCACCAGATGTGTCGGGACCCGTCACAGAGGTTTTGGTATCCGACAACGCGCAAGTCGAGAAAGGGATGCCCCTGTTTCGGATCGAAGCAAACCGTTTCGAACTCTCTCTGCGCCAGGCAGAGGCCCAAGTGCAGAGCAGTAAGGCCGCAGCTGATCTGGCAAAGATCGAATTCGAACGATATCAACTGCTCGCCTCTAAAGAAGCAGCCAGCCTCAAGGAGCGGCAGCACGCAGAAAGCCTGCGGTACCAGGCAGACGCCACTTACCAATCGGCACTCGTCGCCCTTGATCTCGCGAAGCTGAACCTTGACCGGACAACCGTAAGAGCGCCAGTCTCGGGCAAAATCACGAACTTCCCTTTACGTCGAGGCAACTATGTCTCCGCCGGAAATGCGGTCGGGGTGCTAATAGAAAGTGACGCCATCTACGTTGCGGGGTACTTTGAAGAAACAAAACTCCCGCGGATCCATGTCGGAGATAGCGCGAAGATCGAGATAATGGGAGAACGGCAGCCGATTATCGGCCATGTCGCAGGTGTTGCCGCCGGGATTGAGGATCGCGAGCGAAGCGATTCTGCAGGCTCGCTGGCTAGCGTTGCTCCGACATTTTCATGGGTCCGCCTGGCCCAGAGGATTCCGGTGCGAATTGAGATCGACGACGTTCCGAAGTCGGTCAGCCTGATTGCGGGAAGGACCGCAACAGTCTCTGTTGAGCCGAGGAGCGACTGAGGCGTAAAGCCATCCTATGCGCCGGAATACGTAGATCGAGGTGCACGCGCGTCCCAACGTTTTCGTGACCCCAATCTGCAAGGGTAGACTTGAGGGTCCCTCGGCGATGAGCCCTGCATTTTGTCTGGTTTAAGGCATTCCGAAAGCATGGTGCCTAGGACCACGTTAGCCCGCAAAGCGGGCCACTCCAACCCATTCGCGTTGAACGGATACGAACCTGCGGCCTGGTTAAACACTGGTCTTCCCTGCCTTAAATTTAACAAATGGTCAAAGGCTTGTTTTCGCCCCAAAACCTGCGCCATGATCGCGTTCTCCTCGCGGCATATGCGAGGAGAACGGTGCAGATCGGAACTTATTCCGCGCGCATCTGAAAAATCATTCGGCCTTGCCCGCAAGCGCGTTTTTTTCCGCTTCGGCGGAAAGCGGTTCACCGGCGTCGATCGAGGCCAGATAGGCATCGATCGTTTCCTGGGAAGATGCCGGCACATACCCCTCCGCACGTGGCGACGACAGAGCAAGACGCGTGACCCAGTTTCCATCCGAGCGACAGGCAACGGTTGCCGTCGCCTCGTTCTGTCGTTTCACCTCGTATTCCCGGCAGAGTTCACCCTGGCCATCGATAAAACTCGAAACGATATGCAGCGCCTCGGATTTACCAAGCGCGACATCGCTGCCGGAGGGTTGCCGGTCGAGGGCGGCGGAAAGGGCGCTTTCGGGGGCGGCACCCGGTTCGACACTTCCACGCCCTGCCATATAACCGCCGACACCGGTGATGACGGCAAGAATGGAGGCTGCGATCGGCATCATCCACGGCTGCCCGCTGCGGACTGCTGTCCGCTTTCCGGCTCGTTGGAAAGCAAGGACATTGTTTTCGGCCTCACTCGCAGCCTTGGTTTCAGCGGCTTCGGCCATACGCCGCACGTTTGCGGCAAGCGCTTCAGGCACCGGCTCATCGATCAGCGGTTTCATGGCAGATCCAACCGCCATTCGTGTGTCGAGAAAGACGGCCAGACGTTCGGCCAGGGCATCGTCGGTCTCAAGCGCCGCTTCCAGACGCCGGCCGGTCGCGGCGTCAAGTTCGCCATCGGCGAACGCCATCAATGTCTCGTCGTCAAAATGTTCCATGGTCATGCAACGCCGCCTTTCGTATCGGACGAACGTTTCTCCCCGAAACTTATTCCCGTCAGTTCAGCCAGATTTTTACGCGCCCGCGCCAGACGGCTCATAACCGTGCCGATGGGGATGGAGAGCACATCGGCCGCGTCGCGATAGCTCAGTTCTTCCACGCAGACCAGAACCAGCACTTCGCGCTGTTCTTCCGGCAATTTCTGCATGGCGGTCGCCACTTCCATCAGTTCCATGCGTGCATGGGTTGCGGTCTCTCCAGAAGGAACCGACACGTCATAAGCTTTCTCGATCTCCTCCTGCGGGCCTGCAGTGCGGGCGCGGCGGAGATGATCGATCCAGAGATTGCGCAGGATGCGGAACATCCAGGCATCGAAGCGGGTGTCGGGCGCAAAACTTTCGGCCGCAACGATTGCCCTCTCGCAAGCAGCCTGCACGAGATCATCGGCCAATTCACGTGAATGGCAGAGCGAGATCGCAAACCGACGCAGGTTGGGCAGAAACTCAACCAACCGCTGCGGCACTGTGGGCGTGTCATTCGTCATGTATGTTGTTTGGCACGATACGGAATATTTTGTCGAGACAAACGTTTATCCAAGATAGCGTTCCCGTATATGTTAGGAATGCTTCGGCTGTTTTCCACCGGAGGTAGCGCCTTGTCGATGACTTCACCGATCCGCTTCAGGTTTTTTATCGCGATTCTCATCGCTGGCGGTGGCGTGACTGCGCCGCCAGTGCTTCAGTCCGTTGGTATCGCACCCGGAATCACCGCGGCGTTTGCTGATGATGACGACGGAGGCGATGACGATGGAGACGATGGTGGCAGCGGCAGCCACGGTGGCTCTTCCAATGGCGGAAACGGCTATGATGCTCGGCGGCCACGAGGTGATTTGCGTTCGCTGTTCGGCTGGCCATTCAAACGGGCGGAACGCCGCGCACCCCCAACACGCACCGTCTCCGTTCCCAATCGTGCCCCAAATGAAATCGTAGCGTTGGGACTCCAAGAGGCCACGATCGCAAACCTGATGCAGGACGGGTTCGTAGTCGACGAACGGACGCCTATCGCGCTTACCGGCAGCGAAATGGTCAAGCTGACGATACCGCGCGGCATGACGCTGGAGGCGGCCCGGCAGGCAGTCGGCACCGCGGCGCCTGCCGCTTCTGTGGATTTCAATCATTTTTATCAGCCCGAGCAGAAGGAAACGCCACCCTGCCCCGGCGGCAACTGCAAGCTGGCAAGGCATATCGTCGACTGGCCACAGGATGCCGGGTATGGACGGGCCACAAGCTGCGCCACGCCCCTGCCGATCGGCCTGATCGACACTGCCATCAACGCCGATCATGCCTCGCTTGCCGATGCGGCGATCGAAGTGCTGCGATTGGGAGACGGCGCGGAGCCGACATCTGCAGCGCAGCACGGCACTGCCGTTGCCGCCCTTCTGGTCGGGTCTGCCAGCAGCCGCGCTCCGGGTCTGCTGCCCGGCGGCAAACTGGTCGCGATTGATGCCTTTCAGCGTTATCGCAAGGCCGCCGATATCGCAGACATTTACGATCTCATCCGGGCTCTCGATATGCTCGCCGTCCGAAACATCCGGATCGTGAACTTGAGCCTGAGCGGGCCGCCGAACACGCTGTTCGAACAGGCTGTGCGTGCCACCATATCGAAGGGCACAATCCTGATCGCGGCCGCAGGCAACGACGGCCCGAACGCCAAGCCGGTCTATCCCGCAGCTTATGCGGATGTAATCGCCGTAACGGCCGTGGACAGAAATATGAAGCCTTACCGCCGTGCGATTCGTGGCGAGCATATTGACATTGCTGCCCCAGGCGTCGGTGTATGGACAGCCGCTTCCGTTTCCGGTGGAAGGCAAAAGAGCGGTACTTCTTTTGCAGCACCCTTCGTCGCGGCCGCCGCCGCGCTGCTACTCGGCGCCGCCCCCGAAATGAGACCGGATGAGGTTGCGGATGCCCTCACGCGTTCGGCAAACGACATGGGAGAGCCGGGCAAGGACGCGATTTTCGGCTGGGGTCTTCTGAACGCAAAGATTCTGTGCCAGAGTTGATGTCGCTAGTGCTGTGCCTGAAAACAAAATGCCCGGCGCATGGCCGGGCACGAAATGTCTGTTTTCGATGACGGAATATCAATCATCATCGTCGTCGTCCTCATCATCGTCATAGTCACGGGAACCGCCACGAAATCTCGGCCATCCGTCATCCCCGCCACGATACCGACGGTCATAACGGCGATCGTCGTCATCATCATCGTCCACCAGGATAACCTGCGAGGATGCGACTGTGTGCGGGTGCACCTGCGGCATGGCTTGGGCCTGATGTACTGACGCCGCCAGTGTGACGGTGGCAAGCAGGGCCATCGCGCTCGTGGCAAGAACTTGGCTCATGACTGTTCTCCTTCCATGTTTCATGTCGATACCAGTCGATGAACGCCGTTGAAGCCGGTTTATTCCGAGCGCCATACATTTTTTTCGGCATCTCTTCTTTTCTCGAAAAAGCATCACGGCCGGGAATATCAGCCGTCATCAAACGTTCACAACCAGACCCGGGGAGA
The DNA here is from genome assembly GCF_009498615.1 of Agrobacterium sp. ICMP 6402. Classification (NCBI taxonomy): domain Bacteria; kingdom Pseudomonadati; phylum Pseudomonadota; class Alphaproteobacteria; order Hyphomicrobiales; family Rhizobiaceae; genus Agrobacterium; species Agrobacterium sp. ICMP 6402. Next base: position 244,433 of record NZ_QSNV01000007.1, read on the forward strand.
TCCAAGGCCGACTGACCGCCTCCCCACGATCTGAAACAGCCTTCTGATGACGGCGTAATCCAAAGGAGGCCAAGTGGTGGCGCACCTCATGTCCTTGCCCATGGCAAATCCGCAGAAAGACCAAACGGCGACTGTGGTATCCGAACCTGTTGTATCTTTGAAACATCTCAAGCAGGTGGTCGCAGCACTGCTCATCGGTTTTGCAGCCGTGCTGATCTTTCTGGCAATCGATGGCCTGACTATGTCGATGCGGGCAACGCTCTTCATCTTCTTCTCGGCGATCACCGCATGGACCATCCTTGAGTTGCCGGAGACTCCGGTCGCGCTGGCAGGTGCTGTCGCATTGGCTGTCGTCGGCGCCATACCGGAGGATCAGGTTTATCGCTCGCTGGGCAATGACATCATCTGGCTGCTTCTGTCAGCCTTCGTGATTGCCGGCGTGTTGCGGCATGTGGGCCTGATCGAGCAGGTGATGGATCGCCTGATGCCCAGGATGCGCAGTATCCGCTCGATGTTCTGGATGCTGACGCTTCTTACCTTCGCAACCGCTTTTATCATTCCCTCGACATCTGCCCGCGCCGCAATCCTGATGCCGGTCTATCTCGGCTTGTCATCCGCAATTGGCAATGCGCGGATTTCCCGTGCACTCGGCCTGCTTTTTCCCACCGTCATCCTGCTCTCGGCCGGTGCGTCACTGATCGGTGCCGGCGCACATCTCGTTGCTGCCGGTTTCCTGTCTCGCCTCACCGGGAGCCAACCGGATTTCATCGGCTGGCTGGTTCTGGCCGGCCCATTTTCACTGGCTACCTGCCTGATTGCCTGCATCATCCTTCTGCACGTGTTCCTGACGAGGGAGGAACGCGAAATGGCACCAGGTGGAAACGTCTCACCAAAACGCCCCACATCGCTTTCGCGCGAACAGATCGCCGTCGCCGCAGTGGTCTGCGCCACCGTGTTGATGTTTTCCACCCAATCCCTTCACGGCATCGGCATGGCGCTGGTCGGCGTGGTGGCAGCGCTTGTGTTGTGCATGCCCAATGTCTCCGGCATGACGCTGAAAGCCGCCCTGAAAACCGTCGAATGGAACCTGCTGCTGTTCATGGCAGGAACATTGGTCATCGGTGAAGCATTAATCGAAACGGGCACGGCCCAGATGCTGGCCGATCGGCTGGTGAGCCTCTTTCGCCAAAGCATGATCACCGCACCGATCGCAATCATCTCGTTTGCCGTCATCATCGCCACTTTTTCCCATCTGGTGATCACATCGCGCACGGCGCGGGCCACGGTGCTCATCCCCGCCTTCGCGCTGCCGCTCTCGGCCCTCGGCGTCGATCCCTCAATTCTTGTGATGGTCGTCACACTGGCCAGCGGCTTTTGCCAGATGACCATGGTATCGGCGAAACCAGTCGTGCTGTTCGGTGGCTTGGAGCCCCCGGCCTTTACACAGGCCGATCTGCGCAAGCTCGGTTACATCCTTGTCCCGCCTTTCATGTTTCTCCTTATTCTGGTGGCAACCATATTGTGGCCGATACAGGACTTCGCCACAGAAAAATAAGCAAAAACAACAATCTAAAAGCCTCAAGAGCCCGGCTATGAGGCTCTTTTTTTTATTTAGCCGAATAAATTTATTGGCGGCTGGAATAAGCACTCGGCCATCACGTTTTCCTCATGTCACAAACATGTCATGAAAGGATAATTCCCATGCCCTTCCGCGTCGTTGTCGCCCCTTCCGGTTTCAAGGAAAGCCTCTCTGCCGAACAGGCCGCTGACTGCATCGAAAAAGGCGTTCTGCGCGCATTTCCAGGCTCGGTCGTCAACAAGGTGCCGATGGCCGACGGCGGCGAAGGATTCACCCGAGCGCTGGTCGGCGCCACCCATGGCACGATCCATCCTGTCACCGTCACCGGACCGGTCGGAGAGCCGGTGCAGGCCTTTGTCGGTTTCCTTGGTGGTGGCGCCGAGCCAACAGCAGTGATCGAGATGGCTGCTGCTGCGGGCCTCAGCCTCGTCCCACGCGATCGTCGCAATCCTTGCCTGACCACAAGTTATGGTGTCGGCGAGCTTGTGCGCGCAGCGCTCGACCTGGGCGCCAAGCGGATTTTGCTCGGTTGCGGCGATAGCGGCATCAACGATGGCGGTGCCGGCATGGCACAGGCGCTCGGCATCCGCCTTCTGGATGCCAACGGCAACGAACTGGATCGTGGCGGTGCAGCTTTGACGCAGTTGAACCGTATAGACATCACCCCCCGCGACCCACGCCTCGCACATGTGCGCATTGATGCCGCCGTCAACTGGCACAACCAGCTTCTTGGCGAGCGTGGTGTCGCTCGCGTCTTTGGGCCACAGAAGGGTGCGACGCCGGAACAGGTGGAAAATCTTGCTGCGGCGATGGAAATCTACGCAGCCCGCATCAAAGACGCCACCGGTCTCGATGTCGGCTCAGCGCCGGGCGCTGGCGCATCGGGCGGACTGGGAGCAGCCGTTCTCGGTCTGCTTTGCGGCAGACTTCATCCCCGCTATGAGATTGTCATGCAATATCTGGAAATCGACGATTACATTCGTGATGCCGATCTGGTCATCACCGCGGAAGGAAGCCTCGATGGTCAGACGCCCTTTGGCAAGGTTCCTGCGGAGGTCGCGCGGCGCGCCAAGGAGGTCGGTGTTCCGGTGGTGGCGCTTGCAGGTACGATCGGCAAGGGCGTGAGGCTCAATCTGGATTGCGGTATCGATGCTTTCGCGTCAATCCTGACACGGCCATGCTCATTGGAAGACGCCATCTCGTCTGCTCCGAAGCTTCTTGCTCGTTCCGCGGAAGACGCGGTTCGGATGATCATGATCGGCACGACCTTGCGGCTACCATTGGCCAAAGTGGGATAAGGTTTTGCGGACTCGCTCACTTGTTATTAGCTGAAGTGAACGCCACCAGATCCGAAGGCTAACCAAGAACTTGGCTTGACTGTACGACTGATTTGGAGTCGGAACCGGAATGATCTTTTCTAATATCCAAACTGAGATAGCGGCCAATTCCGGTTTTATCTGGCTGAAGATGGTGAATACTGTCCCACCTTCGTGCTGAAGGCACCCGCCGATCGGGATGAAGAACTTCGTCTCGCCATGCGCCAATACCTCGGCGTCGCGTGAGCGATCATTTTCTTAAATTTTTCTCCAGACCGGAGTCCCAAGTCCAAACAGCCAATCGTCTAGATCACGAGTGAATGTGTAGCCATTCCTCGTGGTGAACTTGCGGCGCCTTGAACGCCGCACGATTGGGGGTTTCTATGACTAAGACTAAATCCGTCTCGCGCGGGGCTGGGGCGAGCCTCAAGGCGGTGTTTCTGGCGGGAACAGCACTCGTGATGCTGAGCCCCATGCTGCCGGCAATGGTGCAAGAAGCTGCAGCACAGGCGTCCGAGCGAGCGATCGCGGTGCGGCCCGGCCCGTTGACGCCGGCGCTGAACAACCTCGCCGCCCAGACCGGCCTGCAAATCCTGTTCGATGCATCGGTCGCCGAGGGGAAGACGACCCGTGGTGTGAATGGCACGCTGACGCCGGAACAGGCGTTGAGGACAGTGCTCGCCGGAACAGGCGTGGATGCCCGCTTTGCAGGAAGCAACCAGGTGACGCTGCAGACCGGTGCGGCCACTTCCGGCGCGACAGCTGACGGCACCACGCAGCTTGAGGCAATAACGATTTACGGCGCCCGCAATGCGTCGACGTTGGGTGCCACGACCACCAGCGTTGCCATCGTCAATGCCGAAACCCTTGTCGAAAGCCAGATTCGCACGACGCAGGACACCTATCGTCGCATGGCAAACGTACTGGACAGCGCCACGGTCAACGCCGGGTTCGTCATCCGTGGCATGAGTTCTGAAGGTCTCGTCCCGTCCGGCGGGCCGGCCGGCTCAGTCTATGTCGACGGTATCGTTCAGACGCGTTACAATGCCCGTTTCGGGGCACGTAACCTCTGGGACGTCGAGCAGGTTGAGGTCTATCGCGGCCCGCAATCGACGCTTTCAGGCCGTGCGGCCATGACCGGCGCCATCTATATCAAGTCGAAAGATCCGACCTTCGACAGGCAGGTCGAACTTTCCGGCACCGTTGGCAGCGACGACCTCGCGGGCACGGCCTTCATGGTGAATACGCCCGTCGTCGAGGACCAGATGGCGTTGCGCATCTCGGGCGCTTTCGAGCGTTCGCACGCCCAACCCAATTACTCAAATTTCAGTATTTTTGACAATTTCGATGACCTTACGACCGACATTAGCGGTGTCGTTCGCGCCAAGGTGCTGATTACGCCCTCGGAAATGCCGGACACCCGCGCACTGCTCACTTACTCCTACTCGAAGGACCGGCCCAACGACGCGCTTGTTGGCCTCGATACGGGCCGCGGCGACTTCAACGATTCCCCGGTTACCTATACGGAATATCGCTGGACGGAAGCGCACAATGTCGGCCTCGAGGTTACGCATGATTTCTCGAATACGCTGCGCTTCACCTCGCAGACCGGCTATCAATATGGCATCAACAACCGGCGCTCCATCGACTACGGCACGCCAGGAACCATCTATGGAAGCACTGGCGAAGATGACAACTCCATCTTCACGCAGGAGTTCCGCCTCAACTACGAAGGCGATCGCTGGAAATGGGTTGCCGGCGTGTACGGCAGCCACGAGGTCTGGGATGGCGCGACAGACTTCATCGTAGACTATCCCGGCTTCGGGCCGGTGCAACTCAGCGACACGCAGAATCGCAGAACATCGAACTTCGCCGTCTTTGGTGAAGCTACCTATGAATTTGCACCCACGTGGTTCGCAACCGTTGGCGGCCGTCTCGATTATCTGAAAGACAGGGACTACCAGCGAAACTACTTTGGCCTGATCGATCCGTCTGCCGTCCTGGCGGGTACCCCGTCATCCCTGAACGAATTGAATTTCGTGCCGAAGGTGGGCATTTCCAAGGAGCTCAGCGATACCCAGACGGTCGCCTTGACTTATACGCAGGGATTCCGCTCGGGCGGTTCCTATATCGACCGGCTGGATCCGACCAATTTCAAGGTCGCCACATACGATCCGGAGTTTTCCCAGAACGTCGAATTATCTTACAAGGGTATGCATCTCGACGACCGGCTGACACTCAATGCGAACCTGTTTTATACGAAATACGACGACCAGCAGATAGAAATCCGCCCGAACCCCGCTATCCCGGGCTATCGCATCACCTCGAATGCTGCAACGTCGAGAGCCTGGGGATTCGAAATCGAGCCGACCTACGAGGTTACGGATCAATTCACGGCCTTCACCTCGATCGGTTATCTCAATACGAAGTTCCTGGAATTCAACCATGCTTCCATCGGCGACCAGTCAGGAAAGGCTTTTCCTGAAGCCCCGGAATTAAGCTGGGCTTTCGGCGGACGTTATGAGTTCGATAACGGTGTCTTCGTTGGCGCCGATGCCAAGTACACGACAAGCTACAATTCGCGCTTCGGCACGAAGGGTATGTACGATATCGACCCGCGCTTCATCGTAAATGCGCAGACGGGCTTCAAGAAGGACAATTGGGAAGTGACCGCCTTCGTGGAAAACCTCACGGACGAGAAATATTTCACGATCGTGGATCGCGACGCGGCAAAGCCCTTTGGCCAGCAGGGCAAGGGTCGCTCCTACGGCCTGAACGTCCGCGTGAAGTTCTGACGAACCAGGCTGTGGGGCGTCTTGCCGCACAGCCTTTTCCACCTTGCAGGATTTCCGCCCTTCCTCGAAAGGCAGGAATCCTGCAATTCTTTGTTTTTACGCATTTTCCGGACGTAGAACCGCTACGCACCTCTTCCTGGAAATGCTCTAACGACGAAATGATACCTGCCTTGCGCTTCTGTCTCGCTCTTCTCGCCTTTCTCCTTCCCGCCTCGTTTTCGCAGGCTGCCTGCGAGGGAAAGGCCATAACCGAGGGTGTCTACAATCCACCCTTCTGTATTCCGGCGGACGTAAAACGAATCGTGACGCTGGATCCGCTCATCACCCTTGGACTGCTGATCGAACTTAAGGCGCCCGTCGTTGCGACGCCCTATATGGCGATCACCGAGGATGAGGTTCTCGACGCGGTGAAGGCCCAGAAGATGGTCGACCTCGGCAATCCCAGGGAACCGAGCCTCGAGCGCGTGGCGGCGCTGAAGCCGGATCTCATCATCGGATCGGCAGAGGTTCACTCGGCGATTTACGAGCAGGCTGCACAGATCGCGCCAACCGTCCTCTTCAAGCATATGGACTGGAAGGCATATCTTCAGCGCCTTTCCGAAGTGACCGGCAGGGAAGGCGTGGCAAACGACGCACTCAAGGCTTACGACAGCCGCGTCGCCGGGATCCGCGCGCGGATGAAGGACCAGAACCTGACGGTCTCGACCGTCCGTTTCGCGCCAGACCGTTTCGTTGTCTTTGTGGATGGGCCTAACGCCTATGCCCCCTTTGCCGTGCTGCGCGAGGCAGGTGTGAAGCGCGCCGCTTACGAGACTGTCACCGATGGAACGATCGTCAAACGGCCAGATTGGGAGGAACTCGCCAATCTCGATGGTAACGTGCTGCTCTACGTTTCTGCCAGCGGTTTCGAAAGCGGCCCGGACGATGCGCTCGAAAAGCAGGTGACCGAGAACCCTCTCTGGCAATTGCTGCCAGCCGTGCAGGCCGGACGCGCCCATCGGGTCGATCGCGGTCCCTGGCAGAGTTTCCACGGTATCGGTTCGGCAAATCGCATTCTCGACGATGTCGAGCGATATGTACTGGCTGATCAATGATCGACCGAAAGGCCGCTCGGCCCGTCACTGCCTGTAGCGTGCGGTCGCTTGCGCTCGCAGTGCTCCTCTGTCTGCTCATTCTTGCCGCCATGAACGCCGTTGCACTCGGTACATCTGCCATGTCGTTTTCCACCATAACGGCCGCTATTTTCCAGTTCGATGGCTCGCGCGACCATCTTCTCGTCACGACCATTCGCCTGCCCCGCGTCATTGCCGCACTGCTGTCCGGCAGTGCACTCGCTGTTTCCGGCGCCATCATGCAGGCGGTCACCAACAACCCGCTCGCCTCTCCCGGCCTGCTCGGCATCAACGCCGGCGCATCATTTGCCGTCGTTTTGGTGATGACACTCTTTGGCACGGGCATCGGCGACATCTATGTCTGGTTTGCCTTCATCGGCGCCGGTATCGCCGCCATCGTCGTCTATGCACTCGGTTCAATTGGCGCTGTCGGACACTCCCCGCTCGGGCTCGTGCTGGCGGGCGCCATCGTCGCAACCTTCCTGACCTCGCTGACCGCCGCGATCCTGATCTTCGACCAGAGCACGCTCGATGCAGTTCGCCTGTGGACCGCAGGTTCGGTGACGGGGAGAACCATGGCGCAGGCGAAAACCGTTGCGCCCTATATCCTCACCGGCCTCATCGCCGCTCTCTTTCTTGGCCGGCATCTCACGACGCTCAGCCTCGGCGCGGATGCCTCGCGTGCACTCGGACAGAACCCGGTCATTTGGCGCGGTGCATCTGTCGTCGTCGTCATCCTGCTTGCGGGCGGTGCCGTGGCACTTGCCGGACCGATTGGTTTCGTCGGCCTCGTCGTTCCGCATATGGTGCGCATGATTGCCGGTGTTGACTATCGCTGGGTTATCCCTTTTTCGGCGCTCGGCGGCGCACTGCTGGTTGTCGTCTCCGATACCGTCGGGCGACTTGTCTTTGGAAGTCAAAGTTTCCCCGTCGGCGTGACGATCGCGCTCATCGGCGCGCCGTTCTTCCTGTATCTCGCCCGAACGCGCCTTAGAGGCTCGGCATGATCCGGCTTCTCACCATCCTCGCCCTCCTGCTCGCCATCCTCGTCGCAGCAAGCCTCGCTTTTGGCGATGTTCCTCTGACCTGGCAGGAACTCTACAATGTCATCGTCGGGATGGGGGAGCCTGCTCCACAGAGCACGATGATCGTCTTCGATTTGCGTTTGCCGCGAGCGCTTCTCGCCCTTCTCGTCGGCGTGGCGCTTGCGACCGCAGGCACGATCACGCTTGCGATCATGCGCAATCCATTGGCCGAGCCCGGTGTTCTCGGAATCAACAGTGGCGCTGTGGCGGCAGCCATGGCCGTCATCGTTCTGATGCAGAACCCGTCGATCGCGCTTTTGCAGGCAGCCAGCTTCCTGGGCGCCGCCATCATGGCGCTGGCGGTCTATGCCCTTTCCTGGCGCGGCGGCACGTCCTCGCTCCGCATCATCCTCATCGGCATCGGCCTCTCCTCCCTCGCAACGGCTGGAACGACCTTTCTCTCCGCATTCGGCGACATTGGCGATGTACAGCGCGCCATGATCTGGCTTGCGGGCAGCGTTTACGACGCGAATATGGGCAAGGTCCAACTTCTCGCCCTATCACTCATTGTTCCGGTAGTGTTTGCCTTTCTCGCCGCGCGCGAACTCGATCTGATCCGCTTCGGCGATCATTCCGCCAAGAGCCTCGGTCAGCCAGTCGATCGCGCCCGTGGCCTGATGATCGTGCTCGTCACGGTGCTTTCGGGCGCTGCCGTAGCGGCCTCCGGCCTCATCGGCTTCGTCGGTCTCGTCGCGCCGCACATAGCCCGGCGGCTCACCGGGGCATCGCATGCCCGGATGCTGCCTGTCGCCGCACTTGTCGGCGCCTGCCTCGTCGTCGCTGCCGATCTCATCGGTCGCATCCTCCTGCCGCCCGTGCAGCTTCCGGCCGGCATTGTCACCAGCCTCATTGGTGCACCTTTCTTTGCCTATCTTCTCTGGGGACGCCGCCATGGCCAAGGATAAGCAACTCCCTGCCAAGATTGCCGGCAAGGGCATCTACATCGCCTACGGCCAGCGCCGCATCGTCGAGCGGCTCGACCTCGCTGTCCCGGAACGGCGCTTCACGGCGCTGATCGGGCCGAACGGCAGCGGCAAATCCACGCTTCTGCGCAGTTTCGCGGGGCTTATGAAGCCTTCCGGCGGCAGCGTTCTTCTCGATGGGCAGGACTTGAACGACCTCTCGACCCGTGAGGTCGCTCGCAAGGTGGGCGTTCTGCTCCAGGGGCCTGTCGCACCGGAGGGGCTTACGGTCAGCGATCTTGTGCGGCAGGGACGGTATCCACATCGCTCGCTTTTCAGCCGCTGGTCGGCGCAGGATCAGGAAGCATGCGATGAGGCACTCATGCTGACTGGCACAGCGGATCTTTCCGACCGTGCGCTGGACAGCCTTTCCGGTGGTCAGCGCCAGCGCGCGTGGATCGCAATGACGCTGGCGCAGCAAAGCGAAGCGATCCTGCTTGACGAACCCACGACGTATCTCGATCTCGAACATCAGATCGAGCTGATGAACCTCATTACGGCGCTGGTCGCCAAGCACGGAAAGACGGTTGTCGCAGTTCTCCATGACATCAACCAGGCGGCCCGCTACGCCCAGCATATCGTTATACTCCACGACGGCAGGGTCACGGCGGCAGGAACGCCCGATGCGGTCATCTCATCGGAGACGATCTTGGATGTCTTCAAGGTGAAGACAGTCGTGATCCGCGATCCCGTTGCGGGAACGCCGCTCTGCATTGCGCTGTGAGCACCACAGCCGTTACCGAAATATCACACCGCCGCCTGTTTTGAACATTCGGCCTGTCTAATGCGCAACCCCGAGCCAAAACGTGGGAGATGGAATCGAGCAACGAAATCAGGCATAAAGATGAGTTTTTAACTCTTGATTTATCCAGAGGCCGCCCGTTGGTTTTGAATGTTTCTAACCTATTGCACTTGCATGGGTTTTATAGATTAGCTAGCCATCGGTCTTCGAGATTCAGCAGTACTTATGCTGAACTGGCTGTTGGTTGGGAACTGTTTGCCAATGTCGAGCTCTTCGCCCTCACCCCTTGTCTGGGACAGTGTTGACAGCAACGATTTGCTGAACCGGGCTATGGAAGCTTACTATGCCGACATTACGAACGCTGTTCGCAGACGCGGCCATCCATCATCCACTGCCCGGGATGTGGTGCACGATCTCTATGTGAAACTTGCCGCCAAGCCAGACCTGCTGCAACAAACACGCTCGATCAAATCCTTTCTTTGCCGGGCAGCTATCAATCTCGGCATTGACCGCCAGCGTCGCGAGACGAAAGAAGCCCGGCTGTTCTCCGGTTCGGAGCGTGAAGCCCTTTCGGTCGCGAGCAGTGGTCCCGCGCCTGATCAGTCGCTGGAAATCGAGGCGCGGCTTGCCACGCTCCGCGAGGCAATCGCCGAACTGCCGGAACGGCGACGCCTCGTTTTCATCCTGCACCGGCTCCATCATCTGACACCCGACCAGATCTCCGTCAGGCTCAACATTTCCAAAAACATGGTGGACCGACATTTGCGCCGCGCCTTCGCCCACTGCCTTGATCGTCTTCTCCAGTAAAACAAGAGATTCTCGCGTTCCGTGCGGAAAACCACTACGGATTATTGCCTGAATTGATCTAAGAGATCCCCCAATGGCGACGTCGAACGTCTAGAGGTCGAGGTTTAAAGCTGGAGATGCCTATGCCGGCCAAAGGAGCGACGAAAGTTCAAAAAAAACGCAACCGTGAAGCGGCCGACTGGATCCTGCGCAATAGCGATGCCAACCAGTCGCCAACCGACAAGGCGCGCTTCAAGGACTGGCTTGATCGCGACCCGGAAAATTGTCGGACTTACAGCGCTGCTGAACGCCTGATGGGTGATGCCCGCCGGGCAATACAGTCGGATTCTGCGCTCGCCAACATCAAGGTGAAGCCCCGCAGTGCGGGAAAACCGGTCATCGCAGCGCTCTTGGCCATAGGCCTCGCGACGGGCGGCTTTTTCGCGTTCGATGGACCGATGCGCCTGGAAGCGGACATTATTGCCGGCACAGACGAAATGCCTGTCATCACGCTCGAAGACGGGTCTGAGGTTCAGCTTAATGCCTCCTCAACGATCGCGTTGGATTATACCAGGACCCGCCGTACCGTCCGCCTTCTTCAAGGCCAGGCCTTTTTTCGGGTCGCCCATGCTGTCGAAAGACCCTTTACAGTTGTTGCGGGGATGGCGACGGTTACTGCGCTCGGGACCGCTTTCGATGTCCGCTACGGCAACAACGACACCGAGGTGACCGTCACGGAAAATGCGGTCCAGATCGAAATCGACGGAGATGACGCCGTCCGCGTCGGCCAGGGCGAGCAAGCGACTTTCGACCACGCGAAAAAGAAGATGGCCATTTTACCGGTGGACAGCCTTGCTGCACTCGCCTGGAGGCGCGGCCAGATAGTACTCGACAATGCTCCACTTTCCTACATCGTGGAGGAGATGAACCGGCACTTCTACGGTCGAATCGTCGTTGCCGACTCGGCCCTGGCTAATCGCCGCGTCAGCGGCACAATGAAGATTGCGGATACCAATGATGCGCTCGCTTTCGTAACGGAGGCTCTTCACGTGAAATCGACGCGCCTAGGCCCTCTCATCGTCATTAGACAGTAAAAACACTAGTCTCGCCGTACTGACGTTCGATATTCGGATCGATCTGGCTCGGTGCTGCAGCTGCCCTATGGTCAGAAAGCCGCCCGGCTCGATCAATCTAACCTCGATCCCGAAAGCCGCCACTTCCTGATCAAGGCAATCTGTAAAACCTTTCAGAGCCCATTTTGCGGCATGATATGCTCCCAGATTGGGGAAAGCCACAACGACGCGCCGTCATCATACGGCATTGGCTCAAAGCTTACGTGTGCCAAGCCACTTCACCTTTTCCGGATCGCGATGGTCGAAGAAGCTGCTGGCCTTCTGGTCAAGCGAGGAGATGGCTGCGACGTCGTTCTGGTCGAGCTCGAAATCGAAGACCTGGAAGTTCTCAGCCATGCGCTCCTTGCGCACCGACTTCGGGATCGCGACGATCTCGCGCTGGATCAGCCAGCGGAGGACAACCTGTGCGGTGCTCTTGCCATACTTCTGGCCGATCGACTGCAACAGTTCGTTCGTGAACAGCCCGTTCTTTCCTTCCGCAAAAGGTCCCCAGGCTTCCGGTTGAACCTTGTATTCCCGGAGGACTGCTTGAGCGTCGTCCTGTTGGTGGAATGGGTGGATTTCGATCTGATTGACCGCGGGCACGATTTCGTTGTGAAGTGCAAAGTCCACCAGTCGATCGGGATAGAAGTTGCTGACGCCGATGGCGCGAATGCGACCGGCCTTGTGCAGCTCCTCCATCGCACGCCACGCGCCATAGACATCGCCATAGGGCTGATGAATGAGCCAGAGGTCGAGATAGTCGAGCTGGAGCTTGTTCAGCGAGCGTTCGAAGGCGGCCTTGGCACCTTCATAGGACGCATCTTCGATCCACAGCTTGGTCGTGACAAACAGCTCGCTTCGATCGATGCCGTGACTGCGGATCGCGTTGCCCACCGCCTCTTCATTGCCATATGACGTCGCGGTGTCGAGGAGACGGTAGCCGACATCGATCGCGTCACGCACGCTGCGTTCGCACTCTGCTGGATCGGGCACCTGAAAGACACCAAAGCCGAGGATTGGCATCTCGACGCCGTTGTTCAAGGTCACTGTGGGTATTGAGCTGGTCATGTTGATTTCCTTCGATAGTTACGGGAGCACAAAGCCCAAAAATGTCGTTACTTGCCCACTCGGGCTTGAAGATGCGCGGGATACCGGTCGCCGACAATCTCGATTTTCGCGAGTGCGTCCGAGATGGCTGCGACGTCCTTGACCGACAGCTCCACAGTCGACGCACCGAGATTTTCCTCAAGGCGATGGAGCTTCGTCGTGCCGGGGATAGGCACGATCCAAGGCTTCTGAGCGAGCAACCACGCGAGCGCGATCTGCGCAGGGGTTACGCCTTTGCTCTCCGCGATATGGGTGAGTGCGGAGACGAGCGCCTTGTTGGCTTTCAGGTTTTCCGCCTGGAAACGCGGAACGACGCTGCGGAAGTCCCCCGGTCCGAACGTCGCCGTCTCGTCGATCTTACCTGTCAGAAAACCTTTGCCCAACGGGCTGAACGGAACGAAGCCGATCCCCAGCTCCTCGAGAGTTGGAATGATTTCCTTTTCAGGTTCGCGCCAGAACAACGAGTATTCGCTCTGGAGCGCTGTGACGGGCTGGACTTCGTGGGCCTTGCGGATCGTCTGCGCTCCCGCTTCGGAGAGACCAAAGTGTTTAACCTTGCCCTCCGCAATCAGGTCCTTGACCGTCCCAGCGACGTCTTCGATTGGAACGTTCGGATCAACGCGATGCTGGTAGAGCAGATCGATCACATCCGTGCGCAGTCGCTTCAAAGATGCGTCGACCGATTGGCGGATGTAGTCCGGACGGCTGTTCAAGTGCTGACCGCCGTCCGGGCTTGGAAGCTCGAAACCAAACTTGGTAGCGATGACGACGCCGTTGCGGATCGGCTGAAGCGCCTCGCCGACCACGTCCTCATTGGTGAACGGTCCGTAGACCTGTGCTGTGTCGAAGAAGGTGACACCGCGATCGTGGGCCGCGCGAATAAGTGTGACAGCATCCTTGGTTGCGGTTGCAGCACCGTATCCGTGGCTCAGGCCCATGCAGCCGAGGCCGAGAGCAGAGACTTTTAGATTGCCGATTTTACGTGTTTGCATGTCTGTCTTCCTTGATTACGCCGCGCTTTCCACAAGCGCGGCCTCTTCCTGGTTTTCTTTTGTCCGCCAGGCGGCGGGAACGATGGTCACGGCGGCGATTATCAGGGCAAGCACAAGCATGGCTGTTCCTGCGTCGAACGCATGCGAGACCCGGAATGCCGTAAGGTCGGCTCCTGCCAGGCCCGCCGATCCAAGAGCGGCGACTGCGATCAGAATGCCGAGGCCGACCGAGCTCCCCATCTGATGGGCCACGTTGACCGCACCTGATGCAGCGCCTGCGTCTTCCTTGGAAATCCGCGCGACGCCCGACGACGTAAGGGGGCTCAGGGTCAGTCCCTGGCTGATCCCGATCAACACCATGGGTAACGCCACCGCGGTCCAATAGTTCGAGCCGATGCCTGCGCGACTCAACCAGCCCATCGCGATTATACCAGTGGCCATGCCTGCGATGAGAACGGCGTTGCGCCCGAAACGAGCGATAAGTCTTGGGACAAGTATCGCGAAGGGAACATGCAGCATGGTCGCGGGAACGAAGGCGAGGCCTGTGACGGCCGGGCGGAAGCCCGCGACGTCCTGAAGAAAGAGCGTGGTGAAGAAGAAGAAGCCGACCATGGCACCAAGATAGAGAACCCTCGCGGCGTAAGCTCCGGATCGCTCTATGTCCGAGAACAGTCGAAGGGGAAGAATCGGCTGTGCCGCGCGACGCTCGATCTGGATGAAGGCTGCGAGCAGGCAAACGGAGGACGCCAAGGTGGCGAGCGTCATTCCGTCCCATCCCGATTGCGCCGAGCGGATGAAGCCGTACACCAGCGCTCCCATGCCCAAGGTGGAGGTGATCGCGCCTGGAATATCTAGCGCACCCGGTTGCTTGGAGGACTCTGGAACGTAGACCCGAGCGGCGAGGATCATCGCGATGCCGATCGGCAGATTGATGAAGAAGCCGACACGCCACGACAGCCAATCCGCCAGAAGACCGCCGACAATCAGTCCGACGGTCGCGGATACTCCCGCGGCAGCGCTGTAGAGCGACACCGCCCGGACACGCTCGTCGCCCTCGTCGAAGTTTGTCTGGAGAAGAGCAAGTGTTGATGGAGCCAGGATTGCGGACCCCAACCCCTGAATGGCGCGCCAGGACAGCATCCACGTCGACGAGTGCGAGGCACCGATCGCCATCGAGGCGATCGTAAAGATCGCCATTCCCATAATGAACATCCGTTGTCGGCCGAGGATGTCGCCGGCGCGGGCTCCCAGAAGGAGGAACCCGCCGAATGTCAGCGTGTAGGCACTCTGTACCCACGCCAGGCCAGCGTCGGTGAAGCGCAGTTCCTGATGTATCTTGGGCAGCCCGGTCAAGATGACGGAGATGTCGAGCACGATCATCACGTAGCTGATCAGGATGATCGCCAGAATGGCGGATTTGTTCGGCAATGGTCTCGTTGGATTGCTGCTCGACATCATGTCTTCCATTTTCTGGTCGGCCACGTCGTCCTCCACGACCAGGCGTCTGTTTTGATGAATGCAAGATATGCCTTGCCGACCATTTAGATTAGAGGCACTAATCGGGATGTAGCTATAAGGATGTCTAATGAATGCCGCAGGAGAACTTCAACGATCTGGTCGCCTTCGTCATGGTGGCGCGCGAGGAGAGCTTTACAAAGGCCGCCGTCAAACTGGGCGTCTCGCAATCGGCGCTCAGCCAGACCGTTCGCGGACTTGAAGAGAGGCTGGGGCTTCGTCTGCTGACCAGAACGACGCGCCGCGTATCTCCGACGGTGGCTGGCGAGCGGCTTCTTCAGCTCGCCGCTCCGAGATTCGAGGAGATACAGGCGGAACTCGCGGCGCTCACCGAGATGCGGGATAAGCCGGCGGGGACCATAAGGATCACGGCAGGCGAACATGCCGCGATCTCGGTCCTCGCTCCGGCGCTCGACAAGTTCTTACCCGACAATCCTGATGTGAAGGTCGAGATCACCGTCGATTACGGGCTCACCGATATCGTAGCGGAGCGCTACGACGCCGGGGTGCGGCTGGGTGAGCAGGTCGCCAAGGACATGATCGCGGTGAAGATCGGTCCTGACATGTCCATGGCTGTCGTCGGTGCCCCGTCGTATTTCCGCCAGAACCCGTGGCCGGAAACGCCTCAGGACCTGACGGGGCACAACTGCATCCAGATCAGAATGCCGACCCACGGGAATATCCTTGCCTGGGAATTCGAGAAGGAAGGCCACGAGCTGAAGGTGAAGGTGGAGGGACAACTGGTCTTCAATAACATCGCAATGCGGCTCGACGCCGTCAAACGGGGGCTCGGACTTGCTTATATGCCGGAAGACCAGGTCGCGCAGCAGATAGCGAGCGGCGAATTGGTGCGCGTGTTGGAAGACTGGTGTGCTCCATTTCCAGGATATCACCTCTACTACCCTAACCGCAGGCATACATCTCCGGCGTTCGCGCTGATGATCAACGCACTGCGCTACCGCCAGTAACGAATTAATCAACCGTTTGTGATTGATAAGTCAGGCTAATGGCCTCAATCAGAAATAGCTATCTAATCATCTGGGTGATGCTCAAGTAGCGTTCCTCCAACTTAATGTTGTGAGATCGCTATGCCCCAGACATTCGCCAAGACCCTCGCTGTCCTACTGTTCTCGAGCGCGCTGCTGACATCCGGTGTCACCAGCGCTCAGTCTCCGGAAAAGCCTCAGCCCCTCGTCATTCAGGATCAGGGCAGCTTTGCCGTTGGCGGTACCGTCTCGAAGACGGCAGGAACGTACAACAACAATGCTCCAACACCAGAAGGCCAGTCGCTTCACGGCGATCATGCCTACGTCTTCTATCAGGTGCCGCAGAACCCGAAGCCATTGCCGATTATCATGCTGCATGGAGCGTTCCAATCCGCCCGTAGCTGGGAGACCACCCCCGACGGTCGCGAGGGCTTCCAGAACATCTTCCTTCGCAAAGGGTTCTCCACCTATCTTGTCGATCAGCCGCGCCGTGGCCGCGCGGGCAATAGCACCGTGGCTGCTACAATTGAACCGACGCCCTACGATCAGCTTTTCTTCGACCAGTTCCGTCTTGGAAAATGGCCTGACTATTTCCAGAATGTTCAGTTCGACCGCAGTCCAGCAGCACTCGACCAATTCTTCCGCTCCGTAACCCCGAACACCGGTCCATACGACGTCAAGGTGATCTCAGACGCGATGTCGGCCCTGTTCCAGAAGACAGGACCCGGCATTCTGTTTACCCACTCACAGGCGGGAGGCCCAGGCTGGATGACAGCGATCAAGAGCTCGAACGTCAAGGGCATCGTAGCGCTTGAACCTGGCAGTGGCTTCATCTTCCCGCAGGGCGAGGTGCCCGCCGACATGCCAAGCGCCGCTGGCACGCTGAAGGGCGAGGCAGTTCCGCTCGCCGACTTCGAGAAGCTGACCAAGCTGACCATCATCATCTATTACGGCGACAACTTCCCGGTCGAGCCGACAAGTGAGAGAGGTCAGGATAACTGGCGCGTTCGTCTCGCTATGGCCAAGCTCTGGGTCGAGACCGTGAACAGGCACGGCGGTGATGCGACCCTGGTCCATCTGCCGGAAATCGGCATCAAGGGCGGCACACACTTCCTGATGTCGGACCTGAACAACGTCGAGATCGCCGACCAGATATCCAAATTCCTCACCGACAAGAAGCTCGATTGAACCATCGGCGCTAGCCCTGAAAAAGGAGCCAGACGATGACTGACGAAATCATCAATAAGAGAAGACGCGAGTTCCTCGGAGCCTCCGCGCTCATCGTTACCGGTGCAATCCTGGGAGTGCCAACAATGCCGACCAATGCCATGGCTCTTGACTACAAGCAGAACCCGTTCACTCTCGTCTATGACGGTGCGATTACCCGAAACGAGCCCGGCAAGGTCAACATCCATCCGGTCAAGTACAAGCTGAACGGCCTCGACATCGTCGCCAACGTCTACACGCCGCCCGATTACGATCCTGCGCAAAAGTACCCCACGATCGTTCTTGCCCACCCGAACGGCGGTGTGAAGGAACAGACCACGGGTCTTTACGCGCAGCGGCTTGCGGAGCGCGGGTTCATCACCATCACGGCCGACGCCGCGTATCAGGGCGGAAGCGGCGGCACGCCGCGCAGCACCGACAAGCCCCAGCACCGCATCGAAGACATCCATGGAATGGCTGACTTCATCAGCACCTTCCCCGGTGTCGATATGACGCGTCTTGGCCTGTTTGGCATCTGTGGCGGCGGGGGGTACTCCCTGGCCGCAGCCAAGACCGACAAGCGTTTCAAGGCGGTGGCGACGCTCAGCATGTTCAATTCAGGGCGGGTCCGTCGCAACGGATTCCAGGATAGTCAGATGGACACGATCCAGAGTCGCCTTCAGCAGGCCTCAGCGGCCCGAGCTCAGGAAGCGGCTGGCGGCGAAATCCTCTACTCCGGCGACGCCGATATGACGGACGCCCAGATCGCCGCATTGCCGTTCGATCTCTATCGGCAGGGATACGAATACTATTGGCGCACCAACGCCCACCCCGGTTCGACCTTCAGATACACGACCAGCAGCCTGATGGATCTGATGCGCTGGGACGCGGTCGACGAGATCGCGCTCATCGACGTACCCCTTCTGATGATTGCCGGCAGTGCCGCCGACACGCTGTACATGACGGAGGAAGCGTTCCCGAAGGCCACCGGCACAGCGGATAAGGAGCTCTTCAAGATCGAGGGCGCCAAGCACATCGAGACCTACTGGGTACCCGAATACGTCGAGGCCGCTCTGTCCAGGCTAAAGCCTTTCTTCGATCGCCACCTCGCTTCGACGTGATGACGGGACCGATGGGCACCTCATTCACCCCCTTACGAATAAACCCCACAGTCTCAGGACGAAAGGACTTGGACGTGAAGAAACTAATCACAGGAATTCTTGCCGCAGGAATCGTCTGCGGAACAGGAGTGGAGGCCGGTATGGCACAGCAACCAGCATCTAATCTTGATTCCGCACGGTCGCGCACCCAGCAATTGATGGGAGACATCGCTCCGAAGCTGGCGGAACTGACGGATGATGTCCTTTACGCCGACGTCTGGGAGCGGCCGCAGCTCTCCCAGCGCGACCGAAGCCTCGTGACAGTCACTGCCTTGATTGCCCTCAACCGTCCAGACCAGCTTCGCTCGCATCTCGTTCGCGCCAAGGCGAACGGTCTGACGGAGGAGCAGCTCGTCGAAACAATCACCCACATGGCGTTCTATTCCGGTTGGCCGAGCGCGGTTTCGGCCGTGGCGATCGCGAAGGAAGTGTTTGCCGAGTAGTACGAACAGCTTGACTAAAACTCCTCGATCACAGGTGACCGATGAACATGAAAACCGTAATGACCGTTGCTCTCTCCCTTGGAGCGTCCGCCGCGTTTGCACAACCTGACAAGCCCGTATCGATCACCAGGGCAGGAACGCATCCCTCGACGGTTGGCCCGTCAAGCAACTTCACCGGGGCCGTTCGCGTCGATTCCCGTTTTTCGGCAACTGCACCGGCGACCGTCGGCGGCGGGACGGTAACCTTCGAACCCGGCGCACGGACCGCGTGGCACACCCATCCGCTGGGTCAAATGCTGATCATCACGGCTGGCGTCGGCCTCGTCCAGCACTGGCAGGGCGAAATCCAGGAACTCCGGCCGGGCGACATCGCATGGATACCGCCAGGCGTGAAGCACTGGCACGGAGCGACCGAGACGACCGGCATGTCCCACATCGCCATTTCCGAAACGCTGGATGGCAAGTCGGTCAATTGGATGGAGCACGTCTCCGATGAGCAATACACGCGGTGACGTCGGATCACGCGCACATTACGAGGTGCCCATGCGAAGTTTGATTGGTGGTGTAGGCGGGGCGGTTCTCTCCGGGCTGGCTGTCATCCTGGTGGGGATGCAGGTGCAGGCCGAGCCGTCACGCGCAACGATGCCCGACATCGACAAACTCATCCACTACACGACAGTGACGCGCGGCGAAGTTACCGAGCACATCATGACGACACGCGAGGCGATCGAAGCCGTGAAGCGCGGCGAGCCGATCCCCAACGGCACCCACGTGGCCCTCGTCGACTACCGTGACGGAAAGGTGTTCCGGACCTTCATCATGGAAAAGGGCGAGAACTGGGGTCAGGACTATCCGGAGAACCGACGGACCGCCGATTGGCAATTCCAGTGGTTCAAGCCGGATGGTACCATCAACGAGGCCGAGAACACGGCGCGCTGTCAGAGCTGTCACATGTCCCGCGCGGACCGGGACTTCCTCTACACGTTCAACGAGATGCGGCGGTTCGAATTCAAATGACTGTGTTTCGCGCTCGTCTCGTGCTGGATTTCCTGGCCATCGCGCTGATCATCGCCTGCCTTGCATATTGGTGGCTGGACAATCTGTCTCACGAACTGTTCGGCACGGCTCTCTTCACGCTGGTCATCGTGCACAACGTCTTCAATAGGCTGTGGTACCCGAGGGTCAGGAACGGTGGGCGCGACGCCGTTCGGATATTCAACATCGTCACGATCGTCTGTCTGGCAGTAGCTATGCTTATTATGCTGGGCACCAGTCTGCTCATCTCGCGCGACCTCTTCTGGTTTACGTCGATCGACGGCGGGTTCACAGTTCGCGAGCTTCACATGTTCGCCGGTTACTGGACCCTGCTGATCGTCGCCGTCCATTTGGGAACACGCTGGACCGTCGTGATGAACACCATCCGATCGACGCTGGGGCTGACATCGACGAACGCCGTTCGCACCCTGGTTCTACGGATCATCGCCTTCACCACTGCGGTTTGGGGTGTGAAGAGTTCTTTCGACATGACGTTCGGTTCGAAGCTCATGCTCAGCTATTCGCTCGACATGTGGGACTTCAACGAGAGCAGCCTGGGATTCTTTCTTAACTACCTGGCAATCGTCGGCCTCTATGCCGTCGTGACCCACTATGTCCTCGCGTTCATCAAAACGAGCGCCTCCAAAAGACTTGCAGCCTGATAGGAGCAAGCCGCGTTCGCTTCTCGATCTCTTCCTGAGCGGCACGCACCGCGGGCGGCTGCTCGGCCTGATGACGGAGCAGGAAGCACATGCGCGGGCGCCCGAGACCGTCGAGCAGGCCGTTGCCATCGTCTTTTGCGAGACGTAACCCTTTTGCCGAACGACAATCGAGGCTTGCCAGCATCCAACAACCCGTTCTTCCGATCATCGCCTATCATTGCGGTGCCGGAAACAAACGGGAGAACAGGAATGAAGCTCTATTACGCGCCGGGAGTCTGCTCAATGGCTGCCCATATCGTCGCCGCCGAGGCCGAAATTTCACTGACTTTGACGAGGGTGGACATTCGCAGCGAGCCGCACCGGATTGAGGACGGCCGCATTCTGAATCAAGTTAACGCGAAGGGCGTGGTGCCGATATTGGAGCTCGATGATGGCCGCGTGCTGACGGAAGGCGTCGCCATCCTGCATTTCCTTGCCGATCTGAAGCCGGAGGCGATGCTGAAGCCCGCGCCTGACAGTTTCGAGCACTATCGCCTGCATGAATGGATGACCTTCGTCAGCTCCGAGTTGCACAAGACCTTCAGCCCGTGGCTGTTCCACCCGGAATATGGCGTGCAGGCCGCCGAGGTCGCAAGGGAGAGGCTGCGCGCGCGTTTCGACTTTCTGGACAAACATTTCGCCTCCGAAAGTTATCTTGTCGGAGGCCGGTTCAGCATCGCCGACGCCTATTGCTTCACTATCATGAACTGGTCGAGCGGACGCGAGCTCGATCTTGCCGCATGGGTCAACCTCTCGCATTACCTGTCGACGATCGCCCAAAGGCCGGCGGTACGCAGGACGATGGCCACCGAGGGCCTGCGCAACTAGCGCCAGCGGGTGAGCGACGGGACCTCTCAGCCCGCGGACCGAGCTGCATCATGCCTTTCTTCGTCCGGACTCGGGGCCCCGCCGCGCTTTCCCTCCAGCAGCGCGCGGCGCGCGAGAAGGCCACCGCCGACGTGATCGAAGAAAGCGCGAACGCGTGCAGTGTTGCGCAGATCCTTATGCGTGATCAGCCAGAGTTCGCGGGTGAGTTCGGGCAGTGGTTCCTGAACACGTTCGATATCGGGTTCGGGATCGCCAAGATAGCAGGGAAGCAGCGCCAGCCCCAAGCCCGCCTTCACCGCCATCAGCTGGTTGACGAGGCTGCTCGAACGATAGGCAAAGGCGCGTGGAGAGATGTTTTCGGTCAACCACATCGATGCCGCCGCAACGGCGGCGCTGTCCCACCCGACAACGACGTGGCTGGAGAGCGAGGCAATATCCGCGGGACGCCCTCGCTCGGCAAGGTAAGTGCTCCTCCCGTAAAAGGTCCAGGGTGTCGATGCGATCTTGCGGCCGAACAGTTCGCCTTCATGCGGGCGCGTCGCCCGAATGGCGACGTCGGCCTCCCGACGCAACAGATCGAGCTGCCTGTTGTCGACCAGCAATTCCAGTTCAATACCATCATGCTCGCGACGAAAATCGGCGAGTACCTCGTTGAGGATACGATAGGCGAGCGTCTCCGACGAAGTAATCTTGAGTTTGCCCAGAAGCCTGTTGTCCTGGCCGGCGATGGATCGATCGAGCGTCATGATTTCTGCTTCAAGCCGCTCAGCGGCCATGATCATCTGGACGCCGGCGTCAGTGGGGACATAGCGGTTCATCGTCCGGTCGAAGAGCTTGACGCCCCTTCTTTTCTCGAGGGCGTTCAGCCAGCGGAAGATGGTCGAATGGTCGTGGCCAAGATCCCTGGCGGCGCCCACCAGCGATCCGGCACGCCCGATCGCCAGCACAATTCTGAACTCGTTCCAGTCCTTCACGTCTTTCCACCTCGCAAATATGCACAGCCTTCCGGATTGAGGAATTGCAAAACGGAAAGGCGGATTTCGCATGACAGGCCCATGACCTGCCTTCGGACAGTAACGCCATCGACCGGACGCGTCCTCTTGCAAAAATGCAAATCCGCCTTTCAGAAAGGAAAGCGCGCCGCTGCTCCGCAATTGCCCGATGGCAACGCCCGCTTGCCAAACCACAACGAGCTTTGTGGGCCGAGCATTCCTATCATCCTGCCACTGCCGGGGTGCAAGCGCCGCCGGCCGAAACGGCGGAAAACAAGACGATGAAGGAATACGGCGGGCATGGCTTGGATATTGCTGGTCATATCGGGGTTTCTCGATGTCGGCTGGGCCATCAGCGTAAAGATGGCCGCAGGCTACAGCCGTCCGGGCTGGTCCGTCCTTTCCCTGGCTCTGCTCGCCGCCTTCATTTTCTGTCTCGGCAAAGCCCTGCAGACCCTGCCGCTCGGGACAGCATACGCCGTCTGGACCGGCATCGGCGCCATCGGATCTATCGTTGTCGGCATCGTGGTCTTCCGTGAGCCGGCAACGGCGGTCCGTCTTTTCTGGCTCGCCCTCACCCTCGGCGGGATCGTCGGCCTCAAGCTTTCAAGCAGTTGAGCCCCGTGCCGTCGTTTATGTTATTTAAAAAGGAATGAAGATGCCCAAGCTTAATGCCGACCCGAACTTCGTCTTTTCCAGGCAGGAAGAGTTGAAGGCCTTCAGAGACATGCTGCTCATCCGCCGCTTCGAGGAGCGATGCGGCCAGATGTATGGCGAAGGCCTGATTGCCGGCTTCTGCCACCTCTATATCGGCCAGGAGGCCGTGGTCGTCGGAATGCAGATGACGATAGGCGAAGGCGATCAGGTAATCACCGCCTATCGCGACCACGGCCACGCGCTGATGTCGGGCATGGATCCCAAGGTGGTGCTGGCGGAACTGACCGGCCGCATGGCGGGCGCCTCTAAGGGCAAGGGCGGCTCGATGCACATCTTCGATCCCAAGAGGGGTTTTTACGGCGGGCACGGCATCGTGGGCGCACAAGCCTCGATCGGCACAGGGCTGGCATTCGCCAACAAGTATCGCGGCAATGATCGCGTCTGCCTGACCTATTTCGGCGACGGAGCCTCCAATCAGGGGCAGGTCTACGAAAGCTTCAACATAGCGAAGGTCTGGGGCCTGCCGGTGGTCTACATCATCGAAAACAATCATTACGGCATGGGCACCAGCGTCGAGCGCGCCTCGGCCAATCTCAACCTGTCGCAACGCGGCCTCTCCTTCAACATTCCCGGCGAGCAGGTGGACGCCATGGACGTGCGCGCAGTCCGCGCGGCGGGAGCGAAGGCGGTCGAACATGCGCGGGCAGGCAACGGGCCGATCATCCTGGAAATGCTGACCTATCGCTATCGCGGGCATTCGATGTCCGACCCGGCGAAGTACCGATCCCGCGAAGAGGTCGAAAAGGTCAAGAACGACAACGACCCGATCAACCGCTCGCGCACCCGCATTCTAGAGGAGGGGCATGCGACCGAAAGCGACATCAGGCTGATCGAAAAGGAGATCAAGGACATCGTCGCCGAAGCGGTCGATTTCGCCAAGACCAGCCCGATGCCGGATCCGCTGGAGCTCTATAGCGACGTCTATTCTTGACTTCGGACAGCGCGGCCACCAATCGGCATGAGAAGGGTAAAGCCATGACGTACCAGGACAGAAGCTTGACCGTGCGGAATGTGACATGACGCTCAATCAACGGCTTTTGGCGAGCGCCAGACAATTCCGCGAGCGGCCCGCAATAACGGCGGCCGGCGTTCGGGCCTCCTACGAGGAGTTGTTTTCCGCCGCCGTTGGTGTTTGCAGGCGCCTGGATGCGGAGGGCGTCAAACCCTGTCAGCTCATCGCGGTCTACGGGGAGCGATCCTTCGCGACCTACGCCTCGATTCTCGGAATCCTGCTGGCCGGCTGCGGTTATGTTCCCCTCAATGTCGCCTTCCCGGGGGCCAGAAACAGCCAGATTCTGTCATCCTCGGCAGCAGCGGCGCTTCTCGTCGACCGCAATGTCGCGGACGAGGCGATCCGCCAGATCGGCCCCGCCACTGCCGCCCTGCCCGTCCTGGACATTGATCCCCTGCCGCAACCAAATACAGGCGGATACGCATTCGATACCTTCGTTTCGCGCCGCGCCCTGACAACCGAAGCCATTGCCTATCTTCTCTTCACCTCGGGAACCACAGGCGTTCCAAAAGGCGTACCGATCAGCGTCGGCAATCTGACATCCTATATCGACGCGGTTCACCGGCTGATTCCGATCGATTGCAGCGATCGCGTCCTGCAGGCGGCCGACCTGACATTCGATCTTTCGGTGCACGACATGATGCTGTGCTGGCTGCATGGCGCCGAGCTCGTCGTCGCCCCTCAGAACGGGGCAATCCTCGCGCCACGGCTGATCAGAACCCATGAAATAACTGCTTGCCTGATCGTCCCCTCCGCGGCGGCGAAGGCGATCGAACTCGGTCTCGTTTCGCCGCATTCGATGCCATCGCTGAAATATAGTCTTTTCGCCGGCGAAGCATTGCCGGTGTCCCTCAGCAGCAAGTGGCACGCGGCAGCGCCCGGCGCAGCGCTCTACAATATGTATGGCCCGACCGAAGGCACCATCCACACCTCCCATTACCGCGTTGATCCGCAGAACTTCTATCAGGGATCGGTAACGCCCATCGGTTACCCGCTCGGCGTCCAACGGATGTCGATTAGAGATGCGGATGGTATGGAGGTGTTCGCTGGCGACACCGGCGAAATATGGCTTTCAGGTCCCCAGATGACGGAGGGGTATTGGAACGCGCCCGCGCTAACCGCAGAGAAATTCCCGTTTCGGGATGGCCAGCGTTGGTATCGAACCGGCGATCTGGGACGATGGGACCCTCAACATGGCATCATTTTCGCCGGCCGCGTTGATCGCCAGGTGAAGATACTCGGTTATCGCATCGAGCTGCAGGATGTCGAAGCCGCGTTGGCGAAGGCTGCCGGGGCGGAGCAGGTCGCAGTGATTGTCCGGCCGAAACAGGAGGGTGGTTCAGACGCGATCATCGTCGGATTTATCGCTGGCTGCCAAGGGTCCTCCGATGAGATCAAAGTCGCGCTCCGGGGCGTGCTGCCATATTACATGCTGCCGTGCGAAATCCATTTCATTGCCGATCTGCCCGTCAACGCGAATGGCAAGATCGACTACCGCGGGTTGGAAAAGCTACATGGCAGCCTTCGTGTGGCTGCGGTCCGTTGAGCATCCGCAGACCCATCCCGGCGGCTTTGGCTGTGGTGATCCGGGAGCGATCGGTTCTGCTGGTCCGCCGCGGGTGAACGATCGGGAAAAGGCCTCGGCCGCTAGTCGAATCGCGAGTTTTTGACGTTCATCTATAGCTTGGTGTCCACCTCTTTTAAGTGGACACCACATGCCAAAGCTCACTCAATTGTAGAAGGTGCGGAGAAATTCGCGCTTACGACTGACCTTCTTCGATCTTGCAGACGCCAACATCGTTTCGACGGCAACCGAAAGGGTGTCGGGGATCGAATGCTTGCGAGGACGGCCATGGTCGGAGACGGGAAAGATCATTCTGGCATCATCGGGATAAACCTTCTGATGCTTGGGGATACCGACCGCCCAGGTAAAGCCACGCTCACGTAGCCCCTTTCGGCACACATCACGACATTGCACTGCCGCGAAGTGTTGATCTGCCAGCCTCATGCGCCTTCGTCCCCTCATGAGAGCTGTCCTGATAAAAATCCAGATGCGCCAGGCCGTTTTTCACTTCCGGCGCATTCATGAACAGATCCCAGATGAGACCGGTGCGATGGTTTTCCATCATTGCGACCACCGGGCCCTGATTGATTGCAAGATGCGTTCGGGAGACCCAGCCCGTTGAAGGCTGAAAGGCATCCATCAGGCCGAAGCGGCCGATGAGCGCGCCGTCACGCCATTGCAGGAAGCGTAGCGCCGCCTGTTGTGACCGCAGCGGCATAAAAGGTATGCTGGAGAGGGCTGCCGTCGTCGCGATAATACCGTGATCGTTGGTCGGAGAGTTGACGACGTAACCCTTTGGCCCATCACAGGCGGACAGTCCCCATCCGTCTTCGATTGCGTAGCGCGTTCGGCAGTAGCGGTAATTGATCTGGCAATGCGCGTGAACCTGCTCCAGATAATCACGGCAGTAAGCATCGCCCAAGCCTTGCGGGTTGAGTGTACAAAAAGAGTAATGCGACAGAAAGAGCGGCCCTCCATATGGCTCGCCGAGCGGCAGCCGCACAGCGAGATACTTCGATTCATTCCGGATTGCGCCACGGCGCGCCCACCCGGAATGATAACACTCCGGGCTTATCGGATGCGCAACTGAACCTGCCGCCAGCACATAGCAGACCAAAGCCTCGTTCCAGCCCACAATCGGCAGATTTTTCGCCCAGGCATATCGAGGGCTCCAATGCCAGAAAAGCGGCCCTGTTTCTCCCCTGGTAAACCAGTTCCATTCGACAGCCTCGACTATTTCAGTGATAGACCGGCGCAAACCAATCTCTTCGGATGTCTCTCCGCTGAAGAACTCCCGCACGCAGATAAGCGCCTGAACGAGAAGCGCGGTTTCGACAAGATCACCGCCGTCATCGTATTTCGCAAAGGGTATTGTTTTTCCGCTCGACGTATTGACGAAGTGAGGAAAGGCGCCGTGAAAACGCTTCACTCCAGCCAGCGATTCCAGCATACGGCACGCGCGCGCAATGGCGTCCCGGTTGCTTATCCACGTACGATGAACGCCAACGATGAGCGAGAGGAAACCAAACCCGACACCCGAGATTGAGGTGATCTCATGGATCGGCGAACCGTCGGATCGCATCCGATCCCTGGGCAGCCCGCTCTCAGGATGGCTTCCGGACCAGAAATAGTCAAAGGTGGCGCGGTGCAGGCTATCAAGTTGACCGGGTAATTCGTCTGTCACTTCCAACCTCAAAAGATCCGCGGCAGTTGGGAGCAGACCCGTGCCAAGCCTTATCCGACTCGGTTACTATTTCCAAATGCGCAGGGATTCTTCGCCGGGAACGGAGGCCCACATTCGAAAACAGGCTCCGCGACGCCGATGTGGATTTAACATGTCTTTCTACCAAAGCTGAGACCTTGAGAAAGACCAATCTTGCTTCACTAGGGTTTTGCGATACCGTCATGAACAGAGGTTTCGCAACGGAGGGAAGATGGGATGTGCAATCACTGCGTGATAGAAGACGTGAAGAAGAACATGCTGTCGCGTCGTATGCTGTTTAAAGGGGCGGCCTTTGCGGGTGTGGCGATGACCGCGGGAAATCTGGCGACACCGGTCCTTGCTCAGGCGGCTCACAAAGTCGTCGATCTCACTCATGTGTACGATTCAACCTTTCCAACATTTGATGGCAAGCCCGGAATAGAATTCGAATGGGCTGCAGATATCGCCAAGGACGGATACCAACTCCATAAATTGACGGTTTTCGAGCACACTGGAACCCATATCGATGCGCCTTTCCACTTCAGCGCCGATGGCGCCAGCGTTGATCAGTTGGAACCCCAAAAACTGGTCGCGCCGCTGGTCATCATCGACATCGCCGATCGCGCCAAGGAGGATGCCAATTCGACCATTGAGGCGGCGGATATAGAACGCTGGATCAGCGCAAATGGCGATATTCCCGCAGGTGCCGTCGTGGCTTTGCGTTCTGGCTGGGCAACAAAGGTTAAAAGCCCCTCCTTCCGTA
The DNA here is from genome assembly GCF_009498615.1 of Agrobacterium sp. ICMP 6402. Lineage (NCBI taxonomy): Bacteria > Pseudomonadati > Pseudomonadota > Alphaproteobacteria > Hyphomicrobiales > Rhizobiaceae > Agrobacterium > Agrobacterium sp. ICMP 6402. The sequence continues at coordinate 272,648 of NZ_QSNV01000007.1, forward strand.
ATGACGACGCTGGAAAATTCGCCTTTCCCGGCTTCGGCAAGTCGGCGACCGATTTACTGCTCGAGCGCGACACCGTTGCAATTGGCGTCGACACGCTCTCACTGGATCCGGGCAACTCTGCCGATTTCGCTGTGCATAATTCGTGGCTTCCAGCCGGCCGCTACGGTATCGAAGGTCTGAACAACCTTGAGGCGTTGCCGATCAAGGGAGCGACAATCGTCGTTGGCGCGCCAACCCACCGAGGCGGGACAGGCGGACCGGCTCGTATTCTCGCGCTTGTTTAATCGTAACTGGTCTCCTGGCGATGAACGACGACTTCCGGAAATAACGCCGCAGAAGCAGGTGCTTGCTTTTGCGGTGGGCTGCCAGTGAACTGCTCGCCAGCCATGATACTTTCCAGAACGCTTTTGAACCGTGTTTTACGACCGCCCTCGCATGCTGTCTGCACAGAACGCCGTGGCAATGATTAGTGTAAACCCTCCGGAAAATCCGTCGCGTGAAGAACTTGCCGATAACTGGCTGAACTACAGATCAAGAGGAATGTGCCTGGCGCCACTGCGTCAGCCGCGGGCTCTCTTTACGCCGCCCATACCGGTTCATCGATTCACTGAAAATCCGACAAGCGCTCAAAGCCGCGATTATGGATGACGATGTGCGATCTCTTCCGGATTGCGGGACGGCTGACCAGTTTATCAGCGGCAAGGACGCTCTTTCGGCTGCCGACTACACGCGGGTTGCGACAGCCGCTATGTTGGATATACATCCCGGAAACAAAGGCTGACCGGTGGAGCTGTTCAAGCGCACGACAAGAGAGGATATGATCATGGCTACGAAACCCCGACGACCGTCCAATCCAAAAGACGCGGCCGAGGCATTGTTCAAACCGGCAAAGAAGGTCGCAGCGCCGGTCGTTGAACGGCCTGCAATCCCCAACACCAGGGAGCTTGTGTCATTGAAGATCGACAGCGATGTCCTCGCGCATTTTCAGGCGGACGGACCCGGCTGGCAAGAGCGCATCAACGATACCTTGCGAGCCGCAATGAATGCGTCCAATTAACATGCTCTCGATGAAAATCGAACCTTCGGCCTTACCGGTTGCGAGCTGGTCGTGAACGAAATCCATCGCCCAGACATCATTCGGGCCGGCAGCCGTTTGCCGATCTTCCCGAAGCTTTGCCTTCACCCGCCGCTTGGGTGTCTTGTTGCGCAACTGCAGACCCAAGTCTCTGTAAATGCTGTAGGTTCGCTTGATGTTGGTGCCCCACCCGCAAAATAGAACCCCGCCGTCAGCCCGAACAACCATTGGATGGCATTGCCCGGCGGCAAACCGATTTCGTCCAGT
>NZ_QSNV01000008.1:0-265649 GCF_009498615.1 Agrobacterium sp. ICMP 6402
GCCGCGAGCCCGCACCGCCAGCAAGAAGAACCGGCGTGATCTTTCGAGAGTGTTCCTTCACAATAAAACCTTTCCAATGCGGCCTGATAAAGGATCAGGATTATGCTACGTCCGCATCGAACTGGATGCTGTGCAGGCGTTTATAAAGGCCATCCGTTGCAAGCAGTTCACGCCGACTGCCTTCTTCTACGACCTGCCCATTATCCATAACGACGATCTTGTCGGCTCGATTGATTGTTGAAAGCCGGTGAGCAATGACAATAGACGTCTTGTTCAGGGTCAGGCGCTCAAGTGCATCCCTTACGAGGGCTTCGGATTCTGAATCCAGGGCGCTGGTCGCCTCGTCGAGGATCAAAATGTCGGCATCTCTCAGCATGGCGCGAGCGATCGCCACACGCTGTCTCTGGCCGCCGGATAGGCCTGAGCCATTTTCACCGAGCTTGCTGTCGTAGCCGTCAGGCATCTTCATGATGAAGTCATGCGCATTGGCAGCCTTGGCAGCAGCTATGATTTCTTCTTCCGTCGCGTCGTCACGGCCAACGGAAATATTGTGCTTTACGGTGCCCGAAAACAGGAAAGTTTCCTGACCGACATAAGATACATGCTCGCGCAGGCTCGCAAAGGAAGCATCACGCAAATCCATGCCGTCGATTTCAACGGAACCGTTTTGAGGATCGTAAAGGCGCATCATAAGATTGATAATGGTGGATTTTCCGCTGCCGGAAGGACCTACCAGTGCGGTCATTTTGCCGCCCTCAAAGAGCACACTGACATCCTTCAGAACCGGCTGGCCTGAAACATATTCGAAGCTGACGTTCTTCAGTTCCACATCGCCACTTGCCTTGGGGAGAGGCTGAGCGTCCTTTTTTTCGTCAAGCGTCAAAGGGGCGTCCAGAACCTCGAACATCATGCGGACCCCGATCATGCCGCTTTCGATCTGGATTCTCATACGCGCCAGACGTTTTGCCGGTTCGTAAGCAAGAAGCAGAGCGGTTATAAAGGCCATCAGATCGCCAGGAGAACCGCCTTTTTCCAGAACAGTATAACCGGAAACGGCAATGACGACGGCAATCGCGAGGCCGGACAGTGTTTCCATGATCGGGCTGGTCGCCGCTTCAAGCTTCGCAATACCATTGGCGCGATGCTCAACGTCAGACACCGCCTTGTTCATACGTTGACGCATAAGTTTCTCAAGCGAAAACGCTTTGATCACGCGGACGCCGATGCTGGTTTCCTGCACGACGTTGACGATTTCGCCAAGCGAAGCAAGTTCCGCTTCCATGATCTTGCGCACGCGACGCAGGACAAGACGGACGCTGAAGATTGCGATGGGTCCTATAATCATTGAAATCGCGCTCAGAAGAAAATTCTGGGCGAACATCACCACGATCAAGCCGATGAGCGAAAGCAGGTCACGTATAAACGACGTGACGATCGTATCGATAACGCTTCTGGCAGCCTGTGCATTGTAGGTTACTCGAATTAGCAATTCCGACGATGGCAGGTTCTGAAAGAACGATACGCCTTGCTTCAGCAGGCGATCATAAATTTTGCGTTGCTGCTCCGCGACAATGCTGTTGCCTGCTTTGCTCAGATAATAGCTCTGAACGAACGTGGCGAGGCCCTTGACGATGAATATTGCGGCGACAGCAAACGCAATCTGAAGAACGACATCAAAACCACGTTTCAGATAAACGCTGTTAACGATATCGCGCATGATCCAGGCGCTGAGAGATGTCGTTGCAGCGACGACAACCATTGCCGCGATTGCCATCGAGTACCAGCTAACGTGCTTTTTGAAGTTCTCTTTGAACAGTCGTACCAGCAGCTTCTTGTCGTTTTGCGACAAAAATGATCCGATCACAGCGATATTCCTAAATTGGTGCAGAAACTACATTTGGTGAGTGTTATCACGTTAGACGAACAAACCCAAACTAGCGGAGTGATGTTCTGTGTGTAACGCTCATATATGATCTGCTCAAGTTTCATGCTCAGAAAACTCAAAGCTTAACACTGGTCCCAAATGCCGAGGCACGTCTAATCCAAAATTGGTTTAGTGCACTTAAAGGGGTGATCGCTAAGTGTCAATCTCCCTCTGGTGAGGAAGCCACGAACCGCCGTTTTTGCCAGAAGCAGAATATGGGGGCAATTCCCGCTTTAGTTGTTAGGCGGAAATGTGTAGTTTTGCGCCACCGATAGGTTCTCAACATTGACAAATGCGCTGTGCAAAAACTATATGCCAAGCTCAATGGTGGGCTATCGACAACGGCGTGGCATATAAGCTCGTAAGTTTTTGCAATCTAATTGTTTTATGACGGAAGTGTCCGTCAGGCAGGACGGTAAATGCCCCAAGTCTTTTTTGATCTGTCGGAACTGTTCCTGAACTCGGGAGTGAAGTTTAAATATTACGGTATCGCGCGAACCGTAATGGAAGTCGCTTATGAACTGACTTTGGCTGATAAATCAGTAAGGTATGTAATCTATTCGCCGCTGCATCGTCGGTTTTTCGAGGTTTTTCCGCGGACAGGTGATGCATCGCCAACCGGTGTTCTGGATCCGAATGTTCCTTCAAGCGCGACGCCACTGCGCCTCAGACAAAATCTTTTTGATACGAATTTTTTGAAGTCTTTGTTCTACAAAGCGGTGCGCACGGTAGTTGAGCATCGCAATCGCAAACGTTGGGCAACTATTCCGGCTGGTGCAGTTCGAGAGGTTGATCTAGACGGGCAGATTCTGGTCTCGCTTGGGAGGCCTAAAATTATGTCAGATTACATCATGGCATTGAATGAACGGGGCGAAAAAGCCACCTTTATTCCGATGCTCCATGACATGATCCCGTTGCATAATTTCACCCACCGGAATCAATTTTCGTTTCCGAGGAATTTCATTTACGATAACAAAGTCGCCATAGGGGCCGCGGCGCTGATTTTGACGAATTCAGAATTCACGGCGCGGGAAGTAAAGCATTTTTCAAATATGGGAACATTGCCGCCCGTGCCGGACGTTGTGGCGATACCCCTTTGCAACGAGCTTCGGCCGACAGTTGAGCCAATCAACAAGAGGTCGCCTCAAGGCCGCTATCTTCTGGGTGTCGGTATTTATAATGGCCGTAAAAACCTGGAATGTGTTGTTGAAGCCATGCTTCTATTACAGGCTTCCGGCGTCGTGCCGCCTGCGTTGGTGTTGGCAGGTGCAAGGCGAAAAAGGGTTGAAAAATTTTTAAAACTAGAAAAATTCCGTCCGATCGTCGACAAGTTTCACTTTGTTCTTAATCCGAACCAGGCGGAATTACGTCTGCTTTACGAAAACGCCTACGGTCTCGTTTTACCGAGCAGGATGGAGGGGTGGGGTTTGCCGATCAGTGAAGCTCTGTGGTGCGGGACCCCGGCGTTTGCCGCGGATGTGCCGGCATTGAGAGAGGCCGGCGGGACGCTGGCACTTTATTTCGATCCGGAGAAACCAGACGAGTTGGCAGATTTGGTTCGTGTATTGTTATTGGAACCAGATAAGTATTCTGCGTTGAAAACGAAGATAGCCGAGTTCAAACCACAAATGCGAACATGGCAGGATGTCGCGTCAGATATACTCCGTGCGGTTCACGAATTGGATAACAACGAGAGAAAATCGGGGACCTAAGGCCGCAAACTGAAGCCCCGGTAGGTTCGATAATCCGCGCTACTTTTAAACGCGCTTATGCGGCCTGATCGACGTCCTCAACTCCACCAGCCGCTCCAGTGTCTCGAGGCTCCGCTCCGGAAGTGCCGCGGAGAGAGCTAATGCCATGGTTTCCATTGCAACCAGCGATGGGGCGTGCAGCGCCACACCTTCGTTTTTGGCACGCGGCAGGAAGAGGCAGGCATCGGCGTGTTTTTTGAGCACGCTGTCTTCCTGGCCGAGCAGCATGATGATGGGGATGTCGAGACGGCCGGCCTCGGTGATGGCGGTCTGGGCTTCGCGGTGGGCGCGGCCGTGCAGGAGCATGATGAGGACGTGGCCGTTTTCCAGCTCCAAAAGCTGTTCGGCGAGTGTGATGCCGGTGGCGTTGAGCGCATAGGAGCGGACGCCGGAGCGCTGGAACAGTCTTGCCGCATAGGTGGCGATGATGCCGGAGGCTCCAATGCCGAGAACGCCGATGCCGCGCGCTTCTGCCAGAAGACGTACAGCGGCGGCCATCGCCTCGCGGTTTTCCGTATTGGCGAGCATTTCCAGCGTATTTTTCTGATTTTCGAGAACGAAGTCGATTGCGGCGTCCGAATTGCCGGACATGGATTTTGTCGTGGCCGCCATTTTCTCGACGGGCGAATCCGTCACGCCGAGATAGGCCTCCAGCGTTTCTTTCAGATCGACCAGCCCCTGAAAACCGAGCGCTTGAATGGCGCGAATGACAGTCGCATCGGACGTGTTGGTCTCGTAACCGATCTCCAGCGCCGATTTGCCGAGGACGGCATGGCGATGGCCGTCAATATACTCGGCAACGGCGAGCAGGCCGGGAGACAGTCGTTCACGACGCTTGCGTAATTGATCGCCGAACCGGTCGGTGCGCCGAAGCCTTGATGTTTGCGTTTCGCCAGCCGCCATGGGTATTCCGTGAAGATGAGTTGCATACTCTTCTTCACGGATTAGCAGCGCGCCGAGCCCGGAGGCAAGCGCTTTTGTTTGCACCGGCTCTCTCCCTTATTTTGCCGCCGCCGGCCTTGTCGTCAAATGTGATTGGACGGCGGAGACCATGAGGCTGAGCGCGGCATAAGAGTTGGAAATCGCTTCTTCGCGCGGCAACAGAATGTAGCGGCCGTCGCGGCAGGCTTTGAGGAAATTGCAGAAGCCCGGCATCACGGTTTCCATCATGTCGATTTCCACCTGCGGTGATGCGCCGGTATCGGAGCGATAGGGATCGAAGATGATATCGGCGTCGAGTTCCGGCAGCCGCTCGGCGCTGATTTCAATACGATCGCCGTCTGGAATGTCGTCGATGATGGCGGGGAACCGGAAACCGGCATCGCGCAGCACCCGCCCGAGCGCGCGGTAGGTGTGATAGACACTGATCTTGCCGTTGAGCGGCTGGAACACTGAAACCGTGATGGCGTCGGTATCGATGGCGGCCTTCAGCGCTTCGATCTGCGCCCGGTAGCGCCTGTCGAGCACAGCAAGCCTAGCTTGCGTGCCCGTCAATTCGGCAAGTTCCCTGTAGATATGCGGCGCACCATCCTTCGTGTTGTCGATGGCGATAGTCGGGGCGATCTGTTCCAGTTTTGCGATGGGGGTTGGGCGGTCTGGCTCGGTGAGGATCAGGTCGGGCTTGAGCGCGACGATCGCTTCCAGATCGGCATTGATGGAGCCGATATAGGTGATGTTGCTATTGTCGAAATCCACACCTGTCAGGATGGCGCTGGAACGCAGATAGGGTTTGCCGTCCGCGCCCACGCGGCCGTGGCTGCCCACGGGCATCACGCCCAATTCGATCAGCGGTATGGTGAGGTCGATATCATGCAGCGTCACGATGCGTTTCGGTTTTACCGGGATGGAAACGATGCGGCCGAGATCGTCGGTAAAGCGCCGGCTGGTTTCTTCGGCTGGGGCCATGGCTGCGCCGAGGAGAAGGCCGGCGGCCGAAAGAAAAGCGAAAAGGGTTTTGCGCATGGAAGACCTATAGGCGATACCGGTGAAACCAGAGAAGGGCGAGAAGTGTGGGCGCGCCGATGGCGGAAAGAACGAGGCCGGTCGGCAGCTCCAGGGGTGAAAAGGCGGTGCGGGCGATGGTGTCGGCTGATGCCACCAGTATTGCGCCTGTCAGCCCCGCACCCGCGATCAGTCCGAGATATGAACCGCCCGGCAGCAGAAGCCGGGCGATATGCGGGCCGATCAGGCCGACGAAACCGATGCTGCCGGTGAAGGAAACACAGGATGCGGTGAGAATAACGGCAAGCACGATCTGCAGTGTAGAAAGTAAGCCTGTGTGAACGCCAAGCGTCGCTGCGGCATTGTCGCCGAGGGTCTGAACATCGGCAGTGCGGGCGGCCAATACAAGAAGGCCGATGGCGATAACGAGGATGACCGAGAGAACCCGGACGGCAGTCCAGCTTGCGCCTTGCAGGTTTCCCGCCATCCAGATCATCGCCGTCTGCAAATTACGAATATCCAGCGATGCCATAAGGATAAGCAGCAAAGCTGATAAAAACCATGAAAAGCCGATACCGGTCAGGACGAAACGCAGACGCGAGGTTGCGCCGGAAAGCGTCAGGACGATTGCGGCGCTTATCATGCCGCCCGCAATACCGGCGGTGGGGCGAAGCATCACCGGCAGGGCAGGTAGCATAAACAGGCAGCCCAGCACGGCAAGCGATGCGCCTTCCCGCACGCCGAGCAGGCCGGGATCGGCAAGACCGTTGCGGGTCGTGGCCTGCATGATGACGCCGGCAATGCCGAGCATGGCGCCGGCCACCATCGCGAGCGCCAGTCGCGACAGCCGGAAGTCGATAACCACCATGGCGTCGTTCATGACGGGATCGGTGTTGGTTGCGGTCAACAGCGACCAAAGGGCGGAGGTGGGGATGCGCTGGGTGCCGACGGTGAGCGACCATGCGGCGACAAGGGCAAGACAAAGGAAAAGCCCCAGCAGAACGGCGAGCCGCGAAGGCATGAGGCGAATGGAAAAGTGTGCCAGTCGGATGACCCGGTAACGGTTCATTTCAGCACCCTGCGCACTAGCCACAGAAAGACCGGCGCGCCGACAAGGCCGGTCATCGCGCCTGTGGGCAATTCCGTCGGCAGGAGGATCAGCCGGGCGGCAAGATCCGCCGCAATCAGCAGGGCCGAACCGCCGAGTGCCGCGAGAGGAATGGCAAGCAGAAGCCGCCTGGTTCGCAGACGTGCAATGAGCGGTGGCACCACAAGTCCGACAAAACCGATTGGACCGACGATGGCGATGGCCGCGCCGCAAAAGAGCGATATGGAGATGAGCGCCAGGGTGCGGGTTGCGCGCACGGATACACCAAGGGTTACGGCAACGGCGTCACCAAGGGCAAGCAGATCGAGCCGGGGCGCGACGGCGAGGGCCAGGATGAGGGCGATGCCGGAGGCGGGCAGGGCGGCGGCTATCGTGGCCATCGAAACGCCGGCTGTGTCACCCACCAGCCAGAAACGCATCTGCTGCAATGTTTCCTCGTTGAGAATGAGGATAGCGGAGGTCAGCGTTCCAGCAAGTGTGGAAATTGCAATGCCGCAAAAGACGAGTTTTGCCGGTGTCAGGCCCTGCCGTCCGGCGCAGGCGAGGAGAAGAACGAACGAAAAGCTCACGCCCGCTCCCGTGGAAGCCAGTAATGGCCGCAGCGTTGGCGTGGCGATCAGTCCGAGCGGCGGCACCGTTGCCGCAACGACCGCGAGGCTTGCGCCGGCATTCAGCCCCAGAATATGCGGTTCGCCCAGCGGGTTTCGCAGCAATGTCTGCAACAGAAGCCCGGCAACTCCAAGGCAGGCGCCGGCCTGCAGCGCCGCCAACAGGCGTGGAAGGCGAAGCTGCAGCAAGACCTGCTGGTCGAAATTGCGGACATCGTAGGAAAATATCAGCTCATGCAGGACATGGGGGGCAACGGCGCGCGGGCCGGTGGCAATATGGGCCAATGCCAGAAGCAGTATTGCCAGCAATAGAAAAAGCGTCGCCACAAGGGCGCGGCCATAGGCTGTCGTCTGCAGGGTCTCCGGGCTGTTGCTGGTCGTGTCTGCCATCATGCCGCGCCGCTCCGCCCGGGCAGGGGAAGAAACACCGGCCGCGCCGTGACAGGATGTGTGAGCTGGGCGACTGCCATGTCGAATACATCCGCAATGATGCCGGCATTGCAGAGCGTTGCCGTTTCCAGCCGGTGCCGCAGCCGGCCGTCTTTCAGAAAAATCAGATGATCGGCATATTGGAGGGCAAGATTGATATCATGCAGCACCGCGACGATCGTGCGGTTATGGTGCGTGACGAGACCGGCCAGCATGTCCAACACCTCAATCTGGTGGTGCAGATCCAGATAGGTGGTCGGTTCGTCAAGCAGAATGATATCCGTCTGCTGCGCCAGAGCCATGGCGATCCAGGCGCGCTGGCGCTGGCCGCCGGAGAGGCTGTCGACCGTTCTTTCCGCCAGTTCGGACATGCCGGTCACAGAAAGTGCCTGTTCCACCGCGTTGGCGTCGTCCTCGCTCCATTGTTTCAGAAAACCCTGATGGGGGTAACGACCGCGGGAGACGAGATCGAAAACTGAAAGCCCTTCTGGCGTGTGGTTCTGCTGCGCCAGCATACCGAGCCTTCTTGCCACATCCCGTGTCGGGTGGCGGAAGATATCGCGGCCGTCGAGAAGAACATGGCCGCGGCTCGGCCGGTGCAGGCGGGCGAGCGCGGAAAGGAGCGTGGATTTTCCCGAGCCGTTTGGGCCAAGCAGGACGGTGAAACGGTTCGGAGCTATATCAATGGACATATCGGCAAGCGCCGTCCGGTCGCCATAGGCAAGCTCTAGTGCCTGTGCAGCAAGCCTTTTGTCCGCGCTTATGAATTTGCTACTGAAACTCAAGATCGTCCCCGTTCGAATGAACCGCCACCAGAATTATTGATGACTGTAGTAGTCAAGTATATAGGCTGCGAAAAATCGGTTTTTATGCGCTGATTTGCGCAGGAAGCGGCTGGCGCACACCAGATTGGGAGCGAAGATGCGTAAATATGCGCCCTCGAACCCGTGAGTTTTAACTGTCGTCCGCCGAATTAAAGTTGACTACTACATTCATCAATTGAAAGAGCGGTGCATCGTCGCGATGACGATTTGGGACAGTCGGGGACAAGACAGGATGCATAACGGTTCGATGATCATTCGGGTTGGCTCGCGGGCGCTAGTGGCATTTCTTTTGGCCGGGGTCGCCCTGCATGCCTATGCGCAGGAGAGCGCGACACCGAAGAAAAATGCCGACGGAACGACCGTGCTCGAAACCATAACGGTCAATGCTGATGTCAAGAAAGGCGCGCGTGGCTACCAGCCGGTGACGACGGGCACGGCGACGCTTACCGAAACGCCGATCCTCGATATTCCGCAATCGGTCAATGTGGTGACGGCTGAGGTGCTGCGTGACCAGCAGGCGCGCTCCCTGGACGACGCGCTGGCCAATGTCAGCGGCGTCACCCAGGCGAATACGCTGGGGGCCACGCAGGATGCCGTCATCCGTCGTGGGTTCGGCGATAATCGCGACGGCTCCATCCTCGTCAACGGGCTGAAGACCGCACTGCCGCATTCTTTCAACGATACGGTCGAGAGAGTGGAAGTGCTAAAAGGTCCGGCCTCGACGCTTTATGGCATTCTCGATCCGGGCGGCATGGTGAATGTTGTGACGAAGAAGCCGGAAGACACGTTTACGGCGGAGGCCTATTCGCGCTTTTCCGCCTATGGCGCAGGCAAGTATGGCACATCAGGCGGTTTCGATGTGACCGGCCCGATTGCAGGTACGGATTTTTCCTATCGCCTGATCGGTGAGGGGGAAAACAGCGATTACTGGCGCAATTTCGGTGAGAAGAAGAACTGGCTGATCGCACCCTCGCTGAAATGGAGCGGCGAGGACACCGATATTACGGTTTCCTACATGCATGAGGACTATAGCGTGCCGTTCGATCGCGGCACGATCTTTGATCCGGCGACGGGCAAGCCGATCAATGTAAGCCGCCGCCTGCGCCTTGACGAAGCCTATAATATCACCGACGGCAAATCCGATCTGGCGAGCATCGCCATAGACCGCCAACTATCCGATGACTGGAAGCTGTCGCTGAATTATGCCTATAGTCGCAACGAATATTCGGACAATCAGGCCCGCGTGATGGGGTATAATTCCCGCACGGGGCAGGTAACGCGCCGGGCCGATGCCACGCAGTATTCCACCATCTATAACCATGCAGCCCGGGCGGATTTGACGGGCGAGGCCGAAATCGGCGGGCTGCGCAACGAGCTGCTGTTCGGCATGTCCTATGACTACAGCAATACCCTGCGCACTGACATGTTGCGCTGCGCGAATTCCACCAATTTCAACATCAACAACCCGGTCTACGGTCGGCTGCCGGCCTGCACCACGGTCAGGGCCGTTGACAGCGACCAGACGGAACAGCTTTCCACCGCCTCGATCTACATGCAGGACGCCCTGCATCTGGGTGATCAATGGATCGCGGTTGGTGGCTTGCGCTACCAATATTACGACATCTATGCCGGCAAGGGTCGTCCCTTTGTCGTCAATACCCAGAACAACGGCGGCGAACTCATTCCCAATGCCGGCCTTGTCTACAAGCTGACGCCGGATGCCTCGCTTTACGCCAATGTGGCCAAGACCTTCCGCCCGCAATCCTCGATCGGCGCCTATTATGGCGGGCTCGATCCGGAGGAAGGGATTTCCTACGAGGTGGGTGCCAAGTTCGACCTGTTTACCGGGCTGAATGCCAATATCGCTTTGTTCAACGCCCGCAAGCGCAATGTTGCCTATTCGGAAGACGTGGGCGGTGTTTCTACGGTGAAGGCCGCCGGTCTCGTCCGTTCGCGCGGCGTGGAGGTCGATATCGCCGGCAGCCTCACCAATGATCTCGATCTGATCGCAAGCTACGCCTATACGGATGCGCTGGTACTTGAGGACGCCACCTATGCCGGCAAGCGCCTGCCGAATGTGGCGCGCCATACCGGTTCGCTGTTCCTTGCCTATGATGTCGGCGAGATAGGACCGAACGGCAATACGTTGCGTATCGGCGGCGGTATCCGGGCCGTCGGCCAGCGCGCCGGCATCAATGACAATTCCTATTCGCTGCCAGGTTATGCGGTCTTCGACGCTTTTGCGACCTACACGCTGCAACTGGAAAAGCCGGTGACGCTGCAACTCAATCTGAAGAATATCTTCGACAAGACGTATTACACCTCGTCCATCGGCTCCACCAGCTATGCGAATGCCATCGGCGAACCTTTCAATGTCAGCCTGACGGCCAGTGTGAAGTTCTGACGGCAGCGCCGACATCAGTTGCCAAGAGCGGGGTGAACGCCCCGCTTTTTTATTTCCACATCGCCCGCATCCGCGCACCCACATCAATCCTGATCTGCTGCGCGCTGCGGTCGGAAGCGGCGGCCGATACGATCGGCCAGGTGGTGGTTTCGAAGAATTGCAGCAGGGTTGCCGGTATGAAGCGGGTTCTTGAGGCGTAGACATGCCGGTCGCCGTGCTGGCTCTGGCCGCCGGTGAAGAAGCGTTGCGGGGTGATCAGCGACAGGCCGTCCTTGGCGCGCGTCATCGCGACATAAAGGAGCCGGCGCTCCTCCTCCAGTTCCTGGGTGGTGCCGACGCCAAGATCGGATGGGATGCAGCCATCGATGACGTTGAGGATGAAGACGGAACGCCATTCCTGGCCCTTTGCCGAATGGATGGTCGACAGGGTCAGGTAATCCTCGTCAAGCAGCGGCACGCCCGCCTGATCACTGGTGGCGTCAGGCGGATCAAGTGTCAGCTCGGTCAAAAATCGTTCGCGGGATGGATAACCGCTGGCGATCTGCTCGAGCTGCAGCAGATCGGCCTTGCGGCTATCGGCATCTTCATGGATGCGTTCGAGATGGGGCTCGTACCATAGCTTTGCCTGCCCGATTTCGCCTGGCCAGCCGTTTTTGCCCCGCCGCAGCCCCACCAGCATTTGCGTGAAAGCCGACCAGTCATCGCCGGTTTTCGGCGGCGGCGGAATTTCGGCAAGGGCAAGCAGCGGCTCGGGATCTGCCGCGATCGTATCGAGAATGTTGCCGGCTTTCTTCGGTCCGATGCCGGGCAGCATCTGCAGCAGCCGGAAGCCGGCGACACGGTCGCGCGGGTTCTGCGCGAAACGGAGGACCGCCAGCATATCCTTCACATGGGCGCTGTCGAGGAATTTCAGGCCGCCGAATTTGACGAAGGGGATGTTGCGGCGGGTCAGTTCCACCTCGAGCGGGCCGCTGTGGCTGGAGGTGCGAAACAGCACGGCCTGCTGTTTCAGCGTCATGCCGGTCTCGCGATTGGCAAGGACCTGATCGATGATGAAATTCGCCTGTTCGGTTTCATCCTTCACCGTCACCAGCTTCGGGCGTTCGAGCGACTGCCGCTCCGTCCAGAGGTTTTTGGTAAACCGCTCACGCGCCAGATCGATGACGCCATTGGCGGCGGCAAGAATTGGCTGCGTTGAGCGATAGTTGCGATCAAGCGTGATGATATCCGCCGCCGGGCTGAATGAGGCCGGAAAATCGAGGATGTTGCGCACCGTCGCAGCGCGGAACGAATAGATCGACTGCGCATCGTCACCCACTACCGTCAACCCGTGGCCACCAGGTTTGAGCGCCATCAACACCGAGGCCTGCAGCCGGTTGGTATCCTGATATTCGTCGACCATCACATGGTCGAAATGGTTGCCAATATCGTCTGCCAGAATGGGGTCGCTCACCATCTGCGCCCAATAGAGCAGAAGATCGTCGTAATCGAGCACGTTCTGAACCTGCTTGGACTCGACATAGGCCGCGAATAGTTGCTTGAGTTCGCTCTCCCAGTTGGCGACCCACGGATAATGCTGGCGCAGGATTTCCTTCAGCGCCGTCTGTGAATTCACGGCACGCGAATAGATCGCAAGGCATGTTCCCTTGGTCGGAAAGCGGCTTTCGGTCTTGGAAAAGCCGAGTTCGTGCCGGGCGAGGTTCATTAGGTCGGCGCTGTCTTCACGGTCGTGGATGGTGAAATCGATATTGAGGCCGATCTGTTCGGCATAGATGCGCAACAGGCGGGCGCCGATGCCATGAAACGTGCCGGACCATGCCAGCGCATCGGTCAGAGCGCCTGAATTGCTGCCGAGAACATGTTTGCAGATACGCTCGACACGCCGCGACATTTCCGAGGCCGCACGTCTGGAAAACGTCATCAGCAGGATGCGGCGGGGATCGGCGCCGTTGACGATCAGATGCGCGACACGATGGGCGAGCGTATTGGTCTTGCCGGAACCGGCGCCGGCAATGATCAAGAGCGGTCCGGCCGTCTGTCCTTCTGTCAGCCCGACGCCGTGTTCCACGGCCTTGCGTTGCTGTTCGTTCAACTTGTCCAGATAGGCAACCGCCATGCCTGCAATCCTTGATATGTGGTTGTCCGTCCGTGGATAGCCGTTGAAATGGTCAGCCGTCGAGGCATCGGCTGGCCATTTCCACCGTTCCTGCAATGATTAGCAAAGACTCAAACACCAATCCAGAACAAATAATGAACGCCCCGACTTGATAATCCAAGCCGATATGCCGGCCCGGGTGGCGATGGGTCGAGAGAATCTGATTTTCCCATCACGATAAGAATAATAATGAGGAAAATCTCGTACTTAATTGAAATATATAATCATTTATTATCGTTTCGTTCGCGTTAGCTGTTTTGACTTGGAAAGGCTTGAACCAGGCCGGAGGCTTGCGAGTTCAATCATCGGCCTCGGGAAAGAGGTCTGCCTGTTGGGAGGACCAAATGAAAAATCTGAAATTCTGCCTGATCGCCGTAGCTGCTCTTGCCACCTCGACATTCGCCTCGGCCGAGCAGAAAGCCGTGAAATCCGATGTCGCAATCGCCTCTGACATCAATTACCTGCTCTATACCCCGAAGGACTATGCCGGTTCGGAAAAGACTTACCCTCTCGTTGTCTGGCTGCATGGCGGTGATCAGGGTGGCAGCGATGTCGAAAAGCTGCGGACAAGCGGTCTGCCGAAAATGATCGAAGAGGGGCGTGATTTTCCTTTTCTGGTGTTCTCGCCGCAAAACCCGAGTGAGGAGCTGCTCTACCCGATCGAGCGTGTCGCAGCCGCTCTTCAGTCGGTGGTGGCCGATCATCGGGTAGACCGTAGCCGCATCTACCTGATCGGCTATAGCCGGGGCGGATTTGGGGCGTGGTCAATGGCCGAACAGTTTCCGGAAGCCTTTGCTGCTGTCGTGCCGATCGCCGGCGGCGGTATCCGGCATTATCTCAACCGCACCAATGAAAAGACCGCCTTCTGGGCTTTTCATGGGGCAAATGACGAGGTGATACCGCTGTCGGATACCGTGGTTCTCGTTCAACGCCTTCAGGAGTTGAAACGCAATGTTCGGCTCACCGTGTTCGAGGATACGAACCACCAGGCGGTGGAGGGAAAAGTGCTGAAGGACGAGGCGATGTGGACCTGGCTTCTCGAACAGAAGCTCGGCGAGGTCAAAGCGCCGTCTTCTCCCTGAGTTTCACCGGACTGCTGATTGAGCCAATCACAAACAAAGCCGCCCGGCGCTTCCGCCGGACGGTTGTCTTTAGAGGCTGGATGTTGATCTAAAGGAAGCTGCTTTCGAACAGTTCGCCTGAATAGGCCGCGTGGGTAACGCCCGCTTCAAGGTCGGCCCTGGTCAACTCATCGACGAAAACGCCGTTCTGCATGACGAGAACGCGGTCGCACATATGGGCGATGACCGCGAGATCGTGGCTGACGAGAACGAAGGTGAGGTCGCGTTCCTCGCGCTGGTCGGCAAGCAGGTTGAGGATTTCCGCCTGAATGGACACGTCGAGCGCGGATGTCGGCTCGTCGAGCAGCAGGATTGGCGGTTCGAGGATCAGCGCGCGGGCGATTGCCACACGCTGGCGCTGGCCGCCGGACAGTTCATGCGGAAACCGCTCGGCGAAATGAGCGGGCAGGCCGACCTGTTGCAGGGCATCAGGGACTTTCGACCAGCCATCGCCGAGCCCCATCGCGCGGATGGGTTCGGCCAGAGCCCGGCCGATGCGATGGCGCGGGTGCAGCGAACCGTAAGGGTCCTGAAACACCATCTGCGCCAGCTTCAGTTCTTCGCGGCTTCGCACCTTGCCGACCGGCTTGCCGTCGAAGCCGATCGATCCGGTCCAGACCGATTCCAGACCCGCAAGCGACCGCAGCAATGTCGATTTGCCGCAACCGCTTTCGCCAACGATGCCGAGCGTTTCGCCTCGGTTGACCTTGAAGCTGACGCCGCGAACGACGTGATTGCGGTTTTCCTTCGCGCCATAGACAACGTCGAGCTTGTCTACCGTGATCATCGCATCACCTCCGCATCGATTGCCTGTCGGTCCAGTACCTTGAGACGCCTGACCGGATTGCGGGGATCGGGCATCGCCGCGATCAGGCCGCGTGTATAGGGATGTTGCGCATCTTCCAGCTTGGTCAGCGTTTCCACCACGCGCCCGCCATACATGACCAGCACCCGTTCGCAGAAGGCGGCAACCATGCGGATGTCATGGCTGATGAGAATGAGGCCCGAATTGTTTTCACGCACCATCTCGTCCAGAAGCAGGAGCACATCCTTGCGGACGCTGACATCGAGAGCCGAGGTCGGCTCGTCGGCGATAACGAGCTTCGGTTTGGCGAGCAGCATCATGGCGATCATCACGCGTTGCCCCATGCCGCCGGAAATCTGGTGGGGATAAAGCCCCATCACACGGTCCGGATCATTGATACGCACGCGTATCAGCATATCCCGCGCTGCGTTTCTCGCTGCCTTGCCGGAGAGAGCCAGATGCAGTTCGGCCGCTTCCGCCACCTGTTTTCCAATCGGCAGGACCGGATTGAGCGAATAACGCGGGTCCTGCATGATCAACGCCATTTCGCTGCCGCGGATCGCGCCCATCTGGCGTTCGGATCTGGTAAGCAGCGGTTCGGAGAGGAAATCCATGCGCTCCGCCGTCACGGTGGCGCTTTTTGGCAGAAGCCGCATGGCGGCGCGGCCGGTCGTGGACTTGCCGGAGCCGGACTCGCCGACGATGCCGACACGCTCGCGCCCGACGTCGAAGTTGACATTGGAAACGGCGGGAATGGAGTTGCGGCCAAAGCGAACGTTGAGGTCGCGGACCGAGAGAATGGGGGAGCTATCAGGAACGGGCATGGCGCGGATCCAGCAGGTCTCGCAGCGTATCGCCGGCGATGTTGAAGGCAAGGCTCGTCAGCAGGATGGCGATGCCGGGCATGACGGCAACCCACCAGTAGTCGAGCATGAATTTACGGCCGCTGGAGATCATCGCTCCCCATTCCGGCAGCGGCGGCTGAGCGCCCAGACCGAGGAAGCCAAGCGAAGCGGCAGTGAGGATGATGCCAGCCATGTTCAGTGTCAGGCGGACGATGACCGAAGGAATGCACATCGGCGCAATGTATAAAAACAGGATACGTAGCGGCGAGGCGCCATAAAGGCGCGCGGCGGCGACATAGTCTGTATTGCGCACGACGAGAGCTTCGGCGCGGGCGAGACGCGCGATTGGCGGCCAGGCGGTCAGCGAGATCGCGATGATCGCCGTGCCGAGACCCGCACCCATGGCGGCCGCAAAGGCAAGCGCCAGCACGAGCGATGGGAAGGACAGAACGATATCGGTGGCGCGCATCAGGATCGCGTCGGTTCTGCCGCCGAAGAAACCGGCCATGACGCCAATCGCCAAGCCGATGGGGCCGACGATAACCGAGACCGACAAGACGGTCTGGATGGTGATGCGGGTGCCATAGACAAGCCGGCTGAAAATATCCCGGCCGAATTCGTCGGTTCCGGCCAGATGCAGCCAGCTGGGCGGCTGAAGCGCATTGTCGAGCGCTTGGCGCGCCGGATCGAATGGCGCAATGAGCGGTGCGAAAATCGCGACGAGAACCAGGATGGCAAGGATGGCAAAACCGAACATTCCAAGCGGCTCGTCACCGAGCTTTCTGAGTGTCCGGAACGTCGTTGTGGATATCCGCGACAGGGCGCTGCGGCCATGAACAGTATTATTCTGGGTGATATCGGTCATCGAGCGACCTCCCGTGTGCGCGGGTCGAGCGTGGTATAGGCCACGTCTGCCAGGAAGTTGAGCATCATGAAGATGAAGCCGATGACGATGGTGGCCGCGAGAATGGCATTCATGTCACCGATGAGCAGGGCGTTCGTCATATATTGGCCGATGCCCGGCCAGGAGAAGACGATTTCCGTCACCACGGCACCTTCGAGAAGGTTGCCATAGGAGATGGCGAGAACGGTGATGAGCTGTACGGCGATGTTGGGCAGCACGTGACGGGTGATCGTGCGTGCCGGGCTGACGCCCTTGGCGCGCGCTGCGATCACATAATCCTGGCTCAGCTGTTCCAGCGTGAAAGCGCGTGTCATGCGGGTGATATAGGCCATCGCCATATAGGCAAGGATGATCGCCGGCAGGAGGATGTGCGAAAGCGCGTTCCAGAAAATCTCGGTCTCGCCGGCAAGCAGGGTATCGACCAGCATCAGTCCCGTTTTCGGCTCGACGAGGCCTTCATAAAAAACGTCGACACGGCCGGGGCCTGCGACGAGGTTGAGATTGGCGTAGAAAATCACCAGCCCGACGATGCCGAACCAGAAGACCGGGATCGAATGCCCCACCAGCGCGAAGACACGCGCGAATTTGTCGATGAATGTATCGCGAAACAGCGCGGCGGCGAGGCCAAGCGGCACGCCGATGACGGTAGAGATGATGATCGCCAGCGTCGCCAGTTCCAGCGTCGCCGGAAAAGCCTGCGCCAGATCCCGGGTCACCGGGTTGCCGGTCAGGATCGCTATCCCGAAATCACCGTGCAGCAGGCCGCGCAGATAAAGGAAAAACTGCTGGTAGAGCGGCAGGTCAAGTCCGAGCCGCGCCCGCATGGCCTCATAAGCCTTGGGGTCCGCAAGCTCGCCGACGATTGCGCCGACCGGATCGGTCGGCATGACGCGTCCAATGATGAACGTGATGCAGAGCAGAATGAAGAGGCTGACGACAAGTTGCAGGAAACGATGTCCAAGCCCACGTAGAGAAATTTCCGTCATTTTTGGCCGCACTTCCGTGGAAGGAATTCTTCAGTGGTCATGGCAGGGTGAGCTGCTCGCCACAGGCGCGCAATTCTCCATTGCAAAAACTCTTGATGGTACTTCATCCCAACTCCTCCCTGAGCTAACATGAAAACATATGACGTAACACAAAGTCATCATATGAGTAACGAAGGGATTCGTATTCCGCAAGAGGGAAGAGTGGCATGAGGGACGATATGACAAAACCGCGGGAGCGGCGGGCGCAACCGATCATCGACAATCTCAGCGCGGAAATTCGCAGCGGTAAACTGAGAAATGGTGACCAGCTTCCCACGGAACCGCAGCTTGAGCGCACCTATGGCGTGAGCCGAACAGTGGTGCGCGAAGCGATCGCGGATTTGCGTTCCGCCGGTTATGTCGTTCCCATCCAGGGCAAGGGGGTTTTTGTCAGCAATACCAGTGAGTGGGACGGGGTGAAGCTGACCCAATCAGAAGCTGGCACCATTGCGGAAACACTGGAAATGCTGGAGTTCCGGCTGGCAACGGAGGGGGAGGCGGCAGCCATTGCAGCCTATCGCCGGACGGCCCAGCAGGAAGCCGCAATCTCGGCCGCGCACCGGAAAATGGCCCGCGCCATAGATGCCGGCGAAACCACTGTTGACGCCGATTACGAGTTTCACACGGCCATCGCGATTGCCACGAATAACCGTTTTTATCTGGAGGCTCTGCGCCAGTTCGGCTCACGCTCGATACCGCGCGGTCAATTTCCGACACTGCCGGAAACGGGGGATGCGAATTATCTTCGCAAAGTGCAGGCGGAACACGATGCAATCCTGCGCGCCATCGTCGAGCAGGACCCGGATGCGGCGCGAAAAGCCATGCGCGAACATATGCTTGCGAGCCAGCGTCGATATCGCCTGCTTTCGGAGGCGCAATAGCATCTCGACACTCATCTTATTTCGTGCGATGTCATATGATGACTTGCATGGAGAGAGGAGAGAATCGATGTATGTCGGCACCCAGGTTGCTGCACGCGATGATGAGGATTTCAAGGTTTGGGCGCAGCTCGGCGTCAAAAACATAAGCGCTGACCCGCCCGGAAAGCCAGCGAGCTGGGTTCTGGATGATTTCGAGCGTCTGCGCGACAAGGTGGAAAGTTTCGGTCTGGTACTGGACATGGTGCAGTTGCCCCTGCCTTCCCGACCGATCGAACAGGCATCCTATCCGGATATCCTGCTTGCCGGTCCGGAGCGTGACCGGCAGATCGATGCCGTCTGCACGATGATCGAGAATATTGCCAAGGCCGGCATTCCGGCCGCGAAATACAATCTCAACCTCATCGGTATTCCGCGCACCGAAATGGAACTTGGCCGCGGCGGTTCGCTCAATGAAGCGTGGCGGTGGGACAAGGCCGACCACAATGCCGATCCGGGTCTGGCCGGCGTTCTGTCCGAGGACGAAAACTGGGAACGCATCGACTATTTCCTCGAGCGCGTGGTGCCGGTCGCGGCAAGCAACAAGGTGCGCCTCGCGTGCCATCCGCATGATCCCTATACGCCGCCGGGCTATAAGGGCGTCACCCGTGTGCTTGGCACCGTCGAAGGTCTGAAGAAGTTCGTGCAGATGCGCGAAAATCCCTATCACGGCCTGAATTTCTGCCAGGGATCGATTGGCGAGATGCTCGATAATCCGCGCGAGGAGATCGACGACATCATCCGTTGGTTCGGCAGCCGCGACAAGATTTTCAACGTGCATTTCCGCAATATCAGCGGTGGCAAGTTGTCGTTCATGGAGACGTTCCCAGACGAGGGCGACATGGACATGGTGCGTTCGCTGAAGCTCTACCATGAACTGGGCTATCGCTACATGATCATGCCCGATCATGTGCCGACAATTGCCGGCCGTGACCCTGTCGGTGTCGCCTTCAGCTTCTGCTATGGCTACATCGCCGCGCTTCTGGAAGCACTCAACAACAAACATCTTTGACTGTTTCAGGCCGGTCGGCGCAGGTCCGCGCCGCCGGTTTCACATCCATAATTACCGATCTGTAGGAGGAGCAGGTATGAGAAAATCATTGATCCGTCTCGCATTCACCACCGTTCTGGGAGCCATGCTGGTGCCCGCGGCGCCAAGTCTGGCAAAAACCCCCAACGACCAGCTCATCATCGCAACGTCGCTGGCTCAGGTTCTGTCGCTTGATCCGCATCAGGCAACCGAAGCCAAGGCCAACGAAATCATGGCCAATCTCTATGATCGCCTGATTTCTGTGGATGGTTCAGGCAAGGTTTCGCCGCAGCTGGCGGAGCGTTGGGAGACAGACGACAAGGGCATCACGTTCCATCTTCGCGAGGCTAAATTCGCCTCAGGCAATCCTGTCACCTCTGCTGATGTGGTTTATTCGTTCAGCCGTCTGTTGAAGATGAACCAGGCGGCCGCCGCCAACCTTAAACGTGTTGGCTACAATGCTGACAATGTCGACAAGCTGGTGAGCGCGCCGGATGAAAAAACGGTGCGCATCGAACTTTCCGGTGAAACCACGTCCGAACTGCTGCTCTATCGCTTGGCCATGGTCATTGCCAGCGTTGTCGACAGCAAGGAACTCAAGTCCCATGAGGTCAATGATGATTGGGGCAATGCCTGGCTGAGAACGAATTCCGCCGGTTCCGGACCCTTCACGCTCAATCGCTGGTCGCCCAACGAGATCATCATTCTCGAGGCCAACAAGGATTATGTGGCCGGCAGCCCGAAAATGCGCCGCGTCATCGTGCGGCATGTGCCCGAAAGCCAGGTCGAGCGTCTGATGCTGGAGCGCGGCGATATCGACATCGCCAGCGCGCTGACGGCGGCCGACCTTGCCATCTTCAACAACAAGGAAGGTTTTCAGATCCAGCGCGTGCCGACGGGTGGTTTCTATGTCCTGTCGATGAATGCCGGCAAGGAGCCTTTGTCCAACCCAAAGGTCCGCGAGGCAATCGCTTACGGCATCGACTACAAGGGCATGGAAAAGACCATCATGGGGCCTTATGGCCGGGCGCGCACCGTGCCGGTGCCGGAAAACTTCGAATATGCCATTGCAAGCCCGGACTGGAAGCTTGATGTTCCGAAGGCCAAGGCGCTTTTGAAGGAGGCCGGATACGAGAACGGCTTTACGCTTAATCTGAAGACGATTGCGCAGACGCCGCGTATCGACCTCGCTACCGCGATCCAGGCGTCGCTGAGCCAGATCGGTATCACCGTCAACATCCAGCAGGGTAACGGCTCGGATGTGATCGCCGCCCACCGCGCCCGTGATTTCGATCTGCTCATTCCGCAGACCGGCGCCTATATGCCGAATGTGCTGGGTTCCATGGAGCAGTTTTCCAGCAACCCCGACAATTCGCTTGCCGCCAACAACGCCGGCAATTTCGTCTGGCGCTCGGCCTGGGACATTCCAGAACTGACTGCCCTGACGGCAAAGGCTTCGCTTGAGCCCGACGCCAAGAAGCGCGGCGCAATCTACACGGAGATGCAGGAAAAGTTCGTTGCGCAGAAGCCGGCCGTGCTGCCGATGTTCGAGCGGTTCGAACCGATCGTGCTGAATGCGCGCGTGAAGGACTATGTCGGCCATCCAAGCCAGACGACACGGCTGGAAAAGGTGACGAAGGACTAAGGGTAAAACCAAATACCATCTGAAAACCTGTGACGGGCGGTCTTACCGCCCGTTTTTTATGGGCAGTTGCAGCGTGATGTTTTAGGGCAAACCGTTGGTTTCAGGCGATTATCGTCATCATCCCGAAATTTTGGGGGTTTTCTCAAGGACTTCATCGGATTAGACCGTGTGACGACCATTCCTTCCGCTGGGCGAGAGTCGCACACTCCGCTCATCAACCTCCCGTAAAATACGTTGACGATCATGAACCTTGCCCAGATAAAACTTCCGTCGCGGCCGCTGAGCCTCAAGCGTGGCGTCATTTCGGTGCCGGCAGCCTATTATTTTTCCATTCCGGTGCTTCTGGTAATCTTGGCGGTGATGCTTGTGGCTGAGGGCCCGGGAATATTGCGCGACTACCAGATCAGTAAAGATCCGCTGGAAATTGAAAGCGGTGATATCAACGGCAGCTGCAAGACCCGCAAGGCGATCTTTACGACATGCGAGGCGGACCTTTCTTATGAGCACGCCGGCGTGAGCTACACGAAGCAAGTCGAGGTTATGTTCGTCGATTTCCATTCCGGCGACTATGAGACCGGGCTGGTCATTTCCGCGAAAAACCCGGAGCTTGCAACGATCTCCCTCGGCATCGATATGCTCTGGAACCGCATCATCACGCTCGGTGTATTTGTCGCCCTGCTCGGTTTCGGCAGTCTGGCAATGCTGTTTACGCTTATTCGCGTCCTGCGAGCCCGACTGCAATTACGGCATCCGGCCCCTTTAACCATTATCCCCGTGGCGCTGACGGCAGTCGCCGAAAAACGCAGCCGTCTTTTCGTGACCTATGCCGATACGGTCAGAGACGCCAAGACCAAGCGGCAGTCCTTCACCCATCTGGAAAGGGGACGCATCCCTGTCGTCGTTGGCCACACTGGAAAATACGATATTGCACTGGCGGTCTGGCACGGCAATACCGCGCTTCCGGTTTTGCTCGACGACCAGCTGGAGCGGATCGACCTGTCGAACGAGGAGAGGGCGCAGGCTCTGGCATCAATCGCACCGATGGTTGCGAGCCAGGCCCAGGAAGGCTCTTCCACTGCCGGTGCGGCGATAAAGAAACAACCGGGCCTTCTGCGGCGACTGGGCACTTTCGTCGCAATCGTGGCCGTCATCATTGTCGCGGTCTTCGGTTACTGGCTGTGGTATGTCACAGCCGCGCCGTCGCAATTCAATTCGCCGGGCATGGACCTCAACAATATGATGCCCGCAGCCCTTAATGAATGGGGTTGCGCCCGTCTGCAGGAACGCTTCGCCGACGGCCCGGCGCCCTTTGGATGTACTGCGGCTGACTATCGAAGCTGGAAATAACGGCTTTTTTCTCTAACGTCGCCGGACCGAGCGCAATGTTTTGCGCCGGTCCGGTGCATTTCCTGCTCGGCGCAGAACGGATGACGCCATTTATCAATAGTTGCATTAGAGATTTATAAATAAACCAAATTCATAGTGCGATCATGGGCGGTTCTTCAGAGGCTGGGAGAGTGCATCATGTTCACGGTTCTGGAATGCGTCGCGGTACAACACGACCGGGCGGTCGTGCTTCTTTCGGCATTGATCTGCCTGCTCGGCATGCTCGCGTTTTTTCACCTGTTGTTGCGCGCCGAGGAAAGTCCGGTTGGCCGCAAGCCCTATTGGGTTCTGACTGCCGCCTTTGCCGGGGGGCTCAGCGTCTGGGCCACACATTTCGTCGCCATGCTCGCCTATAAGGGCTCGGTCCCTATCGGGTTTGATTTTTCCTTCACGGCTCTTTCAGCGGCGCTTCCTGTTCTGGGTTTCTGGCTGGCGCTCCGGGTTCCATCGCAGGCAGGCTACAGCCCTGCTATCGTCGGAACGCTGGTGACCGTTTCGGTCGCCGTCATGCATT
The DNA here is from genome assembly GCF_009498615.1 of Agrobacterium sp. ICMP 6402. Lineage (NCBI taxonomy): Bacteria > Pseudomonadati > Pseudomonadota > Alphaproteobacteria > Hyphomicrobiales > Rhizobiaceae > Agrobacterium > Agrobacterium sp. ICMP 6402. The sequence goes on from NZ_QSNV01000008.1 coordinate 23,337, forward strand.
TCGTCGGCATGGCAGGAATGGATGTCGCTGCCACCGTCAGCTATCGCTGGGGTGCTGTCCTTGGCGGTTTTGCCGTTTCCTGGGTGTTTTTTCTTCTGGCCTTTTTCCTGTTTCGCCGTCCCGGCTCCTGGAAACAGCATATCCTCCTTCCGGCCGGCTCTTCGATACTGGCAATCTGCGCGCTGCACTTCACCACCGTTTCGGCAACGGTGCTGTCGCCGGATCCCTCCATTTCCGGTCCTGATCCCGATAGCCTCGCAAGGCTGATGGTGATCGGCGCCGTGTCCGGCGTAACGTTCCTCATCCTTTGTGCGACCGCTACCGCGGCGCTGGTGGATCGTTACCTTGTCGATCTCAAGGGCCTTGTCGATGCGACGCTGGATGGCCTTGCCGTCGTGCGCGATGGCCGTATCGTCGAGCTTAACACCCGCTTTGCCGGACTTCTTGGCAATGATGAGGTAGCCCTCATCGGAAAAAATCCCGATGATCTGTTCAAGGCCATCGATGGGCAGCCCGCCTATCTGCCGCGCCATGCGCCGGTCGAGGCCATCCGCGAGCGGGCCGACCGGCAACAGGTGTTTGAACTTGCCGTGCGCACGATCGAATATCGTGGTCGCCCCTGCGAGGTGATGGCAATTCGCGATCTGACGGAAAAGCGCGAGGCACAACGGGAAATCGAATATCTCGCACGCCATGACGTGCTGACGGGCCTTGCCAACCGTACGATGTTCCAGACCCGGCTCCGCCAGCAGATCGAGAATTGCGACGAGGAGGACGAATTTGCGCTGCTGGCGCTCGATCTCGACCGGTTCAAGGCAGTCAATGACATATTCGGCCATGCCGAGGGCGACCGGGTGCTGAAAAGGGTCGCCGCCATTCTTCATGAATGCGCAAGGGCAGGCGACGTGGTTGCGCGACTTGGCGGCGATGAGTTTGTCATCCTGACTGCCCGGCACACCAGGGCGGATGAGGCGCGCCTGCTCGCCGAGACCATCCTTGGCATGTTCGCAGTGAAAATGAATGTTGCCAACGACCCGACCGCCGTCGGCGTCAGCATCGGCATCGCCGTTTTCCCGCGCGACGGTCGGGATGATGAAAGCATCATGCACGCTGCAGATCTGGCGCTCTACCGCGCCAAGGTGGGTGGGCGCGGTATATTGGCATTTTACGATCCTTTGATGGATCAGGAGGCGCGTGAGCGCCGCCAGCTCGAAACGGATTTGCGGCTTGCCGTCAATCGCAACGAGTTGCTGCTGAACTATCAGCCGGTTTTATCCGTCGAATGTGGTCAGGTCGTTGGTTACGAGGCGCTGGTGCGCTGGCAGCATCCCACGAGGGGTGTCGTGTCGCCGGATGTTTTCATCCCGATAGCGGAGGAAAGCGGGATCATCATCTCGCTTGGCGAATGGGTGCTGCGTGAGGCCTGCCGTGAGGCGAGCACCTGGGCGCCGCATCTGAAAATCGCGGTCAATGTCTCGCCGCTGCAGTTTTCTCTGGCAAATCTCGGCCATGTCGTCTGCACGGTGCTGATGCAGACCGGTCTTTCGCCGAACCGGCTGGAACTGGAAATCACCGAGGCGGCACTCCTGAAAGATCGCAAGGCGACGCTGATCATCCTCAACCAGTTGAAAGCGCTGGGCGTCGCCATCGTCATGGACGATTTCGGTACGGGTTATTCCTCGCTCAGCAATCTGCAGAGTTTCCCGTTCGACAAGATCAAGATCGATCGCAGCTTCATTGCCGCCATGAGCGATGATGACAATGCCCGCGCCATCGTGCGCGCCGTGATCGGCCTTGGCCGCAGCCTCGATCTGCCGGTAACGGCGGAAGGGATTGAAACCGACGCGCAATATCGCATGGTCGTCGATGAAGGATGCGCGCAGGCGCAAGGCTATCTCTTCGGCAAACCGGATGTGGCGCCCGCCGCGGCCGCGGGCACGACCACACGGAAGAAATATTCCGTTTGAAAGAACGTGCGGCGGCATGATGCCGTTGCCGTTCCTCCCCCCGCGCCTTGGCAATTAAAGCCGGGTAGCCGTGCAAAAAAGACTGCTATCGACCATATTCTCAATGGAACGAGGACTGATCCGAATCGTTAAAGTCACTTATGGCGTCTCCCGGCAAGCCGAGGCGAGATCAACTTGTCCTGTTGCTTGAGACGCCCTGAGGATGTGACATGAAACGGCAGGCAGAACGTTCAGACGCAGGTATAAAACCTTTTGATGTCCGCGACCGGCTGATACTGGCGCTTTATGCGCAGCTGAAGGCGGAGCGTCATACCCGCGAGGCGATGGAATGGGTCATCCGCAATGGGGGCCTTTCTCCGGAGGTGCTGGAGGCGATGGCATCCGACCCAATGCCGGTGCTGGCGGAAACGGATGTGCCGGCCATCGAGCGTATTCTTGCTGCCGACCGGGGTGATGAGCGATCTTCCGACAGTCATCGCGGGCGGGCATCATGAACAGGAGAGCAAGCTGGAAGGGCCATCTTGCCTTTGCCGATTTCAACTGCGAAATCGGGCTTTATTCCGCGCTGACCTCAACGGAGAAGATTTCGTTCAACATCGTCAATCGCAAGACCGGCCACCGGGTCGAACGGCAATATGTCGATAGCGATACCGGCGAGGCCGTCGGGCGTGACGATCAGGTCAAGGGTTACGAGCGCGACAATGGTGATTACATTATCATCGAAGGTGACGAGATCGCGAAACTGATGCCGGAGAGTGACAAGGTCATTCGTATCCGGCATTTTCTTGAATGCGACGAGATCGACAAGCTGTTTTTCGATAGGCCCTACTATCTTGCGCCGACGCAGGAAGGCGGGGAGGAAGCGCTGACGCTGCTGGCAAAGGCGATGGAGGACGAAAACGTCGCCGCTCTCGGCGAGGCGGTGCTTTTCCGCCGCAATCGCATGTTGCTGATCCGCCCGAGCGGCAAGGCTCTCGTCGCCACGACGCTGAATTTCGGCTACGAGGTGCGCGCTGAGAGCACCGTCTTCAAGTCCATTCCCGATATCCAGTTCGATGACGAGATGCTGGAGCTTGCCGGCCATATCATCAAAACACGCGCCGGCACCTTCGATCCTTCCGACTATAGCGACCGCTATAATGATGCACTTGCGGAGCTGGTGAAGGCCAAGATCGAGGGCCGGGAAATCCAAAGACGGCCCGCTCCGAAGCAAGACAATGTCATCGATCTGAAAGAGGCCCTTCGCCGCAGTGCGAATGCCGAGGGCGGGAAGAAAACCAGAACGGCGGGTCGCAAGATGTCAGGGAAAGCGAGCTGATGCATGGGATTGCAGACCTATAACGCCAAGCGCAGTTTCGACAAGACGCCGGAGCCGAAGGGCACGCGGGCCGAAGCTGAGGGGTCGAGTTTCGTGATACAGAAACACGATGCCCGTCGGCTGCATTATGATTTCCGGCTGGAAATGGACGGTGTGCTGAAAAGCTGGGCGGTGACGCGCGGCCCGAGCCTAGACCCGGAGGACAAGCGCCTTGCGGTGCATGTCGAAGATCACCCGCTAAGCTATGGTGATTTCGAGGGCGTCATTCCCAAAGGACAATATGGCGGTGGAACGGTCATCGTGTGGGATCGCGGCGTCTGGCGGCCGATTGGTGATGCCAGGAAAGGATATCGCAAGGGCCATCTCGAATTCGAACTGGACGGCGACAAGCTCAAGGGGCGCTGGCACCTGGTTCGTATGCACGGAAAACCCGGTGAGAACAGGGAAAACTGGCTGCTGATCAAGGGTGATGACGAGGAAGCGCGACATGAAGGTGGAGCGGATATTCTGGAGGAGCGACCGGAATCGGTAAAGACCGGACGCAGCGTCGAGGACGTCGCGGCCAAACCGAAGGACACGTGGAATTCCAAGCCGGTATCTAAAAAGGCAGCTGCCTCTTCTTCCGGCCAAAAGCAGGCGCATGCCTTGCCCAGGGGCGCACGCAAACAGGCGCTTCCGTCTTTCGTGCCGCCGGCGTTGGCAACGCTGAAGCCGAAACCGCCAGTTGGTTCCCGCTGGCTGCATGAAATCAAATTCGATGGTTACCGCCTGCAGGCGCGGCTCGATCACGGCAAACTCCAGCTTCTGACGCGCAGCGGGCTGGACTGGACGGAGAAGTTTGGCGATGCGGTGGCACGCGCGTTGAAAGCCCTGCCGGCCGAAACCCTGCTGATGGACGGGGAAATCGTGGTGGAACGCGACAGCGGCGCCTCCGACTTCTCGGCGTTGCAGCAGGATCTGAGCGAGGGGCGGAGTGATCGTTTCGTTTTTTACGCCTTTGATCTGCTATATCTCGATGGTTCCGATCTGCGTGGGGCGGTGCTGACCGATCGCAAGGCGTTGCTGGAAAAGCTGCTGCCAGCGGGCGATCCCAAGCTTCGGTACAGCGAACATTTCGAGGAGAGTGGCGAGCTTGTGCTGGACCACGCCTGCCGTCTCAGCCTTGAGGGCGTTATTTCCAAGGTCAAGAACAGCCAATATGTTTCCGGCCGCAAGGGCGAATGGGTGAAATCCAAATGTTCCATGCGGCAGGAATTCGTCATCGGCGGCTACACGCTCTCTTCGACATCGGACCACGCCATCGGCTCACTGGCGCTTGGCGTTTATGAAAAGGGCAAGCTGCGCCATGTCGGCCGCGTCGGTACCGGCTACACGGGCGAAGTGGCGGAAATGCTGCTTGGCCGCCTGAAGCCGCTGGAAAGTGAGGAAAGCCCGTTTGGCGACAAGCTCACCGCGCTTGCGCGCCGTGACCTTCACTTCGTTACGCCGCAACTGGTGGCGGAAGTGGAGTTCCGAGCCTGGTCTGGAGATGGCAATCTGCGTCACGCTTCCTTCCGCGGCCTGCGCGAAGACAAGCCGGTGGAAGAAATCGAACGCGAGGAGAAGGCCGTGAGCGATACAAACGCGCCGCAATCCGCCATCAAATTCACCCATCCGGACCGGCTTTACTGGCCTGATGACGGTGTGACCAAGGAGGGTCTCGCCGATTATTACGCGCAGGTGTGGCGGCATATGTCGCCCTTCGTTGTCGATCGACCGCTGGCGCTGCTGCGTTGTCCCGAAGGCATAGAGGGGCAGCGGTTTTTTCAGAAACACGCCTGGCGCGGCATCAACAAGGCCGTGGAGCAGATCAAGGATCCCAAGGACAAGGGCGGTGAACCGCTCATCCGCATCACCGATTTCGACGGTCTTATGGCTCTGGTCCAGTCCGCAACGCTCGAAATTCACCCATGGGGCGCCACCACCGCCAACTGGGAGAAACCCGACATGATCACCATGGATATCGATCCCGGCGAAGACGTGGCCTGGGAAGAGGTGATCGAGGCGGCTATGGAATTGAAACGACGTTTCGAGGACGCCGGGCTTGCGGCCTTCGTCAAGACTTCGGGCGGCAAGGGCCTGCATGTCGTCGCGCCGCTGAAACCGCAGGCAGGCTGGGCATCCGTCAAGGCTTTCTCGAAAGCGATGGCCGCCGATATGTCGAAGGCTGAACCTGATAAATATCTTTCCGTGGCAACGAAAGCAAAACGCCGGGGCCGCCTTTTCATCGATTATCTGCGCAATGGCAGGGGCAATACGGCGGTCGCGCCCTATTCGACGCGTGCCCGGCCCGGTGCGGCCATTTCCGCACCGCTGGAATGGTCGGAACTCACGGCCGAGATTGGCCCGGCGCATTTCACCGTCGCCAATATTGGTGCGCGTCTCTCAGTCCTCAAGAAAGACCCATGGGACGGATTTTTCGCCGCTGCCCGGCCGCTGCCGAAAAAGGCCGGCTAACACCTAGCGTCGCTTGTCGGCGGCAAGGCTTTTCTTCAGAGCGTCCATGATGTTGATGACATTGCCACCGGTGCGGGCTTTCGTGCCGGTTTTCTGTTTCGAGGACGGGGTCTCGTCACCTTTGGTCTTCAGCAGCGCCTTGATCTTTTTCTGGATGGGGTCCTGCACCAGGGTCGGCTTCCAGCCCGTCTTCTGTTTGCCGATGCGTTTTTCCATGGCATCCAGCAGGGGCCTGTCGATTTTCATTTTCGGCTCAAGCGCATCAATGCTCTCGCGCACTTCCTCGCCATAATGCAGGGTCCAAAGAATGATGCCCTTGCCGGAAGGCTCCAGCAGTACGGCTCTTTCGTGACGGTAGAGAACGAGCCGTGCGATACCGACAACGCCATTCGCCGACATGGCCTCCCGGATAACGCTGAAGGCTTCCGCGCCGATCTTGTCTTCCGGCCGCAGGAAGTGCGGGCGGTCGTACCAGATCCAGTCGATGGAACCTGTGGGAACGAAGGTCTTGATGTCGATCGTGCGGGTGCTTTCCAGCGCCACTGCATCGATCTCGTCATCTTCCAGCAGCACATAGTCGTCTTCGGCGCGGGGAAAACCCTTCACCTGGTTTTTCGCCGCTACCGGCCGGTGGGTGATGCTGTCGACATAGCGGCTTTCGACGCGATTGCCGGTCTTGCGATTGAGAATGTGGAAGCGGTATTTATTGCCTTCCGTGGTGGCGGGCGTCAGCGAAACGGCAGCGGTCACCAGCGACAGCTTCAGATAACCCTTCCAGAAAACCTGCCGTGCCATGTGATCCGCGATCCGTTTCGTCGCCGTTGGTCTCGCGGATCAAACAGCAACAGGGTGGCTTTTGTTCCGGGAGAGGGCAACGACAGGTCGCAATTCCTCTCGACGCCTGTGCCAACAAACAGTTGATCCGGAGAACTGGCCGCTTTGAATACGGTTTCGGAATGTTCTCTGAACAGGTCAAAGAAATGATCCCCGCGCGGCATCAGCTCGCGGAAAATGCACATCATGTGAATTGACCCTCATGGCACCATTTATGTTGTAGGGGGTAACTGTCATAAAACTGTCATAAATTCGGGCAGGGCATTGATGCAACCCGGAAAATCGGCACTATCAACGCAAATGAAATCTTCCAAGAAAAGCCGGAAAACCCGTCCGGCGCGCCCCCTGACGCTGCTTCAGCAACTCGCTGCCGTCCCCGAAAAGCTCTTCACCGGCGCTTTTCGGCAGCAATATGCCGCCGTGTGTTTTCGCTACGGCGGTAACGGGGACGATATCCAAATCCTTCTCGTCACGTCGCGCACCACCCAGCGCTGGATCATTCCGCGCGGCTGGCCGATGAAACGCAAGAAGCCGCATGAAGCGGCGGCGATCGAGGCATGGGAAGAGGCGGGCGTGCGCGGCCGGGTGAGAAAGGCCGCCATTGGCCGTTACACCTATCTGAAGATGCTCGACAATGGCGATGTCGTCCCGTGCATGGTCGATGTGTTCCAGATCGAGGTGACGGGTGCGGAAACGAGCTTCAAGGAACGTGGCGAACGCCTGGTCGAATGGGTCCGTCCGGATGAGGCAGCGAGGCGCGTTCGGGAAATCGAACTGAAATCGTTGCTGGTTGATTTCAAGCCCAAGGGCAAAAGGAAAGACAGGGCGGGTGAGAGACCCTGACGGGCCGCCATGTTTTCCGTGAGCAGAGCCCAGACCTTACGCCGTAATGCCGTTGCAATACGACATACTCCATTTTGCCGGATGAATTTCGTCAGGTGCATTATGCGTCTATATCGTGCCGCCACGCGGCTTCTTGGCCGCTACATCCATCCCATCGTCGTTTTTGCCGTGCTTCTGGCGGGACCGGCCACCATACTTCTGCTCCGGTAAGACCCGTTGCCCCATTGATGGGAAAAGCGTTGCCGCTTCTCCCGTCAATAACCAGTTTCCTTGCGAAACAAGGGGCTTTCAGACGGGCTGCGCCTCGCGGGGTTGGCCCGACTCTGCCGTGTCCGGTTTTCCCGCTTCATCCGGCGCTTTCGGCAAAAGGTGGGCAAAACGCCTGACGATGCTGTCGATATAGGACAGGATGGTCGGCACGACGATCAGGGTGAGGAGGGTGGAGCTGATGAGACCGCCGACCACCGCATGCGCCATCGGCGCGCGCTGCGCACCGCCACCGCCGATTGCCAGCCCAAGCGGGATCATGCCGAAGATCATCGCAAGCGTCGTCATGATGATCGGTCGGAAGCGGATGACGCCGGCGTTCGCCAGCGCTTCGTTCAGCGAAAGCCCGCGTTTTCTTTCCCGATTGGCGAAGTCCACCAGCAAGATGCCGTTCTTGGTGACGAGGCCCATCAGCATGATGAAGCCGATCAGCGAGAACATATTGATCGTGCTGCCGGCGACCATCAAACCCAGAAGGACGCCGGCCAACGAGAGCGGCAGCGAGGCCATGATGGCGAGCGGCTGCAGGAAGCTGCCGAATTGCGAGGCAAGCACGATATAGATGAAAATAACCGCCATGATGAGCGCCTTGACCATATGGCCGATGGTCTCCTGCATCGTCTCGGCCTCGCCGCCGAAGCGGATGCGATAACCATCCGGCAGATCGCGGGCAGCGCTCAGGTTTTGGAGGGCATCCGTCACGTCACCAAGCGTGCGTCCTGCAAGATTGGCTGAAACCAGCACCTCGCGGCGATTGTCGATGCGACGGATTTCGGCCGGTGCCGGGGCAGCGCCGATCTCGGCCACCTGATCGAGACGCACCATCACCGGCGTGCCATTTGACGTCGTGCGACCGGTCGCGATCATCAATTCGCCGAGGGTTGCGGTATCGGAACGACGTTCGCCGGGCAGGCGCACGACGATGTCATAGCTGTTGCCGTTCCTATCCGTCCATTTCGAAACATCTTCACCGCCAATGAGCGAGGAGAGGGCCGTGGCTAGATCGGAGCGGGAAATGCCAAGATCGCTCGCCGCCTCGCGTTTAAGACGCACGGAAAGGACCGAGGTCACATTGCGGGCGCTGGAATTCACATCCACGAGGCCGGGGATTTTTTTCATGTCCTCGACCAGACCGGTGGCGATTTTTTCGAGAATGGCCCGGTCGTCGCCGAGGATGCTGAGCTGCACCGGGCTTTCGCCGCCGCCAAGACCGTCCTGAAGGATCGCAACCTCTATGCCCGGTATGGCTGACAGGCGCTTGCGGATCGGTTCGGCCAGCGTCGCCGGCGTTTGCGTGCGCATTGTCAGCGGTACCAGCCCCACCAGCACCGTGGCTCGCTGCTTGCCCGCCGCGCCGCCGGTATTGATGGTGGAATAGAGCGTTTCGACCTCGGGGAACTCCCTCAGCGCCTTCTCGACCTGCCGTACTTTTGCCGTCGTGTAATCCAGTGAGGAACCGGCCGGGGCCGTCACGGTAATCTGAAAGCGGCCTTCATCGGTAGCAGGCACGAATTCCACGCCGACCAGCGGCACCATGAACAGGCTGCCGATGAAGATGCCCGATGTGGTGAGCAGGGTGATGAGCCGGTGGCGCAATGTCCAGCCGATCACATGCCGATATTGTTCGGCCAGCCATTCGAAACCATGATCGAAGCGCATAATCAACCGCCCGATTGGCCCGCGTCTGGCATCGGGTTGTGCATCCGGATCGTACCAGACGCTCGAAAGCATGGGATCAAGCGTGAAGGCGACAAAGAGTGAGATCAGCACCGCGGCCGAGACGGTGACGCCGAATTCATAGAAGAACCGGCCGATGATGCCGTCCATGAAGGCGACTGGCAGGAAGACCGCCACGATGGTTGCGGTTGTCGCGATCACCGCAAGGCCGATTTCGTTGGTGCCGTCGAGCGCCGCGCGGATATGGGATTTGCCCATATGCAGATGACGGGTGATGTTCTCGCGCACGACGATGGCGTCATCCACCAGAATGCCGATGGAGAGTGTGAGCGCCAGAAGGCTGAGTGTATTGAGGGTGAAACCAAGAAAATCGATGACGGCAAGCGTACCGATGATGGCGATTGGCAGTGTCAGGCCGGTGATGACCGTGCTGCGCCAGGAATTCAAAAACAGGAAAACGATGGCGATAGCGAGCGCCGCCCCTTCGATCAGCGTCGTCTGCACCTGATTGACGGATTCCCGAATGGGCGTGGAGGTGTCGGTGACGATGCGCAATTGGACATTCTGCGTGGCCAGCTCGGTATTGAGCTGCTGGAGGCGGTTCCTCACATCCGTCACGACCTGAACCGTATTGGCGTCCTGAACCTTGACGATATCGATCGCCAGCGCCGTCTGGCCATTATAGAGGGCGCGGCTTTCGGCATCGACCGCCCCTTCGGAAACCGTGGCGACGTCGCGCAGCAGGATCGCCGCGCCACCACGCCTCGCCACCACCATGTCCAGCAGCGCCTGCGGTTCCTCGACGCGACCCTGAACCTGGATCGTGCGTTCGGATACGGGATCGACGATGCTGCCGGCCGGGCTGTTGCCGTTGCCGGTGCGCAGCGCGTTCACCACCTCGTTGACGCCGACCCCGAGCGCCCGCATGCGGGTTTCGTCTATAGCAACGTCGATCTGCCGTTTGCGGCCGCCCACCAGCGTCGCCTGTCCGACACCTTCAACGGTAGTCAGCTGGCGCACCACCTTCTGGTCGGCAAGGGTGGTGAGCGCCGGCACATCGAGCGACGTCGAACTGATTGCCAGCGAGAGGATAGGTTCGGCGGCGGGATCGAAACGCGAGACGACCGGCTTCTTGGCGTCTTCGGGCAAATTCGCCTCGATGGCGGCGACCTTGTCGCGTACATCCTGTGCCGCGGCGGCCCCCTGTACCTCAAGCTTGAATTTCACGACGACCACGGAGCGTCCCTCATAAGAGGTCGAGGTGATCTCATCCAGACCGCCGATGGCGTTCAGCGCGTCCTCGACCGGGCGTGTCACTTCTGTTTCCACGGTCTCCGGCGTCGCACCCGGATAGGTGGTTACCACGACGACGACGGGCACGTCGACATTGGGATATTGATCCAGCCCCAGCCGCTGCAGCGAAAAGAGGCCCATGACCAGCAATGTCACCATCATCATGGTGGCGAAGACGGGATGGGAGACGGATATACGGGTCAAAAACATGTCAGCCTGCCTTATCGATGGTCACGGCCATGTCCGGCTGTAATTCCGGAAGCGGTGCAGTCAGGATCGTTTCTCCATCCTTCAGGCCCGTGGCGATCTCGATCAGGCTGCCGCCGTTCCAGCGCGATCCGAGCGCCACCGTCTGGCGACGCAAATGACCGTCCGTCACCTTGAGCACATGGTAGCCGGTCTCATCCTTGCGAAGCGCGATGGCGGGAACTACCAGCGCATCGTTTTTTTCGCGGACGAGGATAGATCCGCTGGCAAACATTCCGCCCCACAGCCGGCCGTCGCGATTGGCAAGCCGCAGATAGACGGCGACAAAACGTGTGCCATCCTCGGCAACCGGGCTGATACGCTCGACTGTGCTTTTGACGGTCTGGCCACCGAGGCCGTCAATCTCCAGTTCCGCCGTCTGGCCAAGGTTTACACGGGGAATATCGCGGGTGGCGACCAGAACCTTCGCTTCCAGCACGCTGGTATCGACCAGTGTGAGAAGCTCGCCATCGGCACTGACGCGCGCGCCGGCCTCGGCCAGCCGGCGGGTGACAGTGCCACTGAAAGGCGCGCGGATTTCGGCGTTGCTCAGCGCGAGGCGGGCGATATCCGTCTGGGCCGAAAGGCTTTGAACCCTTGCGGTTTTCACCACGACATCGCTTTTCGCCTTGTCCAGCTGTTCCGCCGATGTGATGTTTTTGTTGGCAAGCTGTTCGGTTCTCGCCAGTGCCAGCATCGCCAGCGTCAGTTCGGCCTCGGCCGCATCCCGGTCGCTTTGCCGTTGCAGCAGCGCCGCTTGCAGGTCATCGGTTTCAAAGCGCACCACTACATCACCGGCCCTGACCGCCTGTCCGTCCCGGACGTTCATCTCCAGAATTTTCCCGGCCTCGCGGGCGCGGATCACGATGCGGTTGACCGGCTGGAGTTCACCGCTGATGCTGAGCTTCTCCACCATCTGGCGTGCGCCGATCTTTGCCGTTTCCGAAGCCGTCAGTTCGAAGGGAATGCCGGCCGGGCTAAGGGTGGTGGCTTCGACAATTCCCCTGACGCGCTCGTTGGCATCGACGCTGCCGCGCGCCGGGTCGAGGGCAGTAACGACGAGCGCGCAGCCCGCAAGCGCGATCCCGGCCTTGATGCTTCTCTTCACCCACATAACACAATCCTTCCAGGCAAAGTTCTTTGGGTAACGGCTCACCGAGCCGTCACGTCGCCCGTTATTCAGGCGGATGGTGTCTGGATAAGGGGCCATAATTGCAGCAGCATTACCCTGCCGCATCGTCTTCGCCGCAATACTGCCGCAACCTTTCTGGCAGAGAACAGCTGGTGAAGGGACGGTGACGTATGAGACTTCTGTTGATCGAAGATGAAAAGGAAATGGCGGATGCGCTGACGGCGACGCTCGGCAAGCAGGGCATTGTCATTGACCACACCATGCGGCTTGGCGATGCGATGGAGCTGACACGCCAACATGTTTACGACGCCATCCTGCTCGACCGCAGGTTACCGGACGGTGAGGGGCTTGCCTTCATCCCGAAACTGCGCCGCGCCGGTGTCGATACGCCGATTATCCTCTTGACGGCAATGAACGAGCCGGAAGATCGCATCGCGGGACTGGATGGCGGCGCGGATGACTATCTGGGAAAGCCGTTTCTTGTCGGCGAGCTTCTGGCGCGGGTGCGCGCGGTTCTGAGGCGGCCGGCAAACCTTGCTCCGGCCCAGATCGCCGTCGGCCGGATCGTGATCGACCCGCTACATCTCAGCGTCACCATCAATTCGCTTCCCTTCGATCTTCCCAGACGCGAGCTTCTGGTTCTCGTCGCACTCGCCAAGCGCAAGGGTAAATCCGTGCTGCGTTCCACGCTCGAGGCGGCGGTCTACAATTACGAGGAGGAAATCCAGTCCAATGCGCTTGACGCGCATATATCGCGGCTGCGCAAGCGTCTGCTGGACGTCTCGGCCGGGGTGAGCGTGCATAATATCCGCGGCATCGGTTATCTGCTGAAGGAAGAGGCATGAAGGTGAAGGGCAAGTCCAATCCGTCCTTGTGGTGGCAATTGAGCTGGCAGCTCAGCATTGTCGTCTCCGCCATGATCGCGGTCGTCATCGTCGGCCTCTGCATTTACGGGGTGATGCGGGTCTCTCCCAATATCGGGCTTTGGGAGGATCTGTCTTCGACACTCGACGGCTCGCTTTCGCTCGATCCGCAGAAAGGGCTCGTCATCACCGAGGGGCCGGCGCTGAAGGCCCTCAAGGCGGAGAATGAAGAACTCTGGTTCGTTGCCTCGACGCTGGATGGCCAGTCCGTGACCTATGGCGCTGTGCCGGCGGTCTATGCCGAGCTATCGCGTTACGCCCATCTGATGGTGGACGCTGATATTCGCGGCGGCGCCGGCATATCCGAGGTCGCGCTGTCTGAAAGTCTCGATACGGCATCTGGCCCGCTAAGGGTCATGTTCGGCGGAACCTCCCATATCAGCGCGTCGTTTCTGACGCTTCTTCTCGGCACCTATCCGATCTATGTTCCGCTGCTGGCGGTTATCCTGCCTGCGGTGTTCTTCTCCGTGCCGCGCATCGTGCGCCAGGCGCTCGCCGGTCTCAGTTCCGTCGTCCGGAAAGCCCCGGAGATCGACCCGCGCCGGGCGGGCTCGAAGCTGCCCGTCGAGGACGTGCCGCGGGAAGTCGTGCCGCTGATCGTATCCTTCAACAGCATCCTCGAACGGCTAGAGCAGCAGTTCCGGGCGCGGCAACGGTTTCTCATCGATGCGGCGCATGAGCTAAGGACACCGATCGCCATCATGCAGACCCGGATAGAGGGCCTGCCGGAAGGGCCGGACCGGCAGCGGCTGATGGAGGATGTCGCACGGCTCGGCGAAACCGCCGAGCAGCTTCTGGCCGTGGAGCGGAACGATCAGGTGCATGACCGTTGGGAGACGGTCGATCTCGTCGAAATCGCCCGTACAGTCGTTGCCGATCTTGCGCCGCTGGCGCTGTCTGCGGGTTACGATATTTCCTTCGACACGCAGATCACGCGCTACGAGATGCAGGGCAACCCCTTCGCCCTGCCGCGCGCCGTCAGTAATATCGTGCGCAACGCCATCGACCATGGCGGAAACAGAGGGATGATCCATGTTTCGGTTCTCGCAAACGGTGAAATTGCGATTTCCGATGAAGGGCAGGGCATAGCGGAAGACCAGCAGGAGCGGATATTCGAGCCATTTTATCGCGTGACGCCGCGAAGCACGGGAGCAGGTCTGGGTCTCAGTCTCGTCAAGCAGATCGTCGCTGACCACAATGGACGTGTCCTTCTGGAAAGCTCCGCCTTCGGAAGCACATTCCGGCTCTGCTTCTGAGCGCCATTTGTAGCGCCTGCGGACCGCGATTGTAATGCTGCCGCAATTTTAGCTGTCGTAGCGTGCGGGGCACAGGAAATTTTCCAACCGGAGCACATGCAATGAAACACCAGCGGAATCCGTTCGTCACGGCCAGCGGCAGCAGAGTTGTGCGCAGCCGCAGCGCCTCCTTCGCCGCTTTGCCCTTCGCTCTCATTATGTCAGGCTGCACCTCAGTGCCGCTGCAGGAAGGTGGCACGCTGACATCCTACGCACAGCTCAGCCCGGCCAAGGGAAAATTCACCAAGACCAGGACTTTCGTTGACGCCAAGGGGCTGGCTGCCGTCAAAACCGTCGCCATTGTGCCCACCACCTTTTCCTTCACCGCCTCTTCGCGTGTCCCGTCGGAAAAAGACCGCGTACTCGTCTCAAATGCGCTGGATCGAGCCATCTGCGTGGCGCTCAGCGATAAATACCGGATCGCCGCCCATGGCCAGCCAGCGGATATGACCGTCCGCACGGTCATCACCGATCTGGTTCCCACCAATAAGACCATGGCAGGGGTCTCCACGGCGGTTTCGCTCGGCAGCAGCTTTGTCCTGCCGGTCAGCGTGCCACGCCTGCCCGTCGGGCTCGGTGGTCTTGCTGTCGAGGCGGAAGCCGTCGATAACGTCGGTGTCCAGCGGGCGGCTGCCGTCTGGTCCAAGGGCGCCAATTCCATCACCGACAATCCCCGCGTTTCAGAAATAGGCGACGCTTATGGCCTCGCCGACGATTTCTCCAATTATTTCGCGCGCATCCTGGTGACGGGCAAGGTCTCTGATGGGCTGAACCTTTCTATTCCCTCCGGGCACCGAATCCGGTCTGCCTTGGGCGGAAAACCGAAATACGCCGAATGCGACGCCTTTGGCCGCTCACGGGGTTTGCAGGGCATGGTCGCCGACAAATTCGGCGCACCACCCGAATGGACGGATAAGCAGGCAAAGGCCGCTTCGCGATAGGATTAGCCGCCGTTACCGCAGCTTGGGCGCGCGGCGATCCGGCCGCCGCCCTTACGAAGACAGGCCAAGTTTCTCAATGCCGCATTCGCGGACGATCTCCGAAATATGGGCGAACTGCGCAGACAGCGGATTGCTCTTGCGCCACACCATGCCGATGGTGCGTGACGGGCGCGGTTCCGCCAGCCGGAAGACCGAGACCGTGGACTGGCGTGTTTCCATATCGACCGCCATCTGCGGAATGAGCGTGACGCCGATGCCGGCGCCGACCATCTGCACAAGGGTGGAGAGCGAGCTGCCCTCCATCAAGACGCGCGGCGGCGCATTCGTCGTGCTGCAGAAGGAAAGCGCCTGATTGCGGAAACAATGGCCTTCTTCGAGCAGCAGCAGGCGCATTTCACCCAGCTTGTCGGCGCTCGGCACCGGCATGCCCGCATCCTCCATCGGCCGCACCAGAATGAACTCCTCTGAAAACAGGGGAACCTCTTCCAGCGACGGTTCCGAGACGGGCAGGGCGACGATCGCCATGTCCAGCTTTGCCTCCAGCAGGTCCTCGATGAGTTTCTGCGTCACCGCCTCGCGTGGGCGGGTCTCCAGTCCGGGATAATGTCGGGTGAGCGTCTTGATGACCTGTGGTAAAAGATAAGGTGCGACGGTCGGGATGACGCCGATGCGCAGGCGGCCGCTGAGCGGGCCATGCCGCGCCCGCGCCAGATCCTGCAACTCATCCACGGAGCGAAGGATCGAACGGGTGCGTTCGGCGAATTCCTCACCAAGCGCGGTCAGCCGGATCTGGCGGCTGCCACGTTCGACAAGCGGCGCGCCGATCAGCTCTTCCAGCTCGCGGATCTGCAGCGAAAGTGCTGGTTGGGAAATCGCACATGCCTCCGCCGCCCGTCCGAAATGGCCGATCTTGGCGAGCGCGTCGAAATAACGGAGATGTTTCATGGAGAGGCCAATCATAAGCTCAGCATATCGCAGCCTTTAGAATATACAATTGGAAATTATGGAACCCGGCTGTTAGTCATCTTCATGACAGAAAGAAGCTGTAGCTGTGAAAGATCACCAGCGTCGCTGCATGGTTTCCTGAAACCTGCCGCGGGCTGGCCCCAACAGGCTGCACATGTCGAATTGATTATTTCGTTTAATTGCTAAACCCATCGGAGGGCGAAATGGACGCAACTTCAAAACCGGCTGGCAAGTGTCCCGTCATGCATGGAGGCAATACGGCCTCTGGTAAATCGGTGACCGAATGGTGGCCGAACGCGCTGAACCTCGACATTTTGCATCAGCACGACACCAAGACCAATCCGCTCGGCACCTCCTTCAACTACCGCGAAGCGCTGAAGACACTTGACGTCGAGGCCCTGAAGGCCGATCTGCGCGCCCTGATGACCGATAGCCAGGAATGGTGGCCGGCCGACTGGGGCAGCTATGTCGGCATGATGGCCCGCGTCACCTGGCACGCTGCCGGCTCTTACCGCGTGACGGACGGACGTGGCGGCGCCAACACCGGCAACCAGCGTTTTGCACCGCTCAACTCCTGGCCGGATAACGTTAACACCGACAAGGGGCGTCGCCTGCTGTGGCCGATCAAGAAGAAATACGGCAACAAGCTTTCCTGGGCCGACCTCATCGCGCTCGCCGGCACGATTGCCTATGACGTTGCCGGTTTGAGAACATACGGCTTTGCTTTCGGCCGTGAAGATATCTGGGCGCCGGAAAAGGACACCTATTGGGGTGACGAGAAGGAATGGCTGGCGCCAAGCGACGGCCGTTACGGCGACGTGAGCAAGCCCGAGACGCTGGAAAACCCGCTCGCCGCCGTGCAGATGGGTCTCATCTACGTCAACCCGGAAGGTGTCAACGGCAAGTCCGATCCGCTGGCGACGGCGGCGCAGATGCGCGAAACCTTTGCCCGCATGGGCATGGACGATGAGGAAACCGTGGCTCTCACGGCCGGCGGCCACACCATCGGCAAGTCGCACGGCAATGGCAGTGCGGCCAATCTCAGCCCCGATCCGGAAGCCGCAGGCCCTGAGTATCAGGGTCTCGGCTGGATCAACACCAAGGGCCGCGGCATTGGCCGTGACACCGTGGTGTCGGGCATCGAAGGCGCATGGACGAGCGAGCCGACCAAATGGGACAACGGCTTCTTCGACATGCTGTTCAAGCATGAGTGGACATTGACGCACAGCCCCGCCGGTGCATCGCAATGGGCGCCGATCACCATCGCCGAGGAAGACAAGCCGGTCGACGTCGAGGATGCTTCGATCCGCACCATCCCGATGATGACCGATGCCGACATGGCCCTGAAGGTCGATCCGATCTACCGCGAGATTTCGCTGAGGTTCAAGGACGATCAGGACCACTTCTCTGACGTTTTTGCCCGTGCCTGGTTCAAGCTGACGCATCGCGATATGGGGCCGAAGTCCTGTTATATCGGCCCGGATGTTCCGGCTGAAGACCTGATCTGGCAGGATCCGGTGCCTGAGGGTTCCACAAGCTACAATGCGGCTGCCGTCCAGGCGAAGATCGCCGCTTCCGGCCTGCCGGTTGCAGATCTGGTTGCGACCGCATGGGACAGCGCCCGCACCTTCCGCGGTTCGGACAAGCGCGGCGGCGCCAATGGCGCGCGCATCCGCCTTGCACCGCAGAAGGACTGGGAAGGCAACGAGCCCGCCCGTCTTTCCCGTGTGCTTTCGGTTCTCGAGCCGATTGCCCGTGAAACCGGCGCAAGCATCGCCGATGTGATCGTTCTGGCCGGCAATTACGGTGTGGAACAGGCGGCGAAAGCGGCCGGTTTCGACATCGCCGTGCCCTTTGCGGCCGGTCGTGGCGATGCTTCCGCCGAGCAGACGGATGCCGACAGCTTCGCCCCGCTTGAGCCGCTGGCGGATGGTTTCCGCAACTGGGTCAAGAAGGACTATGTTGTCAGCCCCGAAGAACTGCTGCTCGACCGGGCGCAGCTACTCGGCCTCACAGCGCCGGAACTGACCGTCCTCATCGGCGGCCTGCGCGTCATCGGCGCCAATTATGGCGGTGCGGCGCATGGCGTGTTCACCCAGACACCGGGTGCACTAACGACGGACTTCTTCACGACGCTGACGGATATGGCCTATTCCTGGGTTCCGACCGGCGACAATCTCTACGAGATTCGTGACCGCAGGACCGGAGCGGCCAGATATACGGCGACCCGAGTCGATCTCGTAATCGGCTCCAACTCCATCCTGCGCGCCTATGCGGAAGTCTATGCGCAGGACGATAGCAGGGAAAAATTCGTCCGCGACTTCATTGTCGCCTGGACGAAGGTGATGAACGCCGACCGTTTCGATCTCGTCTGAGCGGAAAGGCGACCACTCAATAAAGCAAAACCTCCCCGAGCGATCGGGGAGGTTTTTTTGACTCTGCCAAAGCTATCCAGACGCTGCGTTGTCCTCGGGGTGAGCCAATGATGACGCATAAGAGGGGATGCGTGGCTGGCGGCGGTCGGGGTCAAAAAAACTGTCAGCGGCGGTCGGATGATGAAACCGGCCGGTCAGCGGCTGGTTTTTCGGCCTTGCCCGAGGGGGCCTTGCCGCCTTTTTCATTTTCATGCGCATCCGGCCCAGCAACGATGACGCCGTGGCCCTGTTCTTCGCGTTTCTTGTCGGCGAAATCGCCCGCTTCCTTCTTGCGATCCATGTTCATCTCCCGTGTTGAGGTCCTGTCATGGATTTAACGGGCAGTGCGGGCGGAGGTTCCAGAAGTGCCGCGCAAGAGAATGTTTCTCTTTATAACGATCTTTGCTATTAACATGAATTGATAAGTCATGTTATTGGCGTGGGGCGCGATGTCTGTTGCGGCGTTTGCCGTTTCCCGCGTCTCCAACCTCGGCTCGACAACCGGACGGTAACCGCATTGAGTTTCTGGCATTCCATGACCTGGCACACGGAAGGGATCAGCGTTACCGCGCCGGTCAAATGGCGCCAGTTTGACGGGCTGGTCAGCGCGTTCTGGGAGGCCGAAAGCCAGATGGGGGCGAAGGGTTATTATCTGGCCGCCGATCCCCGCATCATGATTTTCTTCAACGATGTCTCGTCACGGATCCGGATTTCCAACCGCGATGGCGAGCTTTCGCAGCATTCGCGGCCAATGACGCGGGCGGTCTATGTGCCGGCCGGCGTGCCGATGTGGACGAGCAGCAACGCCGCGCATCGCTTTTCGCACCTCAACCTGCATATCCACAAAGACCGGCTTTTGCGCTTCCTGTCGCCGGCGGTCGGTGGTTCGGCAGCCATGACGGCGCTGCGCCGTCCGGTCGAGATACAGGATATCGGCGCGGTGGAAACGCTGGCAGGCCTGCTTGTCGATGAACTGGCCGAGCCTTCGAAACATCCGCTTTATGCCGAAAGCCTGGTCGGCGGCATCGTCGCTGGACTGCTGGATATTCCCGGTCCGACGCCCGAGCAGGCCAATGGCAGGCTGACGCAGGCACAGATGAACAGGCTGCTCGCCCGGGTCGAAAAGCGCGGTGACGACCGCATGACAGTTGCCGAAATGGCCGATATTGTCGGGCTTTCCGAAAGCTGGTTCGCCACCGTGTTTCGCCAGACCACGGGTAAAACGCCGCTGCAATGGCAGCTGGAGCGGCGGATCAATGCCGCCCAGAAACTTCTGCTGGAGGGCGATCTGACCGTTGCCGATATCGCCGCGCAGCTTGGTTTTTCGGATCAGGCCCATCTGACCAAGGCCTTTCGCCACTCGGTGGGCGATACGCCAGCCGCCTGGCGGCGCATGCACAGGCTGCTGTGAACCGGCGCGCCTTGCCGTCTATGCGCAGCGGTTCGGCGCAATTCCACAAGCCTCGCTCTACGTCATCCTCGGGCTTGTCCCGAGAATCTGCTGCCTTCTGACCTGATGAGATGTGGTTAGATCCTCGGGACAAGCCCGAGGATGACGTTGAACATTAGAAGAATTATGCAATACACTGAAAAATATTGCTAATCTCGATGTTTACCACGTCTTGCGCAGCGTAACGGAGAACGCCCGGCCGGGATTGTAGAAATCAGCGCCGAACCCGCCATAAGCAACATGTTTTTCGTTGAAGAGGTTGGAGACATTCACGTCCAGAGAGGCGGTTTCCTGGATTTTGTAGCTTACTGCCGCATCCACGGTGATGCTGCTGCCGGTCGAGACCTTGTTGGCATTGTCGAAATAATAGGAGCCGGTGTAGCGGCCGCCGAGGCCGAATGTCGTGTCGCCGAAGTGGTCGTTACCTTCAAGCGTGTAGTTGACCCATAGCGAGGCCTGATGTTCCGGCACGAATTGCGGCCGGTTGCCAACATTGCCGCCCGTGCCGTTTTCGGTGATTTCCGCGTTGAGATAGGAATAGGCCGCCGTCAGGCTGAGATTGTCGGTGACTTCCGCCTTGGCTTCCAGATCGAGGCCGCGCACGCGGACTTCGCCGATGGTGGTGGGCAGGCTGGTGATCGGGCTGGTGACGGTGATGTTGTTTTTCTTCAGGTCGTAGATCGAGGCGGTAAACAGGGCGGGGAAAGCCTCCGGCCGGTATTTGATGCCAAGTTCGATCTGTTCGCCGCGCTCCGGTTCAACGGTGAGGCCCGATGCCGGCACCACCGATTCGGCATAGCTGATATAGGGCGCGATCTCATTGGTGACCTTGTAGGATACGCCGATGCGCTTGGTCAGTTCGCTGATGTCGCCGCTCGCCGTCGTGCCGTTCAGCCGGTTGGTCTGGTCGGTGTCGATCCAGTCGTTGCGCAGGCCGGCGCTGACGATCAGCCTGTCGAAGAAGGTCAGGTCCTGTTGCAGGTAGATCGACTTGGTCTTCTGGTCCGTCAGCGAGTTGGAGAAGAGCGGCACCGACGAGGGTGCGCCGGTATAGACTGGGTTCATCCAGTTGATGCCGGGCGCAGCGCCGAAGTAGTTTTTGCTGCCGGACGAGTAGTCGTTATAAAAAACGCCGACGAGGCTGCGGCTCTCGATGCTCTCCAGCGTCGTGTCGTATTGCAGTCGGGTGTCGATCAGGAAATTTTCGGTCTCGGTGTCGTTGCCGAAATAGGAGCGATTGGCGATGGTCGAGCCATTGGTCGGCGTGGACGAAATATAGGCGTAGCCGAAATCGGTGTTGGTCTTGCTGTAGCGCGCATTGGAACTCAGTGTCAGGCCCGAGCCGAAATCGTGGTCGAACATCACGCTCAGCGAATTGCGGTTGGTGCCGCGGTAGTTGTAGTCAGGTTCGCCGAAGAAGCGGCTGCGGTCGAAATGCGAGCCAACCGGATGGCCGCCGCCACCGGGAACGCCGTCCTTGTTAAGGTGATCATAAACCACGGTAAGGCTGGTGACATCGGTCGGACGCCAGGTCAGGCCGCCCATGAAGAATTTCTCGTCATCGCGGGAATAGTCATATTCCGCATCGGCGTTGCGGAGCTTGCCGGTGAGGCGATAGGACAGCGTGTCGTCGCTGGTGATGTTGTCGCCGAAGTCGAAGCCGATTTCGGCGCGGCTATAGGAGCCGCCGGTGATATAGGCTTCGCCGAAGCGGGCGCGTTTCGGTACCTTGGTGGAATAATTCACCGAGCCGCCGGGATCGGAAACGCCAAACGTGGTGGAATTGCCACCCTTCAGTACCTCCACGCGCTCATACGCATAGGTCTCCTCACGCAGTGCACCGAAGGGGCGGCCAAGCGTCAGGCCGTCGCGATAGGTATAGGCATCGAAGCCGCGAATCTTGAAATAGTCGAAACGATCGTCGGAGCCGTAGAAATCCGTGGTCACGCCGGCGGTATATTGCAGCGCTTCTTCCACGGTCTGCACACCGCGCTGCTGCATTTCCCTGGCGGTGATGACGGAGACCGAGGCCGGCGTATCGAGAATATCGGTCGCCATCTTGCTGCCGCTCGTGGTGCGGGTGGCGACGATGGACTTCTGGTCATTGTCGCCGCTGTCGATGGTGATCCGTTCCAGAACCGTGCTGCCGCTTGTATTGGCAGCCTCCTGCGCCAGCGACCGGCCGGGCAGGGTGGCGACAAGCGCCGTGCAGGCAAGTAGGGTGGCTTTCCCATAAAAATGTGGCGCGGTTTTACGGTTTTTGCCGTCGATTTCGATTTTCATTGCCAGATTCCAGAAGTTGATGCCCCGATCGCCGCTTGCACGGCCCACTCTCGAAGCGCCCAATAACTTGAGAAAGTTTGTCCGGTATTGTAACTTTTTGTGGTTTTGTACAAAACCCCGGAAATTTCACCGCTGTTCGGGTGGCATCTCTTCCTTAGACTTGACGGGGGCATGTGAAGCTGAGAGTTCAAGTCCACTTTTGAACCTTTGAGAGCTTCGTCATGCTTCGTCCGTTCCGCTGCCTCGTGCCGGCCCTTGTGCTGTTTCTGTCGATAATCGCGCCAAATATGGCCTTGGCGGATGATGCGACGACCTATCCCACCGTCATCAAACATGCCTTCGGCACGACGACGATTACGAAGAAGCCGCAACGGGTCGCCACCGTCGCCTGGGCAAACCATGAGGTGCCGCTGGCGCTTGGCATCGTGCCTGTCGGTTTCGCCGCCGCCAATTTCGGTGATGATGACGGCGATGGCCTGCTGCCCTGGGTGGCAAAGCGGCTCGCCGAACTCAAGGCGGAAAAACCGGTTTTGTTTGATGAGGGCGACGGCATCGATTTCGAGGCCGTGGCGGCAACGCAGCCGGATGTCATTCTCGCGGCCTATTCCGGCCTCAGCCAGTCCGACTACGAGACGCTGAGCCAGATCGCGCCTGTGGTGGCCTATCCTGTTTCCCCCTGGGCGACGGACTGGCGCGAGATGATCCGGCTGAACAGCGCCGGCCTTGGCATGGTTGCGGAAGGTGAAGCGCTGATCAAGCGCATCGAGACGGAGATTGCCGAGGTGGTCGCCGGCCATCCGCAGCTGAAGGGCAAGTCGGCAATGTTTGTCACCCATCTCGATGCCACCAATCTCAGCGTCGTCAATTTTTATACCGCCAATGACAGCCGGGTGAAGTTTTTCGCCGATCTCGGGCTTGCCTCACCGAAAAGCGTCGTGGAAGCAACGAAGCCGGGGCAGTTCGCCGCCGGTGTCAGCGCCGAGCGTGTCGATGCATTCGACGATGTCGATATTGTCGTGACCTATGGCAGCAAGCCGCTGTTCGATGCCATGCGCGCCGATCCGCTGCTTGCCCGCATGCCCGCCGTTTCCCGCGATGCCATCGTCATGCTTGGCCGCGATCCGCTCGGCACCGCGTCCAACCCAACGCCGCTGTCGATTTCCTGGGTTTTGAAGGACTATGCCGATCTTCTGGCGAAAGCAGCGGACAAATCCTCCGGGAAATCCCAATGACATTGCACGGATCCGGTAAAGGTCCGGCCGTGCTGCTTGCCGGCCGCTCCAACCGTAAACGAACGGCGTGGCTCATCGCCGTGCTGGCGCTTCTTTCCGTGCTTTGCGCGCTCTCAATCGCCATCGGCACGCGTGATGTATCGCTGGCGGATATTACCGCAGCGCTCGCCGGCCGGGTTGAGACGGTTGCGGAAGCGGCCGTTGCGGTTCGCCTGCCGCGCACGGTGCTTGCGCTTCTGGCCGGTGCCGCACTCGGTCTGGCGGGAGCCATCATGCAGGGCGTCACCCGCAATCCGCTGGCCGATCCCGGCATTCTCGGCGTCAATATGGGTGCGTCGCTCGCCGTCGTCATCGCCATCGTCTGGTTCGGCATTGCGTCTTCACAGGCCTTCATCATTGCCGCCATCATTGGTGCGGGTCTCTCGGCCGTCTTCGTTTATGTCGTCGGTTCGCTCGGGCGCGGCGGGGCCACGCCGCTGAAACTGGCGCTTGCGGGTGCTGCCACATCCGTCGCCTTCTCGTCGCTGGTGATCGCCGTGGTTTTGCCGCGCAGCGATATTGCCGGCGGCATCCGCGCCTGGCAGATTGGCGGCGTCGGCGGCGCGACCTTCGAGCGCATCGAGACCGTTCTGCCGTTTCTGGCCGCCGGTTTCGCTATCAGCCTGCTTTCGGCGCGCAGGCTGAATTCGCTGGCTCTGGGCGATGAGCTCGCCGCCGGCCTTGGCGAAAACGTCGCTGTCGCCCGAGCTGTGGCGTCTTTTGGGGCTATTTTGCTCTGCGGCACGGCTACCGCCATTTGCGGGCCGATCGGCTTTGTCGGGCTGGTTGTGCCGCATCTATGCCGTCTGCTCGTCGGTGTTGACAATCGCTGGCTTCTGCCGTTTTCCGCGCTTGGCGGCGCCTGCCTGCTGCTTGCTGCCGATATTGTCGGCCGCATCGTCGCACGGCCGTCCGAACTCGATGTTGGTATTGTCACCGCGCTGGTCGGTGCACCGTTCTTCATCTGGATCGTCAGACGCCAGCGGGTGCGTGAACTATGACCATGCACGCTGCCGTCATCGACACACTGGTCTTGAACCGCCGGACCCGCCAGCGCCGGCGCCGCCTTGTCATCGCCACCCTCTCGGCCCTGCTGATTGCTGCATTCGCCCTGACGCTGATGCTGGGGCAATCCTTTACGCCGCCCGGTGAGGTGATCCGCGTCTTGGCTGGCGAGGATATTGCCGGCGTCAGCTTCACCGTCGGGCAATTGCGCCTGCCGCGCGCGCTGCTTTCGGTGCTGGCCGGGCTGAGCTTCGGGCTGGGCGGTGCCGCCTTCCAGATCATGCTGCGCAATCCGCTCGCCAGCCCCGACATTATCGGCATCAGTTCCGGCGCGAGTGCTGCCGCCGTCTTCGCCATCGTCGTGCTGCAGCTGAACGGGCCGATCGTCTCGGTCTTTGCAGTCATCGCCGGTCTCGGCATTGCGCTGCTGGTCTATCTCCTGTCCTTCCGCAATGGCGTGGCCGGAACGCGGCTCATCCTCGTCGGCATCGGCGTTTCCGCCATGCTGGAAAGCTTCATCGCCTATATTCTCTCCGTCGCGCCCGCCTGGACACTGCAGGAGGCGATGCGCTGGCTGACGGGCAGCGTCAATGGCGCGAAGCTTGCCCAGACGCTGCCGCTCTTTGTCGCCTTCATTCTGTTCGGTGGGTTACTTTTGAGCCGCGCGCGTGATCTTGAGGCGTTGCGGCTAGGCGATGACGCCGCCGCCGCGCTCGGTGTGAGGGTTGGGAAAACGCGCATCATCGTCATCATCGCCGCCGTAGGCATGATCGCTTTTGCCACGGCCGTCTCGGGACCTATCGCCTTTGTCGCCTTCCTGTCGGGGCCAATTGCCGCGCGTATCGTCGGCAGCACCGGCTCACTGCTCATTCCCGCAGCACTTGTCGGGGCCGTACTGGTGCTGGTGGGCGATTATTGCGGCCAGTTCCTGCTGCCGGGTCGATACCCGGTCGGCGTCGTTACCGGCGCGCTGGGCGCGCCCTATCTGATTTACCTTATCGTGCGGGTCAACCGCAGCGGAGGCTCGTTATGACCGGCCACTCCCTTTCCGTGAACGGCCTTTCGGCTGGCTACGGTGAAACCCTTATTATCGAAGGGCTGAACCTCGTCGTTCCACGCGGGAAAATCACCGTCATCGTCGGGGCCAATGCCTGCGGCAAGTCCACCCTGCTGCGCAGCATGTCGCGGCTTATCACGCCCCGCGCCGGGCAGGTCCTGCTCGACGGCAAATCCATCCATCGGCTTCCTTCGAAAGAGTTGGCGCAGCGCATGGGCCTCCTGCCGCAATCGCCGATCGCGCCGGAGGGTATCGTCGTCGCCGATCTCGTCAGCCGTGGCCGACACCCGCATCACGGCCTGTTCGCCCGCTGGTCGCGCCAGGACGACGAGGCGGTTGCGGCGGCCCTCATCGCCACCGATACGGTGGACCTTGCCGAGCGGCCGGTAGATGAACTGTCGGGCGGCCAGCGGCAACGCGTCTGGATCGCCATGGCGCTTGCCCAGAAGACCGACATATTGCTGCTGGATGAACCCACGACCTTCTTGGATATCAGCCATCAGGTCGAAGTACTGGACCTTCTGACTGACCTCAACCAGTCCCGTGAAACCACAATCGTCATGGTGCTGCACGATCTCAACCTCGCAGCCCGTTATGCCGATCATCTCGTCGCCATGACGGACGGAAAGCTGCATGTCTGCGGCACACCGGAAGAGGTGCTGACGGAAGAGAATGTCCGCCACGTCTTCGGCATCGAAAGCCGGGTCATCGAAGATCCGACCTCCGGCAAGCCGATGATGCTGCCAATCGGGCGGCATCGGGCGATGACGGGACGGCAATAAATTGTATCTCTTTAAGATACTGTTCTGTTGACTTCTGAGTGTATCGGTTTATGATACCAATATCACGAGGCCAGCAATGATCCGTTCTTTTAAAAACAAGCTGACCGCATCGATTGACGACGGATCTGTGAAGAAGGGCTTTCCCGCGGATCTCATACGCCGCGCCCAGCAGCTGCTCACGATTCTGGATGCGTCGACCACGGTTGACGACCTTCGGTCACCACCGGGTAACCGTTTGGAAAAGCTGTCCGGCGACCGTGAAGACCAATATTCGATTCGGATCAACAAGCAATGGCGTATCTGCTTCGTCTGGACAGACGCGGGGCCGGAAAGCGTGGAAATAACCGATTATCACTAGTCGGTTATTTTCGGAAAGCTCAGGACAAATAGGCCAAGGAGGGCCAGCGATCATGACAATCAGCAAATCGCCCCCGATCCACCCGGGCGAAATCCTGCGGGAACTCTATCTCGAGCCGCTGGGCATGTCAGCATACGCCCTTGCAAAGCACCTCAATATTCCTCGCACCCGCATAGAACGGATTGTGGGAGAGAAACTTGGTATCACCGCCGACACTGCCTTGCGCCTCGCAAAGTTTTTCAAGACCACACCGGAGTATTGGCTGAACTTGCAGAACGCCTTTGACATTAAGGCCGCCGCTGCAAGGCTGGAAGCGGACCTTGCCAATATCAAAGAACTGGAAGCCGCCTAATTCTCGGCCGCCTTTCAGGTCACGGCCAAGCCGCATAAGATGGCGGCGGCAGGTTCTGCATCCGCGTTGCGGCCCGGCGGAAACGTCCGGGAGACGTGCCTTCGTTGCGGGTGAAAAAGCGATTGAAGTAGCCGGGGTCCTGAAACCCCAATCGAAACGCAATTTCAGCAACTTGCAGTGAAGAGTTAAGAAGAAGGTCGCGTGCTTCGGAGATGATTTCGCGGTGAATATAGGCCTGTGGTGAAAGCCCCGTGGCCTTGTGAACCGCAAATCCCAGCCGTTCGCGGCTGACACTCAAATGTCTTGCATAATCGTCCACGCCCCATTGATCGCGCTTGTACTGGCTTACCAGCAGGACGAACCGTTCGGTGAGGCTACCGGGCGTGGAGATGGCTGCGGCAATATCGGCCATGGCGTGCTGGCAGATGCGGATGAGGGTGACGGAGAGCAGGCTGGCGATGATCGTGTCCGAACCGGTTGTCGCGCGCACATTTTCGCTGGCGATGGTCTCGATATAACCCGCCAGTTCCTGCCGATCCTTCTCCGCTGGCGTCTGCGTCAAAATACGCTGCAATATATTGCGCACCGCGCTCGCGCTCGCGCCTGTGGGCATGGCATGGGCAAGGCCGATTTCGGTCGTCCTCAGCAGCGATCCACGACTTCCGGCATTCAGCCGCAGGCGGCCCGCGGGGGCGATGGGCAGCCAGACGAGCCCCGGTGCCGTGACAGGCAGCGTCTTTTCACCCTGCAGGATTTCTGCTTCGCCGGCGGAGAGAAGCAGCAGATGGGCACTATCCGCTTCCAGCCGCAATTCCGATACGCGCAGCGCTGAGGCGAGGGTGCGTGCGGTTATCTCAACGCGGTTGCCGGCAATCTGGCTGTACAGCGGCATTATGCCTCCAAAAGTACAATAATGCGCTACACTAGTGCATTTTATATGCGGCTGTCATTGCTAAACTTTGATCAGCGCAGGGGAAAGCCTTGAGGAGAACGGCAACCCCGAGAAGGCGCTTTGGGAGGAACATCATGAATAGTCTGAAGCGCAGAACGCTGTTCTGCCTGCTCTCCGGTGCTGCCCTGTCGGCAGTATCTTTCGGTTATGTCAATGCGCAGGACCGCACGTCGGTGAAGATCGGTTATGCCGTTTCAAAAAGCGGCGCCAATGCCACAGGTGCTGGCATCACCACCATTCCGAACTACAAATTATGGGTGAAGGAGGTCAACGATGCCGGTGGCCTCACCTTGCCGGATGGCAAGCGCCTGCCGGTGGAAGTGGTCGAATATGACGACCGCTCCTCGGCCGAGGATGCGGTGCGATTCACTGAGCGTCTGGCCAGCCAGGACAAGGTCGATTTCATTCTGCCGCCATGGGGCACGGGCTTCAATCTGGCCGTCGCACCGCTTTATGAGCGCTTCGGTTATCCGCAACTGGCAGTGACCGGTGTGACCGACAAGGCGCCCGAATTTGCCGCGCGCTGGAAGAAGAGCTTCTGGATGCTGGGCGGCGGCCATGATTATGCCAATGCACTGGCCGACGTTTTGAAAGCCGCACGCGATGCCGGCCAGATCAACGACAAGGTCGCGGTGATCTCCGTGGCTGACGGTTTCGGTATCGATCTCATCAAGGCCGCGCGACCGGCGCTGAAGGAAGCGGGTTTCACACTGGCCTATGACAAGACCTATCCGGTCGGCACTTCGGATTTCGCAGCACTTGTGAACGAGGCGGCGGCGAGTGGTGCGGACAGCTTCATCGCCTTTTCCTATCCGCCCGACAGTTTCGCGGTGACGAAACAGGCGCAGACGGCCCGGTTTAACCCGAAGGTCCTTTATGTCGGCGTCGGCGGTGCTTTCCCGATCTTCCCGAAGGTCTCCGATGGCAAGCAGGAAGGCGTGATCAGCATCGGCGGCGTTGATGGCAGCAGCGACAGGATCGAGGATTATTTCAAGCGCCACGAGGCCTTCATCGGCGCCAAGCCGGACAGCTGGGCAAGCGCCATCACCTATGCGAGCCTCGAAATGCTGGCCCAGTCCATCCAGCGTGTCGGCCTCGACAAGGCGGCGGTGGCAAGCGAGCTTTCGACGGGAAGCTTCGAAACCGTCATCGGCCCGGTCAAGCTTGAGGACAACCAGCTTCGCCAGCTATGGTGGGCGGGACAATGGCAGGGTGACCGCTTTGTGGCGATTGCACCCGCAGACCGTTCAGGCGCGGCAAAGCCGGTCATTCCGAAGCCGCAATGGTGAGCCGTTGCCGGCCGGGGCCGTGAACCCCGGCCGGCAGGCTTCGGCCATGTTCCAGACTGGAGACAATCCCTTGTTTTTATCCACCCTCATCTTCGGCTTGATGCTGGGAGGGACCTATGCGCTGATCGCGCTTGGACTTTCGCTGCAATATGGCATCGCCCGCATCATGAACCTTGCTTATGGCGAAGTGCTGATTGCGGCTGCCTTCTTCGCCTTCGTGCTGTTTTCCAGCTATGGCCTTTCGCCGCTCTTGTCGCTGTTCATTATCGTGCCGCTCGGTTACTGCCTGTCCTTTTTGATCTACCGTGTGATGATGCGGCCGCTGGTACGCCGTTCGGGCGGGTCCGGCCGTCTGGAAGTCGATTCCATACTGGCGACCTTCGGGCTGCTCTTCGTCATTCAGGGCATCATGCTTGTCGTGTTCGGCGGCAACTATCATTCCTATTCCTATCTCGCCGATGGCGTCGATATCCTCGGCACGACGGTGGCGCTCAACCGGCTCCTGTCCTTCTGCCTGTCGGTGGTCATCGGCGGCGGGCTTTATCTGGCGCTCACCCACAGCCGCTGGGGTCTCAACCTGCGGGCGGTGGCGCTTGCGCCCAAATCTGCGCCGCTGGTCGGCATTGATGTGAACCGTGTGGCTTCGATCGGCTTTGCCCTTGGCGGCGCACTCGCCGTGGCCGGCGGGGTGATGATTTCGATGTACCAGACCTTTTCCGCCTCCTATGGCGTGGTCTTCACCATGAAGGCGCTTGTCGTCGTCATCATGGGCGGTGTCGGCAATCTGCTTGGCGCGCTGGTGGCCGGCCTGCTGCTCGGTCTCGTGGAAACCTTCGTGCTCGTTTATGTCGATCCCGGCCTCACGCTCGCCGCCACCTATCTGCTCTTTCTCGTGGTGCTGCTCTGGAGTCCGGAAGGCATCTTCGCAAGGAGGGGCAAATGATCCCGCTTCTCATTGGCTTTGCTGCAGTCGCGCTGCTGGCGCTTTCCCCCTTCTTTTTCGATGCCTATGGCGTCGGCGTCATCATCGGCCTGCTGGGCTATGCGACGCTCGCTTCCGCCTGGGCGATGTTCTCAGGCCCGACCCGTTATATTTCGCTTGCCACCGTCGCCTTCTTCGGTGTCGGGGCCTATACGGTCGCGGTGCTGAGCGAGGTTTTGCCCTGGCCGCTTGTGCTTCTGTGCGCGGCCCTTGTCGGTGCGTCGCTGGCGCTTGTCGTCGGGCTTTCCACACTGCGCGTCGCTGGCATTTATTTCGTGATCTTTTCCTTTGGCCTTGCCGAGCTCATCCGCCAGCTCATCACCTGGTATGAGGTGAATGTGACCGGCACGCTCGGGCGCTATATCTTCCTGCCGCTGGAGCCGCAGCATGTGCTGTGGCAATTGCTGGCGCTGGCTGTCATCACCCTTCTGCTGGCGATCTTGATCGACCGCAGCAAGCTCGGACTGGCGTTGAAGGCAATCGGTGACGACGAGGTCGTGGCGGCCCATGCGGGCATCAATCTCGCCCGCACCAAGCTGACGCTCTTCGTGCTGTCGGCCACGATCATCACGCTTGTGGGTGCAATTCAGGCCCCGCGCTGGGTCTATATCGAGCCGGCCATCGTCTTTAATCCGCAGGTATCGTTCCTCACCGTCATCATGGCCTTGCTTGGCGGAGCTACACGCCGCTGGGGACCCATTCTCGGTGCGGTGCCGCTGTTCCTGCTGTTCGAATGGCTGGGCGCCAACTTCCCCAACCATTTTTCCATCATCCTCGGCGCCCTCTTCATCCTCATCGTCTTTGTGTTGCCGGATGGCGTGCTGGCGGCGCTTGAGAAACTGCGCAAAAAGGAGAAAGCCGCATGAGCGCTGTTCTCGAAATCACCGATATCCGCAAGACCTTTGGCGGGCTGAAGGCGGTGGATGGTCTTGGTCTCACAATCGAGGCCGGCGAGGTCGTCGGGCTGCTGGGGCCGAACGGTTCCGGCAAGACGACGCTGATGAACCTGATTTCCGGGGCGTTGAAGCCAACCGAAGGGTCGATCCGGCTAAAAGGGCAGGAGATTGCAGGAAGGCGGCCGGATGTGATTGCCCGCGCCGGCGTGGCGCGCACCTTCCAGCTCGTGCGGCTTTTGCCGTCGCTTTCCCTGCTCGAAAACGTCGCCGTATCGGCCATGTTCGGGCCGCAACGCCTGTCCCGTCTTGAGGCGGAGAAGGTCGCGCGGGCCTGCCTCGAAAGGATTGGCCTTGCCGGGCGGGAGACCCTGTCGGCCGGCGATCTCACCTATATCGACCAGAAGCGGCTTGAACTGGCGCGTGCGCTGGCGGGTGAACCGAAGCTTCTGCTTCTCGACGAATGGCTCGCGGGCCTTAACCCCACGGAGCTGCAGGAAGGAATAGCGCTGATCCGGCGGCTGGCATCGCAGGGAACGACGATCCTGCTGGTAGAACATATCATGGCCGCCGTGCGTGCACTCTGCCCGCGCTCCGTGGTCATGGCGGCCGGTCGCAAGATTGCCGACGGGCCGACGGCAGTGGTGCTTGATGATCCGCAGGTCATTTCCGCCTATCTGGGAGCGGCACATGCTTGAAATTGATGCACTGACAATCCGCTACGGCAAACATCTTGCGGTTGACGGCATATCGCTCAATGTCGCCAAGGGCGAAACAGTGGTGCTGCTCGGCGCCAATGGTGCGGGCAAGTCATCACTGCTGAAGGCGGTCGGCGGCATGGTGGCGCCGGCCTCCGGCGAAGTGCGCGTCAACGGCGCGTCGCTTGCAGCTGTCCCCGCCCATCAGATCGTGGAACGTGGCGTGGCGCTGGTGCCGGAGGGACGCGGAATTTTCGCAGCGCTGACGGTGGAGGAAAATCTTCGTCTCGGGGCCAATCCCCGCCATGCCCGTTCAGCGGAAAAGACGACGCGCGAGCATATTTTCTCGCTGTTTCCGCGCCTTGCCGAGCGGCGGCAGCAGCTTGCCGGCACCATGTCCGGTGGCGAACAGCAGATGGTCGCCATCGGGCGGGCGCTGATGTCGGCACCGGATTATCTGCTGCTGGATGAGCCGAGCCTTGGGCTTGCGCCCATCGTCACGCAGGAACTTTTTGCCGCTTTGGCTGAGATCAAGAAGAGCGGCCTTTCAATTCTGCTCGTGGAGCAGAATGTACGCGAAAGCCTTGCGCTTGCCGATCGCGGTTATTTGCTGGAAGCAGGGCGGATCGTCGGGGCAGGCACGGCTGAAGCCCTGTCCGCAGATCCCGCCGTGCAACGGGCGTTTCTCGGCGGTACCACCGCCGCCATTGTCTGAACTCAGGAGAAAGACCATGCAGACTGTCAATCTTTTCATCGGCGGTGATCATTGCCCGGCCGCAAGCGGCAAGCGCTTCGAGCGCAGCAACCCCATTACCGGCGATGTGGCGACCAGTGCGGCGGCGGCAACGGTGGAGGACGCCATGCGCGCGGCCGATGCCGCGGCGGCCGCTTTCCCGGTCTGGTCGGCAACGCCGCCCGGTGAACGCCGCCGCCTGCTTCTGGCTGCCGCGCAGGCGCTTCTCGCCGCCGGGCCTGACATCACCCAGGCGATGAAGGAAGAAATCGGCGCAACCGATGCCTGGGCCGGGTTCAACGTCAAACTGGCGAGCGACATGCTGGTCGAGGCAGCGAGCCTGACCACCCAGATCAAGGGCGAGATCATCCCCTCCAACCGTCCGGGAACCATGGCGATGGCGCTGCGCCAGCCGGCCGGTGTCGTCCTGTCCATGGCGCCGTGGAATGCGCCGGTCATTCTCGGCGTGCGCTCCATCGCCACGCCGCTTGCCTGCGGCAATACCGTTGTCATGAAGACCTCGGAACTTTGCCCGCGCACCCACGCGCTGATCGTCGAAGCCGTCGCTTCCGCCGGTCTGCCGAAAGGCGTGCTCAACGCCGTCTCCAATGCGCCGGAAGATGCCGCAAAGATCGTCGATACGCTGATCTCGCACCCCGCCGTCAGACGGGTGAACTTCACCGGCTCGACCCGCGTTGGCCGCGTGATTGCCGAAACGGCCGGCCGTTACCTGAAGC
This sequence comes from Agrobacterium sp. ICMP 6402, assembly GCF_009498615.1. Taxonomy (NCBI): domain Bacteria; kingdom Pseudomonadati; phylum Pseudomonadota; class Alphaproteobacteria; order Hyphomicrobiales; family Rhizobiaceae; genus Agrobacterium; species Agrobacterium sp. ICMP 6402. The sequence continues at coordinate 56,791 of NZ_QSNV01000008.1, forward strand.
CCGCTTTGCTGGAGCTTGGCGGCAAGGCGCCGTTCATCGTGCTTGACGATGCCGATATCGAGGCGGCTGTCGCGGCGGCCGCTTTCGGTGCCTACATGAATCAGGGCCAGATCTGCATGTCGACGGAGCGCATCATCGTGCTCGACAGCGTTGCCGATACATTCGTGGAGACCTTCGCCAAAAAAGCTTCGAGCCTCAAAGCCGGCGATCCGCGTGAGGGCAAAACACCGCTTGGCTCGCTGGTCAGCGCCGAAGCGACCTCCCGCATCCGGGCGCTGGTGGATGACGCCGTCTCGAAGGGCGCACGGCTGGTCGCGGGCGGCGGTGGCAATGGCACGATGGTGGATGCGATCGCCGTCGATGGCGTCACGCCCGCCATGCGGCTTTATGCGGAGGAAAGCTTCGGCCCCGTCGTCTCCATCATCAGGGCCGGCAGCGTGGATGAGGCCGTGAGCATCGCCAACGAAACCGAGTTCGGTCTTTCCGCCGCGATTTTTGGCAGGGATCAGGCACGGGCGCTTGCCATCGCAGCGCGCATCGAAAGCGGCATATGCCACATCAATGGCCCGACCGTTCACGATGAGGCGCAGATGCCTTTCGGCGGTGTCAAGGCATCCGGTTACGGCCGTTTTGGCGGCACGGCGGGCATTGCGGAATTCACCGAGCTACGCTGGGTCACGTTGCAGGACGGGCCGCTGCATTATCCCATCTGAACCGGAAACGGTACAGGCTGGCGGGCGGCGTCACCGCCGCTCGTCGATCAGCCAGCCGGTGAGTTTCCTCACCGCGCTGTCGCTGCTTTTCGGCCGCATCAGCCAGTAACCGCGTCCCGGCGCATCAAGGCTCGGGCCGGCCGTCACCAGCACGCCGGCTTCGAGTAACGGATCGACCAGTCCGGCCCAGCCGAGTGCAAAACCCTGCTCACCGATGGTTGCCTGCACCACCATCGTGTAATTGTTGAAGCTGATATCGCCGCCATCATGCTCCGCACCGCGATGCACGCCGAAATGCTTGAAATAGGCAGCCCAGTCGAACCAATGCGCCTGCGAGGTGTTTTCGAGGTGGATCAGTTTCAGCCGTGAAAGATCCGAAATGGTTGCGGGTGCTTCCGCCAAAAGCGCCGGCGAACAGACGGGTGTGACTTTTTCCGAGAGCAGCAGCACCGCGCCATCGCCTGCTTCCTGCCGCGTGCCGAAGATGATCATCACGTCACTATCGTGTTTGCCTTGCGCCATCGGATCCTGCGTGGCGACGATCTGGATGTTGATATCCGGGTTGAGGACGCGAAAACCATGCATGCGGGGAATGAGCCACAGGGACGAAAAGGCATAGTCCGTGTGCAGACGGATGGTCTGCCGTTCCTCCGTCCGGCGAAGCTGCTGCGCCAGAAGGTCGATGGCGTCGACATTGCGCGAGACGATCTCGAACAGCCTCTGGCCCTCCGTCGTCAGTTCGATACCGCGATGTCTGCGCTGCACGAGCGCCACGCCCAGTTCCTCCTCCAGCCGGCGGATCTGATAACTGACGGCCGGCTGGGTCAGCCGCAGGGATGCAGCCGCCGCCGTCAGGCTGCCGCGGCGGGCAACCTCGGTGAAAATGCGCATCCATCCGAGATCGAGAGGCCGGTCTGACATTAAAATTCCTTATATCAGTCATCGAAAAATACCTGCTTCACAGGCAAAAACAATGTGGTGTTCAATAAACTGGACTAATAAAAGGGGAGCCACAATGAAAACCATTTCTCATCTGCACCGCATCGCCGCCGGTCTCATTCTGTCCGTGGCCGCCTTCTCCACCCCGCTTCAGGCGGCCGATGACGCGGCCTGCAAGACCATCCGCCTTAGCGATCCCGGCTGGACCGACATCACCGCCACCAATGGCGTTGCTTCCGTCCTGCTCGATGCGCTGGGTTATGAGGCTGACGTCAAGACACTGTCGGTGCCGATCGGCTATCAGGCGATGAAGAACGGCGAGATCGACGTTTTCCTCGGCAACTGGATGCCGGCGCAGAAATCCTTCGTGGATGATCTGAATGCCGCCAAGGCGGCCGAGGTGATGACGAAAAACCTCGAAGGCGCCAAGTTCACGCTGGCGGTGCCGGCCTATATGGCGGAAAAGGGCGTCAAGGATTTTGCCGATCTCGCCAAACATGCCAACGAATTCGAAAGCAAGATTTACGGCATCGAGCCCGGCGCACCGGCCAACCAGAATATCCAGAAGATTATCGACGCCAATGATTTCGGCCTGAAAGGCTGGCAGCTCGTCGAATCCGGCGAACAGGCGATGCTGGCGCAGGTGGAGCGGGCGGGCAGGGACAAGAAGGCGGTGGTCTTTCTCGCCTGGGCACCGCATCCGATGAATGAGAAGATCGATATCGCCTATCTCTCCGGTGGCGACGCCTATTTCGGCCCGAATTTCGGTGGTGCTGAGGTCTATACGCTTGCCCGCACCGGCTGGCCGCAGCAATGCCCGAATGCGGCGACGCTGTTCAAGAACCTGAAGTTCGATATCGGCATGGAAAACACCCTGATGGGTTCCATTCTTGGCGGCGAGGATTCCAAAGCGGCGGCAGCGGCTTGGCTGAAAGCCAATCCTAAAGCGCTTGATGGCTGGTTGCAGGGCGTTACCACGCTGGATGGCAAGCCGGGTGCGGACGCCGTCAAAGGCAAGCTTGGTCTTTAAGCCGGAAAATCGACATGCCGCGTCCCAATATCCTGATCCTGATGGCCGACCAGTTCAACGGGACGTTTTTTCCCGATGGCCCGGCCGATTTTCTCCACGCACCCCATCTGAAAACATTGGCGAAGCGGTCTGTCCGCTTCGCCAATACCTATACGGCAAGCCCGCTCTGTGCGCCGGCACGGGCCTCCTTCATGTCGGGGCAATTGCCCAGCCGGACGCGGGTTTACGACAATGCCGCCGAATTCGCGTCCGACATACCGACCTATGCCCATCATCTGCGGGCGGCTGGTTATTACACCGGTCTTTCGGGAAAGATGCATTTCGTCGGGCCGGATCAGCTGCATGGCTTCGAAGAGCGTCTGACGACGGATATCTATCCCGCTGATTTCGGCTGGACACCCGACTATACCAAGCCGGGTGAACGGATCGACTGGTGGTATCATAATCTCGGCTCGGTGACTGGCGCAGGCGTTGCCGAAATCACCAACCAGATGGAGTATGACGACGAGGTGGCCTATCACGCCACCCGCAAACTCTACGACCTGTCGCGTCGTCTCGATGACCGGCCGTGGTGCCTGACCGTTAGCTTCACCCATCCGCACGACCCCTATGTTGCGCGGCGCAAATTCTGGGATCTCTACGAGGATTGCCCGGCGCTGGACCCCGAGACGGAAGCGCTTTCCTTCGATGAACACGACCCGCATTCGAAACGGCTGCTGGAAGCCTGCGACCATCGTGCTTTCGATATTTCGCCCGAAGAGATACGCCGGGCACGGCGCGGTTATTTCGCCAATATCTCCTATATCGACGAAAAGGTCGGCGAAATCCTCGATGTTCTGAAGGCGACGCGGATGGAGGAGGACACGATCATTCTCTTCCTGTCGGACCATGGCGATATGCTGGGCGAGCGCGGCCTTTGGTTCAAGATGTGTTTCTTCGAAAGTTCTGCCCGCGTGCCGCTGATGATCGCCGCACCCGATTGGCAACCGGCTTTGATCGATGCCCCTGTATCGACACTCGATGTCACGCCGACGCTGTGTGGGTTGGCCGGGCTGGATATCACCTCGCTTAAACGCTGGACGGATGGCGAAGATCTGGCGGCGCTGGCTGCGGGAACCGGCGGTCGTGGCCCGGTGCCGATGGAATATGCCGCCGAAGGCTCCATCGCGCCGCTCGTTGCCCTTCGCGACGGCCGCTACAAGCTGTCGGTCTGCGAGGCTGATCCGCCGCTGCTTTACGATCTCGAAGCTGATCCGGAAGAACGCACCAATCTTGCCCAAGATCCCGCTTTCAGCGATGTGCTTTCATCGCTTTCGGCAGAGATTGGTCGGCGTTGGCAGTTACCGGTGTTCGACGCCGCCGTTCGCGAAAGTCAGGCGCGGCGGTGGGTGGTCTACAAGGCGCTGCGTAATGGCGCCTATTATCCGTGGGACTACCAGCCCTTGCAAAAGGCCTCGGAACGCTACATGCGCAACCATATGGACCTCAACGTGCTGGAGGAAAACCAGCGTTTTCCGCGCGGAGAGTGAAACAGGCAGGATGCCTCAAGCGGCGGCGGTCACCCTTGGTGCACCGCCAGCCGCCTGCACGGCAAGGCTGCCGGCGGCTACCCCGGCTTTGAGGCATTGCTGCTCATCCTGCCCCTGAAGCCATGCATCAAGAAAACCGGCATTAAAGGCATCGCCTGCGCCAGTTGTGTCGATGACCGGCACTTTCTGGGCCGCCATATGCTGCAGCCCCATCTGAGAGGAAACCCACGCACCCTGCGCGCCGCCCTTCAACGCCACGACGGGAAACGTCTCTGATAGGGCGCGGATCGCTGTTTCCGGGTCAGAATGACCGGTGATCGCTTCGGCCTCTTCGAGATTGGGCAAGAACACGTTGACGCCGTCACAGGCCCTGAGCAGGCCTTTGTCGTAGATCAGCGCTGCATCCCAGCTCGGGTCGAGAGAGACTGACAATCCGCTCGCCCTGGCGCGCGAGACGAGATCGGGAACCTCGTGCAGGGTAGCGAATTCGGCGATGTGCAGATGCCGTGCCTTGTCCCACGCAAAGGCGGCATCCAGTGTTGAAGGACGGGCCGCACCGGCGCGGCGCGTCAAAAATGCCCGGTCCTGACCAACCACTGTCGCTACCGTGACTTGCGGTCCGGCATCTGTTGCATGTTCCAGAAACTGCAGGTCGACGCCGCTTTGCGCCATTTTCCCGCCGATATCGCGCGAAAACGTATCGGTGCCGAGCCTCGCCAGCAGCGCAACCGGGCGGCCTATGTGGGCGAAATGTGCGGCGGCAATGAAGGCTCCGCCGCCGGCGGCAATTTCCATGTCGCGGGCAAACAGTTCCCGGCCGAGCACGGGCAATTCATCGAGCCCGGTGAAAATGAGGTCGCAATAGATCCGGCCGACGCTGATGACGGCTGCTTTTTCTGTTGTCATCATGCGCGGCCCAGAAGCTTTTCCGTTTTGGCATCGAAAAGATAAAGCGAACCTGCTTCCGCCCGGCATTGCAACCGGCTGCCGACAACGGGGATGGATTTGCCTCTGGCCGTGGCAATAACCGAGGTGGTGTCGGTGTCCAGATGAACAAGCGTCTCAGGCCCAAGCGGCTCGACAGCCGTTACCGTTCCCTCAAGCGTAAACGTTCCCTGTGCAGCACCATTCTCGCCGACCAGCAGATCATGAGGCCGGACGCCGATCAGAAGTTCGCCCGTGGCGGAGAGTGCAACGCTGCTGGTTGTTTTGGTCCCTCGCAACAGGTTCATCGAGGGGCTGCCGATGAAGCGGGCGGTAAATACATCGACAGGCGTTTCATAAAGTTCCGTCGGTGTGCCGACCTGCAGGATATGGCCGTCCTTCATCACCACGATACGATCCGCCATGGTCATGGCTTCTACCTGATCATGGGTGACGTAGACGGTTGTCGTCTTAAGACGTTGATGCAAGCGCTTGATTTCAATGCGCATCTGCGAACGCAACTGGGCGTCGAGATTGGACAGCGGTTCGTCGAACAGAAAGGCGGCGGGATCACGCACCATGGCTCGGCCGATGGCGACGCGCTGGCGCTGGCCGCCCGACAGGGCCGCGGGACGACGGTCCAGCAGGGCTTCAAGCCCCAGTACCCGGCCGGCCTCTTCAATGCGGCGGTTCTTTTCCGTCTTGTCGAGCTTTGCAGTGTAAAGTCCGAAACCGATATTCTGGCGAACCGTCATATGCGGGTAGATCGCATAGTTCTGGAACACCATGGCGATGTTGCGCTGTTTCGGTTCTTTCTCGTTGACGACGTTTCCGGCGATCTTCAACGTGCCGTCGGAAATCTCTTCCAGCCCGGCGATCATGCGCAGCGTGGTGGATTTTCCGCAGCCGGAGGGTCCGACGAAAACGACGAATTCACCGTCTTCAATGGCCAGGTCTATGCCTTTGACCGCTTCGACCTTGCCGTAGCGCTTCACGAGTTGATTGAGTTCGATTGTCGCCATTATCGCGCTCCCGTCAGGGCGGTGAATTTCTCTGCCAGTTCGGCGGCCTTCGCCGCTTCATGGTTGGTGGATCGTTGCGCCTCAGCCTCAAATGCACCAAGCTTGCCGCGATAGGCTGCAAACGCCTCCCGCATCGGTTCAGGCGCCGGGCCGCCGAAACGGCTGCGCACCGCGACGAAGTGCTCCGGCGAGACGATCTGCCTGAACTTTTCTTCGTCAATGCCGGTCTCGCGTCCTGTCAGCTCACTGAAAGCCCTAAGGAACGGTTGGTAACCGTCATTGGGCAGATCGCCTTTCAGTGCGACAACGCTTTTGGCGACGGTCGCGGCAATTTCATGCGCCTGGCGGAAAGACAGGTCTTCGATGCGGACAAGCGAATCCGCCAGTTCCGTGATGGTGATGCAGGAACGGCGAATGTTCTGGTCGACCCTTTCAGGATCGATGCTGATCTGGCCAACGAGGCTGGCGAGAAGGTCGAGAACCCGGCCCGCTGAAGCGAAGGCTTCGTAACCCATGCCCTGGGTTTCGCCTTCGCTGTCGTTCATGTCGGTGAAGGGCGTGTTGTGCATCACATCGAGCATGGTCCGTGCCCGGCCGAATGTCTGGCTGGCGAGGTGGCGCAGATGTTCGATCGGCACCGGGTTGCGCTTCTGCGGCATGATCGAGGAAATCTGCACCAGCGAATTCGGCACGTAGATCTGGCCGACTTCGAAGCTCGTCCAGAACTGGAAATCCTGAATGAGCCTGCCGAGATGCAGGAACATCAACTCGATCGCGCCATAGGTCGCCGTCGTATAATCGACGGCGGCGATGCAGGAATAGGAATTGCGCAGCGGTGCGGCAAAGCCCAGCAGTTCGGCAACCCGCGCCCGGTCGATTGGGAATCCCGATGTGGTGATGGCGGCAGCGCCCATAGGCGAAAGATCGACGATACGGCGGGCCTCCGCGAAGCGGTCAATATCCCGGATCAACACTTCGATGGCGGCGGAAAGGTAGTGGCCGAAGGTGGTGGGCTGGGCCGGCTGCCCATGCGTATAGGCCACAATCAACGTGGATTGATTACGCTCGGCGGCATCGATCAGCGCTTTCAGCAGAACACGCGCCTTGGCGGTGAGCGTGTCGATCTTGTCCTTGAGGCCGATCTTGAACAGTGTGTGATCGATATCGTTGCGCGAACGGGCCGTGTGAAGGCGGCCGGCGACGTCGACGCCGATGCGGGCTTTCAGTTCCTTCTCGATCAGGAAGAAGAAATCCTCGACTTCGCCGGTATAGACCAGTTCAGATGGTTCGATGGTCCTGTCGATGTCTTCAAGCGCGCCGGCGATTTTGGCCGCCGTTTCGGCATCGAGAATGCCGGTTTCGCGCAACATGACCAGATGGGCACGGTCTATGCGGCGGAAACCGTCGACATGGTGGTTCTTGGCGCCGTCGAACAGCGGACGCAGCACCGTTTCCTTGTAGACAGGGTCGGGAAACTTGCTGGTATCCGACAGGCGCGGGTTGATATCGGCCATGATATTATCCTTTCAGGCCCGCCAGCATCACACCGCGCACGATGTAGCGTTGCAGGACGATGAAGACGATGAGGGTAGGGATGGTCGCAATGGCTGCGCCCGTCATGATCATTTCCCACTGGATTTGCTGTTCCACGGCGAAGCTCGATAGCCCGACTGGCAGGGTGTAAAGTTCCTTGCTTGTCGTGACGATCAGCGGCCAGAAAAATGCCGTCCAGTTGCCGAGGAAGGTGAAGATCGCGAGTGCGGAAAGCGCCGGTGTCACGAGTGGCAGGGCGACTTTCCACCAGATCTGGAACTCGTTCAGCCCATCGACACGCGCTGCCTCGAGAAAGTCGTTCGGAACCGTTTCGAAAAACTGCTTCATCAGGAAGGTGCCGAAAGCCGTCATCATGCCGGGGAACATGATGCCCCAGTAGCTGTCGAGCCAGCCCAGCTGGCTGGACATCAGATACCACGGGATGACCAGCATTTCTGTCGGTATCATCAACGTCGAGAGGATGGCGAGGAAGATGAAGTAGCGTCCGCGAAACTCGAATTTCGCCAGGGTATAACCGACCAGACTGTCGAAAAAGCAGTTGGAGACGGTGACGAGGACCGCAACCAGCGTCGAGTTGAAGAACCAGCGCAGGAAACGGCCATCGGCCATCACGGTCATGTAGTTCGCAATTGTCGGTGCTGCGGGAATGAGCCTGAGATCATAGACCTGATCCGCCGTCTTGAACGAGGTCGCGAACATGAACAGCAGCGGCGAAACCATGATCAGGCCGCCGATGAACAGCAGCGTCCAGGCGATGATGCGGCCGGGGCGGATGCGGGCGTGGGAGAGTGGCAAGGCTTCGCTCATTTCTTTTCCCTCAGCACCCAGAGCTGGACCAGCGACACGATAAGAAGAATGGTGAACAGGACGACCGTCTGCGCAGCGGCGTACCCCATCGCATAGGAGTTGAACGCGGTCTGGTAGATCATCAGCACCAGCGGTTTGGTGGAGCCGAGCGGCCCGCCCGGGTCGTTGGTTGTCATGTTATAGACCTGGTCAAAAATACGGAGGAAACCGATAGAGGAAAACACGACAAGGAAAACGGTGGTGGGTTTCAGAAGCGGAAGCGTGATCTTGCGAAGGATCGCCCATTCACCCAGACCGTCGATGCGGGCGGCTTCGTAGAAAGTCGTTGGAATGGCGCGCAGGCCGGCCATGAAGATGATGATCTGGAACCCGAGCCCCGCCCAGATGGCGGTTACCATGACGGAATAAAGCGCCTGATCGGTGGAGCGGATAAATGGCTGCTGGGGAATGCCGATCATGCCGAGCACGTCGTTGATGATGCCGATGGGCGGCGGCTGATAAAACCAGCGCCAGACCCAGGCCATCGCCGCCGCCGTCGTCAGATAGGGCAGGAAATAAAGCGCGCGGATGAAACCGTGCAGAATGCGCACCCGGTCGAGATAAAAGGCAATGACGAAAGCCAGCACGAGGCTGATCGGCGTGCCGACGATAAGATAGGTGAAGGTGTTCTTGAACACCTTCCAGAATTGCGGGTCCTTGAACAGCTTGACGTAGTTGGCAACGCCGATGAACTTTGCCGGCCGCAGCAGGTCCCAGTTGGTGAAGGACAGGTAGAAGGCCTGCAGCGTCGGGTAAAAACGGATGACGCTGTAAAACAGGATCGGGATTGCCAGAAAGCTCCAGATCCACAAAAGTCGTTTCGTGCGCATGGAAAGGCGATCTCCGAAGGAGCCGCCGGGGCGGCCGGATGCCGCCCCCTGTTGATCTATCGCTGTCATGTCTGAGCCTGCGGTTTTCAGGGTTTCGCCGCGTTGATGATTTCCTGCTCGGCCTCGGCGGCCTGCTTGATGGAATCTTCGACCGACTGACCTTCGAGCAGGATCCGGTTGGTCATGTCGATGGCGTTCTGCCGCTGGGCGGCTTCATCCATGAACAGCGTTGTATGGGCATATTCCAGACCCTTCAGGAACGGTGCGTAGATCGGGTCCTTCAGGTTTTCTTCGGTTAGCGCCGCTGAGCGCCGCGCCGGCAGTTCGCCCACCGTCTTCAGCCAGATCGCCATGGCCTCAGGCGAAGAGATATAGGCGAGGAACTTCTTGGAGGCCTCAAGCTCTTCACCTGTTGTCTTGGCGCTGATGCCGTTGGCGAAGTAGCTGGCATAGTTGGAGCGGATATTCTTGTCATTGGTGGGAAGCTCGGTCACGCCCCACTCAAAATCCTTGATGGTGCGGAACGAGCCCAACCGGAAGGTGCCGTCGATGGTCATGCCGGCCTTGCCAGCGCGGAACGCGGCCTGGCCTTCATCCATGAAGCCTACCTGGCCGATTTTCTTTTCAAGCTGCAGGCTGGTGTAGAATTTCAGCGCCTGCACGCCGGCCTCGCTGTTATAGGTAACCTTCTGGTCGTTGTCGGTGTAGGGTTCGCCACCATATTGGCGAATGAGGATCTCACGCCACCACTGGTGATCCTGGCCGCCCATGTCGAGCGTGGAGCCGGCGACTGTCAGGTTTCCGGCGGCGTCGTGCTTGGCGATCTTTTCCGCTGCGGCAACGAATTCGTCGAGCGTCTTCGGCGGATTGGCAGCGTCCAGACCGGCCTCGGTGAAGAGCTTCTTGTTGTAGAAGAGCGCCAGCGAGCGAACCGCCGTCGGCAGGCCGTAATAATCGTCGCCGCGCTTCATGGCGCTGACGATCGGGAAGAATTCACTCTCGATCTTGTCATGCGGGAAAGCATCTTTAGGCAGCGGTTGCAGGATGCCGCCGGCCGCGAACTTGTCCAGCCAGCCATAGAACAGCTGCATCACGTCAGGGCCTTTGCCGGAAAGATTGGCGGCGATGACGCGCGTCTGGTAATCGGCGTAAGGAAAGGTCACCTGCTTGACGGTGATGTCAGGATTGGCCTTCTGGAATTCCGCGATCAGCTCATCCATGGCCTTTACGCGTGTGTCGAAGACATATTGCCAATATTCGATTTCAACCGCCTGTGCGGCGTTGAATGCAAATGTGCTGAAACCGGCGACCAAGCCGGCGAACAGAGTTGCCCTGCGCATGTAACCCTCCATTTCCTCCGTCCGGTCTTCCGGATGCGGAGTGATCGTTCCCTTTATCCGCGCTTTCGCGCGCGCTCATTGACTCGGCCGGCAACGGGAATTTTCCTGTCCCGTCCCCCATGTGAGCCTGACCCCCGGTCGTCCTCTACGGTTCTCCGAACACGGGCATTTGTCAATAAGATAATTTACTTGAATTATTATATTGCGCTTATCGTCATTTGGACGTTATGAATTTTCTATGGGACGGGGAAATTGAAGAGATGACGGTGCACACGGTGGATGCCTATCCCGTAGCAATCGGAAAAAATCCTGAGCGGAGCCGCGAGCATAACAGGCGAGTCGTCCTCGACCTCGTCAGGCGGCACGGATCGCTCGGCCGCGCCCAGATCGCCAAGATCACCCATCTGACAGCCCAGGCGGTTGCCAATATCGTCGATGAGCTGGTGGGTGAGGAGTTGCTGAAGGAACTCGGCCGCCGCCGCACCGGCAGGGGCCAGCCGCCGATCCAGTTCGCCGTCAATCCGGATGGCGGCGCGACGATCGGTGTGGAAATCGCCGCCGACCATATGGTCACCGTCGGCCTTGATCTTGCCGGAGCGCTGCGCACCCATCGCGTCACGCCGCTTAAGGACACCACACCGGAGGCCATATTCAAGGCCTTTGCCGCCGAGCATGCGGCTGTTGCGAAAAATCTCGGATGCAGACTGCTCGGCACCGGCGTCGTCATGCCGGGGCCTTTTGAGATCGATGGCATGACATCGGTGGGGCCAACGACCCTTTCCGGCTGGGGCGGCATCGATGCCCGCCAGATGCTGAGTGATGCCTGCGGCCAGCCGGTGGTGGTGGAAAATGACGCGACAGCTGCTGCTGTCGGCGAGCGACTGTTCGGCGCGGGGCTGGCGATCCCCAATTTCTGCATGATCTATTTCGGCGTCGGTATCGGTCTTGGCATCATTCAGGACGGCTCGCCCTATCGCGGCGCATTCGGAAACGCCGGCGAAATCGGCCACGTCACCGTATCGCCGAAAGGAAGGCCTTGCCCTTCCTGTGGGCAAAGAGGGTGTCTGGAGGCCTATGCGTCCGTCTACGTGCTGAAGGAGAAACTCGTGAGCGCCGGTGTCGTGGATACGGAGCTTGACGATCTTGACGCCCTGTTCAAGGCGGGCAATCCCGTGGTGATGGAGTGGATCGACGAGGCCGCCGCCCATCTCGCGCCGATGATTGCCATGCTGGAGAACATTCTCGATCCGCAAACAGTCATCCTCGGCGGTGCGCTGCCGGAGGTCATCATCAGCGAAATCATTCAGCGCATGGGGGATTTGCCGACCTCGGTCGCAAGCCGGCGGCAGCGGGAACTGCCGCGTGTCATGCACGGCAAATCCGGGCAGTTGACCGCCGCCCTTGGCGCTGCGGCACTGCCGCTGTTCGACATCGTTACACCAAAACTGGAGACATCCCCGGGAGCCGCAGCACAGGCGCCGGGCTGAATATTGGAGGAGACCGCCCATGCTTACCCCTCGGGAGCGCATCGAACGGCAGATGGCCGATCCATGGCTCATTCGCCTGCACCGCAAGCTGAGCGCGCTGAAATCCACCGCCACCGTCATGCATACCGGCGCACATCCGGATGATGAGCAGAACGGCCTTCTAGCCTATTTCCGCATGGAACTGGGCATGCGGATCATCATCGCCTGTTCGACACGCGGCGAGGGCGGGCAGAACGCGCTGGGGCCGGAAAGACTGGGCGCGCTTGGCGTCATTCGCTCGCGGGAACTCGAAGAGGCCGCCCGTGTCATCGATGCCGACATAAGCTGGCTCGGCCACGGACCGGCGGATATGATCCACGATTTCGGCTTCTCCAAGGATGGCGACCAGACCTTCGGCCGCTGGGGGCAGCAGCGCATCGTTGAGCGGCTGGTGCGGGCCTATCGCAAGGAACGGCCCGATATCGTCATCCCGACATTTCTCGATGTGCCGGGGCAGCACGGGCATCACCGCGCCATGACGCGGGCTGCAAGAAGCGCGATTGCGCTGGCGGCCGATCCTTCCGCTTACCCTGAGCATTTTTCCGAGGGGCTGAAGCCCTGGAAGGTGGCGAAGTTCTACCTTCCGGCATGGTCGGGCGGTGGCGATACCTATGATGACGAAGTGCCGCCGCCGGAAACGACACTGACGATCAATGCGGCCGGCAAGGAGCAGGCGACCGGTGCGGAATATGACCGGATCGGCGAATGGTCACGTTATTACCATGCCTCGCAGGGAATGGGGCATTGGCCGAAGCGGGCGCAGGAACTCTGGCCGCTTCATCTTGAACTCTCTGACGCCGCCAATCGAGAAGAAGGATCGATCCTCGATAACCTGCCATCGACGCTCGCCGCCCTTGCCAGCATTGCGGAGCTGGATGCCGAATCCAAAAATGCATTGGTCGAGGCTGAACAGGCCATCAACCGGGCGATTGCGGCCTTTCCCCACACGCGGGAAATCACCAGATCACTGCTTGATGCGGCAGCCCTTCTGCAAAAGGTGGATGAAGCCGCGGCAAGTGAATTCACGGACTTGCACGGCCACAGGATCGCGCGCAAGCAGGCCGAAGTCGATGCTGCCATTCTGACCGCGCTTAATCTTTTCGAGCGAGCCTATGCCGAGCCGGCTGAGATCGTTCCGGGTGGTGAAACATCGCTTTATGTTGAGCTTTCCGACCGGGCGGCCGATTTCGATGTCAAGGTGACGCCGGTCCTTCCGAGTGGTGTGTCTTCATCCGTCAAGTCACTTGGCAGAACGATTGTTTTTTCCCTTGTGGCCGATCAAACCGCGGCTGTCTCAGGTCTCTATCAGCCGGACTGGAAAGCCGCTGGCGGCAACGGCCATGGTTTCGTGCGTGTGGCTGCAAGACTGGAAGGCAGGGAGGTGTCCGCCTTTTTCGATCTGGAAGAACCGTTTTTCGTTACGCCGGCGCAGTCGCTCACACTTTCGCCGGATGCATTTCTCGTTCCGCTGGGACAAGGCCGGGATACACATGTGTTTCAGGCCCTTGTGAAAGGCGCGGATACACCGCTGTCATTCAGGAGCGCCGGCGGCTGGAATGCGCAAAAATCGGGAGACGACTGGATTGCCGAACGTGCAGGCGAGGGCGCGGCGGGGCTTTCACAGCTTGAGGCGTTTTCCGGGTCGCAGCCGGCTTTCCAGATCACCCCTATCGCCTATCCGCATATTGGCCGGGCGCGGTTTCTGGCCCCGTCCGTTCTAAAAATCCTGTCGCTGGACCTCAAGCTGCCCAAGGGCGCGCGGATCGGTTATGTCGGCGGCGGTGCGGACCGGGTCGGTTCATGGCTGTCGCGCATGGGCCTCGATGTTACCGAACTCGACGCGCAGGCGCTCGGCGGCGATCTCTCGTCATTCACGACAATTGTCGTCGGCATATTCGCCTTCGGCATCCGTAGGGATCTCACTGCTGCGACGGAGAAGCTTCACCGTTTTGTCGAAAACGGCGGCCATCTGGTCACGCTTTATCATCGGCCGACCGATGGATGGAACCCGGAGACAACGCCGGTCCGGCGTCTTGAAATCGGCAAGCCGTCCCTGCGCTGGCGGGTAACGGACCCGAAGGCGGAGGTGACGGTGCTGTTGCCCGATCATCCGCTGCTTGTCGGCCCCAACATCATCGACGCTGCCGACTGGGCAGGCTGGGACAAGGAGCGCGGGCTCTATTTCGCCTCGCGCTGGGATGATGTCTATGAGCCATTGCTTGCCATGCATGATGTCGATGAGCAGCCGCTAAAAGGCGCGCTGGTCTCGGGCGTCATCGGCAAGGGCCGGCACACCCATACCAGCCTCGTGCTGCACCACCAGATGGACAAGCTGGTGCCGGGGGCGTTCCGCCTCATGGCAAACCTTGTGCAACCGGCGTGAATGGCCACGGCCAAAGCGAAAAACGAGAAGACCCGCGCGAAACCGATACGCGCGCGGGTATCGGCTGGCTGTTGCTGGACATGACGCTTGTTGCGGGTGGAATGACGGCGCTCGTCAAGGCGCAGGGCGTTACCTATCCCGCCTTCCAGCTTGTCTTTATCCGGGCAATGATCGGCCTGATCTTCATTCTGCCGCTCATCTGGCGGCATCGGATGGAGATGCTGCGTGTCAAATATCCCTGGCGCAACCTCTTCCGCATCTGCTGCAACGCCATCGCGCTCACCAGCAATTTCATCGCCATCACCTTGCTGCCGCTTGCCACCGTCAACGCCATCGGCTTCTCCCGACCGCTGGTGACGATGGCGATGGCCGTTGCCTTTCTCGGCGAAAGGGTGAGTCGATATCGCTGGGCCGGAGCCTGTCTCGCATTTGCCGGCGTGCTCGTCGTCATCGGGCCGGGTGGGGCGGAGTTTAACGCCGGCGTGCTCGTCGTCCTCGTTTCGGTGGTGTTCGGCGCATTTGCAGTCATCCAGACCCGGGCGCTGCGGCAGGAAAACACCACGGTCATGATGGTGTTTTATACCGTCGGCCTTGCCGTCATCACTGCCGCTCCGGCGATCTGGACGTGGAAGCCGGTTGCGCCGCTCGACTGGGGTCCGTTGCTGGCCATCGGGCTTCTGGCGCAGATGGGGCAATATTGCTTCCTGCGGGCCTATCGTATCGCCGATGCCAGCGTCCTTGCACCCGTCAGCTATCTCTCGATCCTGTTCGTCACGGCTGTCGGTTATTTCCTGTTCGACGAGGTGCCGGAAACCCGCGTCGTGCTCGGCATCGCCATCATCCTCGTTTCGTTGCAGTCCACCGCAATTGTGGAATATGTTTCGAAGACGCTGCGCCGCCGGAAATAACGGCTACGCCCTTACCTCTGGAATTCCATGACCCTCAGCCGGATCCAGTTCAAGGTCGCGAGTTTGGCGCGATCGTAAAAGGAACGGGCGAAGCGCACATAGCGCATGATCCAGGCGAGCCAGGCATAGGTGAGGAGCTTTTCCCTGCCCGCGTGATAGATGCGTTCGACGATCAGGAAGGTTGCCAGATGGGCAAGGATCGTCAGACCGATCCCGGTCTTGATTGCACCGTGGGCAATCAGGAGAAGGCCGATGATCTTCATGGGTTCGGCAATGGCGAAGGGCACGGCGAGACAGAGAAGAATGGCGAGCCGCGGCAATCCGGCAATCCGGTTTTCCAGTCGCCTGATGAATGTCAGGCCGGATATGGTCCTGATGACAGGTCGATAAAGCGGCCGGAAAATGCCGTCGAGGATCAGGGCAAATACGATGATTGCCCTGATGGGAAAGACGAGGATCGTGCGGATTTTGCTGTTCACCTCAGCCGGTCTCCAAAGAGGTTGTTCCGTCCATTCTTAATCGCCTGAAACGTGGCAAAAGGAAGTTGTTTCTTCAGGTTCCGTCCTGCCGAACGCTTGCGTACATACCGGTGGTGCGAAATTCGCTGGGGTTGGTGCCATAGAGCCTGCGGAAGACCTTGGAAAAATAGTTCGGGTCCTCGAAACCGCACAGCACGGACACTTCCTTGACGGGAATATTTCCGGCTGTCGTCAGCAGTTTTGCCGCCCTCCGCAATCGCCGCTGCAGCACGAATTCAGCCGGCGGCAGGCCTTCGCTCGCCGTGAAGATGCGGGAAAAATGCGCGCGGCTGAGGCCGGCCACCGCCGCAAGGTCGCTGACCGAAAGCCGCTCGCCCAGATGGCTGTCTATATAACTCAACACCTGCTGCAGGGTGCGATATTCGCCGCCGAAAGAAGGGTGCGAGCCGAAGACATCGTCATAAAGCGTCATCGCCGCCTCATAGGCAACGGCGGACGCGGCGCCCGGCGTCTCCGCGCCATTGACGAGGCGCGAGCAGCATTCGGCAAGGTGATCGACGGTTTCGGACTGGAGCTTGAGGATCGGGCCAGTGACGGCGAGGATGTTGCGGTGAATGCGCAGGGCTTCCTCGCCATTCATGGAAATCCAGAAGAACTCCCATTCCTTGCCGTCTTCCAGCCAGTAGCGGTGATTGTGCGGGATCAGCAGCAGCAGGGTTTCACCCGGCTTCACCACATAATGGCGGTTCTCGTAACGCAGATTGCCCTGTCCGCCGATGCAATATTGCAGGACGGTGAAGGGCGTCTGGCCGCGTTTGCGCCCGTCCCAGTCATAATTCCCGCCTCGGCGGATTTCATAACCGCTGCTGGTCGGCATGGTGTGCAGCGTCTGGCGGCCGCGCGGCAGCGAGACGGTGCGCATGCCGGGCCCCTGATCGATCAAATCGCGCAGCACAAAATTACCCATGAAAGCATAATCCTTCTCTGGTCCTCTCCGTCTTTATACGCATAATCCCGATCCGAGGAGACAGCCAGCGGGATATTGCTGCTGAAAAATTGGGAGGAAGGCCGGTTTTCCGGGATTCTTACGGGTATTTTTCTGCAGCGTCATTTTATGATCCTTCGGCCCGTTTCACCCGTTCGATTTGCAACAGAGGTGGCGTTATGAGTTTCAAAATCGCTATTATTGGCGCAGGCAGCGTCGGTTTCACTAAAAAACTGTTCGCCGATCTCCTGTGTGTGCCGGAGTTTCGCGACATTGAAGTCGCGCTGACGGATATCAGCCAGCACAATCTCGATATGATCAAGGCGATCCTTGAAAAGATCGTCGAGGCCAATGGTTTCCCGGTGAAGGTGACAGCCGATACCAATCGCCGCCGTGCGCTCGAGGGCGCGAAATACATCATCAGCTGCGTGCGGGTCGGCGGTCTGGAAGCCTATGCCGATGATATCCGTATTCCGCTGAAATATGGCATCGATCAATGCGTGGGCGATACGATCTGCGCCGGCGGCATTCTTTATGGCCAGCGCAACATTCCGGTCATTCTGGATTTCTGTAAGGATATCCGCGAAGTCGCCGCACCGGGCGCAAAATTCCTGAACTACGCCAACCCCATGGCGATGAATACCTGGGCGGCCATTGAATATGGCAAGGTCGATACGGTCGGTCTCTGCCATGGCGTGCAGCACGGGGCGGAACAGATCGCTGAAATTCTGGGCGCGAAAAGCGTGTCCGAGCTGGATTACATCTGCTCCGGCATCAACCACCAGACATGGTTCATCGATCTGAGGCTCAACGGCCGCAAGATCGGCAAGGAAGAGCTGGTCGCCGCCTTCGAGGCGCATCCGGTCTTCTCGCAGCAGGAGAAGCTGCGCATCGACGTGCTGAAGCGTTTCGGCGTCTATTCGACCGAGAGCAACGGCCACCTCTCCGAATATCTGCCTTGGTATCGCAAGCGGCCGGAGGAAATTGCCCGCTGGATCGACATGTCCGACTGGATTCACGGTGAAACCGGCGGGTATCTGCGCCACTCCACCGAAACGCGCAACTGGTTCGAAACCGAGTTTCCGCAGTTCCTCGCCTCGGCCGCCAAGCCGATTGATCCGGCAAAGCGCTCGAACGAACATGCAAGCCATATTCTCGAGGCGCTGGAGACGGGGCGCGTCTATCGCGGCCATTTCAACGTCAAGAACAATGGCGTCATCAGCAACCTGCCGGCCGACGCCATCATTGAATCGCCCGGCTTCGTCGACCGTTTCGGCATCAACATGGTGTCGGGCATCGCGCTGCCGGAAGCCTGTGCGGCCACCTGCATGGCCTCCATAAACGTGCAGCGCATGTCAGTCCATGCGGCGGTGAGCGGCGATATCGATCTCCTGAAACTTGCGGTGCTGCATGACCCGCTGGTGGGCGCCGTCGCCACGCCGGAAGAGGTCTGGCAGATGGTGGATGAGATGGTCGTCGCGCAGGCGCGCTGGCTGCCGCAATATGCCGATGCCGTGCCGGCGGCGACGGAACGGCTTGCCAAATCCAGCGTCAAGACCCGCGATTGGGCGGGGGCCGCGCGCCGCAACGTGCGTTCCATAGAGGAGTTGCGGGCCGAGAAATCGGCGCTGAAAAAGGCCGTTTGAGGAAAAGCATGGAAGCAGGCCGGCGGCGAAAGGGAGTTCGCCGTCCGGTCAGAATGATCACAGAGGGTGGGCGGTCGAAGAGCTGCCATTTGGGAGGAATGACGATGTTACTTCAACGCAGGATCGGTATCATCTCGGCACTGGGTCTCGGTGTTTCGATGATCGCACTTAATGCGAATGCCTTCGAGACCACCACGCCGCCGGAGCCGCCGCAGTTTCCGGCGGAAGGCAAGATCAACTACGTGGCGCGCGACTCCATCCTCGAATTCAAGGCGCTGACGAGCTACAGCGAACCCGACTGGGTGAGCGAGAAATTCGAAAAGACCGGCAAGCTGCCGCCGCTGAAAGAGCGTCTGCCGGAAGAGCCGCTGGTCTACAAGACGGGCAATATGGCGGATGGCACCGGCGTTTATGGTGACACCATGCGCCATGTGGTCGGCGGCAGGCCGGAGGGCTGGAACTACATTGCAGGCCAGAGCCAGGGTTGGGGCGGCATCGATATTGCGCTTTCCGAATGCCTCACACGCACCGCGCCGCTTTTCCAGGTGGATGCCAAGGACACGGAACCGCTGCCCAATCTGGCGAAAAGCTGGGAATGGTCCGAAGATGGCCACAAGCTGACGATGCATCTGGTCAAGGGCGCCAAGTGGTCGGACGGCGAAGCCTTCAACGCCGATGACGTGATGTTCTATTGGGAAGATGCCGTCGTTGATCCCAACGTCTCGCCCCTCGGCGGCGGTGCGTCGCCCGAGGCTTTCGGTGAGGGAACGACGCTCACGAAGATCGACGACTATACGGTGGAGTGGACCTTCAAGGCCGCTTTCCCCAAACAATATCTCTACACCATGGCCTATCCGAGCTTCTGCCCCGGGCCGTCGCACATTCTTAAACCCCAGCATCCGAAATATTCCAAGAACACCTATAACCAGTTCAAGAACGCCTTTCCGCCGGAATATATGAACATGCCGGTCATGGGCGCATGGGTTCCGGTCACCTATCGTCCTGACGATCTCATCGTGCTGCGGCGCAATCCCTATTACTGGAAGGTTGATGAAAAGGGCCAGCAGCTGCCCTACCTCAACGAGGTGCACTACAAGCTTTCCACCTGGGCCGACCGTGACGTGCAGGCCGTGGCGGGATCGGGCGATTTCTCCAATCTCGAACAGCCGGAGAATTTCGTCGCATCGCTGAAACGCGCCGCCGATCCCAATGCACCGGCCCGCCTTGCCTTTGGGCCACGGCTCATCGGTTATAATCTGCAGATGAATTTTTCCGCCAATGGCTGGGGCAATCCGGATGAGCGCGGGCAGGCGATCCGTGAGCTGAACCGCAACGAGGTGTTCCGTCAGGCCGTGACATCGGCCCTCGACCGTAAGGCGATCGGCGACTCGCTGGTGAAAGGGCCTTTCACGGCGATCTATCCGGGCGGCATTTCGTCGGGCACCAGCTTTTATGATCGCGCCTCCACGGTCTATTACCCCTTCAACCTTGAGGCCGCCAAGGCATCGCTCGCCTCAATCGGCCTCAAGGATACCGATGGCGATGGCGTCCTGAATTTCCCCAAGGAAACACTTGGCGGCCGCAATGTAGAGATTACCCTTCTCGTCAATAATGGCTACGCGACGGACAAGAGCCTTGCGGAAGGTCTCGTTGGCCAGATGGCGAAACTCGGCCTGCGCGTCATCATCCACAGCCTCGATTCCAACCAGCGTGACGCCGCCCATTATGGCGGGCAGTTCGACTGGCTGGTGCGGCGCAATTCCACCGAGCTGTCATCCGTGGTGCAGAATACCGAGCAGCTTGCCCCTGTCGGCCCGCGTACCAGCTGGAACCACCGCGCTCCTGAGGGTAAGGAGCTGGACCTGATGCCGTTCGAAAAGGACATGGCAGAGATCGTCCGCAAGTTCATTTCCTCGCAGGATAATGCCGAACGTGCGGAGCTGATGAAGCAGTATCAGAAGGTCTACACGCAGAACCTCTACACCGTAGGCCTGACCGAATACCCCGGCGCGCTCATCGTCAACAAGCGGTTCTCGAATGTGCCGCAGGGCACGCCGATCTTCATGTTCAACTGGGCTGAAGACGCCATCATCCGCGAACGACTTTGGGTCGCGGCCGACAAGCAAGGCAAATACGAACTCTTCCCCGAGCAGCTTCCCGGCAAGCCGGGTGAGGGCGGGCCGATCAACTAACTCCTCCCGGAGAATACCCGGTACCGGTCGCGCGTGAAGCGCGGCCGGAGGCACCCGACGGACCGTTGTCCATCACGGCCCGCCCAAACGGAGGAAGACCGTTCGATGCTGAGATTTTTGACGATACGCGTGGCATCCGCCATTCCGGTGCTGCTGATCCTGAGCGTGGTGACCTTCGCCATCATTCAGGCCCCGCCCGGCGATTATGCCGACTACATCCGCTCGCAACTGATGAACCAGGGCGGCGCGTCCTTCGAGCAGGCGGAAGCGCAGGCGCAGGCCTACCGTATCGAACACGGTCTTGATCAGCCGCTCGTCGTGCAATATTTCAACTGGATCGGCGGCATCGTGACGCGCGGCGATTTCGGTTACAGCTTCTATTACAACAAGCCGGTCGCCGATGTGGTTGGCGAACGCCTGCCGCGCACCATTGCGCTGGCGCTGGTCTGCCACATCCTTGCGTCCATTCTCGGCATCGGTTTCGGCATCTGGGCAGCCACACGGCAATATTCCTGGGTCGACAATCTGCTCTCCACCATCGCCTTTCTCGGTATGACGATCCCACGCTTCCTGATGGCGCTGATCCTTGTCTATCTCATGGTGTTTCATTTCGACGTATCGGAAATCGGCAGCTTCTTCTCGCCGCAATATGGCGGCGCGCCGTGGTCGTGGGGTAAATTTGTCGATCTGGTCAGCCATGTCTGGCCGGTGGTCGCCATCGCCGTCTTCGGTGGGTTGGCCTATAATATGCGGGTGATGCGCGGCAATCTGCTCGATACGCTGAACGCGCAATATGTCGAGACGGCGCGCGCCAAGGGTCTTTCGGAAGGTGCCGTCATCATGCGCCATGCCGTGCCCAACGCCGTGCACCCGCTGGTCATGTATCAGGGTGTGGTGCTGCCCTACATGCTGAGCGGCGAAATCGAGACCGCCATCATCTTCGCACTGCCGACCGTTGGCCCGGCCATTGTGGGCTCCATGGCTGTCGGCGATGTCTATGTCACCGCGACCTTCATGATGGTGCTGGCCGCGACGCTGATCGTCGGCAACATCATCGCCGACATGCTGCTCGCCATGCTCGACCCACGCGTTCGCGAATTCGGGAGGGCCTGAAATGATGGCGTTTGACGAAGTGAAAAACGAAACAACAGTCACCCCCAAGCCTGAACGCGGCACGCAGGGGAATGAGTCCTATCTCGCACTGGTATGGCGGCGTCTGAGACGCTCCTTGACCGGCATGGTCGGGCTGGTGCTGGTTGTGCTGCTGATCCTGATCGCCGTCTTCGCGGATTTCTTCGCGCCGATGAACCCGCTTGAAACCAATGCCAGCTTCTCGCCGCCGCAGGTGGTGCGTTTTTCTGACAAGGACGGCAATATCAGTCCATTTCCCCGTGTGTATGCGACGGCGGAAACCGCAGAACTCGATCCGATCACCTTCCAGCCCATCGTCGGGCCGGACTATGACAATCCTGTTTACCTCGGCTTTTTCGTGAAGGGCGCGGAATACAGGCTTCTGGGTCTCATCCCGATGAGCCGGCATTTTTTCGGCTCGACGGACGGCCAGCCGGTGCATTTTCTCGGAACCGATAAATTCGGACGCGATGTGCTGTCGCGCGCCATCTACGGTTCGCGCATCTCGCTCGCCATCGCGCTCAGCGTCGTCGCCATCGTCACCGTCATCGGCACCAGCGTTGGGCTGATTTCGGGGTATTTCGGCGGACCGCTTGATGCCTGGGTGCAGCGTTTCGTGGAAGTGGTTCTGGCTTTCCCGCAATTGCCGCTCTATCTCGCACTGACATCGCTCATCCCGGTCACCGCGCCGACTACCGTGTTTCTCGTCTTCGTTGTCGGCGTCATGTCGGCGCTGGGCTGGGCGCAGATGTCGCGTGAGGTCCGCGGCAAGACGTTGGCGCTGGCGCGTATCGATTATGTGCGGGCGGCCATTGCCGTCGGCGCCACCGATCGGCGCATCATCTTCCAGCACATTCTGCCGAATGTGATGAGCCATGTGATCGTCGCCGTCACGCTGCATATTCCAAGCGTCGTGCTCTTGGAATCCTTCCTCGGTTTCCTCGGTTTTGCCGTCAAGCCGCCGCTGATCTCCTGGGGGCTGATGCTGCAGGATACCGCCACCTATTCCGTCATCGGTTCCTATCCCTGGATTCTCGCACCGGTCGGTTTCGTGCTGGTCACTGTCTTTGCCTTCAACGCGCTGGGCGACGGCCTGCGTGATGCTGTCGATCCCTATTGAGAGGAGCGTGCCATGGTTGCTAGCCAAAACAACGCCTACGCCCCCGCCATCCGCCTCGATGCCGATGACCGTCAGGACGACGCCATTATCGATGCCCGCAACATTGCCGTGACCTTCAAGGTGGAGCACGGCACGGTGGAGGCAGTGAAGGACATTTCCTTCCAGCTCTACCGGGGCGAGACGATTGCCATCGTCGGCGAATCCGGTTCGGGAAAATCCGTCACGGCCCGCACCGTGATGGGGCTTTTAACGAAGCGGGCTTCGGTCTCGAAAACGGCGACCGTGCGTTTCAACGGCGACGATATTCTGAAGTTCTCGAGCCGCCAGCGGCGGGCGTTGCGTGGCAACCGCATCTCGATGATCTTTCAGGAGCCGATGAGTTCGCTGAACCCGATCTATACGATCGGCAGCCAGATCGTCGAAGCCATCCGCGTTCATTCCAAACTGAACAGGAAACAGGCAGAGGCGAGGGCGCTCGACCTGCTACGGCAGGTGCAGATCCCGGAGCCCGAAGCGCGGCTCAAGCAATATCCGCATCAGTTGTCCGGCGGCCAGCGGCAGCGTGTGATGATCGCCATGGCGCTCTCCAACGATCCGGATGTGTTGATTGCCGACGAGCCCACCACCGCGCTTGATGTGACGGTGCAGGCGCAAATCCTCAACCTCATTCGTGACCTGCAGAAGAAGCGCGGCATGGCCGTGGTGCTTATCACCCATGACCTGACGATCGTGAAGCAGTTTTCTGATTACGTCTACGTCATGCAGCATGGCGAGATGCGCGAGCACAACACCACGGAAAAGCTCTTCGAAGCGCCGCAGCACCTCTATACGAAGAAGCTGCTCAGCTCCGAACCACATGGCACGGCGAAACCGCTGCCTGAGAATTCCGGTGTGCTGCTGACGGCGAGCGGCGTGCGCGTTTCCTTCATGATGCGCTACGGCGGGTTGTTCAAACCGGAACTCAAGGAACTGATCGCTGTCGATAGTCTCGGCCTTACCCTCAAGCGGCACGAGACGCTTGGGCTCGTTGGCGAATCCGGCTCGGGCAAGACAACCTTCGGCCAATCGCTGCTGCGGCTGAACGAGCCGGTGGGCGGCGACATCGTTTTTGATGGCGAGAGGGTCGATGGCCGCTCCCGCGCCGAAATGCGGCCCTTGCGGTCGCGTATGCAGATCGTTTTTCAGGATCCCTTCGCCTCGCTCAATCCCCGCATGACCATCGGCCAGATCATCGAGGAAGGGCTGATCATCAACGGTCTTGGCAAAACCAAGGCCGAAAGACTGGACCGGGTGCGCGATGCGCTGGAGGCGGCGGGCATGCCCGGCAACATCCTCTCACGGTTCCCGCACGAATTTTCCGGCGGCCAGCGCCAGCGTATCGCCATTGCCCGTGCAGTGGCGCTGGAGCCCGAATTCATCCTGCTCGACGAGCCGACCTCGGCGCTAGATCTTTCCGTTCAGGCGCAGATCATCGACCTCCTGCGCAAGCTGCAGGACGAGCGGGGCCTGAGTTATCTGTTCATCTCGCATGACCTGAAGGTGGTGCGCGCCCTCTGCCACCGCGTCATCGTCATGCAAAGCGGGCGCATCGTCGAGGAAGGCCCTGTCGAGGACGTTCTCACCCACCCAAAAACCGAATATACTCAGCGGCTTGTACGAGCCGCCTTCGAAATCGCTTGAATTCCAAATGCCGGAGGTAGACATGGCAAGAAATCCCAAGATCACATTTATCGGCGCAGGTTCCACGGTGTTCATGAAGAACATCATCGGTGACGTGCTGCAGCGTCCCGCCCTTTCGGGCGCCACCATCGCGCTGATGGATATCAATCGCGAGAGGCTGGAAGAAAGCGCCATCGTCGTCAACAAGCTGATTTCGACATTGGGCGCAAAGGCGAAGGCAGAGACCTATACCGACCAGAAAAAGGCGCTTGCCGGTGCCGATTTCGTCGTCGTCGCTTTCCAGATCGGCGGCTACGAGCCCTGCACGGTCACCGATTTCGAGGTGCCGCGCAAATATGGCCTGCGCCAGACCATTGCGGATACGCTGGGTGTCGGCGGCATCATGCGCGGGCTTCGCACTGTGCCGCATCTGTGGAAGATTTGCGAGGACATGCTCGCCGTCTGCCCCAACGCGATCATGCTGCAATATGTGAACCCGATGGCGATCAACACCTGGGCGATTGCGGAAAAATACCCGACGATCCGCCAGGTGGGCCTTTGCCATTCCGTGCAGGGCACGGCCATGGAGCTCGCCCATGATCTCGATATCCCTTACGAGGAAATTCGCTATCGTTCGGCCGGCATCAACCACATGGCGTTTTTCTTGGAATTCGAGCATCGCCAGCCCGACGGCAGCTACAGGAACCTTTATCCCGATCTCGTGCGCGGCTACCGCGAAGGCCGTGCGCCAAAACCCGGCTGGAACCCGCGCTGCCCCAACAAGGTTCGTTATGAAATGCTGACAAGGCTCGGCTATTTCGTCACCGAAAGCTCCGAACACTTCGCCGAATACACGCCCTATTTCATCAAGGAAGGGCGCGAGGACCTCATCGAGAAATTCGGCATTCCGCTCGATGAATATCCCAAGCGCTGCATCGAGCAGATCGAGCGCTGGAAGGGCCAGGCGGCCGCCTATCGTTCGGCTGACAAGATCGAGGTCAAGCCATCCAAGGAATATGCTTCCTCCATCATCAATTCCGTCTGGACCGGCGAACCCTCCGTCATCTACGGCAACCAGCGCAACAATGGCTGCATCACTTCGCTGCCGGCCAATTGCGCGGCGGAAGTGCCCTGCCTTGTCGACCATAACGGCGTGCAGCCGACCTTCATCGGCGAATTACCACCGCAGCTCACCGCGCTGATGCGCACCAACATCAATGTACAGGAACTGACTGTGCGGGCGCTGATGACCGAAAACCGCGAGCACATCTTCCACGCCGCGATGATGGACCCGCATACGGCGGCGGAACTGGATCTCGACCAGATATGGTCGCTGGTCGACGATCTTCTCGTGGCGCATCGCGACTGGCTGCCGGAATGGACGCAGGTGGAAGTGAAGCGGGCGCGGGCGGTATAAGCTCTGGTGTGCTACGACAGACAAAAGGCCGTGGGTTTCACCCACGGCCTTTCTGGTTTTCGCTCCGAAATCCGGCGCATTTGACTTGTGTCAAGGCCAAGAGCCAACGCAACGCCTAAACAGCCCATGACCCGGCCTACCCCCCCCCGAACAGGGGAAAAGTCGGGTACAAATTCTAAACGTGATGGTGGCTGGCTTCTTCGGTTTTTACGTATTACGGTTGAAACCTGAAGGGTTCATGGGGAAGACGGATGTCTAAAAAAGGCTTGCTCATTGGTCTGGTGGTTCTGGTTATTGCCGGTGTCGCCTATTTCTCCTGGTCAAAGCTGAAGGGGGAGGGACTTCCCGCCGGCTTTGTGGCCAGTAACGGCCGGATCGAGGCTGTTGAAATCGACATCTCCACCAAAACCGCGGGCCGCCTTCAGGATATCATGGTGCGCGAAGGCGATTTCGTGAAGGCCGGGCAAGTGCTTGCGCAGATGGACACGGCCCAGCTGGAAGCCAGGAAACGTCAGGCGGAAGCGCAGCTTCGCCGTGCGAAAATTGCGATCGATACCGCCAACAGCCTCGTTGCCCAGCGGGAAGCGGAAAAAACCTCCGCCCAGGCGGTGGTGGAACAGCGCAAGGCGCAACTCGATTCCGCCTCCAAGACCAATACACGCTCGAAACAGCTGCTGACCGGCAACGCCGTGTCGCAGCAGATCGTCGACGACAGCGAAGCCGCCGAACAATCCGCCCGCGCCACACTTGCCTCGGCGCAGGCCTCTCTCGCTGCTTCCGATGCTGCAATCAACGCCGCCAAGGCGCAGATTGTCGATGCCGAAGCGGCTGTCGATGCGGCGCAGGCCGATATCGAGAGCATTGAGACGGACATTGCCGATGCGACGCTGAAATCGCCCCGCGACGGTCGTGTGCAATATCGTATCGCTCAGCCCGGAGAAGTGCTCTCCGCCGGTGGGCGGGTTCTCAACCTCGTCGATCTCGGCGATGTCTATATGACGTTTTTCCTGCCCACAGCCGAAGCCGGCCGCACTTCCATGGGCTCCGATGTCCGCCTGATCCTCGACGCCGCGCCGCAATACACCATTCCGGCCAAGGTGTCCTTCGTCGCCGATGTCGCGCAATTCACGCCCAAAACGGTTGAGACCGAAGAAGAGCGCCAGAAGCTGACATTCCGGGTGCGGGCGCAAATTCCGCAGGAGTTGCTGCAGAAATATATTCAATATGTCAAAACCGGCCTGCCCGGCATGGCCTATGTTCGGCTTGATCCGCAGGCCGCCTGGCCGGAAAACCTCGAACGCAATCTCGTCAAGTGATGGTGGGCGCCATGGGCACGCCTTCCACGAGTAACGATCCGAATGCGCCCGTCGCGCGGCTGGCGGATGTGCGGTTGACCTTTGGCAGCACCGCAGCGCTGGCTGATATATCGGTGGAGATTCCCGCTGGCCGGATGATCGGGCTGATCGGGCCGGATGGTGTCGGCAAATCCAGTCTGCTGTCGCTCATCTCCGGCGCGCGTGCCATACAAAAGGGAAAAGTGGAGGTTCTGGGCGGCGATATGTCCGATCCGCGCCACCGCGAGGATACTTGCCCGCGCATTGCCTATATGCCGCAGGGCCTCGGCAAGAACCTCTATCCGACCCTGTCCGTCTTCGAAAATATCGATTTCTTCGGCAGGCTGTTCGGGCAGGGCAGCAGGGAGCGGCAGGCGCGTATTGCCGAATTGCTCAAGAGCACCGGTCTGGAGCCTTTCACCGATCGCCCGGCCATGAAGCTTTCCGGCGGCATGAAGCAGAAGCTCGGTCTTTGCTGCGCGCTGATCCACGATCCCGACCTGCTCATTCTCGATGAGCCGACTACGGGTGTCGATCCCCTGTCGCGCCGACAGTTCTGGGAGCTGATTGATACGATCCGTGCCGGGCGTCCGGGCATGAGTGTGATCGTCGCGACGGCTTATATGGAAGAGGCAGCCGGTTTCGACTGGCTGGTCGCCATGGATGGCGGTAAAATCCTCGCCACGGGCTCCCCCGACGAACTTCTCGAACGCACCTCGACTGCCAATCTCGATGCCGCCTTCATCGCACTTCTTCCGGAAGAAAAGCGCAAGGATTATCACGAGGTGCATATCGCGCCACGCAAGGTGACGGATGATGGTGACTATGCCATTGAGGCGTCGCATCTCAGCATGCGCTTCGGCGATTTCACCGCCGTCGACAATGTCAGTTTCAAAATTCCGCGCGGCGAGATTTTCGGCTTCCTCGGCTCGAATGGCTGCGGAAAATCCACCACCATGAAGATGCTGACCGGGCTTTTGGCCGCCAGCGAAGGCGAAGCGAAGCTGTTCGGGCACAAGGTAGATGCCAGTGACATGGCAATCCGCCACCGCGTCGGTTACATGAGCCAGGCGTTCTCGCTCTATTCCGAACTGACGGTGCGCCAGAACCTTGATCTGCACGCACGGCTGTTCAAGCTGCCGGAAGAAACCATTCAGCCGCGTATTGCCGAGATGGCCGAGCGTTTCGATCTGGGTGCGGTCATGGAAACCATGCCGGACGACCTGCCGCTTGGCATCCGCCAAAGGCTGTCGCTGGCGGTGGCGATGATCCATTCGCCTGATATTCTCATCCTCGATGAGCCGACTTCGGGTGTCGACCCGGTGGCGCGGGACGGCTTCTGGCAAATCCTCGCCGATCTGTCGCGTAACGACAATGTCACCATCTTCATCTCCACCCATTTCATGAATGAAGCGGAGCGCTGCGACCGTATTTCGCTGATGCATGCCGGCAAGGTGCTGATCAGCGATACGCCTGACGCGATTACCAAGAGCCGCAATGCCGCGACGCTGGAAGAGGCTTTTGTCGCCTATCTCGAGGATGCTTCCGGTGTCAAAAAGGCGGAACCCGCGACAGCGCCTGCCGCGGCAGCAGACGTGCCCGTGACGCAACACGCAACACCTGCCCGCAAACGGTTTTTCGATGTCCGGCGCATGTTCAGCTATACCCGCCGAGAGGCGCTGGAATTGCAACGAGATCCCATTCGCGGCACGTTGGCGGTTCTCGGCAGCGTCATCCTGATGTTCGTGATCGGATACGGTATCAATCTCGATGTCGAGGATCTGTCCTTCGCGGTGCTGGACCGCGACGATTCCACCATCAGCCGCGATTATGTGCTCGACATAGCCGGTTCGCGTTATTTCATCGAGAAAGAACCGATCCGCGATTATGCCGATATGGACAGGCGGATGCGCGACGGCGAACTCAGCCTTGCCATTGAAATCCCACCGGGTTTCGGCCGCGATATCTTACGCGGCAAGACGGTGGAGGTTGGCGCGTGGATCGATGGCGCTATGCCGCAGCGGGCGGAGACCGTGCGCGGTTACGTGCAGGGCATGCATCAGACATGGCTGGCGCGCAAGGCGAGCGAAATCTACGGCAGCGCGGCGACGCAAAGCAGTTTCAGCATCGAAACGCGCTATCGTTACAATCCCGATGTCAAAAGCCTCGTCGCCATGGTGCCGGCGGTCATTCCGCTGCTGCTGATGCTCATACCGGCCATGCTCTCGGCACTCAGCGTCGTCCGGGAAAAGGAGCTCGGCTCCATCGTCAATCTTTACGTGACGCCGACCACGCGGCTGGAATTCCTGATCGGCAAGCAGCTTCCATACGTTGCGCTTGGCATGCTCAACTTCCTGCTTTTGACGGCATTTGCGATCTTCATCTTCCAGGTGCCGTTTACCGGCAGTTATCTTGCTTACGCAACGGGCGCTTTGCTGTTTGTCATCATCGCCACGTCCATCGGTCTCGTCATGTCTTCCTTCATGAAGAGCCAGATCGCGGCGATCTTCGGCACGGCCTTGCTGACGCTTATTCCAGCCACGCAATATTCGGGCATGATCGATCCGGTTTCGTCGCTGCAGGGGGCGGGCGCCTTTATCGGCAACATCTATCCCGCCACCTATTTCATGACCATTTCGCGTGGCACATTCTCAAAGGGGCTGGATTTCGCCGGGCTTTCCGGCTCGTTCCTGCCGCTCATCATCGCTATCCCGCTGCTGCTGATCGCCGGTGCCGCTCTTTTGAGGAAACAGGCGTCATGAGGTTGTTTTCGTCCAACATCTTCCAGCTCGGCATCAAGGAACTGCGCGGTCTGGCGCGTGACGGCATGCTCTTGCTACTCATCGTCTATGCCTTCACGCTGCAGATCTACACCGGCTCCAGCGCATTGCCGGAAACGCTCAACAATGCCGCCATCGCCATTGTCGACGAGGATCAGTCGCCGCTTTCCGGCCGCATCAGCACGGCGTTTTATCCACCCTATTTCGCGCCGCCGAAGCAGATTTCGATTGCGGAAATGGACGAGCGCATGGATGCCGGGCTCGATACCTTCGCCCTCAATATCCCGCCGGATTTCCAGCGCCGGCTGATGGCAGGCCAGCAACCCGCGATCCAGCTCAATATCGACGCCACCCGCATGAGCCAGGCTTTCAGCGGCGGCGGTTATGTGCAGACCATCGTGACGAGCGAAGTTCAGGAATATATGAACCGCTATCGCGGTGTGACTTCGGTGCCGGTGGATCTGACACTGCGCTCCCGCTTTAACCCGGAACTGGACAAATCCTGGTTCGGTTCGATCAACAACATCATTACCGCCATCACCATGCTGTCGATCGTGCTGACGGGGGCGGCGCTCATTCGCGAGCGTGAGCATGGCACGGTCGAGCATCTGCTGGTCATGCCTGTCACGCCGCTGGAAATCATGCTCAGCAAGGTCTGGTCCATGGGCCTTGTCGTGCTGGTGGCCTCGGCATTTTCCCTATTTGTCGTTGTCAGGGGTCTGCTTGCCATTCCCATCGAAGGCTCGCTCTTGCTCTTTCTGCTTGGAACCGCCCTGCAGCTCTTCGCCATGACGTCGATGGGCATATTCCTCGCAACGGTTGCCGGGTCCATGCCGCAATTCGGCATGTTGCTGATCCTGTTCCTGCTGCCGTTGCAGGTGCTTTCCGGCGCCATGACGCCACGTGAAAGCATGCCTGACATCATTCAGTATCTCATGCTTCTGGCACCCAACACCCATTTCGTCATCCTGGCGCAATCGGTGCTTTTCAGGGGGGCGGGGCTGGATGTGGTGTGGCCGCAATTGCTGGCGCTGCTCGCCATCGGCTGCGCGCTCTTTGTCTTTGCGCTTCGCCGCTTTCGGCGTTTTCTGCGCTGAGGTGAGGGAAACCCGCCGTTTTTCTACCATTTCCGGACAAGTTGAATTAATTGTGTTCGGTAACGGTATGTTCGCCTTGCGGGAATATGCCTATGAGGACGGCTGGGTAAAAGCGGGCTTTGTTCAGGAGTAGCATAATGAATATTGCAGCACGTCTGTCTTTGACGGCCATGATCGCACTGGCCGCGACTTCATCTTTCGCGTCTGAAGATATGACTTCGGAGACGAGCGAGGCGATATTCGGTTTCGCTGGCGTCATGACGAAAGAAGACATGCTGAAAAGTGCGGCGCTCATTTCCGTGGAATATGAAAGAAACGCCACTATCGGGGGCGGCTACCAGTTTTATCCCTACCGCATCGGCAATGTAAAACTGGGCGGCGAGATCGGCATTGCCGCCAGATTTGGCAAAGGCTTCACCGGTGAGGTCTGGGCAGGGCCGGTCGCGCGTTATGAGCAGATCAAGCTGGGAGAACGGCTGTTTATTACGCCAAGCTTCACGGCGGGCTTGAGCCTCGTCAACGATGCGCAACGGGGTCGCGAGCGGGAACAGGAAATCAAGGACGATGGTAATGCCAATGTCCTGTTTTATCTGGGGCCGGAAATCAACGTCTCCTTCAGCGAGGATTCCTCGACGGAATTTTTCTGGCGTCTTCACCACCGTTCCGGCGGTGGCAAAACTTTGGGCAATATGAAAGGTGCCACAAACGCCAATGTATTCGGTGTTCGCTACAAGTTTTGAGACGACAGCGAAGGCGCACGCCTCCCCGAACCGGCTGAATTTCAGTCACGTTTCCATTTTCCTGCAAACCGTCAACGGGAACCCTTGCGCCCAGCGCATGGGTGGATTGCCTTATTCTGCCTGTTCATTGGGCACGAGAAAGCGCATATAGAGGGCATCAAACGACGCCGGAACGAAAACGTTGCTGACGTCACCTAAACCTCAAGAAAGGGTCATGTCATGAACGTAGCACGCAGCTTTAACAATTGGCGCAAATATCGTCAGACCATCAACGAACTGGGCCGCATGAGCACCCGTGAACTGCACGATCTCGGTCTCGACCGCAGCCAGATCACCAGCGTTGCCCGTGCCGCCATCGGCAAATAATCAAGACGATATTGTCGTGTCTTAATGCCCAAACGCCCGCTTCGCGGGCGTTTTTGTTTTGGCGGCTCATTCAATTTCGTCGCCGCCTTTTGGCGCCTGCAACGAGGTTTTTCCCGACTGCGTGAAATACTCAGTCTGCGGTTCCTTTTGTGCAGATGATGCGGCAAGACGTGAAGCTGTGGCATCGATATCCCACGGCGTGAAATTCGCCATGCATCAAACGCATATCTGTACTGCAAGCTTATGCCTGTGAAATGCGCAGAAAAATGCTATCTTCAAATCATCGAAACGGATGTACCTCCTCCCACATCCTTTTGGTAATGCGGGCGATCCACTCCTCCTCCCAAGGATTGCCCCGGGACAGCGGTTTCCTCCTCCCATATCGCTGTTCATCTTTTTAGAAGCCTGCCGCACCTCCTCCCGCGGCAGGCTTTTCTGTTTTCAGCTTTTTTCCAGAAATTGCCTCAGTCGAAAGCCATCATGCCGATGGGCGTGACCGCGTGCGTGCCGGCCCGTTTGGCAAGCGCGTAGGAGAGGCACTGTTCCACCGCGTCCTGTGGCACGGGTTTGGCAATCACGCCGGCGCCGATGCCGAGATTGACGACCACTTCCGGGTTGGCCGTCATGAAGATCACCACCACGCCATGATCCTGCGAGAGCCTCCTGCCGATCTCGGGGCCGGTCTGGCCATCGGCAAGGTTGACGTCGACGAAGGCGATATCGGCGCGGCTGCCGAGCGCCACGGCCTCATCCAGCCGGTTGGCGATGCCGATGACACTGGCTTCTTCTTCCGCCTGCAGAATGGAATCCTCGATATCCATGGCGATGAGGAATTCGTCTTCCACGATCAGCACGCGCGGCTGTTCCAATTGGAAACCCGTTTCGCTTTGCAAGACGTCTGCCATCATATCTCTGCCTCCATTCTGTGCGCTTAAGCGCTGTCGGCAAGCAAACACCTGTCGGGGCAACTCGTTCCAAAGTGAGATAAAGATGGTGAATGGAGTGTAAACGGCATGGCTTTTCGGCTATCACCGGTGAAGAGCGAAGCAGTTGATTCGGTTCGGTTTTCATCCGGGGACAGGGTGGGGGAACGTCGCCGGCGCGCATCTTTCGCCCCTGGAGTAAGGGTCCTTTTGCCGCAATCGGCCGAAGGCCTATATGCAAATTCAAAGCGTTACAGCTTCCTTCGCACGCCAGAAGAGAAGGCTGGAACCTTGCCGATCATTCGCGTGCCGCGGTCAAAATGGCGCTCGACCCTATGAGTTCAGAAAGAGAATAAGACGATGACCCAGTCTCCGCGCGCTCCCATCGCCCGCAATACCCCCAATATCGCTGTCGTCGGCGTTGGCGGCGGTGGCGGAAATGCGATCAACAACATGATTGCCGAGGGCATTAGCGGGGTCGATTTCATCGCAGCCAATACGGACGCGCAGGCGCTGAAGAAAACCAATGCGCCGCGGATGGTGCAGCTCAGTTCCGAACTGACCGGCGGACTTGGTGCAGGGGCAGATCCGGAAGTCGGCCGGCAGGCGGCGATCGATTCACTCGATGAAATCATGGATCACCTGAGCGGTTACGACATGTGTTTCATCACCGCCGGCATGGGCGGCGGTACCGGCACCGGTGCTGCCCCGGTGATTGCGGAAGCATGCCGGGCAAAGAACATCCTCACGGTGGGCGTCGTTACCCTGCCGTTCAGCTTCGAGGGCGCGCGCCGCATGCGGGCTGCCGAATATGGTTTTGCCAATCTGCTCAACACGGCCGATACCGTCATCGTCATTCCCAACCAGAACCTGCTGCGCATCGCTGATGCCGGCACCACCTTTGAGAATGCGCTGAAGACGGCCGACAAGGTCCTGTCGCTCGGCGTGCGCTGTATCACCGATCTCATTCTGCGCGAGGGTCTGGTCAATCTCGATTTCGCCGATGTGCGCTACGTCATGAAAAATGGCGGCCGGGCGCTGATGGGCACGGCACAGGCGAAGGGCGAAAAACGCGCCTCCGAAGCGGCGGCCGCCGCTATCGCCAACCCGCTGCTAGGCGAGCCTTCGCTGAAAGAAGCGCGCGGAGCGCTGGTGGCCATCTCCGGCGGCAATGATCTGACACTCTATGAGATCGATGAGGCGATGACGCTGGTGCGTGAGGCGGTCAGTGAGGAGACCGATGTGGTGATGGGCGCTTCCTTCGACCCCACACTGGACGGTGCTTTCAAGATCTCGGTCGTGGCCACCGGCCTGCGCAACTGAGGTTTCGCTTGAGGCGCGGCGCTGCCGCGTATTTCTTCTCCCCGTCCGGGGAGAGGGTGGCCCGAAAGGTCGGAGGAGGGTGCAACGTTGCCTTATCTCATCACCCTTGCCCCCTCATCCCGCTGCCGCGACCTTCTCCCCGGCGGGGAGAAGAAACAAGCGGCGCGCTCCTCGCTTCCCAGATAAATCGCCCGTCTTGAGCGGCGACACCTTATAAACAGCGTCCACGCCACAAATTGAACGATCAAAGCCGTCGCGGGTAATTTTCGTGACGGCTTTTTGTTGTTTTTGAACAATTATTCCGCCATTCGGGGAGGCGGGGTTGCAACGCATCGTTGATAACCAAAAAAGATAATAGTACTCTTTATGTCGACAAGAAGGATTTGGCTATGACGGATATAATTGCTTCTGCCGAGCGCAAGCGCGGTTCCGGCGTAAAGATGGTCTATGATCTGCTGCGCGACGAGATTCTCGATCTGGTCCTGCCGCCGGGAAGCCCCATCGATGAGGTGCAGCTTGCCGAACGATTCAAGATGTCGCGAACACCCATTCGTGAGGCGCTGGTGCGACTTTCGGGCGAGGGGCTGATCGATACGTTGCCGAACCGCTCGACCATGGTGTCGAATATCGATTTTCTCAACATGCACACCTATTTCGATGCGCTGGTGCTGATGTACCGGGTCACCACCCAGCTTGCGGCGCAATATCATCGCCCGGAGGATCTGGCAGGAATCCGCGCCCACAATGCGGAATTCGCCATTGCGGTGGAAGAGCAGAATGCGCTGGCGATGATTTCCACCAATGCAGCCCTTCACCTTTCCATCGCCGAGGCAGGCCGAAACCCCTATTTCACCAGTCTGTTCAAGCGCCTGCTGGATGAAGGGCGGCGCATTCTGCGGCTTTATTACCAGTCCTATGAGGACCGTCTGCCGAAGCGTTTCGTCCATGACCATGACGCAATGATTGCTGCCATCGCCGCGCGGGATATCGCCCTTTCGGAAAAACTGGCGCGTGAACATGCCGAACAGATCGTGCAGCAGGTGCAGAAATTGCTGGTGCGCAATGAGCGGCTGGAAATAAATCTCTAGCCTGTCGATTTCTTGTCGACAAATAAAATACAAGATAGTAATGTCCTTGTTGAAAGGGTGGCGCATAGCTGCGTCCATTCCTGAGAACCATGTGCCTTAGGAGCTAATAATGACGGCCAGCATTTTTTCCGGCGTGATTCCCGCCTTGATGACCCCCTGCAAGGAAGATCGCACCCCCGATTTTGATGCGCTTGTGCGCAAGGGCAAGGAACTGATCGCCGATGGCATGTCGGCCGTCGTCTATTGCGGTTCCATGGGCGACTGGCCGCTCCTCACCGATGAGCAGCGCATGGAAGGCGTTGAGCGTCTGGTCAAGGCCGGCATTCCTGTTATCGTCGGCACCGGTGCGGTCAACACGGCGTCCGCCGTGGCGCATGCCGCCCACGCCCAGAAAGTTGGCGCCAAGGGTCTGATGGTCATCCCTCGCGTCCTGTCTCGCGGTTCGGTCATCGCGGCCCAGAAGGCGCACTTCAAGGCCATTCTCTCGGCCGCTCCTGAAATTCCGGCTGTCATCTACAACAGCCCCTATTACGGTTTCGCCACCCGCGCCGATCTCTTCTTCGCGCTGCGTGCCGAGCACAAGAACCTCGTCGGTTTCAAGGAATTCGGCGGTCCGGCTGATATGCGTTATGCGGCTGAAAACATCACCAGCCGTGATGACGACGTGACCCTGATGATCGGCGTCGATACCGCCGTTTTCCACGGCTTCGTCAACTGCGGCGCAACCGGTGCCATCACCGGCATCGGCAATGTTTTGCCGAAGGAAGTCATTCACATGTGCAAGCTGTCGCAGGCCGCCGCCAAGGGCGATGCGGATGCCCGCGTCCGCGCGCTGGAACTGGAGCAGGCGCTTGCCGTGCTGTCTTCCTTCGACGAAGGCCCGGACCTGGTTCTCTATTTCAAGCACATGATGGTGCTGAAGGGCGACAAGGAATACACGCTGCACTTCAACGAGACCGATGCCCTGACGGACAGCCAGCGCGGTTATGTCGAGGCGCAGTTCAAGCTGTTCAACAGCTGGTATGCCGACTGGAGCAAGCTTCCGGGCGCGGTGCAGACCTGCAAGGCTGCGTGATTAACTGCAGTGATAAAATAAAAAAGGCCCGCATTTGCGGGCCTTTTTTTTCCATATCCAAACGCGGTCAGGAGACCGCGTCCAGTCCTTGTTCCAGCAGCCGGTCGAGCCCGGCCATTTCAGCGGCGGAAAGTGTAATGCCTTCGCTCTCGGATTTGGCACGCGCCGCAAAGCGGCGGCCGGAGGGCAGGCGGGCGCCCTGGCCGACGATGGCATCAAACAGGATTTCGGCCCGTTGGAAAGGATCGCCGGGGCGGCCCTTGGCGAAGGCTTCCGGAGAAAACGCGACGATCAACTCACCATGGGTCGGCGCAAGCGTTGTCGTGCCGAGAAATTCCAGCGCTTCGGGGCTGGTCAGGTCGCCGATCATGATGCCGGCGAGCAGTTCGATCATGGTGCCGATCGCCGATCCCTTGTGGCCGCCGAAAGGCAGCATCGAACCGGCAAGGGCGGCTTCCGGGTCGGTCGTCGGCTTGCCTTCGGCGTCCAGCGCCCATCCTTCGGGCAGGGATTT
Organism: Agrobacterium sp. ICMP 6402; assembly: GCF_009498615.1. Taxonomy (NCBI): domain Bacteria; kingdom Pseudomonadati; phylum Pseudomonadota; class Alphaproteobacteria; order Hyphomicrobiales; family Rhizobiaceae; genus Agrobacterium; species Agrobacterium sp. ICMP 6402. The sequence continues at coordinate 94,204 of NZ_QSNV01000008.1, forward strand.
GCCTGCGCGCCGGTGCAGTTCGATTTCGCCGCGCGCCGCAACCGACGTGGCGAAATCGAAGACATAAGGGGAAGTGTCCTTGCGCGGCCAGCCGAAAGCGAAAGGATTGGTGCCAAGCAGCGGCTTGCTGCCGCCCGTGGGGGCAACGGTGGAGTAGCTCGGGCACATCACCAGTCCAGCGAGACCATTCGATGTCAGCCCCTCGACCTCCGGCCAGAGCGCCGAGAAATGCGTGCAGTCATTGATGACGAGCGCGGCGATGCCCGAACGTTTCGCCCGCTCCACCAGAACCGGCAGGCCCAGTTCGAAGGCGGGATTGGCAAAGCCGCCATTGGCGTTGACTTTGACGATCGCCGTGCCGTCGTCCTCAGCCACATCAGGGACCGCGTCGGGCTTCACCTTGCCGGCCTTAACGGTGCGCAGCGCGCCTTCGATGCGGTAGATGCCGTGGGATTTGCAGGCGTCGCGTTCACCGGCGGTAATGACGCGGGCAAGCGCTCCCGACTGTACCTCATTCAGCCCCGCCTTGCGGAAAATTTCTTCAACCCGCTTTGAAAGCGCATCAATGGTCAGGGTGGTGGCGTCGCTCATCATGATCCTCCGATATCGGCTCGCACATCTTGAATACATAAAGTATACAAAGGCGGTTCTATTGCAACTCGTCTTTTCGGTGAAGCGCTAGAAAGCGTAAATCCGCTTTCAAGATACATAGTTTTCCCTTTTCGTGACGGTTTCCTCTTCCTCCACATTCCCGAGTGGGTTGAAGCCGCTGCGCCGGCTCAAGTCCTTGGGCTGAAAAGAGTCTTTCCGCCGTAACCCTGCACTGCCGCCGTGCGGCAAATCCTGATTGTTCGCAACTGCAAAATTCTTTTTGTATACTAGTTGTATTTTTATGTTGATTTATCGGCCCCATAGGGAAATAGTGACCGCGCCTTCAACGGGCAGACCAATTGTGGGAGCAAATCAACAATGAAAAAATCGGTCATCATCGCCGGCCTCCTGGCCGCCACTTCCGTTATTACGCCGGCCAAGGCCGACAAGCTTGACGACATCATTTCCTCCGGCACGCTGCGCTGCGCTGTTGTGCTCGATTTCCCGCCGATGGGTGCGCGTGACGACGCAAACAACCCTGTTGGTTTCGACGTCGATTATTGCAACGATCTCGCCAAGGCGCTCGGCGTCACGGCTGAAATCGTTGAGACGCCGTTCCCCGAGCGTATTCCGGCACTGATGTCGGGCCGCGTCGATGTCGGCGTTGCTTCTACTTCCGACACGCTTGAGCGCGCGAAGACGGTCGGCATGACCGTGCCTTACTTCGCTTTCGAAATGGCTGTTACCGCCAACGACAAGTCGGGCATCAAGTCCTTCGAGGACATGAAGGGCAAGACGGTCGGTGCAACGGCCGGCACATTCGAAGCCATCGCGCTTGAAAAGTCGGTCAAGGAGTGGGGAACCGGCGAGTTCCGTCCTTACCAGACGCAGGCCGATGTTTTCCTCGCGCTCAGCCAGGGCCAGATCGACGCCACGGTTTCCACCTCGACGGTTGCACAGTCCAACGTCAAGGGCGGTAAGTTCAAAGGCATTTCGGTCGTCGGCAAGGCTCCCTATGACATCGATTACGTCGCGCTCTTCACCAACCGCGATGAATACGGTCTCATCAATTACCTGAACCTCTTCATCAACCAGCAGGTTCGCACCGGCCGTTACGCCGAACTCTATGAAAAATGGGTTGGCGGCGAAGTTCCCTCGCTCACCGTCAACGGCGTTTATCGCTGATCAGGACTTTTCGTAAACGGCGCGGTCAAAATGATCGCGCCGTTGACCGTTTCTGAAAAGGCGGGACGCTTAATGTTCAACTATACATTCCAATGGAATCAGGCGCTGAAGGCTTTGCCGCAGCTTCTGGACGGCGCGGTGGTGACGCTGCAGATCGCCCTTCTGTCGATGGCGATCGGCCTAGCCTTCGCCATTCTGCTGACGCTGTTCCGGCTCTCCGGCAATCGAATTCTGGGTGCCATCGCCTCTGTCTGGGTGGAAATCGCCCGCAACACGCCGGCGCTGTTCCAGATTTACATGGCCCATTTCGGTCTCGGCAATTTCGGCATTCATCTCAGCCCCTTCACAGCACTTCTGGCCGGCATCGCCTTCAATAATGCCGGTTATCTGGCGGAAAATTTCCGCGGTGCGCTGAAGGCGATTCCCGATACGCAGACGCGCTCCGGCCGTTCGCTCGGCATGACCTCGATGCAGACCTTCCGTCTCATCATCATGCCGCAGATGCTGCGCGTCGCCTTTCTGCCGGCCACCAACCAGATGGTCTGGGCGATCCTCATGACCTCGCTTGGTGTTACGGTCGGCATGAATACGGATCTCGCCGGTATCACGCAGGCATTGAATGCCCGTTCGTTCCGCACCTTCGAATTCTTCGCGCTCGCCGCGGTCATCTATTACGTGATCGCCAAGATCGTCACGCTCGCCGCCAGAATGCTGGCCTGGCGTCTGTTCCGTTACTGAGAGAGGTGCGCCATGTTTGAAACCGCTCTCACCTGGAGTGATCTCGCCTTCCTTGCCAAGGGTGCGGGGATGACGCTTGCCGTCACCGCCGTCGCCGTCACGGCAGGCACCATCATGGGGATCATCTTCGGTGTCATCCGCTTCCAGCTCGGGGCCTACTGGTCCCTGCCGCTGACCTTCGTGCTGGATATTTTCCGCTCCGTACCGCTGCTCATCCAGCTGGTGCTCGGCAACGCTTTCCAGTCGATCGCCAAGCTCGGCTGGCCGCCCTTCACCACCTCCTGCGTGGTGCTGTCGCTTTATACGGCAGCCTATTGCACCGAGATCGTGCGCGGCGGCATCGATGCCGTGCCGTCCAACACGCGCCGCGCCTGCCGGTCGCTCGGCATGACGTGGTCGCAGGACATGCGCTACATCGTGCTGCCGCTCGCCACCCGCGTGTCGCTGCCGTCCTGGATCGGCCTGACGCTCGGTGTCATGAAGGATTCCGCACTGGTGTTGTGGCTCGGTCTCATCGAGCTTCTGCGCGCCTCGCAGATCCTCGTCACCCGCCTGCAGGAACCGCTGACCATTCTGATGATCTGCGGCGCCATCTACTTCCTTATCAGCTTCCCCATCGCCCGCCTCGGCGGGTATCTCGAAAGACGGTGGTCCCCCAATGATTGAGATCGAAAACGTCCGCAAATCCTTCGGCCCGCTGGAGGTTCTGAAAGGGATCAACCTCACCGTCAACAATGGCGAGGTCGTCACCATCATCGGTGGTTCCGGTTCCGGCAAATCGACGTTGCTGACCTGCATCAACGGCCTCGAGCCGATCGACAGCGGCAAGATCACCATTGACGGCACGGAAGTGCATGCCAAATCGACCGACCTCAACAAGCTGCGCCGCAAGGTCGGCATCGTCTTCCAGCAATGGAACGCCTTTCCGCATCTGACGGTGCTGGAAAACGTCATGCTGGCGCCGCGCAAGGTGCTTGGCATTTCCAAGGAACAGGCCGAGGAAATCGCGGTCAAGCAATTGACCCATGTGGGCCTTGCCGAAAAGCTGAAGGTCTATCCGAACCGCATGTCGGGCGGCCAGCAGCAGCGAATGGCGATTGCGCGTGCGCTTGCCATGTCGCCGGAATATATGCTGTTCGACGAAGTCACCTCAGCGCTTGACCCGATGCTGGTGGGTGAAGTGCTCGATACGCTGAAGATGCTGGCGGATGAGGGCATGACGATGATCTGCGTCACCCACGAAATGGCGTTTGCCCGCGATGTCTCCAATCGCGTCGCCTTCTTCCATCAGGGCGTGATGGCGGAAATAGGCACGCCGGATCAGCTTTTCGGCGCGCCGCAGCATGCCGAAACCCAGAAGTTCCTGGCGAGCGTGCGGTAATGCCTGCACATGATGTCATCGTCATAGGGGCCGGCGTCGTCGGCCTCTCGGCGGCAATCGCCGCGCAGGGCCGTGGTCTCTCGGTCACCGTCATCGACCGCGAGGGACCGGCGGCGGGTGCTTCATCCGGCAATGCCGGCGCTTTCGCCTTCACCGATATTCTGCCGCTCGCATCGCCGGGCATTCTCTGGAAAGCGCCAAAATGGCTGCTCGATCCGCTCGGGCCGCTGAGCGTGCCGCCGGCCTATGCGCTGAAGATCGCGCCGTGGATGTTCCGGTTCTGGCGGGCCTGCGCCGCCTCGAAGGTGGAGCACTCCACCGCCGCCCAGACGGCGCTGATGGATCTTTCCAGAGCCGAGCTGGAGCCGTTCCTCAAAAAGACCGATACGATGACCATGCTGCGCAAGGAGGGCAACCTCCAGGTCTATGAAAGCGAAGCGGAATTCGAAGGTTCGCTGGCCGGCTGGAAAGCGCGCGAGCGCCACGGCATCGAGTTCCGGCATCTCAATGCCGATCAGATGGCCGAGATACAGCCCGGCATCGCGCCGCGTTTTACCTGTGGCACGTTTACGCCGGGGTGGTATTCCATCGCCGATCCCAAGCTTTATACGCTGGCGCTGGCGGACCGTTTCCGCGCCATTGGCGGGCGTATCGAGCGTCTCGATATCGCGTCGCTCCGGCCGCTGGAAGACGGCGTCGAAGTGGTGAGTAACGATGGCCGCACGCGCAGGGCAAGCAAGGTGGTGCTGGCGGCGGGGGCTTTCTCGCACCGCATCGCCCGTTCGCTCGGGGAAAAAATTCCGCTGGAAACGGAACGGGGGTATAATACCACCCTGCCACCAGGCGCTTTCGATCTACGCACGCAGGTGACGTTTGGCGGCCATGGTTTCGTCGTCACCCGGCTTTGCAGCGGCATCCGCGTCGGCGGCGCGGTGGAACTTGGCGGGCTGGAGCTTCCGGCCAACTTCGCCCGTTCCGAGGCGCTTTTGGCCAAGGCGAAGAGTTTCCTGCCGGGCCTGAAAACCGAAGGTGGCAAGCAGTGGATGGGTTTCCGCCCGTCGCTGCCGGATAGCCTGCCGGCCATTGGCGAAGCGCGGCACACGGCGCGGGTGGTCTATGCTTTCGGCCACGGGCATCTGGGGCTGACACAATCGGCGGGTACGGCCCGCATCGTCGCCGATCTTCTGACGGGCCAAAAACCCGCCATCGATACAAGGGCATTTTCGCCGCAACGTTTCTAGAGAATTTTGGCTTTTCTCCGAAACGCAAAAATTCTCTAGCTCTTTTTTTCACGCATTTTCCGGGCGTAAAACCGCGACGCACTTTTGACGGAAATGCTTCAGGGAGATTTTCGATGTCTTCTTCCGTTTCGCCAATCACCGCTCCTCAGGCGCGCAGCATTCTGGCTGGTGTCGCCGAAGGCAAGGTCATTGCCACGACCGAGGCGCTGAGCTTCTGGGGTGGGGTCGATCCCGCCGCCGGCAAGGTGATCGACGTGCATCACCCGCTGCACGGCGTCTGTCTCACCGGCGGCGTGCTGTTCATGCCGACCAGCCGCGGTTCCTGCACCGGTTCCGGTGTGCTGCTCGATCTGATCCTGACCGGCCGTGCGCCGTCTGCGCTGGTTTTTTCCGAGGCCGAAGATGTTCTGACGCTCGGCGCTCTCGTCGCGGCGGAAATGTTCGACAAGGCTCTGCCGGTCATCCGTCTCGATGCGGATAATTTCGCCCGCTTCTCACGTGCTGCGCATGTCAGCATCGATCAGAACATCATCAAGGCCGACGGCGTCTCGCTTGCCATCGCTCCGCCGGCGACGGCTCATCTCGACCTTAAGGACGACGATAAGGCGATGCTGGAGGGGCGTGAGGGCGTCGCCGTGCGTCAGGCCATGCGCATCATCGTCGCCATGGCAGCGCAGCAGGGCGCGTCGGCGCTTGTTGATGTCACCCAGGGCCATATCGATGGCTGTATCTATGCCAGCCCCGCCAATCTCACATTCGCGGAGAAAATGGCTGACATGGGCGGCAAGGTGCGCGTGCCGACGACCATGAACGCCATTTCTGTCGATAAGGCCAACTGGCGGGCGCAGGGCGTGCCGGAGGATTTCGGCGATCCGGCCGCAAGGCTGGCGGATGCCTATGTGCGCATGGGCTGTCGCCCCACCTTCACCTGTTCGCCATACCTCTTGGACAGCGCGCCGAAAGCCGGAGAATCGATCGGCTGGGCCGAATCGAATGCGGTGATCTTCGCGAATACGGTTCTCGGCGCCCGCACCGCAAAGCACCCGGATTTTCTCGATCTCTGCATTGCGATGACGGGCAGGGCGCCGCTTTCGGGGGTGTATCTCGAAGAAAACCGCCGGCCGCAGCGCATTGTCGATGTGGCGTTGCCGCAGGGCGTGGATGACGCCTTCTGGCCGCTTGTGGGTTATCTCGCCGGCAAGGCCACACCGGATTGCATTCCGTTGCTGCGTGGTCTCGGGGCCGCAAAGCCGTCGCGGGACGATCTCAAGGCGCTGTGTGCCGCCTTCGGCACCACCTCCGCCTCGCCCATGCTGCATATCGAGGGCGTGACGCCGGAAGCGGAACTTGCACCGCTCGAGAGCGCAGAAACCGTGACCATTTCGCTCGCCGATATGGCCGCCGGCTGGTCGCTTCTGAATGAGGGGCCGGAAGAGGTGCAGCTCGTCGCCATCGGCAGCCCGCATGCCTCGCTGGAGGAGTGTCGGGCTCTTGCCGCCGTGTTCAACGGCCGCAAGCGCCATGCGGATGTCGCCGTTATCGTCACCGCCGGCCAGCAGGTCATCGATGCGGCTGGCAAGGACGGCACCCTGAAAAGCCTGCATGACAGCGGCGTGCAGGTGCTGCCGGATCTTTGCTGGTGCTCGATTTCCGAGCCGGTCTTCCCGACGAAGACGCGCGCGCTGATGACCAATTCCGGCAAATACGCCCATTACGGCCCTGGTCTCAGCGGCCGCGCGGTCCGCTTCGGCAGTCTTGCCGATTGCGTCGAAAGCGCGCTGACCGGCCATGCCGTATCCCGCCTTCCTATCTGGCTTTCCTGAGGAGAACTGAATGCGCAGTATCAAGACAGTTCATGTGATTTCCGCCCATGCGGAAGGTGAAGTGGGGGATGTGATCGTCGGTGGGGTGAAACCGCCACCGGGCGAGACGATCTGGGAACAGAGCCGTTTCATCGCCCGTGATGAGACGCTGCGCAACTTCGTGCTCAACGAACCGCGCGGCGGTGTGTTCCGCCACGTCAATCTGCTGGTGCCGCCGAAACATCCTGAAGCGGATGCCGCCTTCATCATCATGGAGCCGGAAGATACACCGCCCATGTCCGGCTCCAATTCCATCTGCGTGTCCACAGTGCTGCTGGATGGCGGCATCGTGCCGATGCAGGAGCCGGAAACCCATATGCTTCTGGAAGCTCCCGGCGGACTGGTGAAGGTGCGCGCGGAATGCCGCAACGGCAAGGCCGAGCGCATTTTCGTGCAGAACCTGCCAAGCTTTGCCGCAAAGCTTGACGTCGAACTCGAGGTCGAAGGTCTCGGCACGCTGAAGGTAGATACCGCTTATGGCGGCGACAGCTTCGTCATCGTCGATGCCGAAGCGATGGGGTTCAGCCTGAAGCCGGAAGAGGCGCATGAGATTGCCCGCCTCGGCGTGCGCATCACCAATGCCGCCAACAAGGCTCTGGGCTTCGAGCATCCCGAAAACCCGGACTGGCGGCACTTTTCCTTTTGCCTGTTTGCCGGTAAGGTGGAGCGCACGGCCGAAGGTCTCAGGGCAGGGGCAGCCGTCGCCATCCAGCCGGGCAAAGTGGACCGCTCGCCGACCGGCACGGCACTTTCGGCCCGCATGGCGGTGCTGCATGCGCGCGGCGAAATGAAGGAAGGTGAAACGCTGACGGCGGTGTCGCTGATCGGCTCGACCTTCACCGGCCGCATCCTCGGAACGACAACAGTCGGCGACCGCCCGGCCATCCTGCCGGAAATCTCCGGCCGCGGCTGGATCACCGGCATCCACCAGCATATGCTCGATCCGTCCGATCCGTGGCCGGAGGGGTATCGGCTGACGGATACCTGGGGCGCGAGGTAAATAAGGACGTTACAGTTCACTCAGGTGGCATTTTGAGATATGCTGCGGCGGTGCGGCATTTTTCTTCTCCCCGCCGGGGAGAAGATGGCCCGAAGGGTCAGATGAGGGGGTAACGTTGCCGGATTTCGGAGAGCTTGCCCCCTCATCCCGCTGCCGCGGACTTCTCCCCGGCGGGGAGAAGAAGCTGGTGGCACCCGCTCGTTCCACTATCGCTTCCGCTTTATCCACCCAACCGCTTCGTCGTTTCGCGCACGATCAGCTCGAACCCGACATCCACCCGCGCGCCCTCAGGGACGGCTGCACCTTTTTCCGGTTCCAATATCGAAAGCAGCAATTCGCCGGCCTTGCGACCGATCATCTGGGCGTCGACGCGGATCGTCGAAATCGCCGGATAACATTGGCGGCTTATATCGAAATCGCCGAAACCGAGGATGGAAATCTGGTCAGGCACGGGAATACCGCGGCGGTGACATTCCATCAGCGCGCCGACGGCGGAAATATCGGAGACGGCGAAAATGCCTTCGACATCGGGCGCCTTCGCGAGCAGGGAGCCGAGCGTCTTTGCCCCGTGATCGTAGGAGACCGGCGCGCTGCCTTCGCGGATGATGAGATCGTCGGAAATGCCGGCTTCGCGCAGTGCCGCCGCAAACCCCACGAGGCGGCTTTCGCCGCGCCAGTCGTTCACAGTGCCGTCAGCCCTGGAGCCTAGTGCGCCTATGCGCTTTAAACCAAGCGAGATCAGATATTTGGCGGCGTTTCTTCCCACCTCGTAGTTGGAAAAGCCAACAGCGTGGTCGATCGGGTGTTCGGGAACATCCCAGATTTCCACGATCGGGATGCCGGCGCGCATCAGCACTTCGCTCGCCATCTTGGTATGCACCGTGCCGGCGACGACGATGGCGTCGGGGCGGCGCTCCATCATGGTGCGGATGACGCGCTCCTCTTCCTGCAGGTCATACATCGTGTAACCGATCAGCAACTGGTAATCAGCCGCGCGCAGCGCCTTGGCGAGCCCCTGTGCGCTGTCGGCGAAGTTGGAGTTGGTGAGCGTCGGTAGAATGGCGGTGATGAAATTGGTGCGCCGGGAAGACAGCGAACCGGCGATTCGATCCGGCACATAGCCAAGCTTCTCGATGGCCTTCATTACCTTCTGGCGTGTCTCTTCCGACACCAGGGCAGGATCGGCCAGCACCCGCGAAACGGTCATCTTGGAGACGCCCGCGAGTTTCGAGACGTCGCTCATGGTTGCTTTTTTTGACGTGACTAACGCTGCGGCCAAGGGCGTGCGCTCCACCAAAGCATGTCTCCCTAAATTCGAACCGTTTCAGGACAAGACATACACGAAGATATCAAGGGAAAGCACGCCGTATGATTGCATATCAATGCGGCGTGCACCGGATTTATGCGACGCGGCTATAGACCAGATGGTAAAAACGTCCGTCGCACATGCTCATCATCTCGTCCGTCAGCACCCGGCCTTCCAGCCGAACCGGCGAGACCAGCGCTTCCTCCACGGCTTCCATCGACGGATAGTCGATTTCCTGCACCATGATGATCGCGGCTGCATCCGGGTCGGTGCGCTCGGTGCGCATCACTCGCACGGCCTGCGCATTCGGCATGCGTTTCCAGACTGGCAGCAATTTTTCCTCAACGATGCGGAAAAACTCCTCCTCCCGGCCGGGGTGGATCCTGCCTTCGAAAATTGCCGATCGTGTATACATGGGTTCCTCCCGAATGAATGTCCGATGCAACAGTTCTGTAGATCGGACTTGCAATGATACCGATAACATGCATTATTGATCCTGCCAAGAACGTGAAACGGTGTCGACAAGAGGAAAATCGATAACCAGCAGAAATTGTTGAATTTTAAGGAAAATTCACATGGTTTTGAGCTTTTGCGGTTTCTTGGGAGGAGTTTTTTGTCAATCGCGGTGAAATGTTATCGAGAACATTTTTCGCTTTGCGGAAGATCGCTGTCCCGCTTTGGGCAGCCACTTAAAAGGTTGGAGGAGAAACCATGAGCATATCCAGATTTCTGAAGAACGTGACCGTTGCCGTCGGTGTTGCCGCTGCAACGCTTGCCGCCACCACATCCGCCCATGCTGTCTCGCTCAGCGAGATCACGGCGCGCGGCAAGGTCAAGATCGGTGTTCTGACCGGCGCTCCGCCGATGGGCATGGTGGATGAGAAGGGCAATCCTTCCGGTTATGACGTGGATGTCGCCAACCTCATCGGCACTTATCTGTCGCTGCCGGTCGAGCTTGTGCCGCTGACGCCGCCGGCCCGTATTCCCGCACTTCAGACCGGCAAGGTCGATTTCCTCGTCGCAACGCTGGCGCCGACCGGCGAACGCGCCAAGACGGTCATGTTCACGCAGCCTTACAGCGCTTTCAACATGGATATCATTTCCGGCAAGGACCAGAAGTTCGAAAATCTCGAAAGCCTCAAGGGCAAGCGCGTTTCGGTCAATCGCGGTTCCTCGCAGGAGACCGCGCTGCGCAAGGCCAATGTCGAAGGTCTTGAGATCGTCGTTTACGAGGACGATTCGACCAGCGCCCAGGCTCTGCTTGCCGGCCAGGTCGATGCCGTGGCACTGCCGTCCACGGTTGGTGAGGCTATCATCAAGCAGCGCCCGGAAGCCGGTCTGCAGGTTGGTTTCACCTTCTTCCAGCAGGGCAATTCCATGGCGACGAAGATCGAGGATTTCGAGCTGCGCCAGTGGCTGAACACCTCCATCTATCTCATGAAGATGTCGGGCGATCTCGACCGTATCTCGGTGAAGTGGACCGGTCGTCCGCTGCCGCAATTGCCAAGCTTCTGATTGAGCCTTTCAACGCGTCCGCCGGAGAAAAATTTCCGGCGGACCGGGAAATGTCAACGGAGTGACGCATGTCCTATACTTTTCAATTCGGCGCGCTCGCCCAATATCAGAATGAAATTCTGAACGGCATATGGCTGACGATCAAGCTGTCGGTCCTGTCCATCGTGCTCGGCTGCGCTTTCGGCATTCTTCTGGCCTCACTGCGTTCCATCAATGGCGGCATCGTCCGCATCATCGTGGACGCCTATGTGGAGGTTATCCGCAACACGCCGTTTCTGGTGCAGCTTTTCATCGTCTATTTCGGTCTGCCGGGTCTCGGCTTTCGCGTCGGCGCAGAGACGGCGGCGCTGATCGGCATGACGATCAACCTTGCCGCCTATTCGACGGAAATCATCCGCGCCGGCATCGAGGCGGTGCACAAGTCGCAGATCGAGGCGGGCGAAGCGCTGGGCTTCACGAAATACCAGATCTATCGCCACGTCATCATGGTGCCAGCCATCGCCAAGGTCTATCCTTCGCTGTGCAGCCAGTTCGTGCTGATGATGCTGGCGTCGAGCATTTGTTCGGCCATTTCCACCCATGAGCTTGCGGCCGCCGCAGCCTTCGTGGAATCGCAGACCTACCGCTCCTTCGAGGTCTATATCGTCGTCACGCTCATCTATCTGGCGCTGGCGCTCAGCCTGCGGCTCATCCTTGCGCTTGTCGGCATGTGGCTGTTTGGCCGCCGTGTGGCCCGCAAGACGATGACCGCTTTGCCGGAGGTGCAGTCATGACCCTTAGAACTTTCGGCTGGAACGAATTCGGCTTCCTCATTACCGCCCTGCAATGGACCGTGCTTCTGACGATCATTGCGCTTATCGGCGGCGGTATTGTCGGCTTTTTTATCGCGCTGGCCCGTACCTCGGATTTGAAGGCGCTGCGCATTGCCGCGGGTACGTATATTCAGGTTATTCAGGGCATTCCGGTGCTGATGATCCTGTTCCTGTCCTATTACGGCCTCAGCCTTGCCGGGCTGGAACTGCCGCCGCTGATCGCCGCCGGCGCGTCGATGACCATCTATACGTCAGGTTATCTCGCCGAAATCTGGCGCGGCTGCATCCAGGCGGTGCCGAAGCCGCAATGGGAAGCGTCTGAATCGCTGGCTCTCACCCGCGCCCAGCAATATCGCTACGTCATCCTGCCGCAGGCAATCCGCATTTCCCTGCCGCCGACCGTCGGTTTTGCCGTTCAGGTCGTCAAGAATACGTCCATCGCATCGATCATCGGTTTCGTCGAACTGGCAAGAGCGGGGCAGCTCATCAACAATGCCACGTTCCAGCCGTTCCGCGTCTTCGTCGCGGTGGCCGTGCTTTATTTCATCGTCTGCTACCCGTTGTCCCAGCTGTCGCGTTGGCTGGAAAGGAGGCTTCATGCCGGAAGTAATCGTTGAAAACGTTCACAAGAGCTTTGGCGCTCTGGAAGTCCTCAAAGGCGTGTCGCTGACGGTTGGTCGCGGTGAAGTCTTCGCCCTTATCGGCCGCTCCGGCTCGGGCAAGAGCACGCTTTTGCGCTGCATGAACGGGCTGGAGAAGATCAATTCGGGCCGCATCGAGATTGCAGGTCATGCGATTGGCGAAGATGCCAAGGCGCTGCGCAAGCTGCGCACCGATGTCGGCATCGTCTTCCAGAGCTACAATCTTTTCCCGCATCTGACGGTCGGCGAAAACATCATGCTTGCCCCGCGTATCGTCAAGGATGTGGCGAAATCGGAAACGAAGGATATCGCTCGCGAAGTTCTACAACTCGTCGGCCTGTCGGAGAAATTCGATTCCTATCCCGACCAGCTGTCCGGCGGCCAGCAGCAGCGTGTGGCGATTGCCCGCTCGCTCGCCATGCGACCGAAGGTGATGCTGTTTGACGAGGTGACCTCGGCGCTCGATCCGGAACTGACGGAGGAAGTGCTGACCGTCATGGAAAACCTCGCCAAGGGCGGCATGACCATGATCCTCGTGACCCACGAAATGGCTTTTGCGCGCCGCGTGGCGACTGAAACCATCTTCATGCACCAGGGCAAGATCTGGGAGCAGGGCCGCTCGTCTGAACTTTTCGCCAATCCGCAAACGCCGGAACTCCGGCAATTCGTCAAGGCCGATGTGAAATAGCGCAGGGCCGCAAAGGAAGATCCATGACTACTGAAATCGTGCAACTGTGCCCGCTGATCCCGGCACTGGAAGAAGAACTCGCGCAGCGCTTCACCGTGCATCGCCTGTTTGAGGCCGCGGACAAGGCGGCGTTCCTTGCTGAAAAAGGCGCAGCCATTCGCGGCGTCGTCACCGGCGGCCATATCGGCCTGCCGGCAGATATTGGTGCTGCACTCCCCAATCTTGAAATCGTCGCCATCAACGGCGTCGGTTTCGACAAGGTCGATCTTGCCGAAGCCAAGCAACGCGGTTTGCGCGTCTCCAACACGCCGGATGTGCTGACAGCCGATGTTGCTGACCTCGCGCTCGGTCTCGTTCTGGCGCAGGCGCGCAAGCTGCCGCAGGCGGACCAGCATGTGCGCACGGGGCAGTGGCTGAAGGGCGATATGGGGCTTTCCACCCGTGTGGCTGGCCGTCGTTACGGCATTTTCGGCCTCGGCCGCATCGGTCAGGCAATCGCAAAGCGGCTCGAAGGTTTTGACGCGCGGATTTCCTACACCGCCAGAAACCGCCGCGATGTCGCCTATGACTATCACGACAGCATCGAGGCGCTGGCTGCCAATTGCGATGTGCTGATCATCGCCGCCGCTGCCACCGCTGAAACACGCCACATCGTCAATGGCAGCGTGTTGAAGGCGCTTGGACCCCAGGGCGTGCTCGTCAATGTGGCGCGCGGTTCGCTGGTGGATGAGAAGGCGCTGGTCGAGGCGCTTTCGAACGGCGCGATCGGTGGTGCGGCCCTCGACGTCTTCGAGGATGAACCACGTGTGCCGGAAGCGCTTTTCGCCTTCGACAACGTCACGCTTGCCCCGCATGTCGGCAGCGGCACGCACCAGACGCGACGCGCTATGGCCGATCTCGTTCTTGCCAATCTCGACGCGCATTTTGCGGGCAAGGAACTACCGACCCCGGTGGTCTGACATATCCTCTATCTAAGCCTTTAATCTGACGGCGCGGCATTTATCCGCGCCGTTTCGAATAGTGCTTTCGGCTGTTCCTGGTTTAGGCTGCAAAAGGGCAGCCATTCGCCGGTAATCCAGGTCCGCCGTTCATATTTATATAATATGTATAATCCTACTATTCTGCTTCATTATAAAGCTATGAGGCGGAGAGGTGCGTTCCAAAGGCCCGAAGACACCCGAGCAGAACCGGATGTCGCGAATGAAGCGCGACGTTACGCCATCTGCCTCTCCCGCAACGACTGAAAACGCCAATCCCTCCGACCGGCATGTGCTTCTGGAAGCGATGATCAATCATGTGCCGGATTTCATCTATGCCAAGGATCTGGAGGGCCGTTTTCTTTTTGCCAATCGCGCCATCGTTACCGAGAACGGCTTTGAAAGTGTCGAGGAGCTGATCGGGCTCACCGATGGCGACATTCATGGAGATGCGGCGCGGCGCGCCGGCATTCCCGATACCGAAGCGCGGGTCATGCGCACCGGAGAGCCAGATCTTGGCTATGAGGAACCCGCCATGCGTGGCGATATCGACCGTTGGTTGATGATGTCGCGTGTGCCGCTGAAGGATGAGACCGGCAAGATCATCGGTGTGGTTGGCGCTTCCAGGGATATTACCCAGAAAAAGGCCTCGGAAAGACTGCTTCAGGCGCAGGCGCGCATTCTGGAAATGATCGTCGCGGCGGCGCGGATCGAAGATTTTCTCGAGGAATTCGTCAAGGCCATTGAAAACCTTGCCACCGGGCTTGCCTGCGCTGTCAGGGTGTTCGAGGCGGCGGCGGGAGAACCGTCCGTTTATGCCTCGCCGGCGCTGGTGCCGCATCCGGGCCTGACGGCGCTTATTTCCAACGCCAACGATCCCGCGAGCCTTACCTATCCGGCCGACAGCACGGCTTTCAGTTTCGATATTCCCGCCAGCGAGGGCAAGGCGCATGGCTTTGTCTGGTGCGTGCTGGCGGGCCGCCAGCCGGATGCGGCGCTGATCGAATTCATCGGGGCTGCCGCCCGCATGGCGGGGCTGGCGATCGACCGGAAACGTGCAGCTGCGCATATCGCCTTTCTGGCTGATCATGACATGTTGACCCGGCTACCCAATCGCCGTTTTCTCGATACGCGGCTGCCGGAAATATTGGCGGTGGCGGCAAAGGCAAAACGGAAGGTCGGCATCGGTTTTCTCGATCTCGATAATTTCAAGCAGATCAACGATACGCTTGGCCACAGCGTTGGCGACGCGCTGCTTTCAAAGACGGCGGAGCGCATAACGCACAGCCTCAGCCGAAATGATCTCGTGCTGCGGGTGGGCGGCGACGAATTCGTCGTCATTCTGGAAAAGCAGAAACATGGTTTCGAAGACCGTTTGCAGCGCATTCAGGCGGCGGTTTCGCAGCCGCTGCGCATCGGCAACTACGATATCAAAGTTACCTGCAGCATCGGCATGGCGTTTTTTCCCGAGCACGGGGAAACCACGGCGGAAATCGTCGCTGCCGCCGACCTTGCCATGTATGAGGCCAAACATAATGGCCGGGATGGCATCGCCACCTTCACACCGCGCATGGCGGACGAACTGAGAAAGAAGTTCACCCGCATTGAGGAGTTGCGCAAGGCGGTGGAGCGGGATGAGTTTGTCCTGCATTTCCAGCCGCAGGTTGATCTTCTCACCGGCCGTATCAGCGGGGTGGAGGCGCTGGTGCGCTGGCAGCACCCGGTGGAGGGTCTGCTGGCTCCGTCGGAATTCATCGGCCTTGCGGAAGAAACAGGCCTCATCGTGGAGCTTGGCGAAAGCATTCTGAAAAAAGCCTGCCAGCAGGCACAGGCTTGGATCATGGCCGGCCTGTCGCCCGTTAAAATGGCGGTCAATATCTCGCCCCGGCAGTTTCAGGGTGGGCTTGTGGAGCAGATCCAGTCGGCGCTGAAGGAAACCGGTCTTTCGCCCTCGTTGCTGGAAATCGAAATCACCGAGACGCTCATCATCCAGGACGTCGAAACATCCGTGCGGATCATGCGCGCCATCAAGCAGATGGGCGTCAGCCTCGCGCTGGACGATTTCGGCATCGGTTATTCCTGCCTCGGCATGCTCAAGACCTTCCCTTTGTCCTGCATGAAGATAGACCGCTCGTTCCTCACCCATTTGCCGGAAAAAACCAAGGACAGCGCCATCGTCTCGATCATGATCCAGCTTGCGGGATCTCTGGATATCGACGTTATTGCCGAGGGTGTGGAGACCAGCGAGCAGGCGGCGTTTCTGCGCGCCGCCGGCTGTCCCTACGGGCAGGGTTATTATTTCAGCCGCCCGGTGCAGGCGAATGCGATTGAAGACATGCTGGCGAAGATGACGACATTCCCGACAGGCCCCGCCGGCAATCTGCAATAAACCCCACTTGGTGGCCCTGTTTTGACGGGCCTGATCTGAGCTGTCGCCGGAACTGTTCCGGCCGGATGCCTGCGCCTTTTATTACAACAACCTCAAACGTCTATGTGATTGTTCCGGGTCAGGATGCCGGGTAACTGTCCCTTCGCGCCAACATAGATTTATTTATTATAATAAATAAAATTATTATAATCGGCTATTTATATTAAGTAATAAATTCTATTATTTGAAAATAAAAAATGAAATTATTATATTTTAAACTATTGATTTGTTGTAATTTTACTACTTAATACGTTTGTGTACTTTTATTGTATTTGCAATATGCCGATTTGAATTGCGAGTCTGCCGTACTTTCTGTCATTTTCTGAATCAGCGCAGAGAAGCGGGCGGCAGGGAAAGACCAGCCCACAGTTTTGCGCATTCGTTGAAAAATTTTTGACTGGAGATTACAAATGAACATCAAGAGCCTTCTTATCGGCTCCGCTGCAGCTCTCGCAGCAGTATCTGGCGCACAGGCCGCTGACGCTATCGTCGCTGCTGAGCCGGAAGCCATGGAATACGTTCGCGTTTGCGACGCTTTCGGCACCGGCTTCTTCTACATCCCCGGCACCGAAACCTGCCTGAAGTTCGACGGTTACATTCGTTTCCAGACCGACTTCGGTCGTAACCAGTCCGGCACGTCTGACTGGGATTCGTTCACGCGCGCCCAGTTCAACGTTGACACCCGCTCTGACACCGAGCTCGGCGCTCTGCGTGGCTACTTCGGCTTCCGTGGCCAGGCCGACAACGACACCGACAAGGCCGTTATCCTTGACCAGGCTTTCATCGAACTCAGCGGCCTGAAGGTCGGCTACTACTACAACTGGTGGGATGACGGTCTCTCCGGCGAGTATGACCAGCTCAGCTCCAACCGTACCCGTCTGAACGCCATCCGTTACACCTACGATGCCGGTTCCTTCTATGTTGGCGCTGCTGTCGAAGAGCTGGAAGGCTCGCGTAAGGGCGATTCCGAACTCGGCGTTACGAAGGGCGGCTCGTTCAAAACCGGCATTAACAAATCCGGGACGAACGATGTCGGTATCAGCGCCATCATCGGCGCCAAGTTCGGCGGCGTTAAGGCTAACCTGCTCGGCGGTTACGACACGAACCAGGAAAACGGCGCCATTCGTGCAATCGTCACGGCTGACATCGGTCCGGGCACGCTCGGCATCTCCGGTGCCTGGGCTTCTGGCGCAAACTACTACTACGAAGAGTCCGAGTGGACGGTTGCTGCTGAATACGCCATCAAGGCAACTGACAAGCTGACCATCACCCCCGGCTTCCAGTACTTCGGTACGATCGATATCGGTGCTAACAACGACTTCGTTGGCAACCGTGACGCATGGCGCGCCGGCGTAGCTGCTGGCTACAAGATCGCTCCCGGCTTCTCCACGCTCGCTTCGGTTACCTATCAGGACGTGGACGGCACTAAGGGCGTAAACGGTGGTGGTGACCGCTGGACTGGTTTCGTTCGCCTGCAGCGCGCGTTCTAATAACCAAAAAAGCCTAAACCGGGTTAGACAACTCAGATCCACCCCGTTTCCGAGCGGGTGAGTCACTAGCTCCAGTCAAAGTTCCTGACATGACGTCAGGTTTGCTCCCCGGACCCCTCCAGGCCGGGGAGTTTTTGTTTCTGTAAAAGGTCTCCGGCAATTTCACTTCCGCTATCGGAAGGATGCCGGCCCATTACCATCTTCCTGGTCAGTACCGCCCTGTTGCCCATGGGCCGCCGGCTCCGGTGGCCGGGGAGGGTGGACGGGTTCGTCGAAGGTCCGCAACAGGCGGCCCCAGCCCGGGTCGTGCATATGCGCTTCGAGACCGGCGCGGGCGGCGAGGGCCAGCGCTTCTTCCTGGCCGAAGTTAAGGGCCGCATCAACATCGGTTGTCAGAACCCGGCCGTTTTCCATCAACATCCTGCCATCGACGAAAACAGTATCGACATCGCTGCCCAGCACCTGGTGCACGAGCCGATGCACCGGCATCCACATCGGCATCAGATGCGGTTTGCGCATGTCGATGATGACGACGTCGGCCTTTTTGCCGATTTCCAGCGAACCGATCTCGTCCTCCATGCCGATGGCATGGGCGGCGTCGATGGTGATCATTTCGAATATCTTGCCGGGCGGAAGCAGGTAACGATCATGGTTGTGCAGCAGATGCTGGGTGAATTGCGCCAGACGCGCCGTCTGCAACATGTCGAAATGGCGGCTGGGGGCCGCGCCGTCGGTGGTGATGGCAACACGAATGCCTTTCGACATCATTTCCATGATTGGCGTTGCCCGGCCGGGCGGGGCGTGGGTAACGCGAGTTCCGGTTTCGGCCAGAATGTCGATCTCGTCATGCGAGATGCCCCAGCAATGCTGGAGATGGATATCAGGGCCAAGCAGCGCATTTTCCTTGTCCTGAAACGCCATGCGGATCTGTCCGGCAAAAGCGTCCGAATGCAGCCTGACGCCGGTCTTTCGTGCCGTTTCACGGATCCGCCGCGCTTGCATCCGGTCATTTTCCGTCAGTTTCACCGCCTGATCGGGCGTCGAGGCATTGGAGGGCTCAACTGATGGAACGATGGTGAAAGGTGTGAGGAACACGCTGATGCGGCCATCCGCCCTGCCGTTCAGGGCCTCGATGGTTGCCTCGCTGCCTTCGATCATCTCTTCGAAGCTGATATGGCGGCGCTCCGGCGAACCGCTCTCCCATCGGGTAACGGGGTGCGGCCATGGCAGGCCGGACGGGCCGACACAGATGATTTCGCGAAGGCCGATCTCCTCATAGGCGCGGGCGTGGTTGATGGCGAAGACGGGGTCGTCGGCGCGCGGCATCGAGGTGATGATGCTGGCACCGGTCGTCACGCCGGCGCGTAACCGCTCAATGCCGGAGACCAGACCGTCGGCGTACCAGTAGTCGCGGGTAACGTAGTGATAGTAGGTCGGCGTCACGACCTTCATCCACATGGCATTGGTATCGGCGGCAATGCTGCGGATCAGCGCATGCCCGGCATGGCCATGCGCATCGATCAGGCCGGGAATGATGAGTTTGCCCCGGCAGTCAATGATCTGCTTGTCGGGGTGACGTGACGCAAGCTCCCCGGCCGTGCCGATATCAACGATACGATCATCCTGAATGGCAAGGCCGCCATCCTCGATAATCCGTCTTTCGCGATCCACGGTGACGATCGTGCCGTGCAGCAGCAGATAACTTCCCATTTGCCTTCTCCCATATGTTTGTAGTCGGTATCCAGAAATTCACAATTTTGAATACGATAATTGTCAACAATATTATTGACAATAAGGCCGGGCAAAACAATACTCCGCTTGCTCAGCCGCCTGCCGGCTTTCCAACGACCTATAAAAAGGGGGGATCAAATGTCCCGAATTAGAAGTTTTGTCCTGGCCGCCATGGCCGCCGCCGCCATTGCCGCTCCCGCAAGCGCAGAGACCCTTCGCTGGGGTAGCCGCGCCGACCTTTATTCGCTCGATCCGTATTCGGTGCCTTCCACCTCCAACCTTGCTTTCCTCAATCACATCTATGAAGGGCTTGTCCGTTACGGGCCGGACTTCAAGATCGAACCGGCGCTGGCGACGGAGTGGAAACTCGTTGATGGAAAGACCTGGCGCTTTACCCTGCGCAAGGGTGTGAAGTTCCATGACGGCTCGGATTTCACCGCTGATGATGTGGTCGCTTCCTTCACGCGCGCTTCAGATGCCACCTCGCCATTGCGCGGCAATATTCCGGTCTTTGCCGGGGTCAAGAAGGTCGATGATTACACTGTCGATCTCGACGTCAGCGCGCCGACCTCGCTTTTCCTGAACGACATCACCAATATCTTCATTTTCAACGCCAAGTGGTTGAAAGATAACAATAGCGAGAAGCCGACCGATTTCGCCTCCAAGGTCGACGGTTATACGACGATGCACACCAATGGCACCGGGCCGTTCAAGCTCGAAAGCCGTGTGCCCGATAGCAAGACGGTTCTCGTCGCCAATGACGGCTGGTGGGACCAGAAAAAGCACAATCTTGACCGTATCGAATTCGTCCCGATCGCCTCTGCCGCCACACGGGTTGCAGCGTTGCTTTCTGGCGAGATAGACCTGATCGATTCCGCACCGATCCAGGATCTGCCGCGGCTTGAAACCTCGGCCAACATCACGGTGAAGAAGCGCACCGAACTGCGCACGCTGTTCATCGGTTTCAATCGTCGCGAAAAGCTGGAAGACGGTAAGCCCAACCCGTTTAATGACCTGCGCGTGCGTCAGGCATTCGAGGCGTCGCTTGATCGCGATCTCATCAACAAGAAGGTCATGCGTGGCCTTGCAAGGCCTTCCGGTTCGCTCATCGCGCCTGAAATCGCCGGTTATGCCAAGTCACTCGATACCTATGAACCTGCCGATCCGGCAAAAGCGCAGAAGCTGCTTGCCGATGCGGGCATGAAGAACCTCGCTTTCACCTATACCTGCATGAATGATGAAAGCATCAATGAGGAAGATATCTGCTCCGGCGTTGCCAACATGCTGAAGCGCGGCGGTTTCCAGCCGACGATTGACATCGCCCCGCGCTCCGTGCAGTCGCCCAAGCGCAATGGCGGCAAGGCCGATGTCTTCAATCTCAGCTGGGCGAACGAGCCGACGCTCGATGCCTTCTCGTTCCTGTCGCAGATCCTGTCGACCCGCAAGGGTGCGATGGGTGTCTCCAATTATGGCGGCTGGTCGAACCCCGAAATCGACAAGCTGGTGGGAGAGGCGGCACAGGAACAGGACAACACCAAACGTCTGGCACTTGAAGAAGCCGCATTGAAAATCGCCAAGGATGAGACCATGCTCGTTCCGCTGCATCAGCAGCCCATTGCATGGGCCATGCTCGGAAAGGTCAAGAGCGTCGATTTCCGTGCCGATAACAAGCCGCGTCACTGGCTGACACAGCTCGACAAATAATGCAGACCGCTGGAAGGGCGTCGGCCGGTTGCCGAACGCCTTTCCAGCCTTTCCGGCGCAGTTCGCCTCAGCCGTTGAAACCGTGATCCTCACGGAAGGGACGGCCGAAACGCCATCCTCCGCCGGTACAATTGTCGACAATGTGACAGGCTCACGCGCAAGGCATCGCATCGTTGCGAAAGCTCTGCCCTGTCTCTGGAAGAGAATGGTCGAACCTGGCACGCCTTGTGGCGCGGGTTCGCATCCGAGAGGTAACCATGCTGGTTTTCATCATCAAGCGTTTGGGAAATGCCGTGCTCGTCATGCTTTCCGTCGCGCTTATCGCATTTCTCATTTTTCGGCTCGCGGGTGACCCTGTTGAGCTGATGGTCGGCGAACAGACCTCGCAGGAAGACCGGGCCGCCCTGCGTGAGCGCCTCGGCCTCAATGACAGCCTGCCGACGCAATATCTGCGGTTCGTCAAAGATGCGGCAGAGGGCAATTTCGGCGTTTCCTATCGCAACGGCCAGCAGGTGCTGCCGCTGATAGCGGAGAGGTTTCCGGCAACGCTGGAGCTTGTTCTCGTCGCCACTGTCCTTTCGCTGGTCGTCGGTCTGCCGCTTGGGGTGCTGACGGCAATCAGGCGCGGCAAGTGGTATACAGAGGGCCTGCAATTCCTGTCGATCGTCGGCGTTTCGCTGCCGAGTTTCGTCGTTGGCATTCTGCTCATTCTCGTCTTTTCGGTGTCGCTCGGCTGGGCGCCGGCCTTCGGTCGCGGAGATGTGGTGCAGATCGGCTGGTGGTCCACCGGGTTGCTGACCTCCTCCGGGCGTGCGGCCATCATTCTGCCGGCCATTGCGCTTTCGCTTTATCAGATCACGCTCGTCATGCGTCTGGTTCGCGCCGAGATGCTGGAGGTGTTGCGATCCGATTTCGTGAAGTTTGCGCGTGCCCGTGGCATTCCCCGCTGGCGCATCTATTTCCGCCATGCGCTTCGCAACTGTCTCATGCCTGTCGTGACGCTGACGACGATGAATGTCGGCTCGCTCATCGCCTTCGCGCTGATTACGGAAACGGTCTTCCAGTGGCCGGGCATGGGCATGCTGTTCATACAGGCGGTGACGTTTCTCGATATTCCCGTCATGGCGGCCTATCTCTGCATCATTTCCTTCATCTTCGTTGTTCTCAACACGTTCGTCGACATTGCCTATGCGGTGATCGATCCGCGTCTGCGCACCGCGCGTTAACCGAAGGGAGCCGGTTTCATGACAGACCTTCCACAAATGGCAAAACCCGCCCGCCGGTCGCTTTTCAGCCGCATGCGCGACAGCGATCTCTACTGGTCCTTCAGTCGCAGCAGATCGGCGAAGATCAGCGCGCTGGTCCTCTCAATCCTGATCCTCGCTGCCATATTCGCGCCGCTGATCGCGCCGCAAAACCCCTATGATGGCGCTTCGCTGGACATGTGGAAGGCCGAGTTGCCGCCGGTGTGGCAGGAGGGCGGCGAATGGCCCTATCTGCTCGGCACGGATACGCAGGGGCGGGACATGCTCTCCGCCATTCTTTACGGCACCCGCATATCGATCGTCATCGGTGTCGCCTCCGTGGCGCTATCGCTGGTCATCGGTATGACGGCCGGGCTGGTCGCTGGTTACTTCGGCGGCTTTGCCGATAATCTCCTGATGCGGATCGGCGATATCACGCTCTCCATCCCGACAATTCTGGTTGCCATCCTCGTCTCGACGGTGGTGCGACAGATGTTGCCGGACAGTCTGCGCGAGGTGGGGGCATCCGCCGTGCTGATTTTCGCCATCGCCCTTTCCGCCTGGGTGCAATATGCGCGCACCGTGCGCGCCCAGGCCATCGTCGAAACCGGCAAGGATTATGTGCAGGCGGCCAAACTCATCGGCGTTCCCGCCCGTCGCATCATGGCCAACCATATCCTGCCCAATACGCTCACACCGATCATGGTTGCCGCCACGCTCAATTTCGGCATGGCGATCCTCACCGAAGCGACGCTGTCCTTCCTCGGCATCGGCATGCCGCCCAGCCAGCCTTCACTCGGAACGCTGATCCGTATCGGCAATCAGTTCCTGTTCTCGGGTTCGTGGTGGATCGTGTTGTTTCCCGTTTTCCAGCTCTGTCTGCTCGTCGTCACCGTCAACCTTCTGGGTGACTGGCTGCGCGATGCGCTCAATCCGAAACTGAGGTGAGTTCCATGCACGATCTTCTGCTCCGCAACATCAGGCCCATGGCGGGCAATACCTGCGACATTCTGATCAGGCAGGGAAAGATAGCCGGTTTCGGAAAGTTCGAGGCCGAGCCGGGCATGCCGGTCGAGGAGGGGAATGGTGCGATTGCCGTTCCCGGCCTTATCGATGCCCATACCCATCTCGACAAGACGACATGGGGCATGCCCTGGCATGTCAATAATCGCGCCGCGATCCTGCGCCAGCGGATCGACTTTGAACGCGAAAACCGGACACAGATCGGCATCGATCCGCACCGCCAGTCCATGCGCCACGCCATCGGCCTTGCGGCGAACGGCGGCACGCATATTCGCAGCCACGTGGATATTGACCCGACCCATGGCCTGGCGCTTGTGGAGGGCATCTGGGAGACCCGCGAGAAGCTGAAGGGCATCATCGACATCGAAGTCGTCGCCTTCCCGCAATCCGGCGTCATGGTCATGCCCGGCACCGTGGAGCTTCTGGACGAGGCCTTGAAACAGGGCTGCGAAGTGCTTGGTGGCATCGATCCCTGCGGCATCGACCGCGATCCGAAAGGCCAGTTGGATATTCTCTTTGCGCTTGCGGTCAAGCACGGCGTGCCGATTGACATCCATCTGCATGAGGCCGCCGATCTTGGCGCCTTCACCATGGAGCTGATCTTCGAGCGTATCCGGGCCAATGGCATGGAAGGCAAGGTCGCTATCAGCCATGCCTTTGCACTCGGGATGAATGATTACCTGCGGGTCGGCAAGCTGATTGAAGAGATTGCGAGGCTCGACGTGGCGATCCTGACGACCGGTGCGCCTTCGGCAAACGTGCCGTCGATCATGCGCCTGAAGGAGGCGGGTGTGCGTGTGGGCGGCGGTTGCGATGGCATTCGGGATACCTGGGGGCCATGGGGCCAGCCGGATATGCTCGACCGGGCAAAGATCATCGGCATGAAGAACGGCCTGCGCTCGGATATAGAGCTTGCCCATGTGCTGCATGTGGTTTCGCAGGGCGGAGCCGATGTCATGGGGCTTGGCGATTATGGCCTCTCGGAAGGCTGCGCCGCAGACGTCACGCTGCTTACGGGCGAAACGCTCGCCCATGCCGTTGTTGATATCGCGCCCCGGCCGCTCGTCGTCAAAGGCGGCCGCGTTACCGCAAGAAACGGCAAAGCCATCGTGGAGGCGCCGTGATGAGCGCCGCTTTGCAATCTCTCGCGCTTGGCGAAGGTCCGTCGGGCCGCACGCTGCTTACCGCAAGCTGGGTTGTCGGACACATGGACGGATCACACCGGCTCTTGAAAAACGGCGAGGTGGTCTTCGAGAATGGTGAGATTCTGTTCGTCGGGCACGGTTTTCCCGGCGAGGTCGCCCGTCGCGTCGATTTCGGCAATGCCCTCATCAGCCCCGGCCTGATCGATCTCGATGCGCTCTCCGACCTCGATACGACGATCCTGGGGATCGATCATTACCCCGGCTGGGCCAAGGGCCGCGTCTGGCCGCGATCTTATGTCGAGGCGGGTCCCTATGAGATGTATTCCGGGGAGGAGCTGGCCTTCCAGAAGCGTTTTGCTTTCGGCCAGCTGCTTCTCAACGGCATCACCACGGCAGCGCCCATCGCTTCCCTGTTTTACCGGGAATGGGGCGAAACCGTCGCCGAATTTGAAGCTGCGGCCGATGCTGCAGGCGAACTCGGCCTGCGCGTCTATCTCAGCCCCGCATACCGTTCCGGCGGCATGGTGCTGGAAGAGCCGGGGCGCATGGTGCCTGTTTTTGACGAAGAGCGCGGCTTTCAGGGCCTGAAGGATGCGGTGTCCTTTATCGAAAGACAGAGCGGACGGCATGGCGATCTCGTACGCGGCATGCTCGCGCCGGATCGGGTCGAGACATCGACGCTCGCCCTGTTGCAAAGAACCGATGCGGCCGCTCGTGATCTTGGATGCAAGTTCCGTCTGCACATGGCGCAGGGCACGATGGAGGTCGATACCGTCCGCAGCCTTCATGGCTCCACTGCACCCGTGTGGCTGGCCAAGGCCGGTCTCCTCAGCGAGCGCCTTGTCGCGCCGCATGCCACCAATGCGACGGACGAAGATCTGGCGCTCTACGCTGAAAATGGCGTTTCCATCGTCCACTGTCCGCTGGTGTCGGCCAGAGGCGGCAGCAAGCTGTCGTCGTTTTCGTCGTGCCAGCAGCGTGGCATCAACATTGCGATGGGCACGGACACGGCACCGGCCGACATGCTGATGAACCTTCTGGTCGGGCTCATCACCTGCCGCATCAGTGATGGCGTGCCCGACAGGGTTCGTTCGGCCGATCTGTTCGACGCCGCCACGATCGGTGGCGCAACGGCGCTGGGCCGGTCCGATCTAGGACATCTCTCAAAGGGCGCCCGCGCCGATATCGCGGTCTTCGATCTCGATGATACCGTCATGGCGCCGAGCGTCGATCCGATTACGACCATCGTTACCGGCGGTTCCGGCAAGATCACACGTGCGGTCTTCGTTGATGGCCGCCTGTCGATGCGCTCAAGGCAGGTCGCGAATATCGACATGGAGCAAGCCCGCGTTCAGGCGCAGACGCAGTTCGACGGGCTGATCGCGAAATATCCCGAACGAAGCTGGGCCAATCCGCCCATTTCGGAAATTTTCCCCCCGAGCTACCCGGTGGAGGTTGACGGCAATGGATAATATGAACCAGTCGGTTATCGACGTTCGCAATCTGAAAGTCGAGTTTCCGGGCCGCAGAGGCACGGTGACGGCCCTTTCGGATATCAGCCTGTCGATCCGCCCCGGCGAAATCCTCGGAGTGGTGGGAGAGTCCGGTGCCGGAAAATCCATGACCGGGCTCGCGATACAGGGCTTGCTGGAAAAGCCCGGGCGCATCGCCGAAGGCGAAATATGGCTTGGGTCGCGGCGTATCGACAAGTTGGACGACAGGGCGATGGAGAGCATTCGCGGCCGCGAAATAGGTGCGATTTTTCAGGATCCGCTCACCTCTCTCAACCCGCTCTTTACGGTGGGCGCGCAGCTGGTCGAAACGATCCGCCAGCATCTGCCGCTCAATAAAAAAGAGGCGCGGGGGCGGGCGGTTCAACTTTTGAAGGATGTCGGCATTCCGTCTCCGGAAGACCGCATCGATCATTATCCGCATCAGTTCTCCGGCGGCATGCGCCAGCGTGTCGTCATTGCGCTGGCGCTGGCGGCCTCGCCAAAGCTCATCATTGCCGACGAGCCGACCACAGCGCTTGACGTATCCATTCAGGCGCAGATCATCTCGCTGCTGCGCAGGCTGTGCAAGGAGAAGCAGACGGCCGTCATGCTGGTCACGCATGATATGGGCGTCATCGCCGAAGCTGCTGATCGCGTCGCCGTGCTTTATGCCGGCAGGCTTATCGAGGTCGGGCCGGTCGAGCAGGTTCTGCATGCGCCGAAACATCCCTATACGCAGGGCCTGATGGCCTCCATCCCCTCGCTCGGCGCGCGGGTGGAGCGGCTCAACCAGATCGACGGGGCGATGCCGCGTCTTGATGCGATCCCCCCGGGCTGCGCCTTCAATCCGCGTTGTGGCTTTGCAGGCCCCCGCTGTCTTCGCGAGCGCCCGGAACTGGAAACGCAGGGCAACAGCGCAAGCGCCTGCTGGATGAATGCAGGAGGAACAGCATGAAAGCCCCGGTGACAAAAACGCCCGCACTAACGGTGAAGGGCCTGACCAAGACCTTCGATGTTTCCGCCCCATGGCTCAACCGCGTCATAGAGCGCAAGCCCCGTCTATTTGTGCAGGCCGTCAACGACATCGACTTCACGGTGCCAGCAGGCGGCTGTCTCAGCATCGTCGGCGAAAGCGGCTGCGGCAAGTCCACGGTTGCGCGGCTGGTGACGGGGCTGTTCCGGCCGAGCGCCGGTGAGTTCCGTTTTGCCAAGGGACGAAAGGGTGCGCCGCTTTCAGCGCAGATGATCTTTCAGGATCCTTATGCCTCGCTTAATCCGCGCTGGCGGGTGAAGAACATCATCGCAGAGCCGATCCGGGAGCTGAAACTGCGCGCCACCCGTGCTGAGACAATGGAAAGGGTGGAGGAACTGCTGCGAACGGTCGGCCTCTCCGCCTCCGACGGTGAGAAATTTCCGCATGAATTTTCCGGCGGCCAGCGCCAGCGCATTTCGATTGCCCGCGCCCTGGCAAGCGAGCCGGAGTTTCTGGTCTGCGACGAACCGACATCCGCGCTTGACGTGTCGGTGCAGGCGCAGGTGCTGAACCTGATGCGGCGGCTGCAGGACGAACTGGGGCTCACCTATCTGTTCATCAGCCATGATATGAGCGTGGTCCGCCACATGTCGGACCGTATCGCGGTGATGTATCTCGGCCGCATCGTGGAGGAGGGCGATACGGAGGAGCTGTTCGCCCGCCCGCGCCACCCCTATACGCAGCTTTTGCTGCAGACCATTCCCAATATCGAGGCGCCGCGCCGCGACCGGGAACTGGTGGCAGGTGAAGTCCCAAGCCCGCTCAGGCCGCCTTCGGGCTGCACCTTCCATCCGCGCTGCCCGCTGGCAACGGCGCGCTGTTCGGCGGAAGTGCCGCAGGTGCGCACGCTTGCCGGCGGCACACGCGTTGCATGTCATCTGGTGGAGGATGAAGAGGTGTTGACGCAGGAACGGGAGCGCGCCTGACCCGCAGGGTCAGGCGAGTGCTGCCCGCAGATCATGGGAAAGGTCGCGGATTTCGCTGAGGTCGAGTTCCGCTTCCACATGTTCGAGGTGATGGGTCATCAGATGCGTGGCTCTCGACGGATCATTATTGGCGATCGCATCGACGATTTCCGCGTGCTCGTCAGGCCCGCAGTTGAAGCGGTCCGTGTTACGGTAAACGGCAGTGATGAGGGAGGAACGGGAAATGAGGTCGCGCATGGTGGTGAACAGGAAATCGGAACCGACCGTTTCCGCAAGCAGCAGGTGGAAGCCGCCGGAAAGCTTGATGATGTCGGTGGTGATATTATGAGCATTGGCCACGCGCTCCTTTTCGACATGGTCGCGAAGCCGTTTCAGATCAGCCTTGGTGGCCGATTTGCACAGTCGCTCAACGACGCATTGTTCTACCGTGCGGCGCACGAAGAACACGTCTCTCGCCTCTTCGACCGACGGTTTGGAAACGAAGGCGCCGCGATTGGGAACGATGGTGACGAGCCCGTCGCGCTCCAGCACGGAAAGCGCCTGGCGGATGCGCGCGCGGCTGACGCCGAAAATGGTGGCGAGCTGCTCCTCCTTCAGCTGCACGCCCGGGCGAAGCCGTCGTTCAGCGATCGACAGCCAGACTTTCTCGACAATTTGCTGCGTGGACTGGCCGTTTTGTTCGGTCATCGGGTTCACTCTCCATTGTGGGTAGAGAAGCGTGATGCGGTGGAAAAAGTCAACCGTTTCAACAGAGTTTTGGTTGCAAGATTGTCAACAATCTGAAATAATATTGTGTACTATAAACAGGGCAGTTGTCATGGAATTCGACTTCACCACGCTCGAACCGCAGAGCCGTTATCGTCTGCTGACGAATTTTATCGGTCCTCGGCCGATAGCACTCGTCACGACGCGTTCGGCTGCCGGCCACAACAATGCGGCGCCGATGAGCTTTTTCAACGTTTTTTCCCATGATCCGCCGATCGTCGTCCTCGGTATCCAGCCGCGTGTGACGGGTGAGGAGAAGGACACGATGGTCAATATTCGCCGCACCGGCGAATTCGTCATCAACATGGTGGACATGGCCCTGTCGGAACAGATGCTCGTCTGCGGCCTCGGCTTCGACAGCGAGGTGGACGAACTTTCCATGGCGCGGCTGACCGCGACCCCCTGCAACAAGATCGATGCAAGCTTTGCGGCGGAATCACCCTGCGCCTTTGAGTGCCGGGTGGAGCGCCTGATCGATTATCCGCGCCGCACGCTGGTTCTGGGTGAGGTTGTACACATGCATGTGCACAAGGATTGCCTTGATGAAGAGGGGCGTTATGTCGATCCGGACCGCTACCAGCCGATCGCACGTCTTCACGCCGACAATTACATTACTTCGGACCGCCAGTTCGTCCTCAAGGCGCCAGCGATTACCGACTTCATAAAGCCAGATGGCGCGTGAAGGTCCTGAAAGGCTTACCCCGATGCATATTCGCCTGATCAACCCGAACTCTACGGCCTCGATGACGGCGCAGGCGCTCGACAGTGCCTTGCGCGTCAAACACATGGATACGAAAATTTCCGCTGCAAATCCCGCCGATACGCCCGTGAGTATCGAAGGTGGGGCGGATGAGGCGCTGGCCGTTCCGGGCCTGCTGCAGGAAATCCGCAAGGGTGAACAGCTGGGCGTTAACGCCTATGTCATCGCCTGCTTTGACGACCCGGGGCTGCATGCCGCCCGCGAAGTGGCGCGCGGGCCGGTCATCGGCATCTGCCAGGCCGCCATTCAGGTGGCCATGACGATTAGCCGCCGATTTTCTATCATCACCACTCTGCCGCGTTCGATACCCATCATCGAAGACCTTGTCGGCAACTATGGGGCGGAGCGGCATTGCCGCAGGGTCCGCGCCATCAATCTGCCGGTTCTTGGTCTCGAAGAAGATCCGCTCGCTGCCGAATTGATGCTGATCCGCGAAATCGAAGCGGCCAAAAAGGAGGATGCGGCGGAAGCGATCATCCTTGGATGCGCCGGCATGTCGGCTCTGTGCGACAGGCTGCGGGAGGCAACCGGCGTGCCTGTTATCGATGGCGTCACGGCAGCGGTGAAACTCGCCGAGGCGCTGGTGGGGGCGGGTTACGTGACCTCGAAGGTCAATGCCTATGATTATCCGCGCATCAAGGAAGCCATGCTGGTTGCCTGAGCCGGGAGAGGGCATACGGTTTCAGGCAATGTGGATGCCCGAAACCGCACTGTTTGCAGCCTTAATTAGCGGGCGTGCTTCAATTGCAGGCGTGATACGCCCGCTGCAATGTTTACACCCGTGCCGACCTCGGCGCTAATCGGCTGAAGCGCGAAATTCTTGGCGTTGCCGCCGATCAGGGCGTTTGCGCCAATACCGATGCCGACCGAGGCGGCGGCGGAAGCGCCAACATATTCGCCGCCAAGCGCGCCGTCGCCGATGCGGCTCGCCGCCGTGTTGAACACGATCCAGCTCATATAGGTCTTGCCCGTCACGCCGATATCGAGACCCAGCTTACCGATGGTGCCGGTGTAGCGCTCGGTCTTGCCGGAACGCTGGCGAAACTGGCAATCGACATTTTTGCTGGAACCGATCACAAGGCCGACCCCACCTGCGATTTCGCAGGACAAGGTCCCGACACGTTCCTTCTGGACGGTTTCAGTCGCGCGCTTCGAGTTGTGCTTGGTTTCGGCCGAGGCGAGCGGGGCAAGTGCGAGGGTTGCAATGGCGGTTGCGAGAACGAACTTCTTCATTGTTTATCACTCCTGTTATTGTTGGCGAGGTGGAGGCGCGGGGAGGCCGCGTCCAGCCTGATCGACGGCCGCTGGCGGATCGCCAGATCGGCGATGATGGGTCGCGATGCGAAACATTCGGCGATGATGACCGCACGTTCGAAGGCAGAGAGTGTTTCAACTTCGCCTGTGAGGACAATGCACCCATCAGAGGAACTGACGGAGATGCTGCTGTTTTCCTGCCCGTCCGCATAGGCGATCAATGCCTGCAACGCGGCGCACAGGCTGATTTCCTGCGGATTGCAGCCCGGTGCCGTGTTTGCGTCCCATGAAAGCATCATCGTGAAACCTCCCGCCCTGAACAATCGGTAGATCACTTTAATGCTTTGGTGATGGCGTCTTTCGCCCGGCCAAGTTTCTCCTGTGCGTGGCCGGCGACTTTTTCGGCCTTGCCTTCCGCTTCAAGTTGCCCATGGCCGGTAATCTTTCCGACCGCTTCCTTGATGGTTCCCTTGGCCTGGCGGGCAATGCCTTCGATACGGTTTTTGTCCATGATGCACTCCTTCCATCGTTGGATACTGCCGCTGCTGACAACGGCATGATGTGAAGGTAGTGCGGCGCAATGGCCTGAAGCAGAGCACTTTCTACTAGTTGAACTGGTATAAAGTGACCTATTTTCGCAAAAGCAGGCTGCTATTTTTCCCTGCGGCCGGAAAAGCCCCGTTCGCGTGCCCAGATGACCGCTGCAGTACGGCGGTTCACGCCGATCTTGCCATAAAGCGACGCGATATGATTACGAATGGTGTGCTTGGAAAGATGAAGCCTGTCGCTCATTTCCCTGTCGCTGCAACCGTCACAGATAAGCGACAGGATTTCCTCCTCGCGATCCGTCAGGTCCTTCAGCGATGCGGACGGCGTCGTGCTGCGCGCATTCTGGCGCAGCCCTGCCAGCCTTTCGACGACGGTCCTGCTGAACCAGGAAGTATCTGTCATCACGCTTTCGATCGCCTCGATCAGTTCATTTTCCGAGCGTCTGCGTTCGGTCACGTCCTGTATTGCCCAGATGACGCATTGCTGGTCGTTGATCTCGGCGCGTTCGGCAGAAACGATGCATTCGGCAGCGCCGCCATCGCTCAGCTTCATGCGCATGTTTTCATTGCGGATGGGGATGTTGTCCTTCAGCCGTTTCTCGATATCCCGGCGTGCCGCCACGTCTTCCCAAAGCCGCAATTCGCCGGCGGTTTTGCCCACCACCTCCGGCTCCTTGCGGCCGCATAGTTGCAGGAAGGCGTCGTTGACTTCAGTCAGCACGAAATCTTCCAGCCGCGAAACGGCAGCCGGCGCGGGTGAAAGACGGAAAGACTTGAAGAACCGTTCTTCGCTCTGGCGCAGCGCGTTCTGCGCCCTGCGACGCCCGTCAAGATCGGCGAAGGTGAAGAGCATGCAGGGCTCCTCGGCAACCGCGATGGTTTCGCCAGCAACGATCACCAGTCTGTCGCCTCCCGGTATGGGGATAAGCGCCTCCCGCTGGCGGATGATCCTGCCTTCATGCAGCCGCTTCAGCGCGTCCTCACCGGTGTCGCATTCGGAAAACAGTCCGAGCTCCTCCACGCTCACGCCGATAATCTCCTCACGTGTGAAGCCGGTCATTTCAAGAAAGCCCTGATTGACGCGGATGAAACGCTCGTCTTCCAGCCGACAGATCAGGCCCGGGGCGGGGTTGGCGTTAAAGGCGCTTT
This sequence comes from Agrobacterium sp. ICMP 6402, assembly GCF_009498615.1. NCBI lineage: Bacteria > Pseudomonadati > Pseudomonadota > Alphaproteobacteria > Hyphomicrobiales > Rhizobiaceae > Agrobacterium > Agrobacterium sp. ICMP 6402. Next base: position 126,834 of record NZ_QSNV01000008.1, read on the forward strand.
CAAAGCGCGCTTCAGCCTCAAAACGGGGTGTTTCGTCCCGGATGATGAGGACGAGAACGTCGGGCCTGGCACCCGCATCCTCAAGAACGAGGCCACGTATCGTATGGACCCAGCACTCCTCTTCATTGCCGCTCGGCGATACTTCCACCGTCACGTCGTCGAAATCATCGCCGGCCAGAAGACGCTCGAGCGGATATTGTCCCTCCTCGAGCAGATGGTTGTTGCGATAACGAAGCGTAAAATTGCGCCTGTAGGCCGCTGCATCCTCTCCCAGATCCGTGAGCGCCTCGATCCGGTGCATACGAAGTGCCGCCCTGTTTGCCCAGGCAATCGTTCCGTCCTTTTCGAGCAGGATCAATCCGTCGCTCAACCCGGCGATCAGATTTTGCAACACAAGCCGGTTGATCTTCGGAATGTCTGCGTGCTCGTCCATATTGCCCCCGGCATGTTGATCCCCGTGCGGGTTATAACGCATGGTTGAGGCAAGTGTTGCAGCAAACTCAAGGAGACGTGTCGCAATCCGGCGGTCTTTCGCTGCGACTGGATTTGCGACGGGGCTCACCTCACGTTAGTGTCGCCGTGCACGCCGTCCTACACAGCGACACGTGTTACGGGAGGCAGGATGATCGACAAGCTGGAGTTTTTCATCGCGCTTGCGCGTGCCGAGCACTTCGGGCGGGCGGCGGAGGAGTGTGGCGTTTCGCAGCCCACGCTTTCTGCGGCCATCCGGCAACTCGAGGATCAGCTCGGCGTCGTGCTTGTCGTGCGCGCCGCGCGGTATCAGGGCCTGACGCCGGAAGGCCAGCGGGTTCTGGAATGGGCAAGGCGCATCGTTGCCGATACACGCACCATGCGGGAGGAAATGCGGGCCGCTCGCAAAGGTCTTGCCGGTCATATCCGCCTTGCCGTCATCCCCACCGCCCTTGCCATGGTGCCGCGTCTTACCGAGCCGTTTCAGGCGCGCCATCCGGCGGTCACGTTCTCGGTCACCTCCCGCACCTCGCTGCAGGTTCTGAGCCAGATCGAAAATCTCGAGATCGATGCAGGAATCAGCTATCTGGACAATGAGCCGCTCGGCCGGGTCACCACGGTTCCTCTTTATTCGGAGCGGTATCATTTGATCGCCGCAGCTGGCACGCCGCTTGCCGATCAGGAAAACGTGACCTGGAAGCAGGTCTCGGATCTTCGGCTTTGTCTATTGACTTCCGACATGCAAAACCGCCGTATTATCAACAAGCACATGGCCGAAGCGGGTGTCGAGGCGAAGCCCACGCTCGAATCCAATTCGATGATCGTGCTTTTTTCCCATATTCGCACGGGTCAATGGGCCTCGATAATGCCGCGTAACATTGCGGAATCGTTCGGTTTTCCAAAACAGATACGAATGATCCCCATCACCGAGCCGGATGCGGAACATCTGGTCGGGCTGATTGCGACCTATCGCGAACCGCATACGCCGCTCGTATCGGCGCTGCTGCACGAGGCGCGATTGCGCGCCGCCGCCTCCGTTTTTGATAGAAATTTCCTATCGACTGACGGAAAGGCGTTATTGACCTGATCTGGATCAGCTAGCCATTCTTTCCGGCATCAGGCGGGTGCGACGTAACGGGTCAGGATGTGGAGGTCCTCCGTTCGAACCATCTGCCCCAAGTCGGTTTGGGAGGACTGGCCTTATGAATATTCGTGCGGTGGCCGTGGATGAGGCGGCCCGTGTTTCCGCCATCATCGAAGACTGTCTGCATCTGGAAGGGCCGATGCTGCCCATTCTGCACAGGGTGCAGGAGGAGTTCGGTTATGTGCCTGAAAGCGCCAAGCAGATCATTGCCTTGGCCCTCAATGTCTCGCGGGCGGAAGTGCATGGTGTCGTCAGCTTTTATCCTGACTTCCGTGATCATCCCGGTGGACGCCATGTCCTGAAGCTCTGTCGGGCAGAGGCTTGCCAGTCGATGGGCGGCGAGTCTCTCAACAATACCATCAGACAAAAGCTCGGTCTTGACTGGCACGAGACGGCTGCGGATGGCTCGGTCACGCTTGAGCCGGTCTTCTGTCTCGGGCTCTGCGCCCAGGCGCCGGCCCTGATGCTGGACGGCGATGTTTATGCAAGGGTAGACGAGCACTGTCTTGGCGACATTCTGGCGGAGGCGCGCCGATGAGCATCACCGTTTTCGTACCCTGCGATTCCGCCGCTTTGGCTGTCGGTGCAGATCGCGTTGCCGAAGGCATCCGGAGCGAAGCGGCCGCCCGAGGCCATGATGTCCACATCGTGCGCAACGGTTCGCGTGGCCTGCTCTGGCTGGAAGTCTTGGTGGAGGTTCGCACCGATCACGGCCGTATCGCCTATGGCCCGGTCAAGGCTTCTGATGTTTCTGCACTTTTCGACGCCGGTTTTCTTGATGGTGGCGACCATGCGCTCTGTCTTGGGCCTACCAAGGATATTTCGTTCCTGAAAATCCAGACGCGCCTGACGTTTGCGCGCTGCGGCGTCACCGATCCGCTGTCGCTTGAGGATTACCGCGCCTATCAGGGCATGAAAGGACTGGAAAAAGCCGTTTCCATGGCTCCTGCCGAGATCGTCGGCCAGGTAACGGAAAGCGGCCTTCGCGGGCGCGGCGGCGCGGGTTTCCCGACGGGCATTAAATGGAAGACCGTCGCCGATGCCATGGCCGACCAGAAATATATCGTCTGCAACGCCGATGAGGGCGACAGTGGCACCTTTGCCGATCGCATGATCATGGAGGGTGACCCCTTCGTGCTGATCGAGGGCATGGCCATTGCCGGGCTTGCGGTCGGGGCGACGAAGGGTTTCATTTACACCCGCTCCGAATATCCCCACGCCATCAGAACGATGGAAAAGGCCATCGAGATCGCCCGCCGCGAAGGCGTGCTTGGCAACTCGGTGCTGGGGTCGGGCCGCGCCTTCGATATGGAAGTGCGCATGGGGGCCGGCGCTTATGTGTGCGGTGAGGAAACCTCGTTGCTTAACAGCCTTGAGGGCAAGCGTGGCACGGTGCGCGCCAAACCGCCGCTTCCGGCGCTGCAAGGCCTGTTCGGCAAACCGACGGTGGTCAACAATGTCATCTCGCTCGCGTCGATCCCGGTGATCATGGATCGCGGCGCGGCCTTTTATCGGGATTTCGGCATCGGCCGTTCGCATGGCACGATCCCGATCCAGCTTGCCGGCAATGTCAAACATGGCGGATTATACGAGACCGCGTTCGGTTTGCCGCTCGGGCAACTGGTCAACGATATCGGTGGCGGCACGATTACCGGTCGTCCCGTCAAGGCGGTTCAGGTCGGCGGTCCTCTGGGCGCTTATTTTCCCGTCTCGCTGTTCGACACGCTGTTTGACTATGAGGCATTTACCGCCGCCGGCGGCCTGATCGGTCATGCGGGCATCGTCGTCTTCGACGACACGGCCGATATGCTGCGTCAGGCCCGTTTCGCGCTTGAGTTCTGCGCCGTGGAAAGCTGCGGAAAATGCACGCCATGCCGCATCGGTTCGACGCGCGGTGTCGAAACGGTCGATAAGATTTCCCTTGGAATAGAGCGGGAGCGAAATACAGCCCTGCTCGAAGACCTGTGCGAAACGATGAAGTTCGGTTCGTTGTGCGCGCTTGGCGGTTTCACGCCTTATCCCGTCATGAGCGCGCTGCGGCATTTCCCGGCAGATTTTGCACCCATCCCACGCATCGAAGCGGCGGAGTAAGACCATGGCCCTTGTTTTTGAAAACGACTATGGAACACCGAAATCCCTGTCCACCGAGATGGTGACACTGACTATCGACGGCCGTGAAATCACCGTGCCAGCGGGAACGTCGATCATGCGCGCTTCGAGGGAAGCGGGCATCGATGTTCCCAAGCTCTGCGCCACCGATATGGTCGATGCCTTCGGCTCCTGTCGTCTCTGTCTTATCGAGGTGGAGGGCCGCAACGGCACCCCCGCTTCCTGCACCACGCCGGTCGCATCCGGCCTTGTCGTGCACACCCAGACGGAGCGTCTGAAACAGATCCGCAAGGGCGTGATGGAGCTTTATATCTCCGACCACCCGCTCGACTGTCTGACCTGCGCGGCGAATGGCGATTGCGAATTGCAGGATATGGCCGGTGCCGTGGGCCTGCGCGATGTGCGTTACGGTTACGATGGCGACAACCACGTGAAGGCCCGCGCCAGTGATGGCGCTCTCAACGCCAACTGGATGCCGAAGGATGAGAGCAACCCTTATTTCACCTATGATCCGTCGAAATGCATCGTCTGCTCCCGCTGCGTTCGCGCCTGTGAGGAAGTGCAGGGGACTTTCGCGCTGACGATCGAAGGACGTGGCTTCGAGAGCCGGGTGTCGCCCGGCGCGCATGAAGCGTTTCTCGATTCCGAATGTGTGTCCTGCGGCGCCTGCGTGCAGGCCTGTCCAACGGCGACGCTGACCGAAAAATCGGTGATCGAAATCGGCCAGCCGGAACATTCGCTAGTCACGACCTGCGCCTATTGCGGCGTCGGCTGTTCGTTCAAGGCGGAGATGCGCGGCGAGGAATTGGTGCGCATGGTGCCGTGGAAGGACGGGCAGGCCAATCGCGGCCATTCCTGCGTCAAGGGCCGCTTTGCTTATGGTTACGCCAGCCACCGCGACCGTATTCTCAACCCCATGGTCCGGGAGAAGATTTCCGATCCGTGGCGGGAAGTGACGTGGGAAGAGGCTTTTTCGCATGTCGCCTCGGAATTCCAGCGGATTCAGGGGGCTTATGGCCGCGAATCCATCGGCGGCATCACCTCGTCGCGTTGCACCAATGAAGAGACCTATCTGGTCCAGAAACTCATCCGCGCCGGTTTCGGCAACAACAATGTCGATACCTGCGCCCGCGTCTGCCATTCGCCGACGGGTTATGGTCTGGGGCAGGCGTTCGGCACCTCTGCCGGCACGCAGAATTTCGATAGCGTCGAGCACTCGGATGTCGTCCTTGTCATCGGCGCAAACCCGACCGACGGCCATCCGGTTTTCGGCTCTCGCCTGAAGAAGCGGCTGCGCCAGGGCGCCAAGCTGATCGTTATCGATCCGCGCCGCATCGATCTTGTCCGCACACCGCATGTGGAAGCGTCTTTCCACCTGCCGCTGCAGCCGGGCACGAACGTCGCCGTGCTGACGTCGCTTGCCCACGTCATCGTCACCGAAGGACTGTTCGACGAGGCCTTTATCCGCGAGCGCTGCGACTGGTCGGAATTTGAAGACTGGGCCGCTTTCGTTGCGGAACACCAACACAGCCCGGAGGAGACCGAAAGCTTTACCGGCGTACCGGCAGAGGAGTTGCGCGGTGCCGCAAGGCTGTTTGCCCAGGGTGGCAATGGCGCGATCTATTACGGTCTCGGCGTTACCGAACACAGCCAGGGCTCGACAACCGTCATGGCGATTGCCAATCTGGCGATGGCCACCGGTAACATCGGCCGGCCGGGTGTGGGCGTCAATCCGCTGCGTGGCCAGAACAATGTGCAGGGCTCCTGTGATATGGGGTCCTTCCCGCACGAGCTGCCGGGCTATCGGCATATTTCCGATGACGCCACGCGCGACGTCTTTGAAAAACTCTGGGGTGTGAAGCTCAACAACGAGCCGGGACTGCGCATTCCCAATATGCTGGATGCTGCCGTCGACGGCAGCTTCAAGGGCATCTATATTCAGGGCGAAGATATTCTTCAGTCCGATCCGGACACCAAACATGTCTCCGCCGGTCTCGCCGCCATGGAATGCGTCGTCGTCCACGATCTATTCCTCAACGAAACGGCCAATTACGCGCATGTCTTCCTGCCCGGCTCGACCTTCCTCGAGAAGGACGGAACCTTCACCAATGCGGAACGCCGCATCAACCGCGTTCGCAAGGTGATGACGCCGAAAAATGGCCTTTCGGACTGGGAGGTCACGCAGAAACTTGCCCAGGCCATGGGGCTTGGCTGGAATTACACGCACCCGTCTCAGGTCATGGACGAAATCGCAGCCACCACGCCAAGCTTTGCCGGTGTTTCCTATGACTATCTGGAGGTCAACGGTTCGGTGCAGTGGCCCTGCAACGAGAAATTCCCGATGGGCTCGCCGATCATGCACGTCGACGGTTTCGTGCGCGGCAAGGGCAAGTTCATCCGCACCGAATATGTGGCGACGGATGAGCGCACCGGCCCGCGCTTCCCGCTGCTTCTGACCACGGGACGCATTCTGTCGCAATACAATGTCGGCGCGCAGACGAGGCGCACGGAAAACGTCGTGTGGCATGAGGAGGACCGGCTGGAAATCCATCCGCACGATGCCGAACAGCGCGGCGTCAAGGATGGCGACTGGATAAAGCTCGTCAGCCGTTCCGGCGATACCACGCTCAGAGCGCTGATTACCGACCGCGTCGCCCCCGGTGTGGTTTATACCACCTTCCACCATCCGGGCACGCAGGCCAATGTCATCACCACCGACTTCTCCGACTGGGCGACCAACTGTCCGGAATACAAGGTGACCGCCGTGCAGGTGTCGCCTTCGAACGGGCCGACTGAGTGGCAGGAGGAATATGACGCGCTTGGCCGCCGGTCGCGGCGGATCACCGGCAAGCTGGAGGCAGCCGAATAATCGGGGCCGGGGGTGCCCCGGTCATTTGAAACACGGACGCCGACCGGCAGGCGGCGCGGGGGAGCAGCATGTTGCTTAATCACACCGACGAAAAACTGGTGAGGATGGCGAACCAGATCGCGACTTTTTTCCTCTCGCAGCCGGAGGGTGTCCGCATCGACGGCGTCGCCACCCATATCAACAAATTCTGGGAGCCGCGCATGCGCCGCCGGTTTTTCGAGATTGTCGATGCCGGTGCCGGAGAGTTTTTGCCGCTGGTGATAGCGGCCTCGCAGGAGATCAAAAGGCCCGGAACGCCTGTCGACGATGCGGTCGGCCTTGGGGAGGATGCCACGGGCGCGCCGGGCGGCAAAGGGCCGGCTGCGGGTGAGTCCCTGTCCGAACCGAGCATTCCTGAAACCAGACATTGAACGCGGCGAGGGGCCGCCTTCACCTATTGCCGCATGGGAGAGCATTCGGCGGTTTCGCCCTGCCATACGGGGCGCGAAAATTTGTCCAGACATCCACGAGGGAGGTAGTGTCAATGGCAGTAGCAGGCGTATCTGCGGGAGAACCGGTGCAGGCCGGAATTCTGGACCGCGAACGGATCATAGCGAAACCCGGATTTAACCGGTGGCTGGTGCCGCCGGCGGCTCTGGCCATTCATTTATGCATCGGCATGGCCTATGGCTTCAGCGTCTTCTGGCTGCCGCTGTCGAAGGCGCTGCCGGTGACGGATCCCAGTTGCTCCAGCATCACCCTTGTCGGTGCGTTGTTCACAACGGATTGCAACTGGCGTGTGGCCGATCTCGGCTGGATTTACACGCTGTTTTTTGTCCTTCTGGGTTGCTCGGCGGCAATCTGGGGCGGCTGGCTGGAAAGGGTAGGGCCGCGCAAGGCCGGTTTCGTCTCCGCCTGCTGCTGGTGCGGCGGCATTTTGGTCGCGGCGCTGGGCGTCATGACGCATCAATTATGGCTCATGTGGCTCGGGGCCGGCGTCATCGGCGGCATCGGGCTGGGGCTGGGTTATATCTCGCCGGTCTCGACCCTGATCAAATGGTTTCCGGATCGTCGCGGCATGGCGACCGGCATGGCAATCATGGGCTTCGGCGGCGGTGCGATGATCGGTGCGCCACTTGCCAATATCCTGATGAACACCTTCAAGACGGATGTCTCCGTCGGCGTGTGGCAGACTTTCGTCGTCATGGCCTTGATCTATTTCGCCTTCATGATGGCGGGTGCTTTTGGTTATCGTATTCCGCCCGCCGGCTGGCGTCCGGAAGGCTGGACGGCGCCCGCGGCCAAAAGCGCGATGATCACCCATCGTCACGTGCATTTGCGCGATGCGCACAAGACGAAGCAATTTTGGCTGATATGGGTGGTGTTGTGCCTCAATGTTTCGGCTGGCATCGGCGTCATCGGCATGGCGTCACCCATGTTGCAGGAAATCTTTGCCGGTTCGCTGATCGGCCTTCCGGGCGTCGGTTTTGCGGATCTGGATGCCGGTCAGAAGGCACAGATCGCCGCCATTGCGGCGGGGTTCACCGGCCTGCTGTCATTGTTCAACATCGGCGGGCGGTTCTTCTGGGCCTCCATGTCCGACAAGCTGGGCCGCAAGAACACTTACTTCTGCTTCTTCATCCTCGGCATCATTCTCTATGCCCTGGCCCCGACATTTGCGACCATGGGCTCCAAGGCGTTCTTCGTTCTGGCTCTGGGCATCATCCTGTCGATGTATGGCGGTGGTTTCGCGACCATTCCCGCTTATCTCGCTGATATCTTCGGCACGCAGTTCGTCGGCGCCATCCATGGTCGGCTGCTGACGGCATGGGCAACGGCCGGCATCGCCGGACCGGTGGTTGTCAACTACATCCGTGAAGCGCAGATTGCCGCCGGTGTTGCACCGGGTCCGGCGCTATACACCAGCACCATGTATATATTGGCGGGCATGCTGGCGATCGGCCTTATCGCCAACGCGTTCGTGAAGCCGCTGCCGGAAAAATGGTTCATGTCGGATGCGGAGGTTGCCGCACTTCAGGCGAAAACCGCGGCCGCCAGCGCCGGCCCGACCGGCTCATTCGGCATCGGCAGGGGTGGTCTCGACGCCAAGGCCGCCTTCGCGTGGCTTGCGGTCGGCATACCGCTTCTCTGGGGCGTGTGGGTCACGGTCAGAAGCAGCCTTGCGCTGTTTGGCTGAGCGGATTTCGTTCGGTCATGCAGAATGAGTGCGCCGCTGACGAGGAATGCGTCTGCTTGTAGTCGGTGTGTTGCCTGATCAAGGCGCTAAAAAGAGGGAGGTGGTTCAGGTTCCATGAGCCGCTTCCCCAAACTCGCAAACACTGTCGGCCTCGTCGCAGGTTCAAATCTGAGCCACGCCAATGCGCGCTTTAATTTTCCGGGGGCTGAACTTCTCTTTTATTATCCCGGCCGGCCTTTGGTGGCCGCACCTCTTTGCGATGATTAGCGCCCGCGTGCACGCTTGGCGAGGAGAGCGGAGGTGGCCGAAGCGCGGTCCGACTGTTCTTTTGCAAGACGTGCTTCCCGAAGCCGCAGGCTCTTTGCTTCGCGGGATCGCGCAATGGAATCAAGCTCCTCGAATGCTTCTTCCTTCGCGAAAAACGGTGCCTGAATATGGCTGAAGGCAATCTCTGCCTTCTGGCGAGAGATGCTGTATTTTTCTGTCATCGGTGTTCCGGTGGTAAGGCTCGGCAAGCGAGCAAAAAATAAAAGGCCAGGCGATGTGCCTGGCCTTGATTGGGTTAGTATGCTTCCGGCAGTGCCAGTACATCCGTGGTCAAAGGAAAGCAAATACCCGTTCAGGCAGCCTGCAGGTTGCAGGCCGACATTTTACCCGACTTGTTGTCGCGCTCCAGATCGAAGCTGACCTTCTGGCCTTCGACGAGTTCACGCATACCTGAACGCTCAACGGCGGAGATATGAACGAAAGCATCGGTGCCGCCATTGTCAGGCTGAATGAAGCCGAAGCCCTTGGTGGAATTAAACCATTTAACTGTGCCAGTGGTCATGATGAACCCTTTCATAGCAATAGAGAAACCACAGCACTCAGGCGCCGCGGATGATGATAGCGATTTTGAAAGGAAAGGTTCGTTCAGAACGCGTTGCCAAGACACGTGATAAGCAAAGCTAAGCAAGCAAATTCGATTGCCTCTTCTATCGGGTCGATGTCGCAATGTCAACTATTGGTTTCCGTATCGAAATCTTCGTCAAGAAATTGCGTCGCGGTGGGGATCGGTAGGTTGGCCGAAAGCTGAGCATTAACAAAGGCCAAGCTTGAGGCTCGGCCTTTGCAGATGGCTGGCTTGAGCGCGGATCGGTGTCACCGCCAGCTGGCAAGCAACCCTTCAAGTGTGGCGCGATCTTGCTTATCGAGACGCGCAAGCCCCGGCGCACGAACGGGACCGACCGTAAGCCCGAGGATTTCCATCGCTTCCTTCACCACCGTCACATTCGCGCCGTTGCGGTACCGTGTCCGCAGCCGTTCGAACAGCTCGATCTTTTCGACGATCTTTCGGGCCGCGTCGAAATCCCCTGATGTCAGTGCGTCGAGGACCTGCAATGAAAACTGCGGCGCGACGTTGACGAGACCCGATGTGAAACCGCGTGCGCCGGCCGCGCAAAAGGCGGGCGCCCAGCTTTCCGCCAGTCCGCAGACGTACAAAGCGCCGTTCGGATCGGAAGCTGCAATCGCGCGCGACAACAGCATGATGTCGGTGGTGGCGAATTTGATGCCGGCGACATTCTGGTGGCTGGATAGCCTGACCATGTCATCAACCGAAAAACCGTCGGCACGGACATAGGCCACCAGCGGCAATTCGCTGCCCTCTGCAAGGCCGATAAAATAGTCGATCTGTGATTGCGGAGCTGCAAAAGGGTCGACCGGCTGATGCGACATGACGGCGGAAGCCCCCATTTCCTTTGCCTGCCGCGCCATGGACAGTGCCTCTCGCTGCGAGCGCCCGATCGCCGCTGTTACCGGGGCTTTCCCGTTCACGCCTTTGATCGCGGCCTCATAGACCTTCAGAATTTCAGCGGGCGTCAGGGCGTAGAACTCGCCGGTATTACCCGCTGCGACGATATTCTGGATGCCCGCCTTTGCCACGCGGGCGTAAACCTCGGCGGTGACACTGGCGTCCACGTCGCCGCCTCCATCATAAGCCGTCACGGGAACGCCGGAGATGCCTTGCAGGGCCTGGCGAAAATCGAATGTCGTCATCAATTTGTTCCTCAAGGTAAAAGGGCGTCTCAGATGGAGAATTTGTGCACGGGCGTGCCAGCGATGGGCGCATCGAATGCAACGACCGTGCCCGCCGTGGAAACACCGTTGGTTTCGGTCACGAGACTGGTGAGATAGAGCGTCTTAAGGTCCGGACCGCCGAAACACGGCATGGTCGGCCCCTTGAACGGCAGCTTGTAGATCTCGAATAACTCGCCTTCAGGCGTAAAGCGGTTGAGACGTCCGGCCTGAACGCCGGCGCTCCAGTAACAGCCTTCGCTATCGGTCGCAGCACCATCCGGCCTGCCTTCGTCGGGCGCGAAATCGTGAAGGCGTTCGGCCGGGCCGAGCTTGCCGGTGGCGACATCGAAATCGAATGCCTGATACATGAGGCCGCTGCTGTCGGAATGGTACATCCGCTTTCCGTCAGGGCTCCAGGCAAGCCCGTTCGATGTGAACATGTTGCCGTTGATGATACGCTCGATGCCGCCGTCAGGCGCGACACGATAGAGACGCGCATTGCCTGTGGGCACGGCGGCCTCGTCGCGGGTTCCTACCCAGAAATGCCCGTCCGGGCCAACCTTGCCGTCGTTCAGGCGGCTGTCGGGTCGCCCTTGATCGGGATCGCACAGAAGGTCGAGCTTGCCGCTTGCGGGGTCGAGCAGATGCACGCCGGTCTTGAGGCCCGCCACAACAAGGCCATTGTCGCACAGACCGAGACAGCCCACCTGCGCGGGCATGTCGAACCTGTCCAGCTTTCCGTCCGCATGCAGGCGGAAAATCGCCGGGGCGAGAATATCGACGAACCACAGATTGCCGGTCCGCTCGTCCCATGCGGGCGATTCGCCAACTTTCAAAGGCGTATCGACGAGGGAGCGAAGTTTCGGTTCTATGATGCGCGGCTGGCTCACTGATTATTCTCCATCGCCCGTTTAGGCTTCGTTTTTTTGAATTGCGGGATCGGTTCTAGCCGCCGACGCCCTGAAACATGCGGGCGCGGGCTTTGAGGATGTGGTCTTTCATCGCGTTATGCGCCGCCTGCTCGCGCCGCGCAAAAATTGCTTCCACGATGGCAGTGTGCTCGTTCTGCACTTCGCGCACATGCTGCGGCGTGCGTTTGAGGCTGAGGCTGCGCGTTACAGACTGGCCAATCGCAAAATGCGGTTTGAACCACATCCGCACGGTGATGTGGAACTGGTTATGGCTTGCCCTCGCAATGGCTTCGTGCAGGGCGAAATCTTCCTCTGCGCCAAGATCGTTGCGCTCGAGACATTGTTCCAGAGCGGCAATTGCCTGCTCGATCCGCGTCTTGTCGGCCGCCTGCCAGTTGCGCGCCGCAAGTTCGGCCCCCGAGGCCTCAAGGCCGGCCCGGAACTCGAAAAAGCGCTGCACGTCGGCGAGCGAACCGACCGGCACCTGCTGCAACACCGATGAGTCGGGTTGCTGGCGCACGTAGGAGCCGGAGCCTTTCTGCGAAACGACAAGCTCGTCATTGCGCAGCCGCTCCAGCGCTGCGCGCACCACCGGCCGGGAAGCCCCGAACAGCGAGGCCAGGCTTTGTTCGGATGGTAGCCGCTCGTTTATGGGAAACCGCCCGTCCGAAATCATGCCGACGATCTTTTCGTAGACGATGTCGCTGAGCCGGGTCTCGCCGCGTGCGGCCGGCGATGTGGTCATATTGTCCATCAGCACACCTTTCGTTGCAAATCGCTGAAGTTGAACGGTTTCCTGTATGTCATCCGCAACAGAAATACCGGGGTTTTATCAGCGGGGGGCGCTGCCGTTCCGATCTTTATCGTCAAGCCTGTCTTCTAAAATCGCTCTACGAATAAAAAATATGTAAAAAGCTGTCAATACTTGTAATCATCTGAAAACGCCCATATGGTCTGCCCCTGCCGGTGGAGGATCGGCGTGCTGGCTGGCCGGGAGGGCCGTTGCGACACAGTGAAAGCTGTTTTGCTGCCGGTGATTTTTTGGGAGGATAATCGATGCGCGATGGGGATAAATTTTCGCTGGGCGTGACGCGCCGAACCTTTGTGGCGGGGCTTGGGGGTGTCGCTGCCCTTTCTGTCATCGGGACCTCGGCCTGGGCTGCCGCTGGCAAGGAAGCGCCGGACCTGGCGGCCTTGGTAAAGGACGGCAAATTGCCGCCTTTGGCCGAGCGCCTGCCTAAAAATCCGATGGTGGTGACGCCGCACGAAAAGATCGGCACCTATGGCGGCACATTGCGCCGCGGCCTGCGCGGCTCGTCGGACCATAACGGCATCCTGCGCATGGTCGGCAATCAGGGTCTGGTGCGCTGGAACATGGACTTCACCGAAGTTCTGCCCAACCTTGCCGAAAAATGGGAGGTCAATGACGACGCCTCGCAGTTCACCTTCCATCTGTTGCAGGGCGCGAAATGGTCTGACGGCCATCCCTTCACCGCAGATGACGTGGTGTTCGCCATCGAGGACTGCATCAAGAACAAGGAGCTCTATAGCGCCACCCCGGCCCAGCTCTCCGTCGCCGGCAAGGCCGTCGATGTCGAAAAGGTCGATGACTTCACGGTAAGGTTCAAATTCGCAGCGCCGAACGCGCTTTATCTCGAAAATCTCGCCACGCCGCTTGGTCAGCACCCAACGCTGTTTGCCAAGCATTATTGCAGCAAGTTCCTGCCGAAATACAACACGTCGCTCGATGCCGATGTGAAGGCGGCCGGCGTGTCCAGCTGGACGGAACTGTTCCGCGCCAAGTGCGGTGACATCGAAATCCCGTCGCGCTGGTCGAATGTCGACAAGCCGACGCTTGACCCATGGGTGGTCAAGGAGCCCTATTCCGGTGGTGCGACACGGGTGGTGATGACCCGTAACCCTTACTTCTGGCAGGTCGATACCGAAGGCAACCAGCTTCCTTACATCGATGAGGTCAATTTCGGCATCTCGCAGGATGTCGAATCGCTGATGCTGAACGTCATTTCCGGCAAGATCGACATTCAGGAGCGCCATATCAGCGTTCTCGCCAACAAGCCGACCCTGTCGCAGAACATGAAAAAGGGCGATTACCGCCTGCTGACGCTGGTGCCATCCGCCTCGCAGCAGTGCCAGATCTACCTCAACATCACCCATAAAGACCCGGCAATGCGCAAGATGTTTGCCGACAAGTCGTTCCGTCAGGCGCTGTCCGTCGCTCTCAACCGGCAGGAAATCATCGACATCGTCTATTTCGGCCAGAGCGAGGGATATCAGGCGGGACCACGCCCGACGCATCCCTGGTACAATGAAAAACTGGCGCGCCAGTACACCGAATATGATGCCGCCAAGGCGAATGAACTTCTCGACAAGGCCGGTTACGACAAGAAGAACGGCAATGGCATGCGGCTGCGGCCGGACGGTCAGCCGATCTTCTTCTCCATCGATGTCATCCCGACGCTCTATCCCGATCTGGTCGATGCGCTGGAACTGGTGAAGGCGCAATGGGCGCAGATCGGCGTCGATATCAAGGTCAACACCATCGAACGCGCGCTGTATTACACACGCGGCGATGATAACGCCCATGATGCGGCGGTGTGGCCCGGCCCCGGCGGTCTCGATCCGATGCTCGACCCGCGCGATTTCTTCGCCTTCCATCCGCAGGGTTCGCGCTACGCAATTCCGTGGGCGCTCTGGTACACATCCAACGGCCAGAAGGGCGAAGAACCGCCGGAAAGCCAGAAGAAGCGCTTCAAACTGTTCGATGAGGCGCGTTCGACGGCCGACCTTGCCAAGCGCGGCGAGAAGATGAAGGAAATCTTCGATATCGCGGCGGACGAGTTCGAGACGATCGGCCTCTGCCTTGCGGTCGGTGGTTTCGGCATCATCCGCAACAATCTGCGCAACGTGCCGGAAACCGAGCCCGACAGCTGGTCGTGGCCGAACCCCGGCCCGGCGCTGCCGCAACAGTTCACCTTCACAAGCTGACACCGCCATATGGGCGTCGCTGCCTCACCGCGGCGACGCCTTTCAGGTTGTTTCTACCACCCACAAACCCGTCTCCTTAGCGGTGCGTGCGGTATAATGTGATTGCGAGAGCGACATGCTGCTTTTTATCGTCAAACGCCTGCTGTGGATGATACCGTCCCTGTTTGCCGTCAGTTTCCTTGCCTTTGTCCTGATACAGCTGCCACCCGGCGACTATGTAACGACCTATATCGCCACCCTGGCCGCTTCCAACGAGGTCATCGACCACAATACGGCAGCGCAGCTGCGTGAACGTTTCGGCCTCGATGATCCGATGATCGTGCAATATCTGAAATGGATATGGGGCATCATCAGCCGGGGTGATTTCGGCATCTCTTTCGAGTGGCAGCAGCCCGTTTCAGGCCTGATCTGGGAGCGTATGGCGCTGACGCTGGTTCTGGCCGTCGCCAGCCTTCTCGCCACCTGGGCCATCGCCCTTCCCATCGGTGTTTTCTCCGCCGTGCGCAAATATTCGATCGGCGATTATCTCTTCACCGCCTTCTCGTTTTTCGGCCTGTCCATACCGTCATTCCTGCTGGCGCTGGTGCTGATGTATGTCGCGGCGGTGGAGTTCGGGGCCGATGTCGGTGGGCTGTTTTCGGCGGAATATGAAACGGCGTCGTGGAGCATTGCCAAGATGATCGATCTGATGGCGCATATCTGGCTGCCGGTCGCTATCCTTGCCGTCTCTTCCACCGCAAGCCTGATCCGCGTCATGCGCGCCAACATGCTGGACGAATTGCCCAAACCCTATGTGACCACGGCGCGTGCGAAGGGATTGTCCGAGTTCAGGCTGCTGACAAAATACCCTCTGAGAATTGCCCTTAACCCGTTCATTTCTACCATTGCGTGGCTGCTGCCCAACCTCATTTCGGGCTCCGTGGTTGTCGCCATCGTGCTCAACCTGCCCACGGCCGCACCGCTGCTTTTGCAGTCGCTGATGGCGCAGGACATGTATCTCGCCGGCGCTTTCGTGCTTTTGATCTGCGCGCTGACGCTGATCGGATCGCTGATCAGCGACATCCTGCTTGCGCTGGTCGATCCGCGCATCCGTCTCGAATAGGAGGGCGCCATGAGCGATATCGCAATCACCACCAACACCCGGCCGGACCGCGCCGCCGTCGCCTCGCAGTGGCAGCTCATCTGGTGGGCGTTCAAGCGCCACAGGCTGGCCATGGTCGCCCTGTTCATCACCATCGCCATGTATATCGTCGCGCTTTTGCCTGGTTTCTTCGCCATCAACGATCCGGTGCTGCAAAATGCGCGCGCCACCTTCCATCCGCCGCAACGTGTGCATTTCATCGATACGACGGACGGCTTCTCGCTCGGAATGCATTATTATCCGCTGAAGCTGACGCGCGATCCTGAAACGCTGGCTGCTGTGTTCGTCGAAGATACGGCGAAGAAAATCCCGGTCCAGCTTTTCGGTCGCGGCTACGAATATTCCGTGCTCGGCCTGTTCACCACGGATATCCACCTGCTGGCCTCGACCGACAAGACGCGGCCGCTCTTCCTTTTCGGTGCTGATCGCCTTGGCCGCGATGTTTTCAGTCGGGTGGTGCAGGGATCGCAGATTTCGCTGTCCATCGGCCTCGTCGGCGTGTTCTTCTCGCTGTTGCTCGGTGTCGTCCTCGGCGGTATCTCCGGTTATTACGGCGGCCGCATCGATTTCGTCATGCAGCGGGTGATCGACTTCGTTCTGTCACTGCCCACCATTCCCATCTGGCTGGCAATGGCCGCCGCCCTGCCGCAGGGCTGGCCGGCAACGCTGCAATATATGATGATCACCATCATCCTGTCCTTGACCGGCTGGGCGCAGCTTGCCCGCGTCGTGCGTGGCCGGTTCCTGTCGCTGCGGACCGAAGAGTTCGTGGCGGCAGCGCGGCTGGATGGCGTGTCGGAAGGGCGCATCATCTTCCGCCACATGCTGCCGAGTTTTTCGAGCCATATCATCGCCTCGGTCACGCTTGCGGTTCCGGCGATGATCCTTGCGGAAACCTCGCTGTCCTTCCTCGGTCTTGGCCTCCAGCCGCCGACGATTTCCTGGGGCGTGCTGCTTCGCGAGGCACAGAATATTCGCTCGATTGCAACTGCACCGTGGCTGTTCCTGCCCGGCGTGGCTGTTGTCGTTGCCGTCATGGCGCTCAATCTGCTCGGTGACGGTCTGCGCGACGCAGCCGACCCCTATAACAAGTGAGGCCCCGGATGAGCGATATTCTCTCCATGAAGTCTGCCCGACCGCTGCTTGACGTCCGCAATCTGGTCACCGAATTTCCCGTGCGAAACGGCATTTTCCGGGCGGTCAACGATCTGTCTTTCTCCATCGATCCCGGCAAGACGCTCTGCGTCGTCGGCGAAAGCGGTTCCGGCAAATCCGTTACCGCCCGCTCGATCCTGCAGATCATCGACAGCCCCGGTTACATCGCCTCCGGGTCGATCATCCTCAACCGTGCCGACGGCACGTCGCTTGATCTCGCAAAGCTCGATCCGCGCAGCCGGGCCATCCGCTCGGTGCGCGGCGCAGACATCTCGATGATTTTTCAGGAGCCGATGTCATCGCTGTCGCCGGTGCATACCGTTGGCGACCAGATCACCGAAGTTCTGCGGCTGCACTTGAAGATGAGCAAGGCGCAGGCACGGGCGGAAGCCATCGAGCTGCTGCGGCAGGTGGAAATTCCCAACCCTGAAAAGGCGCTGGATCGTTATGCCTTCCAATATTCCGGCGGCATGCGCCAGCGCGCCATGATCGCCATGGCGCTGGCCTGCAAACCGCAACTGTTGATCGCCGACGAACCGACGACGGCGCTCGACGTCACGACACAGGCCGAAATCCTCGACCTGATATCGCGGCTGCAAAAGGCGCATGGCATGGCGGTGCTGTTCATCACCCATGACATGGGTGTGGTGGCGCAGATTGCCGATGACGTGCTGGTCATGCATCACGGCGTCGCCAAGGAATACGGCACCGTCGACGAAATATTCCACAATCCGCAGGACCCCTATACGCGCATGCTGATCGGTTCTGTTCTGAAGCTGGAGCAGAAGGCGGAAATCCGGCTTGCCCGCCCGCCGCTCGATCTTGCCGCAGCACCGATCCTCGAAGTGAACGACCTCTCCATGCATTTCGGCGAGATGAAGGCGCTGGATGGCGTGTCCATCAAGCTGCTTCCGGGCGAGACGCTCGGCATCGTCGGCGAAAGCGGCTCCGGCAAGACCACGATGGGTCGCTCGATCATGCGCCTCTACGATCCGAACGGCGGCGAAATGCTTTATCGTCGGGCGGATGGCACGGTGGTCGATCTCGCCAAGATCGAAGGCGCCGAGCTGAAGGCGGCGCGGCGTGAGTTGCGCATGGTGTTTCAGGATCCGTTCGGCTCGCTTAATCCGCGCATGACGGTGGCGCAGGTGATCGGTGAACCACTGCTGGTCAATGGCATCGCGAAAGGCAAGGAACTGGACGAGCGCGTCTGCGCGCTGATGGAGCAGGTGGGTCTCGACCCGGCCGGGCGTGAGCGTTATCCGCACGCCTTTTCCGGCGGCCAGCGCCAGCGTATCGGCATCGCCCGCGCCATCACGCTACGGCCGCGCATCATCGTGGCGGATGAGGCGACATCGGCGCTCGATGTTTCTGTGCGGTTTCAGGTGCTGGATCTGCTCATGCGGCTGCAGGACGAGCTTGGGCTGGCTTACATCTTCATCAGCCATGACATCGGCGTCATCAGATATATGTGCGACCGCGTCGGGGTGATGTATCGCGGCAAGCTGGTGGAAGTGGGAGAGGCCGAAAAGGTCTGCAACGCGCCGGATCATCCGTACACGCAGGCGCTTCTATCGGCCATTCCACGCCCGGACCCGCGAGACCGGGATCGCACCCGAAGGTTCCGTTATGTCGAACCACCCGAGATCAAGAACGGGGTTGCGGCCCGATAGTGTCGCGGCTGTTGCATCCTGAAATTCACGAGGAAGACTAAAGCATGAAAATCGATCGCATGCGGGTATTCGTCACCCGCGACAAGGACCGTCCCCGCGTTGTCGTCGCTCTCGATACCGACGACGGTCTGACCGGCTGGGGTGAATGTTACAATCACGGCCCCGATCTCGCCTTGCCGCCAATTCTGGACTACCTCTATGGCTTTCTTGCCGGGCAGGACCCGACGCGGGTCGAGTATCTCTACAACCTTCTCCTCCAGCAGAACCGCTTTCCACCCGGCGCGCTCGGTCTCTCGGCAATCTCGGCGCTTGACCATTGCCTTTGGGACCTTGCAGCCAAGGCGGCCGGCGTGCCGGTCTACAAGCTGCTGGGCGGTGAAGTGCGCGACCGCATCAAGGTCTATGCCGGCGTCTATACCGCGCCGGATGCGCCGGCAGCAAAAGAAGAGTTCGATCGGCTGAACGAGGATTGGGGGTTCACGGCCTTCAAGCTCAGCCCGTGGCGTCTCGATATTCACGCCCATCGCTGGGGCGAGGTAGTGCGCAGTTCGGCCGAATATTTCCGTTCGCTGCGCGAAACGGTGCGGCCTGACTACGATATCGCCTTTGACGCCCATGCCAAGATTTTCGAACCCGCCGCCGCCCGCCAGCTGGGTAACGCGCTTGCGCCTTACGATCCGCTGTTCTTCGAAGAGCCGTTGCGCCCGGAAAACATCGAGATGTGGGGAGACCTGAAACAGGGACTGAACTGCACGCTGGCAACAGGCGAAAGTCTTTATAATCGCAATGAGTTCCTGCGTCTTCTTCAAGTAAAAGGTGCGGATATCATTCAGCCCGACATCTGCGTTGTCGGCGGCATTTCGGAAATGCGCCGCATCGCCACGCTTGCGGAAGCCCACTTCGTCAGCATCGCGCCGCACAACCCGATGGGGCCGCTCGCCACTGCCGTCAACGTGCATTTCTCCGCCGCCCAGCAGAATTTCCGTATTCTCGAATACCGGCTTCCGAAAGGGCAATGCTACGTCTACGGCGGCACCGATCTCGAAAAACGCGAGGACGAAACGCGTTATGTCGTCGACCCCTATCTGCCCAAGGACGGATACCTCGAACTGAGGCCGGATCGCCCGGGCTGGGGTATCGAGATGGACGAAAAAGCCATGCAGGAGGATGGCTATGTTCACTGGCAAAGACGGGTGCCGAAACGGCCTGACGGCTCCTATGCCTTCGCCTGAAACAGTCTCGATTGCCTGCGGGCCGCTTTCGGCCCGCCTGAGCCCCGCCTGGGGCGGCAGGATGACCCATCTGCGCCATGCGGATTATGGTGACATTCTGGTGCCGACATCAGAGCCGAATTTCGGGCCGTTCAACTGGCCGAGAGCCGGTGCATACCCGCTGTTTCCGTACCACAACCGGCTTTATGGCGGCTCCTTCGTCCATGCGGGCATCCGCCATGATCTGCTGCCCCATCCGGCCCTTGCTCCGGACGCCATGCATGGCCCCGCGCACCGTCGAGCATGGGAGATTTCCAGTCTGTCTTCCGATTGCATCGGGCTGATGCTGGAATACAAAGCTGACGGTGAATGGCCGTTTTCTTTCCGCGCCGAACAGTCTTTCCTGCTGGACGATGCTGGCCTCGCCGTGGAACTGTCGATCACCAATCTGGCGGATGTGCCTGCGCCGATGGCGCTTGGCTGGCATCCCTACTTTGCTGCCGGGCTCAACTGTGACGCATCGACAGACGCCAGGCTGCAATATCCTCTGGACGCGCAAAACGTACCGACCGGTCAGCCGGCCGCGCCTTTCGCGGAACCTGCCATCCCCGCCACGACGGGATACACCCTGCATTTCACCTGTTGGTCAAAGGCGCAGGTTCAATGCGGCGGGTTTTCACTGCGGCTCGAGGCCGACCCCGTTTTTTCCCATCTGGCCGTGCACCGCATGGACCGTTATCTTTGCCTTGAACCCGTTTCCATGGCAGCCGGAACACTTGGTTTGCCGCAGGCGGGACGAGAAGGGCAGGGTCTGAGGATAGCCGCCCCCGGCGAGCGACTGTCGGGGCGCATCAGGCTCTCCATCAATCCTTGAAGAGATACGCTGTACCGGCAAGGCCAGGGGCGGCCCCGCCCCACATGGTTCACTTTCAAAAAAAAGCCACTTGCCCATATTTTGAGCGCTAATTATGGCCGCTCAAAAATGCGCTTGACGTGCGCGAAAATTTCTCACCAAATGAACCAATATGAGATTGGTTCAATGATTGGTGCGATGTGGCGGTGAACCCTAACGACAACTCCAACTACGCCCTGGCGAAGCTGCGTGACTATATTCAGACGCAGGATCTTACCAAAGAAGGTCGTTTGCCAACGGAGCGGGCTTTTGCGGAGAGTTTTAATGTCGGCCGTCGTTCGATTCGTCGTGCGCTGGAGGTTCTGGAGGCCGAAGGCCTGATCTGGCGGCGGCAGGGGGCCGGGACCTTTGTGGGTGAAAAGCCTGACGATTGGTCCGCTCAGGTCACCGAACTGGTGGCCGGCACTGATATCATGGAAATCATGGAGGTGCGTCTGCGCATCGAGCCGCAACTGGCGCAACTGGCGGCCATGCGCGCCAAGCCGGCCGAGGTGGAGCGCATGCGCGCGCTTGTCCAGAAGACCGGCCAGAGCACGGATGCCGATGCCAAGGAGCTATGGGATGGCTCGCTCCATCGGCAGATCGCCCAGAGTGCCGGCAACAAACTCTTCCTGTCGATCTTCGATGTCGTCAACCGCATCCGTCAGGATGATGCATGGCAGTCGATACGGGAACTCGCCCGGCGTAGCGGCACGAATGGCAGGGCATCTTTCGAACAGCACATGGCCATCGTCGATGCCATCGCCGACCGCGATCCCGCAAGAGCCGGTGAAGCGATGCGCCAGCATCTTCTCATGCATCAGGAAAGGCTGATCCGCGCCACCTCGCTTGGCTTTCTGGAGGAGGGAACCGGGGAGGGCAATGCGGCTGAAGCCGATGATTCACTGACCGCAGCCTCTTGAGGCCGCGGATGAAAACCGTCGTCCCTTCAAGGGCGGCCAATGACAAAAAGTCAAAATAACCACACCAGAGGAAAGAACATGAAGAAAATCCAGACATTGACTGCGGCGCTGCTCGCCAGCGCATTGCTCGCCGCGCCGGCGCTATCATCCGAATTGCGCATCGGCCTCAACGACGATGCCGATGTGCTCGACCCCGCGCAATCGCGCACCTTCGTCGGCCGCATCGTCTACACGGCCATGTGCGACAAGCTGGTGGACATCTCGCAGGACATGAAGATCGTGCCCCAGCTTGCCACCGAATGGGCGTGGTCCGAAGCCGGCAAGGTGCTGACCATGAAAATCCGCGATGGCGTCAAGTTCCACAATGGCGAGACGCTTGATGCGGCCGCCGTCGTCGCGACCATCGAGCGCAATATGACGCTGCCGGAATCGCGCCGCAAAAGCGAGCTGTCCTCGGTCGAGAAGGTTGAGGCGACGGGACCGCTGGAGGTGAAATTCACGCTGAAGACGCCTGACGTTACCCTTTTGGCGCAGCTTTCCGACCGCGCCGGCATGATCGTTGAACCCAAAGCGGCCAAGGAACTGGGCGCGAATTTTGGTTCGAAACCGGTTTGCGCCGGGCCGTTTAAATTCGTCGAGCGTATCCAGCAGGACCGTATCGTGCTCGAGAAATTCGCTGACTATTGGGACAAGGACAAGGTCCTCGTCGACAAGGTCGTTTATCTGCCGATCCCCGACACGACCGTGAAGCTTGCGAACCTTCGCGCCGGCGACCTCGATATCGCCGAGCGTATTTCGGCGTCCGATGCGGAATCCGTCAGGAATGACTCCAAGCTGACCTATGCCGATGTGATCGGGCCGGGTTACATGGCCATGTATGTCAACATGAACAATGGCGCGCGCGCCGACAATCCGCTCGGCAAGGACAAGCGCCTGCGGCAGGCATTCTCCTATGCGATCGACCGCGAGGCGATCGGCCAGATCGTTTTTGAAGGCACCTCCAAGGGCGGTAATCAGGCTTTCCCGCCGACAAGCCCCTGGTTCAACCAGAACCTGCCCGTGCCGCCGCGCGATATCGACAAGGCCAAGCAGCTGATGAAGGAAGCGGGTTACGAGAAGCTCGACGTCGAGCTTCAGCACGCCAACAACACCACGCAGACGCAGATGATGCAGGTCATCCAGTCGATGGTGGCCGAGGCCGGTTTCAACGTCACCCTGAAGGCGACGGAATTTGCGACGCTGCTGTCCGAACAGACCGCCGGCAATTACCAGCTCAGCCGTTCCGATTGGTCGGGTCGCATCGATCCCGATGGCAACCTGCACCAGTTCGTCACCTGCAAGGGCGGCATCAACGATGTGAAATATTGCAACCCTGAAGTCGACAAGCTGCTGAACGAGGCTCGCGCCTCGACCGAAGATGCGGTGCGCAAGGAAAAATACGATGCCGCAAGCGTCATCCTCAACGATGACATGCCGATCATCTATCTCGGCCACCAGCCTTATGCCTATGCCATTTCCAACAAGGTCAAGGGCTGGGCGCCGTCGCCTGATGGGATGATCCGCCTTCTCGGCGTCAGCAAGGACTGACAGCTTTGAACAGGTCGCACGGCTTGCCGTGCGGCCCCCAGCACCGGACTCAAACGGGGGCAATGCCATGCCTGTCTATATCGGCAAGCGACTGCTGGTCGCGATCCCGACGCTTCTCATCATTTCCATCTTCGTTTTCTCGCTGCAAAAACTGCTGCCGGGCGATCCGGTTCTTGCCATGGCGGGCGAGGAGCGCGATCCCGCGACGATTGAATTCCTGCGGGAAAAATATCGCCTCAACGACCCGGTGCCTCTTCAGTACCTCAACTGGCTGGGCGGTGTGGTGACCGGCGATTTCGGCATTTCGCTGCGCACCAACCAGCCGGTGCTGGAATTGATCGGCCAGAAGCTGCCGGTCACCATTCAGCTGGCGGTCATGGCGATGTTCTTCGCCATGGTCATCGGCATTCCCATCGGCATTCTGGCCGCCGTCAAGAAGAATACGTGGATCGACTACACGGCCAATATCGTGGCGCTTTCCGGCCTGTCGATCCCGAATTTCTGGCTCGGCATCATGCTCATCCTGCTGGTGTCGGTGAAACTCGGCTGGCTGCCGGCATCCGGTTATGAATCGATCTTCGTCGACCCTGTTCGTTCCATCGAAACCATGATCATGCCTGCCTTCGTGCTGGGCAATGCGCTTGCGGCGACGCTGATGCGTCATACCCGCTCGGCGATGGTGGCGGTTTTGAGTTCCGACTATATCCGCACCGCCCGCGCCAAAGGGCTTTCGCCGCGCGAAATCATCCTGTCGCACAGTTTCCGCAATGCGCTTCTGCCGGTCATCACGCTGCTGGCGCTGCTCTTCGGTGAGTTGCTGGCCGGGGCGGTGCTGACGGAGCAGATTTTCACTATTCCCGGCTTCGGCAAGATGACGGTCGATGCGGTGTTCACCCGCGATTATGCCGTCGTGCAGGGCATCGTTTTATGCACCGCCGTTGGTTTCATCCTCATGAACCTTCTGGCCGATATCGCCTATGTCCTGCTCAACCCCCGCCTCAGGGCGACAATCTAAGGCCCTGATATCATGACCGTTCTTGATCAAAACATCTCCGCACCGGCGACACGGCAGGAAAGCCGCGCCTGGAAGAAAATGAAGCGCAACAAATCGGCGCTGGCCGGCATGATCATCGTGCTGTTTTTCGCGGTGCTCGCTATCGCTGCGCCGATCCTGCCGATTGCGGACCCGATTGCGACCAGCTGGTCGGCCATCCGCAAGGCGCCCTCGGCGGCCCATTGGCTCGGCACCGACGATCTCGGCCGCGACATTCTCTCGCGCATGATCTATGGCGCGCGCGCCTCGCTGATGGCCGGCGTCGTCTCGGTGATGATTGCAGTGGTCATCGGCGTGCCCTTTGGTCTCATATCCGGTTATTTCGGCGGCTGGGTGGATATGGTCATATCCCGCATCACCGAAGCGCTTCTGGCCATGCCCTTCCTCATCATGGCGATTGCGCTCGCAGCCTTTCTCGGGCCGAGCCTCACCAACGCGATGATCGCCATCGGACTTTCCGCCATGCCGATTTTCGTGCGGTTGACGCGTGGACAGGTGCTGGCGGTCAAGATGGAGGATTATGTCGAGGGTGCAAGGTCGATCGGCCTCAACCACATCGATATCATGACGCGTTACATCCTGCCGAATGTCTTTGCTCCGATCATCGTGCAGGCGACGCTGACGGTGGCGACCGCCATCATCGCGGAGGCAAGCCTTTCCTTCCTGGGCCTTGGCCAGCAGGCGCCGGCGCCCTCATGGGGTTCGATGCTGAACACTGCAAAGAATTTCTTGAGCCAGGCCCCGTGGATGACGATGTGGCCCGGCATCGCCATCTTCCTCGTCGTCATCGGTTTCAATCTTCTGGGCGACGGCCTGCGCGATGCGCTCGATCCGCGCGAAGCATGATTTTTTACAAGGAAATACCCTGATGAATGAATTCACCACACGCCCCGAGATCCTTGGCACCTTCGGCGTCGTCACCTCAACGCACTGGATCGCATCGGCGGTTGGCATGGCGATCCTCGAAAAGGGCGGCAATGCTTTCGACGCCGCCGTCGCCACCGGTTTCGTGCTGCAGATCGTTGAGCCGCATCTGTGTGGCCCCGGCGGCGACATGCCCGCCGTGTTTTATTCAAAGCAGAAGGACAAGGTGGAGGTCATCTGCGCGCAGGGTCCGGCCCCGAGCGGTGCGACGATCGAGCATTATACCTCGGAAGGGCTGAAGCTGATCCCCGGCGACGGGCTGCTGGCAACGGTCATTCCCGGCGCTTTCGACGGCTGGATGCTGATGTTGCGCGACTATGGCACGATGAGCGTGCGCGAGGTGCTGGACCCGGCCATCTATTATGCCGAACACGGGCATCCGACGCTGCCGCGTGTCTCCGCCACCATCAAGGGACTGGCGGCGTTCTTCGAGAAGGAATGGCCGACCTCCCATGAGACATGGCTGCCGGGCGGTGCCGCACCTGAGCCTCACGCCAATTTCAGGAACCCGGTTCTGGCCGCAACCTATCAGCGGATCATCACCGAAGCCGAAGCGCGTTCCGGCCGCGAGAACCAGATCGAAGCGGCGCGGGATGCGTTTTATCGGGGTTTCGTTGCGGAAGCCATCGACAGTTACGTCAGCACCGCAGAAGTCATGGATGCCAGCGGCGCAAAGCACAAAGGCGTGCTGACGGCGCAGGATATGGCCGGGTGGAGCGCGACCGTAGAAGCGCCGCAGACGTTCGATTATCATGACTGGACGATTGCCAAGACGCCTGCCTGGGGGCAGGGTCCGGTTCTGCTGCAATCGCTCGCTTTGCTGAAGGGCTTCGATATTGCGGCCATGGACCCGTCCGGGCCTGATTTCATCCACACCACCGTCGAAGCCATGAAGCTCGCCTTTGCCGACCGCGAGGTCTATTATGGCGATCCGGAATTCGGGCAGATCCCGACCGAGTATCTTCTTTCTGAAGGCTACAACGCCGGGCGTCGCAAACTGATCGGCAGCGAGGCATCGCTCGACCTGCGCCCCGGCACCGTGCCCGGTTACGAAAAGCAGGTGGATGCCACCATGGCGATGCTGGCCGAGATGAGCGGCAAGGGCACCGTCTACGAGCCGACCATGTCACACCTGACCGAGAAGCGCGGTGACACGGTGCATATCGATGTCATCGACCGCTGGGGAAACATGGTTTCCACCACGCCATCGGGCGGCTGGCTGCAATCTTCGCCCATCGTGCCCGGTCTGGGTTTCGCGCTCAATTCCCGCGCCCAGATGTTCTGGCTGAAGGAAGGCCTGCCGACCTCGCTTGCGCCGGGCAAACGCCCACGCACGACGCTGACGCCGTCGCTTGCGCTGCATCAGGGCCGCCCCTCGATGGTGTTCGGCACGCCGGGTGGTGATCAACAGGATCAATGGCAGCTGCCGTTCTTCCTGCGTTATGCGCATCACGGTAAGAACCTGCAGGCGTCCATCGACATGCCGCTGTTCCACACCTCGCATTTTCCGGGTTCGTTTTATCCGCGCACCAGCTCGCCGGGTGAAATCATGGTGGAAAGCACGGTGGGCGAGGCCACACTCGATGAACTCCGCCGTCGCGGTCACCGGGTCACGGTTGCCGATGCCTGGTCGGTCGGGCGACTGACCGCAGCAAGGCGGGATGCGGATGGCCTGTTGCGGGCGGCCGCCACACCCCGGCTGATGCAGGCCTATGCGGTGGGGCGTTGACATCATGGAGACAAAACCCGTCCTCTCTGTCCGTAACCTGACCACCTCCTTTCTCGTCGATGACGAATGGAAAAGCGTCGTGCGCAATGTCTCCTTCGATGTCTCGCCCGGTGAAACCGTGGCGATTGTCGGAGAATCCGGGTCCGGCAAGTCCGTCACCTCGCTGTCGCTCATGCGGCTGCTAGCACCGGCCTCCAGCCGGATCGAAGGCGAAGTGCTGCTCAACGGGCGCAATCTGCTGGCGCTTTCCGAAAAGGAAATGCGGGGCGTGCGTGGCAACGATATCTCGATGATCTTTCAGGAGCCGATGACCTCGCTCAACCCGATCTTCACCATCGGCCGTCAGATTTCCGAAGTCCTCATCCGCCACAAGGGGCTTTCCAAGCAGCAGGCAAGGGCGGAGACGGTGCGTCTTCTGGAAAAGGTTCGCATTCCCAACGCATCCAGCCGCTTCGACGAATATCCGCATCAGTTTTCCGGCGGCATGCGCCAGCGCGTGATGATCGCCATGGCGCTCGCCTCGCGCCCGAAACTGCTGATTGCCGACGAGCCGACGACGGCGCTCGACGTCACCATTCAGGGTCAGATCCTCGACCTCATCAAGCTGCTGCAGGAAGAGGAGGGCATGTCGGTGCTCTTCATCACCCATGACATGGGCGTGGTAGCCGAGATTGCCGACCGCACCATCGTCATGTTTCGCGGCGATGAGGTCGAGACCGGGCCGACCGAGGACATATTCCAGCGCGGCAAGCATCCCTATACGCGGGCGCTGCTTTCGGCGGTGCCGAGGCTGGGTTCGATGCATGACCGTGCGTGGCCGACGCGGTTTCCGGTGCTCGACATGAAAACCGGTCTCTCGACGGAAGCTGAAGAGGTAGCCGAGACGGTTGCGAACGGACAGACGCCGGTTCTGTCGGTCAAGAACCTCGTGACGCGTTTCCCTATCCGTTCCGGCCTGCTGGCGCGTCAGACGGGTGCGGTTCATGCCGTCGAAAACGTCTCCTTCGATCTGTTTCAGGGGGAGACGCTTGCGCTGGTCGGTGAGTCCGGCTGCGGAAAATCCACCACTGGCCGCTCTATCATGCGTCTCGTCGAGCCGTCGTCCGGCGACGTGTCGCTCGATGGATACGATGTGATGCGGCTCGATACCACCGGCCTGCGCAATATGCGCAAATCCGTGCAGATGATCTTTCAGGACCCGTTCTCGTCGCTCAATCCGCGCATGACGGTGGGGACGGCGATTTCCGAACCCTTCATCAAGCACAGGCTGGGCACCTCGAAACAGGCAAGGGAAAAGACCGCCGATCTTCTCGAAAAGGTTGGTCTGGCCGCCGATATGGCCAGTCGCTATCCGCATGAATTCTCCGGCGGCCAGCGCCAGCGCATCGCCATTGCCCGCGCGCTTGCATTGGATCCAAAGGTTATCGTTGCCGATGAAAGCGTCTCGGCGCTGGATGTCTCGATCAAGGCGCAGGTCTGCAATCTGCTGCTCGACCTGCAACAGAGCCTCAACCTCGCCTTCCTGTTCATTTCGCATGATATGGCGGTGGTCGAGCGCGTCAGCCATCGCGTCGCGGTGATGTATCTCGGTGAAATCGTCGAAATCGGCCCGCGCGCTGCCGTCTTCGACAATCCGCAGCACGCCTATACGAAAAAGCTGATGGCGGCGGTGCCGGTGCCCGATCCGGCACGGCGCGGAATAAGACGCGGCATCTCCAATGACGAGTTGAAAAGCCCGATACGGGCGATGGGTTATGAAACACCTGAACGGACCTACAGAACCGTTTCACCCGGCCATTTCGTGCAGGTGGCCTGATGCGGCAAAGACAGGCCCTTGAAGTGAATGCCGGTCGTCTGGAATAATGGCGCGGCTTGCACCACCGGTGCCGGCATTCTTTCGAGGTGATGATGCGACGTCTGGTTTTATGGGGAGTGCTGATGATGAGCCTTGGCGCAAATGCGCAGGCTGCCGTTCTGGAAGCGGTCGTGGCGAAGGATCACGTGCAGCTCGAACAGCTGCTGAAAAACAGTGGCCCGACCGAAGAGCGCAACGCGCAGGGCCAGACGCCGCTGCTGGTGGCGGTTTGGCAGAACGACGTGGAAGCGGCGCGTTTGCTTCTCGATGCCGGTGCCGATGTCAACGCTCGCGACAGTATCGAGGACAGCCCCTTTCTGGTGGCCGGGGCGCAGGGCAGGACCGAAATCCTGCGGATGATCCTCAAAAACGGTGCTGATCTTAAAAGCACCAACCGCTTTGGCGGCACGGCGCTCATCCCCGCTGCCGAAAAGGGACATCCGGACGCCGTTGATATTCTGCTTGCAGCGGGTGTGGATGTCGATCACGTCAACCGGCTCGGATGGACGGCCCTGCTTGAAGTGGCGATCCTGAGAGACGGCGGCGCGATATCGCAGCGGATCGTCCGGTCGCTTCTTGCGGGCGGTGCCAATGTCGCGTTGAAGGATTTCGACGGGAGGAGCGCGCTTGCCCATGCCCGTGAAAGAGGACTTAAGGAGATTGTTGCACTGCTGGAGGCCGCCGGCGCGAAGGACTGACCGGCCAGGTTTGTAACGCCGGTATTATGCCGACCTGCTCGCCAGCCCGGCGCCGGCCGGAAATGTCAGCTGCACCTTCGCCCCTTCACCGGGTTTCGAACTGATATGCGCCTCGCCGCCGCTCTGGCGCACGAAGCCATAGACCATGGCAAGGCCAAGGCCCGCGCCGCCATGGTCGCCACGGGTGGTGAAATAGGGCTCGAAGGCCTTGTCCACCGCCTCCGGCGTCATGCCGATGCCCTCATCGGTGACTGATATCACCAGCGCCTCCTTTTCGAATGTGGCCTCAATCGAGATCAGGCCGCCATCGGGCATGGCGGCTGCGGCATTCAGGCAAAGATTGAGGATGGATTGCTCGAAAAGAGCCGGGTCGAGCGGTATGGCGGGAAGATTGTCGTCGAGATCGAGTTCGATCCGGCATTTCGGGCCGACCGCGATCTCCAGAATATCGGCCATGCCGCGCAGCAGATTGGCGACATTGATGCAGCTTGGATGGATCGGCTGCTGGCTGCCGATGGTCAACATGCTGCTGGCCAGAGACCGGCCACGATCCGCCGCCTTGCGGATGCGGGCGATGTGGCGGTTCTGCCGGTCGTTGAAACCGGCCTCGCGTTCAAGAAGACCGAGACTGCCGGTGATGATGCCGATCATGTTGCCCACCTCGTGGCTGACCTGGTGGGTCATGCGCATGATGCCGTCCAGCCGCTGGGCCTTTACGGCTTCCGCTTCCTGCCGGTCGAGCGCGGTGACATCGCGGGCAAGCAGCACGGTGCCGCCATCCGGCTGGCGCGACATCGAGACTTCGATCACCCGCTCGTCTGCGGTGCGGTGGCGCACCACGGCGCGCTCCATCAACTCGCCCTTTTCGCTCTCGAAGGGCAGCAGCAACGGATCGATTTCCGGGACCGGCTCGACAAACCGGCGGATCGGCAGTTTTCGCGACGAGCCGGAGCGTCCGACCAGTTCGATGATGCGGCGGTTCATGGTGATCGGCCGGCCGGTCGGATCAAACAGCGCTATGCCCTCATTCATGGTGCGGAAGGTCGAGCGGATGGTGCGGGCCGCCGCTTCCGCCGTGCGCCTGAGGCGGGAGACACGGTCGACGCTGTCATGAAAGGCGCGGAATGCGTCGAGAAGGCGGATCAGCTCCGTCTCCGGCCCGGTATAGGATGGCGGGCCGACATCTTTCTCGCCTTTGGCGAGCGCATTCATGCCATTCGAAAGCGTCGCGATCCCGCGCGATACCCGCATCACCGAGCGGATGGAGAAGATCGCCACTACCAGCACCAGAAGCGAGGCCACGGCAACGATAACCAGCAGCCGGCTGAGCGCATCGGAGGTCGATATCAGGTCCTCATTCAGGCTGCGGGCAACCGCATCGCCCTGCGTTTCCGTGACATGCGACAGATCGCGCGACACGGTGTGAAGCCGCGACACCGAAGCGCGGATGGCGAACATCTCCAGAAGGTAGCGGCTCTGCGCCGCGAAGACCCGCTCATAAGGTTGCATCTCGGCCACGGGGAGCCGCTCGCCGGGATAACCTTCCTGTCGCGCCGTGGTTTCGGCGATGTAACGGCGGCGCAGTTCGCCGAGCTGGAAGAGGCTGTCGGAAGCGGAGGCGGCCTGCACGATGCCGTTCATGCGGCGGCGCAGTTCTGGATCGGCGATGCCGCGGCCGGTGGCGATTTCACCAAGCGCTGCTGCCGCTTCCGCCTTGTGGCCCTGCGCCGCATCTGCATCCTTTGCCAGATCCAGCGTCTGCGCCCTGATAAGCTGGAGGAGTTCGACGATGCGCTCACTTGCAAATCCGCGTGCGGCCCGTTCGCCGTTTTCTGGCCCCGTCATCTGCAACAGCAGATCGACCTGCTGAACCACGGAGCGGCTTTCGCTGGAAACACGGTAGGGCGAGGCGGCGTTCATCAGGAAAGGCGCGCTCGAAACGAGGTCGGAAACCTGTCGCGAAATCAGCGATGCCTTGGCAAGGCTGGAAAAGGCCTGCAAGCCATAGGCCGCCATTTCATCGCGGGCGCGCTGCAGGCCATAAATGGCGATGGCGGAGAGGCTGAAGACGAGCACGCAGATGAAGACGATCGCAAAGGGCAGGCGAAAGGCAATCGAGGAAAGAAAGGAGCGGCTGATCACGGGGAAAGCTCGCCCTCATCGGTATGCAGCACATAACCCTTGCCGCGCCGCGTCTTGATATGGCGCGGCAGATCGGGATTGATCTCGATCTTGCGCCTGAGCCGCAGCACCAGCACATCGACGTTGCGATCGATATAGCGGTCGCTTTCTGAGCCCAGCCTGTCGAGGATCTGCGAGCGGCTGACGGGCTGGTTGGGCGTTTCGGCGAGAATTTCCAGCAGCGCGAATTCGGCGCTGGTGAGTGTGCGGCTGCGGTCGGCAAGGCAGACGGCCCGGCGCGCATCGAGATCGATTGCCCAGTCGCCGAGACGAAGGGCAGCGCGGCCGTGGTCACGCTCGCTGTCCTTTTCCTGTTTCAGCGAAGGGATCGTCCGGCGCAAAACGGCCTTGATCCGCGCTGTGAGTTCGATGGGTTCGAAGGGTTTCACCACATAATCGTCGGCGGCGGTTTCAAGGCCAAGAACCCGGTCGGCGGCGCTGCCGGCGGCGGTGACCATGACGATACCGATATCGCTATCGACCCTGCTGCGCAGCCGCTGGGCAAAGGTGCGGCCAGACGCGCCGGGCAGGTTGTGATCGACCAGCACAAGCTGCATCCTGTCCCGCGCCAATATCTCGTCGGCCTCCTCGGCGGAGCGGGCGCAGGTGGGCAGCCAGCCTTCGGCCTCGATGAGGTCCGAGATAAGCTCTGCCATATCCGGATCGTCCTCGACGATCAGAATGCGAACCTTCTGATTAAGCACTGTGTATTCCTCCCGCCATCATCATAGGCATGGCGGCGGCGATGTTCAAAGGCTCGCTGGTTATCTCTCCTGTGATATTTGTAATATCTGTAATCTTGTTCGGCGGTGCGGTGAAAGATTGGTAACCATTCTTCGATTGCGGTGCAGACAGGATGTGACATGTTGTTGGTGGAGACTGGAACGGGGAGGTTCCAGACAGGGAGGATTTAAGTGAAAGCATTGACCGCACTTGCGGCGAGCGTGGCCGTTTGGCTGTGCGGCGCAGGGCATGGCATGGCCGCGCCGAAGTTGAACGTCCTGTGCGGCGTCGACGAGGCGTGGTGTGTGACCATGCAGCGGGCTTTCGAGGCGAAGGCGGGCCTTGAGATTTCGATGGTGCGCAAAAGCACCGGCGAAATTCTCGATCAGATCCGCGCCGAACGCTCCCATCCGACCGTCGACGTCTGGTGGGGCGGCACGGGTGACACGCATTTGCAGGCAGGTTCGGAAGGTCTGCTGGACGAATACCAGCCCCGCGACCAGCAGGATCTGTTGCCATGGGCGCAGAACTTCAATGCCATGTCTGGCTCGAAATCGGCTGGAATCTATGCCGGCGCGCTGGGTTTTGCCTATAATTCGGAACTGCTTGCCAAAAACAACCTGCCGGCTCCCACTTGCTGGAAGGATCTGGCCAAGGACATCTATCGCGGCCACATCCTGACCGGCAATCCCAACTATTCCGGCACGGCCTTCACCATGCTCGCCACCCTCGTCCAGCTGTTTGGTGAGGAGGAGGCATTCGGTTTCATGACCAAGCTGAACCTCAATGTCGTGGGTTACACCAAGGTCGGTTCAGCGCCCGTCAAGGCGGCGGCGCGGGGCGAGGTGCTGATCGGGATTTCCTTCATGCATGATGCCGTGACCCAGAAGATCGAGGGTTTCCCGCTTGTCATCGTCGCGCCCTGCGAGGGAACCGGTTACGAGATCGGGGCGGTCAGCATCGTCAAGGGCAACCGCAACACGGCGCTTGCGCAAAGTTTCGTGGAGTTTGCGCTCAGCCCGGAAGGACAGGAAACCGGAGCCATAGCCGGCCAGAACCAGGTGCCGTCCAATGCAAGGGCGACATTGCCGCTGACCGCGCCTGACATATCGATGATCAAGATGGTGGACTACGACTTCGCCACCTTCGGCCAGCCGGAAGAGCGAAGTCGATTATTGAGCCGCTTCGACAGCGAAATCCACCCGACCCAGTAAGGCCAGCAAACCGACATCCCAAAAGACAACGTGCGCGCCACAGGGTGCCGCGACCGGCAGCGCCATGTCTGCGCGCGGCCCGACAATTCAGACGCAAGCTACAGGAGGATAACCATGCGACTGACGATACTTTCCACACTGCTTTTTGCCGGCACGGCGCTCAGCACCACATCGGTGCAGGCGGCAGGCGAACTGAACCTGATCTGCTCGGCCGATGTCGTCATCTGCGAGCAGATGAAGGGCGATTTTGAAAAATCGCACGACATCAAGGTCAATATGGTTCGCCTGTCTTCGGGCGAGACCTATGCCAAGGTGCGCGCGGAAGCCCGCAACCCGAAGACCGATATCTGGTGGGCTGGCACCGGCGATCCGCACATGCAGGCGGCTTCGGAGAACCTGACGCTGGAATATAAGTCGCCGATGCTGGATCAGTTGCAGGACTGGGCCGTCAAACAGGCGGAAAGTACGGGTTACCGGACCGTCGGCGTTTATGCCGGTGCGCTGGGCTGGGGCTACAACACGGAAATCTTCAAGTCCAAGGGTTACAAGGAGCCAAAGTGCTGGGCCGATCTGCTGGCACCGGAACTAAAGGGTGAAATCCAGATCGCCAATCCGAACTCGTCGGGCACCGCCTATACCGCGCTTGCCTCGCTGGTTCAGATCATGGGCGAAGATCAGGCGATCGACTACCTGAAGAAGCTCAACGCCAATATTTCGCAATATACCAAGTCTGGCTCGGCCCCGGTCAAGGCGGCGGCGCGCGGTGAAACGGCGCTCGGCATCGTCTTCATGCATGATGCGGTGGCGCAGACGGCGGAAGGTTTCCCGGTCAAGTCCATCGCGCCTTGCGAAGGCACCGGCTACGAGATCGGCTCCATGTCGATCATCAAGGGCGCCCGCAACCTCGACAATGCCAAGACCTGGTACGACTGGGCGCTGAAGCCTGACGTCCAGTCGCGCATGAAGGACGCCAAGTCCTTCCAGCTTCCCTCCAACAAAACGGCGGAAGTGCCGAAGGAAGCACCGAAGTTCGAGGACATCAAGCTCATCGACTACGACTTCAAGACCTATGGCGATCCGGCCAAGCGCAAGGCGCTGCTGGAACGCTGGGACCGCGAGGTCGGTGCGGTCGCCAACTGATCTTAACTCCGGCGACAGGCATCCCGGCTTTCAAAGCCGGGGTGTCCGCCACTCTTTCATCGGCATGAAATAAGCGAGGTCGGCCATGACACGTGGCAATCGCAGGCTGGACATCGTCCTGGCGCTCGGGGCGTTCGCCCTCATTCTTCTTCCCTGGTATCGCATCGAAGGCGGCTTTTTCAGCTTCCGCTGGCTGTCCGGGTTTTTCTCCTCCGCCAGCAATGCGCCGGGTGTGTTGCAGATACTGACCTATGGAAAACCATGGCTGGCCGGCATCGTTCTCTTTTTCCTCGCTGCCTGCCTTGTCCGGCCGATCCGTGATCCGATGCGGCGTGGCGGGTTACTTGCCGTTATCGGTGCTGCCGGTCTGGTTTTTCTGGCTTTGCAGGGGCTGGCGATCGGCTTTACCGGCTGGACCTGGGCAATCAGCGAAAACCTCTTCGGCATGCTCGCTGATGGTCAGGCATCTATGGGTGCCGGGGCCGTCGTCATGTCGTTCATCTTCGTGCTTCTCTTTGCCTTTGGCCTTGCGGAACGCGGCGTCATGAAGGGCGACGCCTTCGTGGTCGGCGCGATTTCCGTTCTGGTTTTTCTCGTCACCGTTTTTGTCTTTTATCCAATCGGCAGCATGCTGATCGCATCCGTTCAGGATTTCGATGGCTCCTTCAACGCCGACGGTTTTATCCGCAATATTCAGGATCCCGGCATCTGGAGCCTTGGCTGCGTGATGGGTGAGGAGCGCTGCGGCGTCGCCTGGCGCACGCTGTTCCTCGCGCTGATGACGGCGTTTGGCTCCACCGTGCTGGGCCTCGGCTTCGCATTGATCGCCACCCGCACCCGTTTTCCGTTCAAGAAAGGCCTGCGCCTTCTCACCGTTCTGCCGATCATCACGCCGCCTTTCGTCATCGGCCTTGCGTTGACGCTGCTTTTCGGCCGCGCCGGTGTCGTCACGGAATGGCTTTCCTATCTCTTCGGCATCGAACCCGGCCGCTGGCTTTATGGTCTTACCGGCATCTGGATCGCGCAGGTTCTTTCCTTTACGCCCATTTCGTTTCTGGTGCTGATCGGCGTTGTCGAAGGCGTCAGCCCGTCGATGGAGGAGGCGTCGCAGACGCTGCGCGCCGACCGCTGGCGCACTTTCTGGCGGGTTTCCCTGCCGCTGATGAAGCCCGGTCTTGCCAATGCCTTCCTCATCGGCTTCATCGAAAGCATGGCGGATTTCGGCAATCCGCTGGTGCTTGGCGGCACCCATGGGGTGCTATCGACGGAAATCTTCTTTGCCGTCGTCGGCTCGCAGAACGATCCGTCGCGCGCCGCGGTTCTCGCCATCATTCTCCTGTGCTTCACGCTTTCGGCTTTCCTTGCACAGCGCTTCTGGCTATCCGGCAAGAATTTCGCGACGGTCACCGGCAAGGGCGACAGCGGTGCGCACATTGCCCTGCCGCGCGGCATCTCAATCGGCGTGCACGCCATCGTCGTGCCGTGGATGCTTTTCACCATCGTCGTTTATGGCATGATCCTCGTCGGCGGTTTCGTGAAGACCTGGGGTCTCGACAATTCGCTGACGCTTGACCACTACATCCGCGCCTTTTCCGTCAGCTTCTCCAATGGCTCGATTGCCTGGACCGGCGTTGCCTGGAACTCGTTCTGGACGACCATGGAGATTGCGCTGGTTTCGGCACCGCTCACCGCTGCCGTCGGCCTGCTGACCGCCTATATCATCGTGCGGCAGAAATTCGCCGGGCGGAACCTCTTCGAATTCGCGCTGATGATGAGCTTTGCCATTCCCGGCACGGTCATCGGCGTCAGCTACATCATGGCCTTCAACCTGCCGCCGGTGGAAATGACGGGATCGGCGCTGATCCTGATCGCCTGCTTCGTGTTCCGCAACATGCCGGTCGGCGTGCGCGGCGGCATCGCGGCGATGAGCCAGCTCGACAAGAGCCTCGACGAAGCCTCGCTGACGCTGCGGGCCAATAGTTTCCGTACCATCCGCAAGGTCATCCTGCCGCTCTTGAGGCCCGCGATTACGGCCGCACTGGTCTATTCCTTCGTGCGCGCCATCACCTCCATCAGCGCCGTCATCTTCCTCGTCAGCGCGCAGTACAACATGGCGACGTCCTACATCGTCGGCCTCGTCGAAAACGGCGAATATGGTGTGGCGATCGCCTATTCCTCCATGCTGATCGTGGTGATGATCACCGTCATCACCGGCTTCCAGCTCATTGTGGGCGAACGCCGCCTGCGGCGCGAAAACCGCGTCGCCGGGCTGCCCTCCGCTTCCTCCGTTCCTCTCGCTCAGGAGAAAATCGCATGATTTCCGTAAAACCCGGCTCCGTTACCTTTCAGAATGTCCGCAAGACCTTCGGCGCCTTCACCGCCATTCCCGACCTGTCGCTCACCATCGAGCCCGGCACGCTGGTGACCCTGCTCGGCCCCTCCGGCTGCGGCAAGACGACGACGCTGCGCATGCTGGCCGGTCTCGAACACCCGACCAGCGGGCGCATCCTCATCGGCGACAAGGACGTGACCATGCTGCCGGCCAATGAGCGCGATGTCTCGATGGTGTTCCAGTCCTATGCACTGTTCCCGCATATGACGGCGCTCGACAATGTCGCCTATGGCCTGCAATCGTCGGGATTGCGCAAGGCGGAAGCGCGGGAAAAGGCGGAAGAGGGGTTGAAGCTCGTCGGCCTCGCCGGCATGGGCCACCGTCTGCCCGCCGAACTCTCCGGCGGCCAGCAGCAGCGCGTGGCGGTTGCCCGCGCTTTGGTGCTCGAACCGCAGGTGCTGCTGCTCGATGAGCCGCTCTCCAATCTCGACGCCCGCCTTCGCCGCCGGGTGCGCACCGAAATCCGTGAGTTGCAACAGCGGCTCGGTTTTACCGCCGTTTATGTGACGCATGATCAGGATGAGGCGCTGGCCGTTTCCGACCGGATCATCGTAATGAAGGATGGCGAGATCGCTCAGTCGGGTGCGCCCCGCGACCTCTACGAAGCCCCGGCCTCCGCCTTCATCGCCGATTTCATGGGTGAGGCGAATGTCGTCGGCTGCGAGGTCATCAGCATTGAGGGGCCGGAGGCGCTGATCCGCGTCGGCGGCATCGATCATCGTGTATCGGCGCGCAACGCCAAACCCGGCCCGGCCAAACTTGCGGTGCGTCCCGGCTCGATTGCCATCGGCCAGGCAGGCGGGCAAGGGGTTGCCGGCCGGGTGCTACACAGCGCCTATCTCGGCGGCCATGTCGAATATGAAGTCGAGACCGATATCGGCACGCTCTTCATCGTTGACCATGCGGTCGAGACCAGCCTGCCGCCGCAAAGCGATGTCACGCTCGGCTTCAGGAACCGCGGCATCGCGCTGATCCAGTCCTGACGGGCGTCAGTTCTGCGGATCGGGCATGATCCACCAGAACAGCTGCACAAGGTCGCTCCAGGTGCGGGCGAGATCATCCATCATGGCGTTCACCTCCATATAGAGGTGAATGGCCAGAAGCGTGAAAAGCCCCAATAACAACCAAGGCCAGATCGGGCGTCTGCCCGCTGGTTTCGTTTCGTGCTTTTCGTCCTGATTGATGTCCAATAGCCATCTCCCCGTGACCTTGAGACCTACGACCAAAACCTCACGGCCGCAACCAGTTGTCTAGAAGAGCGCGGCCTCATCCTCGCCATGAAGTGCGGCACCCTGCCACAAAAACACCCAGATTCATTCAGCCGCAGTTCACCCGCCGGGGCGCTAAATCCCCCCATCCCATAAGGAGGGAGATGACATGCGTAAGATGATTTTTGGCGCGGGAATGCTTCTCAGCGCCCTGTTCGGCACCGGCGCGAACGCCATGCCCGTGGGTCAGCCGTCTGCACCCGCGACATCCAATGTTCAGACCGTCGACTATGCCTGCGGACGCGGCTTTCATCTGTCGCCGCGCGGCAATTGCCGTCCGAACGGACCGCCGCGTTATGAGCGCGGCTGGGACAGGCGCGACCGCTGGGAAGGTCGCCGCGAATGGCGCGAACGTCAGGCCCGCAGAGAATGGCGGGAGCGGCGAGACCGCCGCGATTGGCGAGAGCACCGTGAATGGCGTGACCGTCGCGATTATTATCGCTGGTAACAAGATAAGGCCCTTCCTTAACCGGGGGGCCTTTTTAGTTGTGGCACGCCCCGGGAAACGGTGCCCGGCGATCCCCCGGACCGCTTTTGCGGCAGCGGCGGCCATGGGTTGCTCTCGAGGGCTTTTGAGCTACTATGCCGGCATGGCGGGGAGGCCATGTTAAAGGAGGGTTCATGAATTACCGGTTTTCGAAACGGCGTATGGTGTTGAAGCTTGCCGCCACGGCAGCTTCTTTTTGCATGCTGGGAATGACGGCGAGCGCTGAGGGTTTTCCTGATCGAACCATGACGCTGGTCGTGCCTTTCGCGGCGGGCGGCTCCACCGATGTGGTGGCGCGCGTCATCGCGCAGAAGATGGGCGATGAGCTTGGCCATCAGATCGTCGTTGAAAATGTCGCCGGCGCCGGTGGCAATCTCGGTGCCGACCGTGTCGCCCGGGCCGAGCCAGATGGCTATACGATCCTGATGGGTACGGTCGCGACCCATGCGCTCAACCCGCTTATCCTTAAAACAAAGCCTTACGATCCGGAAAAGGATTTCGCCCCGGTCTCGCTGCTGGTGGTGGTGCCGAATGTGCTGGTCGTCAATCCGAAGCTCAACGTCAACAGCGTTGCGGAACTGATTGCGCTTCTCAAAGCCGAGCCGGACAAATATGCCTATGCCTCTTCCGGCAATGGCACGCCGCTGCATCTTTCAGGCGAACTGTTCAAGAGCATGGCCGGCGTCAGCATGCAGCATGTTCCCTATAAGGGAGCAGGCCCCGCGCTCAACGATCTGCTCGGCAACCAGATTTCGATCATGTTCGACAATCTGCCGTCGTCATCAGGCCACATAAAGTCCGGCACATTGCGGGCGCTTGGCGTGACGACCACTGACCGCGCCTCATCCTTCCCGGATCTGCCGACCATTGCCGAGACCGTCCCGGGTTATGAAACCTACACCTGGAACGCGCTCTTTGCGCCCGCCGGCACGCCGGCCGAAGCGATCGACAAGCTGAATGCCGCCGCCAAGAAAGCGCTTGCCGATCCGGCCGTCGCCGCACGCATGGCGGAGTTCAGCGCCAAGATCGTCGCGTCGTCACCCGATGAGCTGAAAGCCCACGTCGCGGCCGAAATCGCCAAGTGGGAACCCGTCGTGAAGAATGCAAATGTGCAGATGGACTGATCGGGAACGGTAACCTGGTTCTTCGATACCTCGCTGCGCACCTCTGCCCTGAGGTGCGCAGTACCACCTGCTGCTGAAGACCCGTAGCCGAAGCTGTCATCATGGCCCGGCCAAAAAACGGGCCTGTCGCATCGACCAATGTGTCGTTTCAGCATCACTTGCCATAAGGTTGCAAAAATCGGCTTGGCAAGCTCAAATCACTCAGCTACAAAACCTATCACCGCGTCAGATCAAACAAAGGGAGGCGTTGCATGACACCAACATTCACCGAAATCCTCCCGCAGGGAATGACCCGACACTAGGTCATATCCATTCGTGGCCCGCCCTGCGCGCGCCCGACATGCGGTTTTATTTTCCTTCATGGCCCGATTGATCTGACGGGATCATTTCGTCTCCCGTCCGGGCTGTGCCATCCAACTTCCGTTTTGAGGACCGGTTGCCGATTTTCTGGCGCCGTGCTGGTTAAAATGTCTCGCAAGAAGCTCGATTTCCGCGCCGATGCCTATCGTCATGTGCTCGGCTTTGTTTTTCACCACTGGAGCCACAGGCCGGCACTGGTGGGTTTCATCATCGTGCTGGTCGTCGCCAGCACGCTGGCCGAAGTCATGGTGCCGGTTTTTTCCGGCCAGATCGTTGATGCCATTGCCGGCGGCAACGGGGCGGACAAGGCGCTGCACGCCTTCGTCGTCGTGGTGTCGCTTGGTCTCACCAGCGTGGTGCTGCGCTGGTTCATCTTTAACGGCATCATCAGGCTCACGCTGAAAACCATGGCGGATGTCACCAATAACGGCTTCCACAAGGTGCAGCGTTTCTCCACGGACTGGCATGCCAACAGCTTCGCCGGCTCTACGGTGCGAAAGATCACGCGCGGCATGTGGGCGCTGGATTCGCTGAACGACCTGCTGCTCATCGCCCTTCTGCCGTCCCTCGTGATGCTGGTCGGCGCCACCATCGTGCTCGGCAGCTACTGGCCGGTCATGGGCCTCATCGTCGGCCTGGGCTCGCTGATCTATGTCGGTGTCACCGTGGCTCTTTCCATGGGTTATGTGTCGCCTGCGGCACGGCTTGCCAATGCCTGGGATACAAGGCTTGGCGGGGCGCTGGCGGATGCCATCAGCTGCAACTCGGTCGTCAAGGCCTTTGGTGCCGAGACGCGTGAGGAAGCGCGGCTGGGCCATGTGCTGGTGAAATGGGATAACCGCACGCGCAGAACATGGCGGCGCGGCACGCTGAACGGCACCATTCAGAGCTTCATGATGGTGTCCATGCAGGCCGGCATTCTCGGCACCGGCCTCATCATGTGGCGACAGGGGCTGGCGACGCCGGGTGATATCACCTTCGTGCTTGCCATGTTCTTCGTGCTGCAGGGTTACCTGCGTGATGTGGGGCAGGATATCCGTAACCTGCAACGCGCCGTCAACGACATGGAAGAGCTGGTGCTGCTGGACAAGATGCAGCTTGGCGTCGAAGATAGGCCGGATGTGGCGCGGCTTGATATCGGCAGGGGCGAGATCGTCTTCGATCACGTCACGTTCC
This sequence comes from Agrobacterium sp. ICMP 6402, assembly GCF_009498615.1. Lineage (NCBI taxonomy): Bacteria > Pseudomonadati > Pseudomonadota > Alphaproteobacteria > Hyphomicrobiales > Rhizobiaceae > Agrobacterium > Agrobacterium sp. ICMP 6402. The sequence continues at coordinate 168,485 of NZ_QSNV01000008.1, forward strand.
AATATGGCGCGCATCCCACCCCGCTTTATGATGACTTCTCGGTCACCATCAAGCCGGGCGAGCGTGTGGGGCTGGTCGGTCATTCCGGCTCGGGCAAGACAACTTTCGTCAAGCTCATCCAGCGCCTTTACGACATCAAGTCGGGCGCAATCCGCATCGACGGGCAGAATATCGCCGGTGTCACGCAATCGAGCCTGCGCGGCCAGATCGCCATCGTGCAGCAGGAACCCATCCTGTTCCACCGGACGCTGGCGGAAAACATCGCTTATGGCCGGCCGGGTGCCACGCGGCGTGACATCGAGCAGGCGGCAAAACAGGCCAGCGCCCATGATTTCATCATGTCCCTTCCAAAAGGATATGAGACCATGGTCGGCGAACGTGGTGTCAAGCTTTCGGGCGGGGAACGCCAGCGCGTCGCCATTGCCCGTGCCTTTCTCGCGGATGCGCCGGTGCTGATCCTTGACGAGGCCACCTCAAGCCTTGACAGCGAAAGCGAAGTGCAGATCCAGCAGGCAATGGAACGGCTGATGGATGGCCGCACGACGCTCGTCATCGCGCACCGGCTCTCCACGGTCAGGGCACTGGACCGGCTGCTGGTGTTCGACAAGGGCAAGATTGTCGAAGAAGGTGACCATCAGGCGCTTATCCGCCTCAATGACGGCATCTATCGCCGGCTGTTCGAACGGCAGGCGCTGGAACTGACCAAGGGCCTGGTGGCCTGAAACAACGAAACGTCGGAGTTCATCCTCCGGCGTTTCATCCGCAACTTCAAACCATTGCCACGAACGCGCCGCTTTTTTCGGTTAGTGGCGTTCTCTCCGCAATACCAACAGGATGGTGAACCATGGATTTCAACCCGATCACAAAGCCGCAACGCCTTGTCATCAGGGGAAACCATATCCATGCCTTGTTCCATCACCCTTTCAGACCTCTCATGGTCCACGCCTGACGGTCATCCGCTTTTTTCAAACATCAATCTTCGCTTCGGTCTCGAACGAGCCGGCCTTGTCGGGCGCAACGGCGTCGGCAAGACGACGCTTCTGAAGTTGATTGCCGGTGAATTGTCACCGTCCGCCGGCACGGTCTCCGTCTCCGGCAGGACCGGCGTTCTCAGGCAAATCGTGCAGGTCATGCCCGGGGAGACCGTCGCGGATCTCTTCAATGCGCGTGAGGCACTCAAGATACTTTCCCGCGCCCAGGCGGGGCAGGCCACACTCGAAGAGCTTGGTGATGTCGACTGGATGCTGGAGGAAAAAATTGCCGATGCGCTGGCTGAGGTCGGGTTGGACGCCTTACCGTCAACGCTGCTTTCGGCACTTTCCGGCGGGCAGCGCACACGGGCGGCACTTGCGGCCCAAATCCATGCCGCGCCCGACTTCTTGATCCTCGACGAGCCGACCAATAATCTCGACCGCGACGGTCGTCTGTTCGTTGCCGATTTTCTGGCGGGTTGGCGTGGCGGAGCGATTGTCGTCAGCCATGATCGGGAACTTCTCGATACATTTGATGCCATCGTCGAAATGACGACGCTGGGCGCAACGCGTTATGGCGGAAACTGGAGCCATTACCGCGCGCAAAAAGCACAGGAACTGGCCGCTGCCGAACAGGATCTCGCCAGCGCCGAAAAGCGCCTGTCGGAGGTCAAACGCCGGTCGCAGGAGGCACTGGAACGCAAGGCCCGGCGCGACGCAAAGGGCGCCGCCAAATCGGCAAAGGGGGATATGCCCCGCATTGCCGCCGGCGGCATGAAAAGGCGGGCCGAGAAGACCAGCGGCGACAATGCCAATCTCGCCAGTCGCCTGAAAGCCGAAGCGACCGGGGATTTGCAGACGGCACGTCAACGGATCGAAGTCCTTCAGGACGTTACTGTCATCTTGCCACCCAGCGGCTTGCACAAAACCAAGACCGTGCTGAGCCTGCAAAACCTGACCGCAGGATATTCGGGAAAACAGCCAGTATTCGCCGATCTGTCCTTCGAAATCACCGGCCCGCAACGTGTCGCCGTCACCGGCCCGAACGGATCGGGAAAAACGACGCTGCTTTCCGTGATCAGGATGGAATTGATGCCGTTGTCAGGGACGGTCCACCTCGGTGTGACGTCCGTCTTTCTGGACCAGCAGGTCAGCCTGCTGGATACGAAGCTTTCTATCCGCGACAATTTCCTTCAACTTAACCCGGAGGCCGGAGAGAACGCCTGCAGGGCAGCGCTTGCCCGCTTCATGTTTCGTGCCGATGCCGCCTTGCAGATCGTCGGAACGCTTTCGGGCGGACAGATGCTGCGCGCGGGTCTCGCCTGCGTTCTTTGTGGCCCGCAGCCGCCGCAATTGCTGATCCTCGATGAACCGACAAATCATCTGGATATCGATTCCATCGCGGCCGTGGAGGCCGGCCTGCGGGCTTATGACGGAGCGCTCCTGGTTGTCAGCCATGACGAAGCGTTTCTTGGCAAGATTGGCATCGATTGGCGGCTTACCCTTGGGCGACCGTGAGGCGTCGCGATTGCGCACGCCGAAGCCGGACATCCATCTGCCGTTTTGCCTGGATGTCACCCATTTTCGTGGCAACCGCGCTGCCCTCAACCCACGCGGCAATCGCACCGTCGTCGTCTGCGAGATGCATAAGGCATTCGCCAAGCGCCGCCCAGGCAGCCGAGTAATCGGGGTCCTGGTGAACCGCCTCGCGCAGATGCTGCGCCGCATCGTCGAATTGCCGCGCGGCCATCAGGGCCTTTGCGAGTGAAAAGCGCAGGAGGGGCGCATCTTTGCCGTCTTTCAGCATCTTCAGGAGCTTTTCAATCATCGTCATTCCATTGCAATGGTGGGCTTCATGCAAATCGGTACGACGTCAAGTGCGGTTGAGGTCAAGCGGAATTGGCGCTTCTCCGGAGGGCTCCTCCGCTGATGGAACGGAACGTTTCACCTTGATATGCGGCGTACCGCGACCGGATCCCAGATATCATCAAGCGGTCCTTCAAGGGCGGTGCGCGGGGGAATGAGCTGCGGTTCGATAATGGTGACTTCGGGCTCTGCCCGGTTCTCTTCCAGCAGTTCGAACCCTTTTTCGAGCATTTGCGCAATATCGGGTTTGATCATGTAAACGGGAAAGGGAAGAAATGACGCGAATGGGTCGTAGTCAAAACAGCCGACGACGATGTCGCCGAACGCTTCCCCGTCATGACGCCCCATGAAACGAAGCAACCCCTCGAAGTTGATCGATGAATTGACGAAGAAACAGCGGGGAAGGCGGCCCCTGCGCTCGAAGAAGCGTTCGAAGGCCAGTTCCGTCATGCGCGGCGAATAGCCGGTGATCTCGATATCGTCACCACTTTGCACGCCGAAATAATCGGCTTTCGCGGCATGGAACCCGTTAATACGCTCGCGGCTGGCGTGGTCGTCATGACCGCCGAACAGGACGACGTCGTCCGGACCGAGAGAGCCGCCTTTCGCTGCATGGGTAAGGATCGCCGATGTCAGGATTTCCGCGCCGTGCCTGTTATTGGAAATGACAGAAGATGCAAATTTGCCGGGCAGGTCGATATTGACATGCGGAAGGGCTGCGCGGGCGCAGACCTGGTGAACGCCATCCGGGTCGGTGACGCCGGCGATGAACAGGGCGTCAATCGAATAGGCGATCAGCGTCTCTACGGTCCGGCGTTCCTCCTCGGGGTCACGCCGCCCGGAAACAACCATCGGCGACAGGCCGCGTTTGCGTGCCTGTCCTTCGAATGTCTGTGCCATCGATGAAAAGAACCGGTTGTCATAAACCGGCACCAGAAGCCCGACGAGACCGGATTTTGAGCTCCTGAGGCCACGGGCCTGCAGGTTGGTGGTGTAGCGCTGTGCCTTGGCGAGCGAGAGTATCTTGTCTGCGGTTTCCTCCGAAATCCGCCGCTTGCGCCATGATCCATTCAACACCGCGCTCACTGTCGAGGCTGATGCTCCAGACAATAGCGACAAGTCATAAATGGTGGCTTTCTTGGAACTTATGCCTGTCACTTCGATCTCCCCAGCTGATTCCGATTATTAGAGCACGCATCCCCTTGACGGAAGGGAGCTTCATGATATGGTTATTGCACCATCGATTGTGCAGTTTGGCAATATCGATTGTGCAGGATGGTTGCTATGGGAGTGGCAAGGGAGAGTCTCGAATAAGCGAGATGAGAGATTTGAAGCGCGGCAGGGAAAAACTGGCTGCGGCGGATTTCGTTTGCCGATTTTTTGAGGAGGAACATCATGAGGAAAATTATTGCTGCGGCGCTCGGCCTGTCGCTTGCGCTGCTCTCATCCGCGGCCTTAGCCGAAGGACCAAAGGTTGGCGTCGTCGTCAAAATCGGCGGTATTCCGTGGTTCAACGCCATGGAAGCCGGCATCAAGGAACAGAGCAAAAAGCTCGGCGTCGACGGTTTCATGGTCGGCCCGACCAGCGCCGACCCGGCGCTGCAGGTTCGCGCCATCGAAGACCTGATCGCCCAGAAGGTCGATTTCATCGGGGTCGTGCCGAATGATGCCAAGGTGCTTGAGCCGGTGCTGAAGAAGGCCCAGGCCGCCGGCATCAAGGTCATCACCCATGAATCGCCCAAGCAGCTCGGCGCTGACTGGGATTTCGAACTGGCTTCCGCCAAGGGTTTTGGTGAAGCGCATGGCAAGCTGCTGGCGGAAAAGATGGGCGGCAAGGGTTCTTATGCCGTCTTCGTCGGTTCACTCACCGTTCCGCTTCACAATGCCTGGGCCGATGCCGCCATCGCCTATATCAAGGCCAATTATCCGGACATGAAGCTTGTCGGCGATCGCTACGGCGTCGCCGAAGATCTCGACAAGAGCCGGTCGACGGCGCTTGACCTGATGTCCGCCAATGCCGACCTGAGCGGTTTCCTTGCCTTCGGTTCGCAGGGACCGATCGGTGCCGGACGTGCCGTCGAAGAGCGGCGCAAGGATGGCAAGGTCTTCGTCATCGGCCCGTTTTCGCCGGGACAGGGCGCCAAGCTCATCAAATCGGGCGCGCTGACGGGCGGCTTCATGTGGAACCCGAAGCTGGCCGGTGAGGTCTTCATCACGCTCGCCGATCGTATCGCCAAGGGCGAGACACCCAAGGCCGGCGACAATATCGAAGGTCTCGGCACCATCAATCCCGAGGGTAACACCATTGTTGTCGATCAGCTCTTGAAGATCGACAAGGAAAGCATCGACAAGCTCGTTTCCATGGGCCTCTGATCCTCCCCAGAGCCGCAGGCGTCGCGCGGGAAAAATACTCGCGCGACGCCCATTCAGGAAAACATGCCGAGCGCCACGTCTGCGATGCTTTCGCGGCGAAAGGAGAGATACGCCATCATGAGCGCAGAACCGCTCCTGTCCCTCAAGAATGTCAAAGTCACTTTCGGCGGCGTGCGCGCCCTGAAGGGCGTTTCTTTCGAGGTCAATCCCGGTGAAGTGCATTGCCTTGCCGGCGAAAACGGCTGTGGCAAAAGCACACTGATCAAGGTCATCACAGGCGTTTATACGCCCGAAAACGATGCGGAACTGTATTTCGACGGCAAGCCGATAGCCGCGATGACCCCGACGCTGGCGCAAGCGCTTGGCATTCAGGTGATCTGGCAGGATCTGGCGCTGTTTGATGAAATGTCGGTGGCGGAAAATATCGGCTTTCAGTACGCGGTGAACGGCAGATACGGGCTGGTCGACAAAGGCGCGATCGCAAAAGCGGCCGAGAAGGCCTTGGCTCGGCTCGGCGTTGAGATCGACCTCCACCGGCCGCTGAAGGAACTGCCGATTGCCCAGCGTCAGATCGTGGCGATTGCCCGCGCACTGGTCGGGGAAGCGCGCCTCGTTTTCATGGACGAGCCGACCGCGTCGCTGACGCAATCGGAGACGGACTACCTGATCGACATCGTCCGCAATCTCTCCGCCTCCGGTGTCGCGGTTGTGTTCGTCTCCCACCGGCTGGCGGAAGTGCTTGAGATTTCAGACCGCATCACCGTGCTGCGCGACGGGTCGCTTGTCGGTGTCTTCCCGGTTGAAGGCATGACCCAGTCACGCGTGACCGAACTGATGACCGGCCGCAATTTCGACAGCGCCGTCATCGCTGCCGATCACGATGACAAGCCCGTTGTTCTCTCCGTGCGCGGGCTCACGCGTGCGGGTGAGTTTGAAGATGTTTCTTTCGATTTACGGCAGGGCGAAACGCTGGGGATCACCGGGCTGCTGGGAGCCGGACGCACGGAACTGGCCTTGACCCTTTTCGGCATGCATCGGCCGCAATCGGGTGAAATCCTGATCGACGGGAAGAAGGTGAATTTCCACTCCAACCGGGATGCGATCCGGGCCGGCGTCGCCTATCTTTCCGAAGACCGGCTTGCGCTTGGTCTCAATCAGCCCCAGTCGATTGCCGATAATCTCGTCATGGCCTCGCTCGACCGGCTGCTGACGGGTGGCCTTATCTCGTCATCGAAAAAAGCGGATGTGGTTTCCCGCTGGATTTCAGCGCTCGGCGTCAAGATCGGCCTGCCGGAAGACCCGATCCGCACGCTTTCGGGCGGAAACCAGCAGCGTGTCGCCATTGCCAAGTGGCTGGCGATCGGCCCGAAAATCCTCATTCTGGATGCGCCGACCGTGGGTGTCGATGTCGGTGCGCGCGCGGGCATCTTCGAAATCGTTCGCAAGCTGGCCGCCGAAGGCCTTTCGATCATCGTCATTTCCGATGAACCGCCGGAAGTCTATTTCAACACAGACAGGATCATCCACATGGTCGAAGGCCGGTTCCACGCCACCCATGATCCGCGACATGTGTCGCTTACCGAACTGGAGTCCGCCATCTATGCGTAGGCTCATCCTCGGACATACGACCGAATTCACGCTGCTTGTGGTCATGGTGCTGCTTTGCACGGGCCTGTCCTTTGGCACCGATCGTTTCCTGACCATCTCCAACGCCTTCGATGTGCTGAATGTCTCGGCGGTCAACATCATCTTTGCGGTCGGCCTGCTTGTCGTGCTGATCTCGGGTGGTATCGATATCTCTTTCGCCGTTGCCGCTTCCGTCGTGCAATATGTCACGGTGCTGGCGCTTAATGCGCTGGGTGGCGGCAACTGGGCCGAAGGTTTCATCATTGCCGGCGCCGTCGGCCTTGGTCTCGGCTTCGTCAACGCCTTTCTGGTCTGGCGGCTCAATATCATTTCCATTGTCGCGACCATTTCCACGTTCAATATCTTCTTCGGCCTGCTGATGTTCTTCACCAAGGGCGTGTCGATCTACGATCTGCCGGAATGGCTTTCGACGCGTGTGGTGTTTTACGAACGCGAGATGCCGGATGGCTCCTGGGTCGAGTTGACGCTGCCGGTCGTCGTCATGATCCTCTGCTGCCTTGCCACCTGGTTCATGATCTCGCGCACCACGGTCGGGCGCAAGCTCTATGCATTCGGTGACAATCCGGAAGGTGCAAGACGTTTCGGCATCAATATCGGCGCCATGCACTATATTTCCTTCGGCTGGCTCGGCCTGATGGCGGGCATTGCCGGGCTCATGCAGGCGCATTACGCGCAGGAGGTCGTGCCCAACGCGCTTTATGGCCGCGAGCTGGATGTTCTGGCTGCCACCGTGCTTGGCGGCGCGCGGCTTGGCGGCGGCAAGGGTTCGGTCATCGGCTGCGTGCTCGGGGTCTTGATGGTGTCCATCACCCAGAACGGTCTCAACCTGATGGGCGTGTCTCCCTTTGCATTCAAGATGATCGTCGGGGCGATCATTCTCGTCGCAATCACGCTGTCCTCCACCCGCTTCGACAAGCTGCTGCCGGCGGCCTTGCGAACCTCCGCAAGCAAGGGGAGTGCGCAGCGATGAGCAGCTTCGTTCGGAAATTCAATGCGATTTTCGGTGCCGACATGGCCGGGCCGGTGATTGCCTTTGTCGCGGTCATGCTCATCTTCGGAACGCTGGCGGATAATTTCCTGTCGCTCGCCACATTCGGTTCGGTCGCCTTCCAACTGCCGGAGCTCGGTCTGCTGACACTGGCGATGCTGCTGCCATTGCTGACCGGCGGGATCAATCTTTCCGTCACTTTCGCCGCCAATCTGTCGGGGCTGGCGGCAGCCTGGGTGCTGCAGGCCCATGGCGGCGTGGACGCACCGCCCAGCGCCTTTCTGCTCGCCTGCCTTGCCGCCCTTGCCACCGGCGGTGCTGCCGGTGCGATGACCGGCGCGGCGATTGCCTATACCCGCGCGCATCCGATCCTTGTCACGCTGTCGATGATGATTTTCCTGCGCGGGCTCGGGGAGTTTCTGACGCGTGGCGGCGATGTTTCCGGTTTCCCGGCCTATATGGCGCCGCTTGGCCACGGCACGCTTCTCGGGCTGCCTATCCCGCTTCTGATCTTCATTGCCTGTGTGGGGCTGTGGCATGTCCTTCTAACTCGCACCAAACTCGGCTTCGGTCTGCTGATGATCGGCTCCAATATCGAGGCGGCGCGTTATTCGGGTCTCAACACCCGCAAGATCCAGGTGCTCGTCTACACGCTCTCGGGTCTCATGTGTGCCGTTGCCGGCATCATCATGCTTGCCCGCTTCAACTCGGTGCGTGTGGGACACGGGGAATCCTACCTGCTGATCACGGTGCTGGCGGCGTTCCTCGGCGGCATCAATCCATTCGGTGGATTCGGCCGTGTGCTGCCCGTCTTTGTTGCGCTGATCGTTCTGCAGCTCCTGTCGTCCGGGCTCAACCTTCTCGGCGCAAACCAGCATCTGGCAACGGCGCTGTGGGGTGTGCTGATGATTGTCGTCATGGCGGCGCGTGGCCTGTTTTCAGGTTACTTCGCATCTCTCAGAAAGAAGGTATGACGTGCAAGGCTTCGGTGTTCACGCAATGATGTGGTCCCTCAACTGGGATCATGAAAGCGCCAGGCGGGCCATTGCCGGTGCCGCGGATTATGGGCAGGATTTCATCGAGATTCCGCTTGTCGATCTCCCATCCGTCGATGCGGCGCATACCCGCGCCATGCTGGAGAAATACGGTCTGCGGGCTGTCTGCTCGCTGGTCCTGCCGGAGCGAGCCTGGGCCTCCGTCCGCCCGGAAGCAGCCGTCGCGCATCTGAAGGCCGCGCTGGACAAGGCCGCTGAAATGGGGGCGGAAGCGCTGACCGGCGTGACCTATGGCGGCACCAGCGAGCGCACGGGTTTCCCGCCGACGCAGGCCGAATACGACAATCTGACACGGGCGCTATCTCACGCTGCCGGCCACGCGAAGACGCTTGGCCTGCAATTCGGGATCGAGGCCGTCAACCGGTATGAAAACCATCTGGTCAACTCAGCCGAGCAGGCCGTGGCGCTGGTTGAGCGTATCGGTGCCGACAATATCTTTGTCCATCTCGATACCTTCCATATGAACATGGAGGAAAAGGGCATCGCCAATGGCATCATCGCTGCCCGTAACCATCTGAAATACATGCATATGTCGGAAAGTGACCGCGGCACGCCGGGTTTCGGCAACGTTGCCTGGGACGCGGTGTTTGCCGCACTCGCAGCCATCCGCTTCAAGGGCGTGCTGACGCTCGAAAGTTTCGCCGCGATGCCGGAGGAGATGGCGGGTGCGATTTCCACCTGGCGGCCGGTCGCTTCAGGCGCAGACGAGGTCCTCGACAAGGGGCTGGCCTTCCTGCGCGACAAGGCAAGCCAGTACCGGATTTTCTGACCGCAATCATTATCGGGGCGAGGACCACCTTGAACACAATTGACGATAATGCCCGTAAGATTGCGGGTCTGGCTCTCGAACGCTTCGACCGGGCCAAAGGCCGACGCGTGATGATCGCGATTGCCGGCGCTCCGGGATCGGGAAAATCGACCATTGCCGAAGGTGTGGTGGATGTGTTGAACGCGGGCGGAGGCCAGTCCGCCGCGCTTTTCCCGATGGATGGTTATCACTATGACGATGCCGTGCTCGAGGAGATGAACCGCCGACCGTTCAAGGGCGCTATCGATACCTTCGATGCCCACGGGTTGCGGCACATGCTCGAGCGTCTCAAGGTCAATGAGGATGATGTCGTCGCCGTTCCGGTCTTTGACCGGGCGATTGAAATCGCCCGCGCAGGCGGCCGGCTGATCCCGCAATCCGTCGATATCATCGTCTGTGAAGGCAATTATCTCCTCGCCGGCCAGTCGCCGTGGAACCGTCTCAAACCGATCTTCGATCTGACGGTTTTTGTCGATGTCGGCGAGGACGATCTGCGCGCCCGGCTGAGAAACCGCTGGCTGGGCTTCGGTCTTTCCGAGGACGAGATCAACCGGAAGGTCGAGGAGAACGATCTTCCGAACGGCCGTTTCATCATCTCGACGAGCACCGAACCGGATCTTCGCATCGGCAATCCGGGAAGCGGGCACATCCTAACCAAGTGAAACAAAACTGAAAGAAATCCCCATGAAACACGGCATCTATTATTCTTACTGGGAACATGAGTGGAGCGCCAAGTTCGGCCCCTATATCGAAAAGGTCGCCAAACTCGGTTTTGATATCATCGAAGTCGCCGCCCATCATATCAACGAATACAGCGATGCCGAACTCGCGGCCATCAAGCAGAGCGCGAAGGATAACGGCATCATCCTCACCGCCGGCATCGGCCCGTCGAAATCAAAGAACCTGTCGTCGGAAGATGCGGCCGTGCGCGCAGCGGGCAAGGCGTTTTTTGAGCGGACGCTCACCAATGTCGCCAAACTCGACATCCGCACCATCGGCGGCGCTCTGCATTCCTACTGGCCGATCGACTACTCGCAGCCGGTCGACAAGCCGGGCGATTATGCGCGTGGTGTCGAGGGCATTCACGGCATCGCGGATTTCGCCAATGATCTCGGCATCAACCTGTGCATCGAAGTCCTCAACCGCTTTGAAAACCACGTGCTCAACACGGCGGCCGAAGGCGTCGCCTTCGTCAAGGATGTCGGGAAGAACAATGTGAAGGTCATGCTCGATACCTTCCACATGAACATCGAGGAAGACAGTTTCGGCGAAGCCATCCGCACGGCCGGCCCGCTGCTGGGTCACTTCCACACCGGCGAGAGCAATCGCCGTGTTCCGGGCAAAGGCAGGATGCCCTGGCAGGAAATCGGCCTCGGGCTTCGCGATATCAATTACACCGGTGCCGTCGTCATGGAGCCCTTCGTCAAGACCGGTGGCACCATTGGTTCTGATATCAAGGTGTGGCGTGATCTGAGCAACGGCGCTGATGTCGCCAGAATGGACGAGGACGCCCGCAACTCCCTGGCATTTTCCCGTTTCGTCCTCGGCGGCTGATGTCCGGTACGTGGCGCTGACCATGCGGCCGCCGCCATATGGCGACCGCATGGTCTCGCACGGATAACGCATGAGCGCCGGCGGCTGGGAGAGATCGCAATCTGCGAGTTGAAGAAAACACCTCTTATGCGCTAAAGCTCCGGGATATCCCGGGATCGGAAACGGATCCGCCCAAGGCCATTATTCGCATGATCCCTGTCGCACTCCCGTCCGTCGAAGCGGTGCTTCTTGTCGCCTTCCTTCTTGCCACGACCTTTGTCTGGGCCGTCTGGACGCTGGGGCTGCTCATTCGATATGCGAGCGGCCGCTGGAAGCGCCCGGTGATCCTGCCCTACGGGCTGGTGACCGCCATCGCGGTTTTCACCCTGTGGCAGATCGCTGGTTTTTGTCTCGAGATGCGGGCCTATGACAGGGAGAGGACGGCAAACTACCAGCCGGAACTGCTTGAACCAACCCGGCTTGGCCAAATCGATATGCCCGAAGGCACGAAACTCGAACTGGCCATTGCCAATAACAGGGATGCCTTCAGCCGCGCGGTGTTTCCGCATCCCGTGCGCGTTGCGGATATCGATGCCGTCGAAATCGCTCGCTATATCGCGATAAAAACCAACGACAACTACGAAACCATTGGCTTCACCCCCGACAACATGCGGATAACCGGTAATGGCGTAACCACCCAGAGCGGCTGGCGTTGCGACGCGACCCGGCCGGTGGAGTTTGATCTGCGGCCCGATGGCGGCATATCCGCCTTCAGCAGATGCATTCTTGCCAATGGCAATGTCGTTGATGGGATCACCCTGCCGGAAGGCACGTCCCTGCGCGCTTCCGCGGGCAATGTCTATATCGACGGCTTCGTCGATTCCGACAGATGGGTTCTCGGCACGCCGCAAGGTCAGACCGTTCACGTCGATAATTTCGATCTCTCCGATGCGACGATTGCCCTTGATGACGAACGAAAACTCTACGAAATCAAAGGCGCAGTCCTGTCAAAAGAGGCTATGCTCGGCACGCGCCGCCACGCGGCCGGAACCCATGTTCGCTATAACTCCCGGCACCTTCGGAAAGAATATCCAGCCGCATGGCTGCTCACCCCACCTCTGTCCAATGCTGATCCTCAGCCGGCATCGCCCGCGGGCCTCGTGCAGAACAGGGAAGGAGAGGTTCTGGCCACCCCGGCGGATTGAGTTCGCGCGGGCCGAATTGCCGTGAAATATTCTTCTGGAAACTGCCTTGCCAGCCGCAGCTGCAAGCCAGCCGCATCGACCAGGATGGTGCCGCAAGTGTCTGCTGGTGATGGATCGCGGGCGGGCGCGATCCATCGTTTTAATTGCACCTCACCGCTCCCGGTAAAAGATCATGCCGCCATGGTGGAGGACATCATCTATGAACGTTCCATCTGCGGTAAAGCCGGTATCGTCCCAATAATCGATGTGATTGCCGGTCACAACGTAACGGCCCTGATAGGCGCTTTTGCGGTTGCCGCGGGATTCGTCATAACGTCCGTTGGTCAAAAGCTCCTGGCGAATATGGCCGTCGCCTGTCACCCACATTCCGACATAAGGATGAGCCTGCGGCGGAGTAGAACCTGCGCGGGTTTCTGTTCCCGTAAGCATGGCCAATGCAGCGGCAACCGGTATTGTCATGTGTTTCATCTGTCTCCTCCTCAGGCGGCAGCCGTTGGGCGAATGACGATCTCGTTCAGATCGACGTCATCGGGCTGTTCGATGGCGAAACGCACCGCGCGACCGATGGCATCGGGCTTCAGCGCAATGGCGCGGTAGGTTTTCATGGCCTCGGCGGCTGCCGGATCGGTGATCGTTTCCGCCAGTTCGCTTTCCACTACACCGGGATGAATGCAGGTGACGCGCAGGTCCGGCCGTTCCTGCCGCAACCCGTCCGAAATTGCCCTGACGGCGAATTTCGTCGCGCAGTAGACGGCGGCGGTGGGCACCACCGACAGCGCCCCGATGGAGGCGATATTGATGATGTGACCGGAACCGCGCGACGTCATTTCCGGCAGTACGGCCGCGATGCCGTGCAGCACGCCCTTGATGTTGACGTCCACCATGCGGCCCCATTCGTCGACCTTCATCGAGGCCATCAGGGAAAGCGGCATGACGCCGGCATTGTTGATCATGACGTCGACCCGGCCGAAGGTTTCGCGGGCCTTGTCCGCGAAGTCGGCAACGTCGGCACGGTTGGTGACATCAAGTCGGCTGATCGCCACCTGGCCGTTGCCCGCTTCCCGGATCTCCTTTGCGAGTTCTTCCAGCCGCTCCGTGCGGCGGGCGCCGAGCATGAGTTTTGCGCCAGCCTTGCCCAGTTCACGCGCGATACCCGCGCCAATGCCGCTGGAGGCCCCCGTGATGAGAACAACCTTGTCCATCGTTCTTGCCCTTCCTGTCTAAAACCACCGCTCGATTGCGGTTGTTTGAAAGATAGACAGGCAGCATTGTTGAGATAAGATACCTATTAGTTTCCATAGTGGTAAGGATCGCTAACCAATGACGCCTGATCTGAATGCTCTTTCGGTCTTTGTGCTGGTGGCGGAACTGAAGAGTTTCCGTGCCGCTGCCGACCGCATGGGAGTGTCACGTTCCGCCGTCAGCCAGACGATCCGGCGGCTGGAGGAAATGCTCGGTCTGGCGCTGGTGTTGCGCACTACCCGCAGCGTCAGCCTCACCGAGGCGGGTGAGGGGCTTTATGCCAATATCGCTCCCGCCATCGCCGAAATGTCGGCGGCGCTGGAACAGGCCGGCGAATTGCGCGAAAGGCCGAACGGGCTGTTGCGGCTCGCCGTCTCCTCCATTGCCGAAAGCTTCCTGTCCGGGCCGCTTCTCGCAGGCTTCACGGCCGCCTATCCGGACGTTCACCTCGATGTCGTGGTGACCGATGAGGAATTTGATATTGTCGCCGAAGGTTATGACGCGGCCGTGCGGCTGGGCGAGGTGATCGATGAGGACATGATCATCGTGCCGATATCCGGGGATGTGCGGCAGCTGGCCGTCTGTTCGCCTGATTATCTCAAGGGTAGCAGCAAGCCCACTCACCCGAAGGAACTGGCGCATCACCGCTGCATTGGCTGGCGGCCGGCTCCGCGTAGCGCACCCTATCGCTGGGAGTTTGCGGAGGCCGGGCGCGAATTCAGCGTGGCGGTAGCGCCGGAGATCACCACCAACGACATGGCACTGATGATCCGCATGGCGGTGGCGGGAGCAGGGATCACCTTCGGCATCGAAGATACATTCCGCAGTTGGATCGATCGCGGAGAGCTGGTGCCGCTGCTTGAGGACTACTCACCATATTTCCCCGGCTTCTACCTCTATTATCCGAGCAGGCGTAATCTGGCGCCCAAACTCCGGGCGCTGATAGATCACGTGAAGACATCAAGGCAACGCACGCGGTCGCTTTAAACGATGATGGCGTGCCTTGGCTTCGATGTCGCTTTACCGCAAAACCGATGACAGAAATTCGCGGGTCCGCTCTTCCTTCGGTCCGCCGAAAATTTCCTCGGGTGTGCCCTGTTCGCAGATACGGCCTTTGTCGAAGAAACAGACGCGGTCCGACACTTCGCGGGCAAAGCGCATTTCGTGGGTAACAAGCAGCATCGTCAGATCGTGCTCATTCGCCAGATCACGGATGACTGACAGCACTTCACCCACCAGCTGCGGGTCGAGCGCCGAGGTCGGCTCATCAAAAAGCAGGACACGCGGGCGCATGGCAAGCGAGCGGGCAATGGCGACACGCTGCTGCTGACCGCCGGAAAGCTGCACCGGAAAATGATCCTTCTTGTCGGCCAGCCCGACCATCTTCAGCAATTCGATTGCCCGCGCTTCCGCCTCTGCGCGGGCAATGCCCAGCACCCGCACCGGCGCTTCCACGATGTTGCGAAGCACCGTCATATGCGGAAAGAGGTTGAAGCTCTGAAAGACCATGCCGACGTGATTGCGGATCTGGCGAAGGTGCTTCTCCGAAGCCTGAAAGGGGCCTTTGCCGCCCTGCTCATGATAGGAGATATCGGCAAGGGTAAGCTTGCCCTCCTGGAACGGTTCCAGCGTCATGAGAATGCGCAGAACCGTTGATTTGCCGGAGCCGGACGGGCCGATAAGCGTAACTTTCTCGCCCTTTGCCACGCTGAAATTGAACTGGTCGAGAACCGTCAGAATGCCGAAACGCTTCGTGACATCGGAAAATTCGATCAGCGGCTGATTGATGGTGTTGGTCATCGCAAGGGTATTCCTGCTTTTGGTAGCGCCCTTTGCAGGCGGCTGAGGCCTGCCGAGCAGATTATTGTCAGAAGAAGGAAGATCAGGCCGACAAGCGTCAATGGCACCAGATATTCGAAGGTGCGCTCGCCGATCATGTTGGCAAGCCCCATCATCTCCAGAACCGTGACGACGGAAAGGACCGGCGTTTCCTTGATCATGGCGACAAGGTAGTTGCCCATTGCCGGAACAATGCGCGGGATGGCCTGAGGAATGATGATATCCCGATAGGTCTGCATCTGCGTCAGATTGAGCGCGGTCGCAGCTTCCCACTGGCCGTGATGCACCGCCTCGATGCCGCCGCGATAGACCTCGGAGGTGTAGGCCGCATATTGCAGCCCGAGCGCCAGCGCGCCGGTCAGGAAGGCGGGCAGTACGATGCCGAACTCCGGAAGCACATAATAAAGGAAGAACAGCTGCACCAGCAGTGGCGTATCGCGAAGGAACTCGACAACCAGAGCAGTCGGCCAGGAGATCATCTTGACCCGGCTGCGGCGCAGCAGTGCAAAAACGAGCCCCAGAACCAGCGCGATGGCGAAGCCGGCTGCTGCGGCCTTCAACGTCACCATCAGGCCGATCAGGATGATGGGCAGGATCGATGTTGTGTAGGTGAGCCAGGTGGTGGTGTCCCATTCGTAGCCATACATCATGAGAAGATATCCTTACGAATGGCGGGTGCGCGGAAAGACGTTGCCGCGCCTGACGAAATGTTCGATCACCCGGATGATGACCATCAGGATCAGGGACATCGCGAAATAGCAGAGCAGCGTGATCGAATAGATGCTGGTGCTATCCAGCGTCAGGTTGCGGATCGACTGCGCCGCGAATGTCAGGTCGGCAATCGAGATCAGCGACACGAGCGAAGAAAGCTTCAGCGTTTCTATCGCCAGATTGCCGAATGCCGGCATCATCTCGACGATTGCCTGTGGCAGCGAGATGCGAAACAGCGTCTGCATCCGCGTAAAGTTCAGCGCGCGGGCCGCTTCCAGCTGCTGCACGGAAACGGAGGACAGCGCACCGCGCACGATCTCCGCGCCATAACCGCCGGCATGGGCGGCGAGCACCAGAATGCCTGTGGTGATCGGATCAAAGCTCAGCCCAACCAGCGGCAGCGCGTAATAGAACCAGAAGAGCTGAACCAGCAGCGAGGTGCCGCGAAACACCTCCGTATAACAAAGCGCGACCTTTGACAGGATCGGTCCGCCCTCGACACGCAAAATCCCGAAGAAAAAGGCGAGCAGCGTGCCGACAACGAGCGCTGCGAGCGTAATCGTCATGGTGACGACGGCACCTTGCCACAACATTGGCAGGTAGGCGGTCATGTCCATCTGGAGTTTTCCCAAGTTCCTGACGAGCTGCGCCCGGCGAAGACCGGGCGCAGCTGAGCGTTATTTTCCGGCGCAGAGATCGGCGACCTTCTTTTCGGCCGCTGCCGCGATACTCTGTTCGGACAGACCGTATTTGGACAGGATTTTCTTGTAGTCATCCGTCTTGCGGAATTCGATCAGAGCGGCGTCAAATGCGTCACGCAACTCCTTGTCCTCGGGGCGGAAGGCGAAGCCGCCATAATTGCGCACCGGCGCATCCTTCACAACCGGATCTACGAACGGCTTGACCTGCTCGACATTGGCCTGATTTTTGGCGAGTTCGGAGACGGTGAGCTCCGTGGCCGCATAGGCATCCGCGCGGCTCTGCACGGTGGGGATCGCATCGGCATTGGCCGGAATGAAGACGATCTGCTCGTCCTTGACGCCGACGGCCCGCAGGAAGTCGACATTGTTGGCGCCCGAGACGACGGCCACCTTCAAGGATGGATCCTTGGCGATATCGGCATAGGTCGTCAGCTTCTTCGGATTGCCCTTTTTCACCAGCAGGCCTTCGCCGTAGGAAGAATTCGGCTCGGTGAAGGAGACCTGCTTGCAGCGTTCGGGCGAGATGTTCTGTTCTGCCGCCGCAAAATCGAAGCGACGGGCCTTAAGGCCGGGGATCAGCGTGCCGAATGGCGTCACCGTCCAGTTGACCTCCTCGATACCCATGGATTTCAGAACCGCATTGGCCACATCAGGGCCGATCCCGGCAGATGTGCCGTCGGGCTGCATGTAGGAATAGGGCACTTCGTTTGCCGTGGCGGCACGAATATATCCCTGGCTCTTGACCTCCTCTAAGGTCAAGGCGCTGGCCGAAGTCATGCCGATGGCAAGGGCAAGGGCGGAAAGCCCGGCGATTTTGGTGATGTGCATGGTATTACTCCTCTGGTTGGGTTGCGTGGTCCGTTTTCGGATCTCACGGGGGTTCGTTTGACTATGTGTTCTCCGTTACCGTGGCGATGACGGAAAGGCAGTCGCCGGCCTTGATCAGGCCGGGAACGTGGCGCGCCGCAAGCACGCCATGCATGGATGCGCGGTAATCGACTGGCGCGAGGCCGGTTTTTCCGACCGGATAGACCCGGGCGATGATTTCACCTGCCGTGACCGCGTCTCCCAGATCGCGGACAAAGGCGACGAGCCCGTCATCTTCGGCAAAGGTGAAGCAATCGCTGGAGGGCATGTCCAGCCAGCGGCTTGGTTGAACATCCGGCGAACCGGCCAATATGCCGGCATGGCGCAGCAGGTTGAGGCTGCCTTTTCGGGCGATGTCGATCGATCTTGCGCTCGCCGTGCCGGCCCCGCCCAGTTCGGTCGTGACAAAAACCTTGCCGAGTTCCTCGACGGTCGTGTCGAGCATGCCGACGGCGTCGATTTCCAGCATCTTCATCGAATAGGGCGCCGCAAAGGCCGCCACCGCCTCAAAACAACGGGTCTCCTGCGCCTTGTCGGGCAATTCGTGAGCGGCGGCATAAGGCAGGAAGTCAAGTGTCCTGCCGCCGGAATGGAAATCGAGAACGATATCCGCAAGCGGTATCAGATGGCGGGTCACGTAATCGGCGATCTTCTCCGTCACCGTTCCATCAGGGCGGCCGGGAAAGCTGCGGTTCAGGTTGCCCCGATCGATTGGCGACGTCCGTGTGCCCGCGCGAAAGGCGGGATAGTTGAGCGCCGGCACGATGATGATGCGCCCGCTGACGTCAGCCAGATCAAGCGTATGGGCAAGCTCGAAAAGTGCTGCCGGCCCCTCATACTCGTCGCCGTGATTGCCGCCGGTCAGAAGTGCCGTTGGCCCGTCGCCATTGGCGATGATGCAGATCGGGATCATCACCGAACCCCAGGCGCTGTCATCGCGGCTATAGGGTAGCCGCAAATGACCGTGCTGCACGCCTTTCGCGTCGAAATCGACGGAGGGCGTGATCGGTGAGGGGCGAGGAGCGGTGCTCAACATCATCTCAGCCCTTCACGAAGAGTTGCCGCGGCACATTGGACAGGCACTCGACGCCCGTTTCGGTGATCGCGATGCTTTCGGTGATTTCGAGCCCCATGTCCTCAAGCCACAGACCGGTCATGAAATGGAACGTCATGCCGGGTTTCAGCTCGGTGCGGTCACCGGGCCGCAGGCTCATGGTGCGCTCGCCCCAATCAGGCGGATAGGAGAGACCGATCGGATAACCGGTGCGGTTGTCCTTGATGATCCCGTATTTTTTGAGCACGGCGAAAAAGGCATTGGCGATGTCTTCGCAGGTATTGCCGGGTTTGGCTGCCGAAAGACCGGCCTCCATGCCCTCCAGTGTTGCCTTTTCCGCTTCCAGGAATGCCTGTGTCGGCTTGCCGAGAAAGACGGTGCGCGATAGCGGGCAATGATACCGCCTGTAGACCCCCGCAATTTCGAAGAACGTGCCTTCCCCCGAACGCATAGGCTTGTCGTCCCATGTCAGATGCGGTGCGGACGCGTCGGCTCCGGACGGCAACAGCGGAACAATGGCGGGATAGTCACCACCGAATTCGGCGGTGCCGCGAATACCGGCATCGTAAATCTCGGCAACGAGGTCGCATTTGCGCATGCCGGGCTCCACCACGTCGACGATGCGCTTGTGCATCAACTCGACGATCTTGCCTGCCTTGCGCATATAATCGAGTTCGGTCGGGCTCTTGATTGCGCGCTGCCAGTTCACGAGACCGGCCGCATCCTTGAAGCGGGCGTTCGGCAGATGTTTCTGCAGCGACGCAAAAGCGGCGGCGGAGAAATAGTAGTTATCCATCTCGACGCCGACGGTGAGGCCGGACCAGCCCCGGTCTTCGATGATCTGCGACAGCAGATCCATCGGGTGCCGTTCGGTCGATTGAACGTAATGATCGGGATAGCCGATAATATTGTCATGGGCGAGGTAGGCCGTGCGCTTTGCGCCATTGGCGTCCTGTTTTCGGCCATACCAGATCGGCTCGCCATCCGGCGGCACCAGAACGCATTGATGCACATAAAAGGACCAGCCGTCATAACCGGTCAGCCAGTGCATGTTGGACGGGTCGGTGACCACAAGAAGATCGATGCCGGCCTTTTCCATGGATTTGCGGGTTTTGGACAGGCGCGCGGCATATTCCTCGCGCGTAAAGTTCAGCGTTATGCTCACGCTGCGTCTCCCATTTTCACACTGTTTTCGATGATTTGGCCGCTATTGGCTTCCCGTGCGCGGGTGAAGGCGAGATTGGCGATGGCGGTATCCTGCACACCGGTGCCGGTCAGGTCGGCAAAGGTTATTTGGTCGCGGCTCACCCGGCCCTGCGCCTTGTTGGCGATGATGGCCCCAAGCTCGGGAAATTGCTGATCCGGCATGACACGCCCTGCGGCGATGGCATGGTGCAGCTCGCCGAGAATGCGGGTCTGGGTCAGACGGTCCGCGACATAGGTTGTCCGGGCAAAGACGCCGGGATCAATTTCATTCTTGTGTTCGGCGTCCGATCCCATCGCGGTCAGATGCTGGCCCGGTTCCAGCCAGTCGGCGAAGAGGATCGGTTTTTCGGAAGGTGTTGTGGTGATGATGATGTCCGCGCCTCGTATTGCGTCACGCGGGTCGGGTATGGCGGTAACCTCGATGCTGTGTTCGCGGGAGAAATCGCCGGCGAGTTTCTGCGCCCTGTCATGGTTTCTTGCCCATATCCGGGCTGATCTTATCGGGCGCACCAGCATCAGGGCTTCCAGCTGCAACCGTGCCTGCATGCCTGCGCCGAAAATCGTGGCGGTGGTGGCATCCTCGCGCGACAGGTGGCGCGCAGTGACCGCGCCGGCTGCGGCGGTGCGAATATCGGTGAGATAGCCATTGTCGAGAAGCAGCGCCTCCACCAATCCCGTTTTCGCGCTGAAGAGGATCATCAGGCCGTTGAGGCTCGGCAGGCCAAGCTTCGGATTATCGAAGAAGCCGGGGCTGACCTTGATGGCGAAACCTTCAAAGCCGGGCACGTAAGCCGTCTTTACATCCACTTCGCCGCGGAACTCCGGAATGTCGAGACGCAGGATCGGCGGCATGGCGACGGCTTGGGTAGCCAGTGCCGCAAAGGCTCGTTCGACACAGTCGATGGAAGACAGGTCGAGCTTGACGATGGCGCGAAGATCGTTTTCGGTCAGGATGGTGATGCGGCTCATGCGACAGCTCCCTCGACGATGGTCTTGTGAATGGCCGGGTCGATATTGCCGCCGGATACGATAAGGGCGGTGGGGCCGGTGATTTTGATCTTGCCCGACAGGATCGCAGCAAAACCAACCGCGCCGGCTCCTTCCACGATCAAACCGTCTTCGCGTGCCGCATGGCAGATTCCGGCCGCTATCTCGGCCTCGGAAACCAGCACGATCTCGTCAAGCAGCGCGCGGCAGAGTGCAAAAGTCACGCGGTTTTCCAGCCCGATGCCACCACCCAGCGAATCCGCCAGTGTTTCCTCCTCCCGCACGGAGACAGGCCTGCCGGCCGACACCGATGCATGCATGGCCGCGCCGCGCTCCATGGAAATGCCAATGACGCGGGCCTGCGGCCTCAACGCCTTGATGGCCACGGCAATGCCGCCCGCCAGACCGCCACCGGAGAGGGGAATGAGGATGGTTTCCAGATCAGGCATGTCCTTGACAACTTCGAGGCCGATCGTACCCTGACCGGCCACGACATTCACATCATCAAAGGGCGGGATCGACGTCAGGCCGTGGCTGCCTGTCAGGCGCTCAACTTCCTCCTGCGCGTCGTCCTGCGATGTGCCGACGATGCGAATATCAGCGCCGAGGGCACGGATGGCTTCGACCTTGTTTGCCGGGACGAGCGACGACATGCAGACCGTGGCCGGGATGCCGAGTTTGCGCCCGGCAAAGGCGACAGCGCGGCCATGATTGCCCGTCGAGGCGGTAACGAGGCCACGCCTGCGCGCCTCGTCGTCTAGCAACAGGATCGCATTCATCGCGCCGCGCAGCTTGAAGGCGCCAACCGGCTGAAGGGTTTCCAGTTTGAGATGGACCGGCGCGCCGTGACGTTGTGACAGGACATCGGAGCGAACCAGCGGCGTCCGCTCTACGTGGCCGAGGATACGCGTGGCAGCCTGCTCGATATCTGCCAGCGAGAGCGGCAGCAGGAATGTGTCAGCGGATATGGAAAGGTTTTCGCTCTTCATGATTGTCATGTTGAGAGCGAAGTAAAATCATGTCAATTATTATATTGTAATGATTCAATGATTTTCGGGCAGGGGCGTTTCAGCCGATGGAACCGATGTCATAAACCGGCGGCAGTTGCTCGAAGGCCTGGCGTACCGTCGTCAACGCCTTGGCGAGGCTTTGATGGTTGAGGCGTCCACCGAGACATATGCGGATGCCGCCGCCATGGCCTGGCCCGGCAACAAAGGGCTCCGATGGCGTGACCGCAACGTTCTGGTTGGTCAGGGAGCGGACCAGGCCGTCTTCCGTCCAGTGTGGCGGAACCTTGAGCCAGGCGCAGAAGGAGAGAGGATGGCTTGAGGCGATATGGTCGCCGAGGATTTCCATTGCAATGGTCTGTCGTGCACGGGCTTCGGCACGCTGGACGTCCAGCAGCCGGCGCGCGGTGCCGTTTTCAACCCAGCGTGTGGCGATTTCGGCGGTCAGATATGTACCGCTCCAGCTCGACACCCGCAGGATGGAGGCGGCGCGGATGGAATAGGCGGGTGGTACGACGAGATAACCGACGCGTAGCCCCGTTAGGACCGTCTTGGTAAAGCTGGTAACGAAAAAGCCCAGATCCGGCAGCATCTCGGTGATAGACGGCAACCCATCCTCGATCATCGGGCGATACACTTCGTCCTCAATGACGAAGACGCCGTATCGTTGCGCAATCGCGGCGATTTCGCGCCTGCGTTCCGCGCCCGCGACGTGACCGGTGGGATTGTTGAGGGTGGGGATGAGAACGAGCGCCCGCACCCCACCAGCCGCGCAGGCGGCCTCCAGCGCATCGGGCAGAATGCCCTCGCCATCGGTGGGCAGTCCCTTGAGACTGAACCCCAGGATGTTGGAAAGGCCGATAATGCCGTGGTCGGTGAGATTTTCGCAGAGAACAACGTCGCTCGAACGGACGATGCAGCTGAGCGCGAGGAAAATGCCGTGCGCCGCGCCATTGGTGACAAGAATACGCTCGGCACCGGCCGTGACGCCCATCATGCCGAGCCAGCTGCGTGCCGTCTCGCGATGGCTGTCCAGTCCCGCGACCGGACGACAGGGGCGCATGAAACTTGAATTATCACTATCCGCCAACTCGCGCAGGATCGCACGCGAGGCAGTTTCGTGCTCCTCGAGATAGACGCCGCGGATGATGGAAAGATCGAGCACCTCGGTCGGGCTGTGATCCAGCATCATGCGGCCCGCCCGGTCCGTTACCCGCGCCTTGACGAAGGTGCCGCGGCCGATTTCGCCGCTCAGATAACCCAGCCGTTCAGCCTCCTTGTAGGAAAGGCTGACGGTCTGGACGGAAAGGCCAAGATCACGCGCCAGGTCACGATGGGTCGGCATCCGGTCCATCGGCTTCAAGACACCGGCATCGATATCGGCTATAATCCGTTCCGTCAGTGCCGAATGTTTGGTCTCGCCCTTCTGCTTGGTCAGGCTAGGCCGCCATGCCACCGGTTTTGTTGCGGGAACCGGATCGAGGCTGAGCGGATTGGCTTGACGACGCATGAAATTGTCTCGTTTTTGGCGACGGTAATTTCATGACATTATGCACGGTTCTTCAAAAAGATGAAGCCTTATGCATCACCGGTGACGATTGCACTGCGAATATGCGCAATCGCCACGCCGTTGCCGCTCAAACAGGCATTAATGGCGGAAGCCGGAATGGTGTGGATTCTCAGATTTTTTCGCCCGCCTGTACCAGCTCATCCATGACGCTGCGAACCGCAGCTTCGGCGATGGCGATGATCTCGTCCACCTCTGCCTTCGTCGTGACAAGTGGCGGCGCAAAACCCAGAATATCGCCATGCGGCATGGCACGCGCAATGAGACCGCCGTTGCGCGCCGCCTTGGAAACGCGCGCACCGACCGCAAGGCCGGGGGCAAAGCGGGTTTTCCTGTCCCGGTCGGCGACAAATTCGATTGCGCCCATCAGGCCCACACCGCGCACTTCACCGACGATTGGCAGCTGGGCAAACTTCGCCTTGAGCTGTTCCTGGAAGTAGCTGCCGACGGCGCGCGCATTGCCCGGCAGGTCTTCCTTTTCCACGATGTCGAGCACGGCATTTGCCGCTGCCGCACCAATAGGGTGGCCTGAATAGGTATAGCCGTGCGAGAAGGCACCGACGCGATCAGCACCTTCCTCCATAACCTTGTAGACCTTCTCGCCGACGATTGCCCCGGAGAGCGGGAAATAGGCGGAGGTCAGGCCCTTGGCGACCGTAATCAGATCCGGTTCGATGCCGTAATGCTGCGATCCGAACATGGAGCCGGTCCGCCCGAAACCGGTTATCACTTCATCGGCGATCAGCAGGATGTCGTATTTCCTGAGGACAGTCTGTATCGCCGCCCAGTAACCTTCCGGCGGCGGTGTGATGCCGCCGGTGCCGAGCACCGGTTCGGCAATGAAGGCGCCAATGGTGTCGGGATTTTCCCGAAGGATAAGCGCTTCGAGCTCGTCGGCGCGCCGCTTTGAAAATTCGAGTTCGGTTTCACCTGCTTCCGCACCCCAATAATGATGGGGAGCGCCGGTGTGCAGGATGCCCGCACGCGGCAGGTCCATGTGATCGTGATAAAAGCTCATGCCGGTCATGGAGCCGGAGACGACGCTGCAGCCGTGATATCCCCGCTCACGCGAGATGATCTTCTTCTTTTCCGGCTTGCCGCGCAGGTTGTTGTAATACCAGACGAGCTTTGCCTGAGTTTCGTTGGCATCCGAACCGGACATGCCATAAAAGACCTTGCTCATCCTGCCAGGCGCCATTTTCACCAGCCGGTCTGAAAGGATCGCCAGTTCGTCGGTCGTGTGGGCGGCGTAGGAATGATAATAGGCAAGGCGATAGGCCTGGCGGGAAATGGCTTCGGCCACTTCGGTGCGGCCATATCCGACATTGACGCAATAAAGCCCGGCAAAACCATCGATCAATTGTTTGCCATGCGCGTCCTGAATGCGAATGCCCTTGCCGGTTTCAACGATCGTCGGTTCGCCGAGCTTGCCGCTGGCGAAATCCTTCAGCTGCGTAAAGGGGTGCAGAACCGCGTTGCGATCCATTTCGGCGATATGTTTGATGTCGATGGTCATGACAGAAATTCCTTTCAGGCAGCAAGATTGCCGAAGCAGACATATTTGGGTTCGAGATATTCCAGGAGACCATGGCGCGACCCCTCGCGGCCAAGCCCGGATTGCTTCCAGCCGCCGAATGGAACGGGCGCGCCGGTGAATTTCGGCGTGTTGACGGCCACCATGCCGTATTCCAGCTGGTTGGTGAGACGCATCGCGCGACCGAGGTCGTTGGTGTAGAGATAGGCTGCAAGCCCCATTTCCGTCGCGTTGGCGCGGCGGATCACCTCCTGCTCATCGTCGAACGGCAATATGGCGGCGACCGGCCCGAAGGTTTCCTCGCGGGCGATCAGCATGTCGTCGGTAACGTCTGCAAGAACCGTCGGCGTAACAAAATTGCCGCCCAGAGGGCTATCCTGCCCGCCGCAGACCAGACGTGCGCCGGCTGAAAGAGCCTGGGCGATCTGCTGACGGCATTTCTCGGCGACGGAGGGGCGCGTCATCGGGCCGATATCGATAGCGGGTTCAAGCCCGTGGCCGACGACAAGTTCGGAAGTCGCTTTGGCAAACTGGTCGATGAACCGTTCATAAACTGCGCGCTGGACGTAGATGCGGTTTGCCGCAAGGCAGTCCTGTCCAGAGGTCGCGAATTTGGCGCCGAGGCAGCCTTTGACCGCCTGGGACAGGTTGGTGTCCCCGAACACGATAAAGGGCGCATGGCCACCAAGCTCAAGCGACGCTTTTTTGATCGTTGCAGCCGATTGTTCGAGGAGGATCCGTCCGACCTGCGTCGAGCCGGTGAAGGAAAATGCGCGAACATCCGTGTGGTCCAGAAGGCGGCGCGCCAGCGGGGCGGCTTCGCCGGGCAGCACCTGTAAAACGCCTGATGGTATTCCCGCTTCTTCTGCAAGCTTTGCCAGAGCCAGAGCCGAGAGCGGCGTTTCCGGCGCCGGTTTGACGATCATGGTGCACCCGGCGGCAAGAGCGGCACCTGCCTTGCGGGTTATCATGGCGGAAGGGAAGTTCCATGGGGTGATTGCGACGGTAACGCCGATTGGCTGCATCTGCACGGACAGGCTGCCGCCCTTCAAATGGCTCGGGATGGTTTCACCATAGGATCGTTCGCCTTCGCTCGCGAACCAGTCGAGAAAATTGGCGGCATAGGAAATCTCGCCAAGGGATTCGGAAAGCGGTTTGCCCTGTTCGGCGGTTATGATGGTGGCGAGATCATCCGCGTTTTCACGCATCAGTCTGCCCCAGGCGCGCAGGATGTCGCCACGCTCGACGGGCAGCCGTTCCCGCCAGTCGAGAAAGGCTCTACCGGCGGCATCGATTGCAACATCGACATCGTCGAGCGAACAGGATGTCACGCTGGCGAGGTGGTCGCCGGTGGCCGGATCGATAACGCTCAGTTTCTCGTCACGCGCCACCCATGCCCCATCAAGAAAGGCACGATGCTCGACCAGATCGGGCCGATGCAGACTTTTAAGCGCCGCGCTGGCGATATCTTTCATGAGGAGGCTCCCTTTTTATTTGCAAGGAGCTTATCGGCGCGGCATCATCGATCGGCGGCGTTTGTTCCTGTCGTTACGCAGGAATGATGCTTAGTTTTTCAAATTGACGCAGGAATTCTGCATGACCACCATAGATCGAGCCGACAGGGCGTTGCTTGACGCCGTGCAGAAGAACAACCGCCTGACGTCGGAAGAACTGGCGCAGATCGTCAACCTGTCGCCCACGGCGTGCCAAAGACGGCTGAAGCGCCTGCGCGAGGAGGGGGTGATTGAAGCGGATGTGGCAATCATCTCACCCAAAGCCGTTGGGCGCGGCATCACCATGATCGTTCTGGTATCGCTGGAGCGCGAGCGGGCGGACATTGTCGATCGCTTCAAGGCCGCCATCCGCGCCACGCGTGAAGTCATGATCGGCTATTATGTGACCGGCGACGCCGACTTCATTCTGGTCATCACGGCAAAGGACATGGAGGATTACGAGGCTTTCACCCGCCGGTTCTTTTATGAAAACCATGACATTAAAGGCTTCAAGACCATGGTTGTGATGGATCGGGTTAAAGCCGGCTTTGCCTTTCCAATCGAAGCCTGATTGAGGGGGCGATCTGGAAGCCCGGTTGAAAGAATTCCCATCCCGGGCATTGCCGGGCGAAAGTCCGAAAGAAACCCAGCCCCGGCAAGGGTCGACGCCGAAAATCCCCCCAGCACAAATCTTCAGTCGCCTGGCACCGGCTTGGCCTTCGAGGATTTTTGCGATAATCAGGCCTGATGATAAAAGCATCGAGTATCACCTGCATCTAGCTCCCGCCGCAGCGCGAGGAGCATCGGGCGAGGAGCCGGCCGGCTTCGCGCTCGGCGTCGGCTTGCCTGAAGGCAAGCGAATGCGAACACATGCAGTGAGATTACCTCAATGGAAAATTATTTCGAAAGCCCGTTCCGGGGCATCACGCTCGACAGGCAGGTAAAGAACCCCAACCTCATCGTCGGTAAATACAGCTATTATTCCGGTTATTACCACGGCCACAGTTTTGAAGATTGTGCCCGTTATCTGCTGGCGGATGAAGGCGCGGACAAGCTGGTTATCGGAAGCTTCTGCTCCATTGGTTCGGGTGCCGCCTTCATCATGGCGGGCAATCAGGGCCATCGGAACAAGTGGATAAGCACCTTCCCGTTCTTCTTCATGCCGGAAGTGCCGGAATTCGAAAACGCGGAGAATGGTTATTTGCCGGCGGGCGACACCCTCATCGGTAACGATGTCTGGATAGGCTCGGAAGCGATCATCATGCCCGGCATCAAGATCGGCGATGGCGCCGTCATCGGAACGAGGGCGCTGGTGACGAAGGATGTCGAACCTTACGCCATCGTCGGCGGCAACCCCGCCAAAACCATTCGCAAGCGGTTTGACGACGATGACATCGCCCTGCTGCTTGAGATGAGATGGTGGGAGTGGCCGGCAGAAAAGCTCAAAGCCGCAATGCCGCTTATGACTAGCGGCAACGTCGCAAAGCTGCATCGGTTCTGGCAGGCCCACCTTCCGTAAAGGCGATGTTGCCGACCTGCCTCATTGAGGCAGGTCGGCTACCCGAAGCGCGAGAAACATGCGTGCTGGGGTCGTAACAACGCCAGCAGAATTGTGGATGATCAGACGCCTTGCCAGTGGCGTGACGTAGAAAGGCAGAGATCAATCCGGACGCTGCAGCAAAGCGAGAGCAACCGTGAAACCGGCCAAAATCGCAGTCAGGGTCAACGGAGCGGTAGCGCCATAGGAATCAACGATGTAGCCGCCAAAAACCGCACCGATACTGATGGCCACCTGAAAGGAAACGACCATCAGGCTGCCTGCTGCCTCCAGGGCATCGGGTGCGCCGCGGGAAAGGTTGGTCGGCAGCACCACAGGCGCCATGCCGAAGGCAAGACCCCAAAGAGCGACGAGAGCAAATGCGGCACCTGTATGAGCACCCCAGACGACAAGGGCGATCGTCGCAAACGCCATCAGGGCGGCAGTGACGATGAGTGCGAGGCGGATACTGGTGTCAGCCATCCGGCCCCCCAGCACATTGCCGATCACGGAAGCGACACCAAAGCCGAGCAGGGCGAGGGCAATCGGCGTGGTCTCAAGCAGCGTCACCTGTTCGAGGAAGGGACGCACATAGACCGAACCGGCAAAATGCCCCGTCATCAGCAACAGGATTGCAAGCATCCCCAGTTGAACGCTGCGCCGCCGCGTCAACCGCAGAACATCGGAAAGACTGTTGCTCGTGCTTGCCGGCAGCGACGGCAGGCTGAGTATCTGCAGCAGCATGGCAATTATGGCGAGCCCCGCCGTCATCGACATGGCGATTCGCCATCCAACCCAGTCGCTGATCAAAGCGCCCATTGAAGGGGCAGCGATGGTGGCGAGCGAAACGCCGAGGGTGACGATGGCCATGCCGCGCCCGGTCGAATTTGCGCCAACGAGCCGCGCGACAACGGCAACCGAAAGAGCCCAGAAGCCGCTGAGCGCGATACCCAGTCCGGCCCGGCCCACCAACAATAGCCAGAAATCCGCAGCAACTGATGCGAGAATGTTGGAACCGATCGCCAGCGCGCTGAGACCCACAAGCACGGTCTTGCGGTTCAGTTTGCCGATGAGAACATTGCTCAGCAAAGCCGTCACGGCGCCTACGGAAGCTGTCGCCGTGACGACCTGCCCGGCGGTACCCTCGGTGATGCCGAGATCGCGCGCCATGGGCGTCAACAATCCCGCTGGCAGGAACTCGGCCGATACCAGCGCAAAGCTGGTGGCCGCCATCGAAAGAACCGCAAACCAGGTGGCTGCGGTCCATGCGGGTTGCTCGGCGGTCTCCAGGCCAATTGTTGCCCCATCAAATTCTGATGTCGTGTCCGTCATGGTGTCTCTCCTTGAGTTGAGAGAGTTTTAGACGAATTTTTTCGGATGATATGTATCTAAAAATCCGAATTTCATGCCTATTCCTCCGAAATTTGTGCGTCGCACAACGTTCGGATACGCATATGCGTGGCCGCTATCTGAGATATGAAGGCTGGATGCCTGGCGTCTGCCGAGGGAGCGAGGTCTGTTCCCCGTCTGGCTGTGGGTCATATCTCGCGCGTCGCCCGGGACCGGCCGTTTCGTGTTCACCGCGTGTCGGATCTGGCATGGCGCGAAACGCGCATATGCTCGATGATGTGCGCGCCCGAGCCTGAGACGTGGGTGGCTATGGCAGCCGAGGCGGCGTCGGAATCATGCATCTTCAGGCAGCGCAACAGTTCCTGATGCTCTTTGACCACATCACGCTGACGTTTTACCGAGGTGGAAAACCGCCGGCTGATCGCGCCCAGAATCTGTCGGTGACGCACCCAAAGGTCGACGGCATGCCGGTTGTAGTGTCGGTCGTACATGAGTTGATGAAATTGCAGATCGAGGTCGGAATGCTTTGCCTCGTCCGCGAAATTCAGGTCCTCGATCTGTTGCTGCAAGTCTTCTAGCGCTTCAATGTCTGCTTTGGTGGCAATGCCCACAAACCAGCGCGTCAAAGCGGGCTCGATCAAAACCTCGATCTCACAGATGTCGCGCACGAAGTCCTCGTCTATCGGGCGCACGCGCGCGCCGCGATTGGGCGCCATGACGACGAAACCTTCGCCGCGCAATTGCTGGAGGGCTTCGCGGACCGGGTTGGTCGAAGTGCCCATCCGGTTTGCGAGGTCCGTGACCTTCAACCGCTCATTTGCCTTCAGGCGGCCGTGAATGATGTCGTCGCGCAGGCGCTCATAGACCGAAACTTCGGCCTCGTCCGTCATGGAGTCCAACTCCGGCGTTGGTGCAGAAAGGGTGGTGATCGTGTTCATGAGGTTGCTTTTAAAACATTTTCCCCGCGATTGCCAACAGGAAAACGTATTTTCATACATTCATATTGACAAATAATGTACGATCTGAAAGTTTTTGTGCACAAGACGGAGGAGGCGCCGTCTGAGGGAGAATGCCGGTGGTGGAGCCGGTAATCGGAGGAGAAGAAATGAATTACCGGTTCACACCGCGTCGCTTTGGCCTGTCCGGCACGCTGCTTGCTACTGCCCTTCTTTGCGGAACGGCTCCTTTATGGGCTGCCGATTACAGGCAGGCGCCTGTGCTTGATGAGCAGGTGAAGGGCGGCAAACTGCCGGCCGTCACTGATCGTCTGCCAGAGACGCCGTTCGTCGAAACCATGGTGGATGGTGTCGGCAAATATGGCGGCACGCTGCGCACGACCATTCTCGCCAACGGCGACCAGTACAATCTGACGCGCACCATTGCCAACGAGTTGCTGGTTCGCTGGGATCCGCAGTGGAAGAAGATCATGCCTTCCCTTGCGGAAGAGTTCAAAGCATCGGACGATGCGACGACCTACACGTTCAAGCTACGCAAGGGCCTGAAGTGGAGCGATGGCAAGCCTTTCACGGCCGATGACATCATGTTCTGGTATGAAGACGTCTTCATGAACCCGGCGCTGTCTCCGGCAAAGAACCCGACCTTCACGGTGGGCGGAAAGCCGGTGAAGGTCACGAAGATCGATGACCTGACCGTCGAGTTCAAGTTCGAGTCGCCCTATGGCCTGTTTCTGCAACAGCTTGCCTATGGTCAGGGGCATCTGCCGGTCATTTATCCCAAGCACTATCTCAGCCAGTTTCATGAGAAGTACAATAAGGATGGCATTCCAGCCATTCTGAAATCCAACCCGGCCGCCGGCGACTGGGTGGCGCTGTTCAACTCCAAGGTTTCGCTGACCTTCCAGCCCGCCTATTGGCAGAACCTCGAGCTGCCGACGATGAACCCATGGGTGCTGACGGTGCCTTACGCGGATCAGGACCGCGTGGTTGCCACACGCAACCCATATTACTGGAAGGTCGATACGGCCGGCAATCAGCTTCCCTATATCGACACGATCACTTGGGCCAAGCTCGACGATCCGCAGTTGATGGCGCTGAAGATGACGTCCGGCGAGTTCGATTTCGCGTTCCGCCACATCAACAACGCCACATTCAAGTCGGTTCTGTTTGATGGTCAGGAAACCGGCAATTACAAGTTCGTGGATGTGAAGGATCTTCCGGCAAACGACGCCACCATTCTGCTCAACCTGAATTCCACCGATCCGGTCAAACGCAAGATTTTCCAGAACAAGGATTTCCGTATTGCGTTGAGCCAGGCCATCAACCGGCAGGAAATCATCGATCTTGTCTATGTGGGGCAGGGTACGCCCGCGCAGGTGGCGGTGCAGCCCGAACACGAACTCTACAACGAACGCGAGGCGACGCAGTACACGCAGTTCGATCCAAAGCTCTCGGCTGAAATGCTCGACAAGATATTGCCGAAGAAGGATGCGGAAGGTTTCCGGCTGGATGAAACCGGCAAGCGGCTGACGATCAACTTCATGGTGGCGGATGTCTTCGGTCTGTCCTACCCCGATGTCATGCAGATGGTTCAGCAATACGCCAGGGATGTCGGCATCGATATCCAGCTCAGGACCACGGACCGGGCGCGATTGAACACCATGTGGTCGGCAAACGAGCAGGATGCCTATATCTGGAACTGCGTCGGCGGCCTTTCCGAGGTCTATACCGACCCGCGCTGCTACATGCCGTTCCAGAAGGCGGATATCTTCTTCGCCATGAAGTGGAGCGAATGGTACGCCAATCACGCCACCGGCGAGGAGCCTCCGGCCGAGATCAAGGCGTTGATGGCTTCTTACGACAAGGTCAACGCGGCCGTGACGGACGATGATCGTCGCGACAAGATGAAGGCGTTCCTTGAGCTTTCAGCCGATAACTTCCTCAATATCGGTATTTCCCGGCCCAAGCCGAAATACATGATGACATCGAAGAACCTGAAGAATGTGGTGAACGGCATCCCGATCACCGGCAATCTCTGGCACCCTGCGCCGACGCTGACGCAGTGGTATTTCGACAAGCCTGCTCAATAAAGCTCCTCCCGCCGGCAGTGGCGTAAATGCCGCTGCCGGTCCCTTCGATCTATGTCACATCGAACGGCGAGATCCATGTTTCGTTTTATTCTCAAGCGGCTGGTGTTTGCGATACCGACACTGTTTGCCGTATCCATCATCGCCTTCATCATCATCCAGCTGCCGCCCGGTGACTATCTCACGACGCTGATGGCGGATTGGGCCAGTCAGGGCGGTGCCGTGGAAGCGGGAACGGTAGAGGCCATGCGCGAGCGTTATGGTCTCGATCAGCCCATGTATTTCCAATATTACAAGTGGATATGGGGCATCCTCACGCAAGGCGATTTCGGCATTTCTTTCGAGCTGGGACGTCCGGTGACGGAACTCATCTGGAGCCGTCTCGGCTTCTCGCTTCTGCTCTCGTTTCTGACGCTGTGCTTCGTGTGGGCAATCGCCATTCCCATCGGCATTCTGTCGGCTGTCCGGCAATATTCGATTTCCGATTATTCCGCGACTTTTCTCGCCTTCTTCTTTCTGGCCGTGCCGGACTTCCTGATGGCGCTTTCTGCCATGTACGTCATGTCCGCATGGTTCGGGCAAAGCGTCGGCGGGCTGTTTTCACCCGCATTTGTCGATGCTCCCTGGAGTTTCGCAAGACTGATCGATTTTTCACAGCATGTCTGGCTGCCGGTCATCGTCATCGGGCTCGGTTCGCTTGCCGCCCTCGTGCGCATCATGCGCGCCAATCTGCTGGATGAGCTTTCGAAACCCTATGTCACGACGGCTCGCGCCAAAGGCATGTCGGAATTCGAATTGTTGATGCGCTATCCGGTGCGGCTGGCGCTCAACCCGCTGATTTCCACGCTGGGCTGGATTTTGCCGGCGGTGATCTCAGGCGAAATCATCGTCTCCGTCGTCATGAGCCTGCCCACCACCGGGCCGCTGCTGCTGCGCGCGCTGCTTGCCCAGGACATGTATCTCGCTGGCTCGCTCATCCTGCTGATCTCGGTGCTGACGATCATCGGCACTTTGATTTCGGACATCCTGCTTGCCATCACTGACCCGCGGATTCGGCTGCAATGACAGACATCACTCACCTCCCGCCGGATACCGGCCCATCGCTCGACCTTCACAACAAGGATATTGCCGTTGCCGGACAATGGCGTCTCTTCTGGCTCAAGTTCAAGAAGCATAAGATCGCCCTTGTGAGCCTGGTCGTGATCATCGTCATGTATCTCGTGGCGGCTTTTGCGAATTTTATCGCCCCGGTTGATCCCAACGCCACCAATGCCCGCTTCACCTATGCGCCGCCGCAATGGGTATCGCTGATGCATGACGGCTCTTTCAAGCCGCATGTCAACCAGTTGAAGATGACGCTGAACACGGAGTCCATGCGTCGGGAATTCACGCCCGATCCGGCCAAGCCGCTCACTGTCGGCTTCTTCGTCAAGGCGCAGCAACCCTATAATCTGCTCGGCTTCATTCCGATGGAAACCAAGCTGTTCGGTCTGACCGACCCCAGGCCCGGCGACAGTCTCTATATTTTCGGTGCAGACCGTCTGGGGCGCGATATCTTCAGCCGCGTCGTGCATGGCGCCCAGATATCGCTGTCCATCGGCCTCGTCGGCGTGTTCATGAGCCTCATTCTCGGCGTTACCATCGGCGGTATATCCGGCTTCTTCGGCGGATGGCTCGATCTCGTCATCCAGCGTGCCATCGAGTTGCTGCGATCCATTCCGACGATCCCGCTATGGATGGGGCTTGCCGCCGCAATCCCGATCGGGTGGCCACCGCTTCGCACTTATTTCATCATTACCCTGATCGTCTCATTGATCGGCTGGACCAGTCTGGCACGCGAGGTGCGCGGCAAGTTCCTGTCATTGAGGAACGAGGACTTCGTCATCGCCGCACGGCTGGACGGGATGAGCGAATTCCGCATCATCTTCAGCCATCTCGTGCCGTCTTTCATGAGCCATATCATCGCGACGCTGACGCTTGCCATTCCGTCGATGATCCTGGCTGAAACCGCGCTGTCCTTCCTCGGTATCGGCCTTCAGCCGCCGATCATCTCCTGGGGTGTTCTGCTTCAGGAAGCGCAGAACATCCGCGCGGTGGCGCAGGCGCCCTGGCTGCTGTTCACGCCCGCCGCCGCGATCGTGATCTCGGTGCTTTCCCTCAACTTCCTCGGCGATGGCCTTCGCGATGCCGCAGACCCATACGAGTCCGTATCATGACCAGCAGTGACGACACGATCCTCAAGGTCGATAATCTCAAGACCTATTTTCCAACCCGCACCGGCATCTTCAAGGCGGTGGATGGCGTCTCCTTCGAGCTGAAACGCGGCCAGACGCTTTGTGTCGTCGGTGAGTCCGGCTCGGGAAAATCGGTGACGGCGCGCTCGATCCTTCAGATCGTCGACAGGCCCGGTCGCATCGAAGACGGCCATATCCTGCTGAAACGGATGGATGGCAGTGTGACCGATCTTGCAGCGCTCAATCCGCGCGGCAAGGAAATCCGCTCGGTGCGTGGCAAGGAGATCGCCATGATCTTTCAGGAGCCGATGAGTTCGCTGTCTCCGGTCCACCGCATCGGCACACAGATCGGCGAGGCCCTTCGCATCCATTTCGGAACTTCAAAGAAGGAGCAACGCGCCCGCGTCATCGAGTTGCTCAAACAAGTGGAAATACCGAGGCCCGAAACGGCGATCGATCGCTACACGTTCGAATTCTCCGGCGGAATGCGCCAGCGCGTGATGATCGCCATGGCGCTTGCCTGCAATCCATCCGTTCTGATCGCCGACGAACCGACGACGGCGCTCGATGTGACGACGCAGGCGGAAATTCTCGATCTCATCAAGAAACTCCAGAAAAGCCATGGCATGGCGGTTCTGTTCATCACCCACGACATGGGCGTGGTGGCGGAAATTGCCGACGACGTCCTCGTCATGTATCGCGGCAAGGTGATGGAGAAAGGCTCGGTCGAGCAGATTTTCCACGCGCCGCAGGATGACTATACGCGTGGACTGATCGGCTCCGTCGTCAAGCTGGAGAAAAAGGCGGAGGTGCGGCTGAGCCGTCCCGCGATACCGGCTGAAACGCCGTTTCTTCTCGATGTCAAAAACCTGTCGCTGACCTTTGCTTCGGGTCTGAAGGCTGTCGACGACGTGTCCCTGTCGGTTCGTCCGGGAGAAACCCTTGGCATCGTCGGCGAATCCGGGTCCGGCAAAACGACGATGGGCCGTTGCCTGTTGCGTATTTACGATCCGCAGGCCGGGACGATCGGCTATCGCCGCCCCGATGGCAGCACCGTCGATCTTCGCACTGCCGGCAAAACGACGTTGAAGGACGTTCGCCGAGAGGTTCGGATGATCTTTCAGGATCCCGTCGGTTCGCTCAGCCCGCGCAAAACAGTCGGCCAGATCATCGCAGAGCCTTTGAAACTTGTCGGCATGAAAGGCGCCGAGGTCGAGGACCGCGTTGCCGAGCTGATGCAGCAGGTTGGCTTGGAACCCGCATGGCGCGAACGCTATCCGTATGCTTTTTCCGGTGGCCAGCGTCAGCGCATCGGCATTGCAAGGGCAATCGCGGTCAAGCCCCGCCTGATTGTCGCGGATGAAGCCACGTCTGCACTCGACGTTTCGCTGCGCTCGCAGATGCTCGACCTGATGATGAGCCTTCAGGACCAGCTCGGCCTGTCCTACGTCTTCATCTCCCACGACATGTCCGTCATTCGCTACATGTGCGACCGCGTTGCGGTCATGTATCGCGGCAAGGTCGTGGAGATGGGCGACACGGATCAGGTCGTCAACGATCCGCAGCATGACTACACGCGCTCGCTGCTGTCGGCCATTCCCCATCCCGATCCGCGTGAGAGACGCCTGTCCCAGCGCTTCCGCTACGATCCCACCCGCACCGTTTCCACCATTGGATAAGTCATGAAAATTACCGACGTTAAAATCATCGTTTGCTCACCCGGCCGCAATTTCGTGACGGTGAAGATATTCACCGACGAAGGGCTGACCGGCGTGGGTGACGCGACGCTCAACGGCCGTGAAAAGGCGGTTGTCGCATATCTTCAGGATCATCTGGCGCCTCTGCTGATCGGTCGTGATCCCTCGCGGATCGAGGATATCTGGCAATATTTCTACAAGGGCGCCTATTGGCGTCGCGGTCCGGTGACGATGGCCGCCATTGCCGGTATCGATACCGCGCTTTGGGATATCAAGGCCAAAGCCGCAAATATGCCGCTTTATCAGCTCTTCGGCGGTGCGAGCCGTGAGAAGGTGCTTTGCTACACCCATGCGCAGGGCACGGATATCAGCGAAGCGGTGGAAGCCGTCGGCAAACGGATCGATCAAGGCTACAAGGCCGTTCGGGTGCAGGTCGGCATTCCCGGTCTGCCCGGCGTTTACGGAACCGGGGCAAAAGCCGTCACCAACAATGCCGTCGATGATGCCGTTCCGCATGAGGAAGTGTGGTCCACATCGAAATATATGCGGCATATTCCGAAGCTTTTTGAAGCGGTTCGTGACGCCTATGGCGATGACATCGAACTGCTGCACGACACGCATCACCGTTTGACGCCTATCGAGGCGGCGCGGCTGGGCAAGGATCTGGAATTTGCCCGTCTGTTCTGGCTTGAGGATGCGGTTGCCGCCGAACATCAGGAAGGCTTTCGCCTGATCCGCAAGCACACGACGACGCCGCTTGCGGTTGGCGAAGTGTTCAACACGATCTGGGATGCCCGCCTGCTGATCGAAGAGCAGTTGATCGATTATATCCGCATGACCTCGGTCCATGCGGGCGGTGTGACGGCACTTCGCCGTGTGATGGATTTTGCCGGTATCTATAATGTCCGCACCGCCTGCCACGGCGCAATGGACATGTCGCCCATCTGCCTTGGCGCCAATCTCCATCTCGACCTGTGGGTGCCGAATTTCGGTATCCAGGAATATTCCGGTTATCTGCCGGAAATCCTCGAGGTGTTTCCAAGCGCATGGAGCCTGAAGGACGGCTATCTGCATCCCGGTGACGCCATCGGCCATGGCGTCTATATCGATGAGAAACTCGCAGAGAAATATCCGTATCAGCGCGCCTATCTGCCCGTGAACCGTCTGGAAGACGGCACGCTCTGGCATTGGTAAGGGGAGAGACGATATGAAGATTACAGCAATCAAGAGCTACGCGGTCAAGGTCGGCATTCGCAACCAGCTTCTGGTGAAGATCGAGACCGATGAAGGCATTTTCGGCTGGGGCGAAAGCGGTCTTTCGGGGCGAGAAAAGGCGGTTGTCGGCGTGCTCGAGCACTATGCCGAGTTCCTGTGCGGTCGCGATCCCTTCAAGATCGGCGCGCTCTGGCAGGAAATGTATCGTAGCCAGTATTTCGAGGGTGGGCGTGTGCTGCAGGCGGCAATCTCCGCCATCGATATAGCCCTCTACGACATCAAGGGAAAAGCTCTTGGCGTCCCGGTCTACGATCTGCTCGGCGGCAAGCAGCGCGACCGTATTCCGACATTCGCCACGACGTTCGCAGCCCCCGGTGAAGCGATGATCGAACAGGCGCAGATGCTCGTCGAACATGGCTGGACCGCCATGCGCCTGTCTCCCGACGGTCACGAGAACAAGGAGATTTACGAGCCGCGTGAGCATATCGCGACAACAGCGAAATGGTGCGTCAAGGCGCGCGAAGTGCTGGGCGACGATGTGGTGCTCGGCATCGATTATCACCACCGCCTGACGGTGGCGGAAGCGGCGAGCTTCTGCCAGAAGATGCCGAAGGGCACACTCGACTTCTTGGAAGAGCCTATTCGTGATGAATCCCCCGGCGCCTACGAGGCCCTGCGGCGTCTCACCGACGTACCGTTCGCCATCGGTGAGGAGTTCTCATCCAAGTGGCAGTTCCAGCCCTATATCGAGCGGGACATCCACCAGTTCAACCGTCTCGATGTCTGCAATGTCGGCGGCTTGACGGAGAGCATGAAGGTCGCCGCATGGAGCGAAACGCATTATGTGGACATGATGCCGCACAATCCGCTCGGGCCGATCTGCACCGCGGCGACGATCCATTTTTCGGCAGCGGTTGCCAATTTCTCATGGCTTGAAACACGTGCCAGCCCGGCTGAAACCCATCTCGGTTTCGACAATTCGGAGTTCTTCCCGGTTCAGCCAAAACTTGATGGGCCTTATTACCCGGTTTCTGATGCACCCGGTCTTGGCATCGAGGTGAACGAGAAGCTGATCGCACGGCAAAGCTTCGAATTCTGGGAAGCACCTCACCTCAAACGTCGCGACGGGTCCGTGACCAACTGGTGATGTCGCAGATGCGTATCGCTTGGATAACAGTCGGCGATACGCAGTTTTTGCCCGTCAGATTACTTTTCAACGGAGTCAGATGCCTTGCGGGCACGTGACAAGGCATCCGTCATCTCGCTTCGTGCAACACCAATAAGCCGCTCCATCGCCTGGCGAGCCGCATCCGGACGCCGCATCCGTATCGCTTCAAGCACGTCCTGATGCGTCGAAATGGCTTGTTCATGGGACTGGCTGGCACGATTGGTCAGGCGGAAGCTTGCAAGCAGGGCAGCGCGAATGGCGGTGGCGAACTGCCGGTAGACCCAGTTGCCGCTGGCATTGATGATCGCTGTATGGAAATCCAGATCGGCCCGGCTCCAGTCTTCGGTGTCGCGGGCATTGGCCTCCACCATGTTCTCGAACGCTCTGGAAATATGGTACAATTGCCGGGCATTGGCATTTGCCGCCGCCTGCGCTGCCGCCGCCGGTTCGAGTAGCTGGCGGGCATCGATGAGCGAGGCATAAAAGGCGTCGTCAGCGCCCACCGACAGCATGACATCCAGCACGATCGGATCGAGATAGTTCCAGTTCTCACGCGGCAAAACGGTTGTGCCTGCCCGCGTTCGCGACCGCACCATGCCGAGCGCTGAAAGATATTGCATTGCCTCCCGCAGGCTGGTGCGGCTGACGCTGAACCTTTCTGTCAGTTCGGCTTCGTTCGGAAGCGTCGAGTTCTCTGGAAAAGCGCCTGAGACGATCAACTCGACAAGACAGTGGAGCAGCATTTCCCGCACGCTGCGTTTGCCGTGCTGGGCAATCGGCGTGCCGTGTTCCGTCAGCACTTGGGTCATGCGGCCGCTTTTCACGGTGCTGCTATCCTTCTGTTTCTTTTCCCGACATGCGTGAAAAGCCTGCTCGCCTCGACCCGCAACCGAAAATTACGAAGGGACTCAATCGATAATATGAATGATCCTGGCAAAACGATCAAATCGAAAAATAAATCGTATTTAAGTTGACATTTGTCCGACTTAAATTAAGGTTTCGTTGTGCCGAATGGTGGAGAGAGACACCGGCAGTCGGGTTTTTATCAGGGAGAGAGCAGATGAAGCTCATTAGACACGTGGCACTTCTGGCTGCGGCAGCATGTGCGGGCGCAACGACCGTTGCCGCGCAGGAAGATCTGAAAGTTGGCGCAATCTATATGGATGCGCAGGGTTTTTATGCGGGTGTACGCAAGGGCATCCAGAGCGGAGCGGCGGAAGCCGGCCGCAAGCTTGATGTTGTCGAGACAAATGCACAGGGAGATGTCAGCAAGGAATCCTCCTTCATCGATTCCTTGATCTCCGCCGGCGTTCAGGCCATCATCATATCGCCTGTTTCCGCCGATGGCTCTTACCGGGCAATCCGCCGTGCGCATGACGCGGGCATTCCGGTGGTCTGCTACAACACATGCCTCAACGACGCCGAAATGAAGGAATATATCTCGGCCTATGCGGTCGGCGATCCATTCGATTTCGGCCGCAAGCTCGGTGATGCGGCTGCGGACTATTTCATCGCCCAGAAGAATGAAGCACCGAAGATCGCGGTTCTGAACTGCGAATTCGTCGAAGTCTGCGTTACACGCAGAAAAGGCTTCGAAGAGGCGTTACAGGCCAAGGTGCCGGGTGCGAAGATCGTTGCCAACCAGGAAGGCGCTATCCTCGACAAGGCAGTTTCGGTCGCCAGCACGATGCTTTCCTCCAACCCGGATATCGACGCCTTCTTCGGCGAGGCGGGTGGGGCAACGTTGGGCGCGGCCCGTGCGGTTAAAAGCCAGGGCAAGACCGGCAAAGTGGTCGTCTTTGGCGGCGACATGACCACCGAAATTGCCCAGGAACTGGCTGACTTCTCGGTCATCAAGGCTGT
The DNA here is from genome assembly GCF_009498615.1 of Agrobacterium sp. ICMP 6402. Lineage (NCBI taxonomy): Bacteria > Pseudomonadati > Pseudomonadota > Alphaproteobacteria > Hyphomicrobiales > Rhizobiaceae > Agrobacterium > Agrobacterium sp. ICMP 6402. The sequence goes on from NZ_QSNV01000008.1 coordinate 209,246, forward strand.
TGTCGATATTTCCGGCCAGGGTCTCGGCAGGCTGGCGCTTGCTCAGGCGATCAAGTCCATCGACGGCCAGCCGCCAGAAGGCATCAAGGTCGCTTACGATATCGATCTCTACAAGTCGTCCGAAGATGGCAAGGGCTGGCTGAAGGCGCATGCTGACGGCATCCCCTGATCAACCTTTCGTCGCTGCGGCTCCGTGAGCGGTCCGCCAGATAGAGCCGCCGGGCAATCGGCGGCTTCAACAGCAATGGAAAGACCCATGACATCTGTTTTCCAGAACAGTCTGCCGGATATTTCGGCCGTCGCCTCGATCAAGGGATGTACGCGGCGTTACCCCGGTGTACTTGCTCTTGACGATGCCACATTCGAGGTGGCGCCCGGGGAGGTGAGAGCTTTGCTCGGCAAGAACGGCGCCGGTAAATCGACCCTGATCCGCATGCTGACCGGTGCCGAGACGCCGGATACCGGAAGCGTATCGATCGGCGGCTCCGAACTTTCCTCGTCCGGCTCTGCGCGGGCGCAGGAATCCTTCAAAAAAGGCGTGCGCGTCGTTTATCAGGAACTTAGCCTGGTGCCCGGCATGACGCTTGCCGAGAACCTGTTTCTCGGACGCTGGCCGCGTAAGGGCGGTGTCATTCAATATGCAGCCATGGAAGCCGAGGCCGCAGAAGCCATGGCAAGCCTTGGCCTTGATCTTCCGGCGGATCGTATCGTGGCGGGCTTGAGCCCTGCGGAGCGGCAATTGCTTGAAATCGCCCGCGCCATGGTGGGCCAACCCAGGCTTATTATTCTCGACGAGCCAACCAGTTCCCTGGCCGCAGCGGAGGCTGAAAAGGTCATGGCTGCCGTCAAAAATGTGGCTGCGAAAGGAATCGCGGTCATCTATGTCAGCCATCGCATGAACGAAATTCGCCAGATCGCTCATTCCGCGACGATCATGCGTGATGGCCGGATTATCGATACGGTCGACGTAAAAGGCGCCGATACGCGCGAGATCGTCAGGCTGATGCTCGGTTCCGAAGCCTCCCAGGCCGCGGCGCTTGAAAACCATGCGTCTTCCGATGTGGTTCTGGAGGTGCGGGATCTGGCGCTGGCCCCGAAGCTTTCGTCGATTTCCTTCGCCCTCCACAGGGGAGAGGTGCTCGGTATTGCCGGTCTGCTCGGCGCGGGCCGCACGGAGCTGCTGCAAGCCATCATGGGCGTGCGTGATTTCGACGGCGGCGATGTCCTGGTGGATGGACGCTCGGTCAAGTCGGCCGGTTACAAGCAGATGGTCGGTATGGGTTTCGGCTATACGCCGGAGAGCCGCAAGGAAGAGGGGATCGTGCCGCTGCTTGGCGTTGACGAAAACACGCTTTCCACCAACTTCTCGGGCGTCAGTCGTAACGGTATCCTCTCGGCCAGCCGCATGGCGCAGGCGACACGCGACATCATTGAGCGTCTTCACATCAAGACGGCCAGCACCGACACACCAATTGGAACACTTTCGGGCGGAAATCAGCAAAAGGTCGTCATCGGCCGCTGGGTCTATGCCGGAAGCCGCATTCTTCTTCTCGACGAACCAACGCGCGGCGTGGATATCGAGGCGAAAGCGCAGATCTACGCCATTATCCGGCAGCTCGCCGCGGAAGGTCGCAGCGTCATTTTCGTTTCCAGCGAAATCGAGGAACTGCCGCTCGTCTGCGACCGCGCACTCGTTCTTCGTGATGGTGCGCTGCGCGAAGAGTTCAAATCACCCAACATAGATCAGGACACCTTGATGGCTGCCTGCATTACCGGACATTGAGGGAGACAGACCATGTCACTCGATCAAACTGCCAAAAAGGCTGTTTCACAGAAGACTGCAAGCCGGGGCTTTGCCCTCTCGAAGCATATGAACGAGCTTAGCCTGTTCTTTGCCATTGCCGTTCTTTACGTCGTTTTTTCATCGACTGCGCCCGGCTTCATGTCGTTCAATAACCAGGTCAACATCCTGCGTGATGCGGCGACGATCGGCATTGCCGCCTGGGCGGTGACGCTCATCATTATTGCCGGTGAAATCGATGTCAGTGTCGGGCCGATGGTGGCTTTCATCTCGGTCGAGCTTGCATTTCTTCTGCAATGGGGTGTTCCCACACCTGCGGCCTTCGTGCTGGCGATAGCGTTCGGGGCGCTGCTCGGCGCCATTTCCGGCATTCTGCGAGCCTATTTCGATGTGCCGTCTTTCGTCGCCACGCTCGGCATGTGGAGCGCGTTGCGCGGCATCGCGCTTTTCGTAACTGATGCGCTGCCGGTTTCCATCGGCCGCAACGACATGCTGGATGCGCTCGACCGCTCGGTATTCGGCATTCCACCAGCCGCCATCATCATGCTGGTGCTGTTTGCGATTTTTGCTTTCGTCAGCAGAAAAACCGCCTTTGGTCGGTCGGTTTTCGCTGTTGGCGGAAATGCACATGCAGCCTTCCTCAGCGGCATCAACGTCGCACGCATTCGTGTGGCGCTCTTTGCCATCGGCGGAGCGATGGCGGCCATATCAGGCATTCTTCTTGTTTCGCGTCTTGGTTCGGGCAATGCAACGGCGGCGAACGGTCTTGAATTTGACGTGATCGCGGCAGTGGTTGTGGGTGGGACCGCGCTTTCCGGCGGCCGCGGCTCGATGCTGGGTACGCTGCTTGGCGTTCTGGTCATCACGCTTATCGGCAATGGTCTTGTTCTTCTCGGCATCAATCCGTTCTTCCAGCAGGTAGTTCGCGGTCTCATCATCGTCATCGCCGTGCTTGCCAATATTCAGGCGATCAAGCGCAGCCTGTCGCGCAACAGGGGATGACGCGGCATGGCCATGATTGATCTGAAATCGGGACCGTTATCGCTGCGCATCTCGACGCAGGGCGGTATCATCCTCGGCTTCTGGAAGGATATCGACGTTGGCCGCGTGCCGTTGCTGCGTCCGGCAAAGTCGGACGATGCGGATGCCCTTGGTTCATCCTGCTATCCACTGGTGCCTTTCGGGAACCGTGTAAAAGACAACAGCTTCGAGTTCGATGGCAGGGCCTATACGCTCGCTGCCAACACGGCATGGGATCCGCATTACCTGCATGGCGAGGGCTGGCAGGCCGAGTGGTCCGTGGGTAAAAGAACGCCGACATCCGTCGAAATGAGCTTTACCTGCCATGGGTCATCCACGCCCTATCACTATCGGGCGGTGCAGACGTTCACGCTTGAAGATGATTGCCTCGTGCTGACCCTTGCCGTGGAAAACATGGGGGAGCGCCCGATGCCCTTCGGGCTTGGCTGGCATCCCTATTTCCCCCTGACGCCGAAGACGACGCTGCGTGCTGCCGCCTCGCACTTCTGGACGGAAGTCGAGGGTTGGTTGCCGGGCGAAAGAACAGCCATACCAGCCGATCTGGATTTCAAGAAGCCTGCTCCCCTGCCGGAACGCTGGGTCAATAATGGTTATGAGGGATGGGCGGGCGAAGCGACCATTGTCTGGCCGGAGCGCCATACGCAATTGCTGCTCACTGCCGATCCGATTTTCAGGCACGCCTTTGTGTTCGTATCCGACACTACCTTCGATCCTTCTTTTGAGCGCGATTATTTCTGTTTCGAACCGATGTCGCATCTGGCGAACGGGCATTATCTTCCTGGCCTGGGAGACCTTAAAGTGCTGGCGCCTGGCGAAAAACTGGCGGGCAGCTTCAGGCTTGAGCCGCGGGATCTATGAATATGCACATGCATCTGGAGATTAAAAATGGCCGATAAGCGGTTCGACTATATCATCGTCGGCGGTGGCAGCTCGGCATGTGTCGTCGCCGCGCGTCTTGTCTTGTCCGGGGCGCGGGTGCTGTTGCTGGAGCGCGGGCCGGCCAAAGCCAGCCCCATCATGCACTTTCCGGCGGGTTACATGAAGTTCCTGGCGAAGGATACCTATCTCGCCATGCACAGCACGAAGCCGCAACCGCAGCTCGATGGTCGCGGACCCATCGTGCCGCAGGGCAAGGTGCTGGGCGGCGGAAGCACCGTCAACGCCATGGTCTATATGCGCGGACAGGCGGCGGATTTTGATCTCTGGAATGAACTCGTCACGACGCCCGGTTCTGACAATGACGGTGCATGGTCCTACAGTGACCTTTTGCCCTATTTCAAGGCGCAGGAAGACAATGACCATCTGGCAGGCGAATATCACGGCGTCGGCGGACCGCTGAAGATTTCGCATCTTGGTCACACAAGTCCCATGACGCGCACCTACGTCAAAACGCTTCAGGGCATGGGCATTCCCTATAATCCCGACTTCAACGGCGCCGAACAGTTCGGTGTCGGCTTCATGCAGCACACCATAGACTGGATGACGCGCAAGCGTTCCAGCGCAGTCGATGCGTTTCTGGCGCCGGTCATGAACAATCCGAAGCTAACCATCGAGACCGGCGCCACTGTCACGTCGATCCGCATGGATGGGAACCGTGCCATTGGCGTCGACTATGTCGAAAACGGCGCAAGAAAAACAGCCGATGCCGGCGTCGAGGTCATCCTCGCGGCGGGGGCCTACCAGACGCCAAAGCTCCTGATGCTGTCCGGTATCGGCCCGGAAGATCATCTCCAGCAACACGGCATCGCAACGAAAATCGCGCTTCCCGGCGTGGGCAAGAACTTGCAGGATCATTATGAATGCCCGGTCGTCGCCACGACAAAAGGCGCGTTCGGCTATTACGGGCAGGATCGTGGCTGGCCGATGATCAAGGCCGGTTTGCAATACCTGATGTTCAAATCCGGCCCTGCTTCCACCACGGGTGTCGAGACATGCGCTTTCTACGATCCGAACGGCAATAATGACCGACCTACGATCCAGATGTTCTGTGTGCCTACCGTCTATCTGGATCGCGATGTCATGGGAACGGAACCAGGTGACGGCGTGACGATCAATTCGTTGCTGCTTCGCCCGAAAGCCCGAGGTTCGGTGACGCTTTCCTCCAGCGATCCCTCAGCAGATCCAATCGTCGATACGCAGATATTCGCTCATCCCGATGACCTGAAGCTGACCATGGCCGGCTTTCGTTTTGCGCGTCGGGTGCTTGCGGCCTCACCCATGCGCGACCTGATCGACAGGGAAATCTTCCCCGGTGCCGAGGTTACGAGTGATGAGGCAATCGCAGCCCATTGCAGGCGCACAGTAAAGACGGGCTATCATCCTGTCGGCACGTGCAAAATGGGCCATGACGGCGACCCGGAAGCGGTTCTGGACGCCAGGCTCAGGGTGCGCGGCACGCGCTGCCTTCGGGTCGTCGACGCCTCGCTAATGCCGGCAATCGTCAGCGGCAATACCAATGCCGCCGTTCTTGCTGCCGCTGGCAAGGCAGCTGATCTTATTCTTTCTTGATTGGACTGATCTCATGAAAATTACCAGGCTGACCACCTACATCGTCCCGCCACGCTGGCTTTTCCTCAAGATCGAAACGGACGAAGGTATCGTGGGGTGGGGCGAACCCGTCGTCGAAGGCCGCGCGCTGACGGTCGAGGCGGCGGTGCAGGAAATGGCGGATTATCTGATCGGCAAAGATCCGTTCCTCATCGAGGATCACTGGACGGTGCTTTATCGTGGCGGCTTCTATCGTGGTGGCGCCGTGCACATGTCCGCGCTCGCCGGTATCGATCAGGCGTTGTGGGATATCAAGGGCAAAGCGCTCGGCCAGCCGGTTCACTCGCTTCTCGGAGGCCAGCTTCGCGACCGTATCAAGGTCTATTCCTGGATCGGCGGCGACCGGCCCTCGGACGTCGCGCAAAATGCCAGAGATGTCGTGGCGCGCGGTTTCAAGGCCATCAAGTTGAACGGCTGCGAAGAGATGCAGATCGTCGATACCAACGAAAAGGTCGAGAAGGCTGTCGAGACCATTGCCATTATCCGTGAAGCAGTCGGTCCGCATATCGGCATCGGCGTCGATTTCCACGGTCGCGTTCACAAGCCGATGGCCAAGGTGCTCGCCAAGGAACTTGAGCCTTACAAGCTGATGTTCATCGAAGAGCCGGTTCTTTCCGAAAACAAGGAAGCGCTGAAAGAGATCGCCAACCATACCTCGACGCCGATTGCGCTGGGTGAGAGGCTTTATTCACGCTGGGACTTCAAATCCGTCTTCGAAGGCGGTTACGTCGATATCATCCAGCCGGACCTGTCGCATGCCGGCGGCATTACCGAATGCCGCAAGATCGCGGCCATGGCGGAGGCCTATGACGTGGCGCTCGCGCCGCATTGCCCGCTGGGGCCGATTGCACTCGCCGCCTGCCTGCAGGTGGACGCCGTATCCTATAACGCGTTCATCCAGGAGCAGAGCCTCGGCATTCATTACAACAAGAGCAACGATATTCTGGATTACATCTCCAACAAGGATGTGTTCCAGTATGCGGATGGCTTCGTCTCTATCCCGCAGGGGCCGGGCCTTGGTATTGAAATAGACGAGGCCTATGTCATCGAGCGCGCCAGGCAGGGTCACCGCTGGCGCAACCCGATCTGGCGTCATGCCGATGGCAGCTTTGCCGAGTGGTGAGTGGGGTGAACAGCATGGTTGGAAGGCTTTCCGGCAAACGCATCTTCATAACAGGCGCGGCTCAGGGTATCGGCCTTGCTCTTGCCAAGGCATTTCTTCGTGAAAACGCCGCCTTGTTCCTGATTGATCGCGACGCCGATCTGCTCGAACGCGAGGCGCGCGCACTTCAAGATGGCGGGGGCAAGCTCGGCTGGATGGCGGCGGACATTACGGATGCGAACGCGATTGAAGCGGCTGTAGAAAAAGCGGCAGGCGAGATCGGTCGGATCAACGCACTCGTCAACAATGCCGGGGTCAACGTGTTTGCCGAGCCGCTGGAAACCAGCGACGAGGAATGGCAGCGCTGCTTCGATATCAATCTCAAGGGGGCGTGGTATTGTTGCAGGGCGACGCTTCCGGGCATGATAAAAGCGGGCGGTGGCGTGGTGCTGAACATCGCCTCGACGCATGCGTTCACGATTATCCCGCATACGTTTCCCTATCCGCTGGCAAAGCATGCGCTTATGGGCATGACCAAGTCGCTTGGCATCGAATATGCGTCCAGAAATATACGGGTGAATGCGCTGGCGCCCGGATATGTCGCGACCCGGAAGGTCATCGATTATTGGAACAGCTTCCCCGATCCCGTGGCGGCGGAGGCGGAAACCATGAAGCTCCATCCTGGAGGTCGTATTGCCACTCCGGACGAAATCGCAATGGCAGCCGTCTTCATGATCTCCGATGAATGCCCTTTCATGAACGCGACATGCCTGACTATCGACGGCGGCCTCAGCGTCCAGCAACATCCTGTTTGAATGCTGCCGGGGTCGCCGAAGAGCGGTTAAGACGACGGGTTGCCGCATAAGGCAACGACGCACAAGCGCCACTCCTCTGCGGCAGCCCGTTCATCGCACCTCTACACCATAGGCGGGACGGGGCCGGTAACGGTAATCGCCGCGCCCGTCGCCGCGGTCACGCCACTCCCTGTGCTGACGCCATTGACGGCGGTCATAGTCACGGTATTGGCGATCGCGGTCATAAGATCGGTAATAGACGCCGCTCGAGTAATATCCGCCCGTCCGGTATCCACCGTCATCCACGCATCCACTCAGAATGCCCACAGAGACCAGGCAGATTGCGGCGCTCAAAAGCTTCATTGTTTTATCTCCCAAAAAGCTAGCGTTAACGTGAAATCACGCTTGCAGTTCCATTCCGGAGATGTTGACGCGTGTGTCATTAACCCGGGCTGAACGGGGACCCAAGCTGTTTCCAATGCTGCTCGCCCCAGGTGAGCTCCGGCCTTCGCACCCAAACCAAATACCTGTTCACGTATCCACGATTGAAACGTCCCGCCGGCGATCCATTTCGGAACCTCAGCGATGTGCGGGCATTTACACGAGGCAAACACAAAGCAAAGGGAGGCCCAAATGGATTGGAATCGTGTCGAAGGCAACTGGAAGCAGATGAAGGGTAAGGTCAAGGAGCAGTGGGGCAAACTCACCGACGACGATCTTGACGTCATCAACGGCAAGCGCGAGCAGCTCGAAGGCAAGCTCCAGGAGCGTTACGGTTACGAAAAGGACCGGACCAGGAAGGACGTTGACGACTGGTATGGTCGTCAAAGCTGGTAGCCACAAGACCCCGCTTCGGCGGGGTTTTTCTTATCCGGGTTTACCGGTCGTGAAACTTTTTCAGTCGCTGCGAGTTTGATCTGCAGAGCAATCAGCTCGCACCTGTCACCAGAATATAATCAACCGCTACGCGGAGGACTCGTCGTCCTTTCGGAGGAGATACCGTATGAACTCTATCATTTATCTAGTCGGGCTCGTCGTAATCGTCTTGTTCATTCTCTCATTCCTGGGGTTGCGCTGATGGTTGATTCAATCGGTACTGAAACCAATCGCAGCTATGTCGATTGGCCTGCGATTTTTGCTGGCGCATTTATTGCATCAGGCGCCATGGCGGTCCTCACCGCATTTGCCGGTGGATTGGGGCTGAGTTCAATCTCGTTAGACGATGGCGAAGTCAGCACAATCTGGCTGATCATAACCGCCCTGTTCGTTATCATTTCCATGGTCGGCTCTTACATGCTGGGCGGTTACATCACCGGCCGGATGCGCCGTCCTGCCGGGCAGGCAGATCGAAACGAACTGACTGTTCGTGATGGCCTCAATGGTCTGGTGGTCTGGGGAATTGGAACGGTCGTCTCCGCGTTTCTGGCCCTGGGCGTGCTGTCCGGCGGTGCAAAAGCCGTGGGAAGCGTGGCGCAAACCGCCATTGAAGCAACCGGTTCGGCCGTGGGTGGTGCAGTCCAAGGCGCCGGTCAGGTCGCCGGTGGGCTGATTTCGGGGGTCGGCAGTGCGGCGGGCGGCATCGCGCAAGGTGCGGGTCAGGCAGCGGCGCCCAGCATCGAGCAGATGCTTCCGCAGGGCCTGAAGACCAATCCGATCGACTACTTCACCGACACCCTGTTGCGAACGGACACGCAGACGACCCAGCCGCAGGGTGAACAAGGCGCTGGCGATTTCCAGCGTCAGATCAGCGGCCTTCTCGGTAACCTGCTGGCAACCGGCGAGATTTCCGATGCAGACAAAACCTGGCTCACCAATCAGATCGCGGCTCGCACCGGCATCAGCCAGACCGATGCGCAGGCACGGGTGAACCAGACGGTTGAACGTGTGCAGGCCGTGCGTGCAGAAGCACAGAAGAAGGTCGACGAAGCTCAAAAGCAGATCGATGACTTGAAGGCTCAGGCTCAGAAGGCACTGGACGACGCCAAGACAAAGGCCGCTGATGCAGCTGAAAAGGCGCGAGTTGCAGGGATCCTGACGGCATTCCTGCTGGCGGCTTCTGCCATTGTGTCATCTGCTGCGGCATATATCGGTGCCGTTCATGGTGGCCGACATCGGGATGAAGGCCGGATTTGGGGTGGGCTTGCCTACCGGAAATGATCGGTTTCGTATACTAGACAAGAGCCTCCATCCTGACGGGTTGGAGGCTCTTCCATTTACAGTTCGTCTGATGACACCCACCTGTTCCGGCCTGTCTGCTTGGCGTTTAGAAGCGCAGCGTCCGCGCGTTCCAACACGCTGCTCACGGTCCCCGCACCCGGTGACGTTGCAATGCCGATCGATATGGTGATGGGGTCAAGCAGGCGACCGCGGTAGGTGAAAGGTGCGCGCTCGACGGCGTACCGTAGTTTCTCCGCAAGCCTGATGGCATCTTCAATGCCCGCAGCCGGCATGAGCACGGTGAATTCCTCGCCGCCGAAACGGAACAGTTCTCCTAGACCACCGATGGCTTCCGAAAGGACCTGGGCGACATATTGCATCACCGCATCTCCGGCGTCATGGCCAAAGCGGTCGTTGAAGCGCTTGAAATGGTCTATGTCGAGCATCAGGCAGGCGAGGTTTTGGGTTGGCTTCCCAATATGCCTGTTCAGCTCCTCATCAAGAGACCGGCGGTTGAGGAGACCGGTCAGGGCGTCCTGTTTTGCCATGCCGACCAGTCGTTGCCGAAGCTGGAGATTTGCGACGGCAAGGCCGACATTCTCGGCGAGGAGTTCCAGATAGAGTCGCTCCGTCTCCAGCGTCTCGTTACCCTGCGGAATTTCAAGATACAGCAGGCCGACGGTGTCACCCAATGCCGTGAGCGGTATACACAGGCCGGTTCCGATATTCCCCTTGATATGATGGCAGGCGACGTCGTCGCCATCAGGGTTACTGGCATGGGGACGCCCGCGCCGGAGCGCCCAGCAATCGTCGATCGAAAACTCCGGCTCGGAAAACGAAGGATTGGACCATTGCCCCGTCGATTGGAGAACCGAACTGTGCTCCTTGATGACAAGCAGGCGGCCGGCAATGGTTGGGAAAATCTGCGGCATGAATTTTGAAACGACGTCGGACAATTCATCCTGATTCTGACATGCCTGAATCCGATGCATCATTTGCAGGATCAGGTCCTTTATGCGCTGGTTCTTGCGGTGCTCCGCGTCGAGCCGGTCCCGCTCAAGCCCGTTGCTGCGGAAGATGCGGATGGCCTGGTTCATGTCTCCAATTTCGTCACGACGTCCCTCGTCGGGCACATCGATACTGTAGTCCTGTCTGGCAAGGCGCGTAACGATATTGCTCATCCGGATAAGCGGCGCGGCAACACGTCTGGTAAGGACGAAATAAAGCACGGCCACAAACATCAGGGCGGTGAGTGCAAGCATCGCCTTGGCGATCGATCCATAGAAATCGCTCCGGCTTTTGGCCTGGTCAACCGTTGCCTGTGAGCGGACCGCGATACCTTCTCTCAAGGTCGCGACCGTGTTCATGAGGCCCGTATGCAGCCGATAATGCTCATCGCCAAACAGGATCTGCTGTGCGTCGTTCTGGCGGCCGGATCGATAGAGGCTGATGGCCTCACGCTCCATCTTGTCCAGCGCGTCAGCGCTCTTGCGTATCTCCTGAAATGATCCTGCCTCTTCCGGCGAAACACCGAGCGCGGAGAGTTTGTCCAGCGTGTTTTCGAGGTGCTTTTCCTGATCTTCGTCGACGTAGAATTTCGCCAGATGCTGCTCGTCGCCCCGCATGACGTAGAGACGCGCCTCTTCGGTGCGCTCATCCGCAATGAGTGCCAGTTCCTCGGCAAGATCATTCAACTGGAGGTGATCCTGGATGGCCACTCGTTCTTGAGAAGCACTTCTGGCTGACAGAATGAATGTGGTCGCCGACACCGTTGTGAGTACGAGGGTCACGGCATAGGCCAGGTTCGTGATGGTGCTAAGTCGCATGATGGCGCCGTCTGCTTGCCGCAAGCCATGACAACCGGGCGCGGCGGGTCCAATATCAGAGTCTGCTTATTTTAGGGCATCTCGTCAAAACGGGAAGTTAACATACTGCCGATCATCGTCATGATCGGTTGTGCCGCGGGCTATGTCTGATCCCCTTGGCGATGTGTCGTGGAAGGAGCGTCTCGATCACGTCAGCATAACGCCCGCCGCCATCATTACAGCGTCTCGGCAGCGAGCACGAAGTTGACGTTTTGGAACCTTCTCAGCGGCCTTGCGTAACTGCAAAAGAAAATTTCACGACCCATCACAAAGCCGTGAAACCTTTCACGTCATCCTTCGTTAAGCGACCATGATCGACAATGAATCAAGACCGAAACCGGTCGTTGGTGCCGACGAAACTGGTACCGAAACCGCATCCGTCAAGGATGCTCCTGATACCGATGATCCTCTCCCGCCAGAGGAGATGGAACCTGCTTCGGGCTTGACGCCCGAGGAAGCGGAGGAAGCGCGCAGGAAATATCTGCTGAAGCGCTTCTGGATCAGCGCGCGAGGTTTCTGGAGCCGCCGCGGCGATGGGTTGGCATGGCCGTTCTCGCTCGGGCTTTTGGCCATGATCGGCATCAATGTCGCCTTCCAATATGGCATCAACGTCTGGAATCGCGGAATTTTTGACGCAATCGAGAAACGCGACGCTTCGACGGTCTATTTTTTCGCATCCATCTTTCCGCCCATCGTTTTGGGCAGCGTGTTCATCGTCACCTCACAGGTATATGTCAGGATGCGTATTCAGCGGCGCTGGCGTTCCTGGCTGACAAAGGCGCTGGTGGGAAGATGGATTGCGAACGGTCGCTATTATCAGCTCAACCTGATTGATGGCGACCACCAAAATCCGGAGGCGAGGCTCTCGGAGGATATGCGGATCGCCACCGAGGCGCCCGTCGATTTTGTCTCGGGTGTCATCGCTGCCTTTGTGTCTGCTTCCACCTTCATCGTTGTTTTGTGGACGATTGGCGGGGCGCTAACGCTGTCGATCGGCGGTGTCTGGATCACGGTGCCCGGCTTCCTCGTGGTTGCAGCCGTCATCTATGCGATCATCACCTCCAGTTCCATAGCCTTCATTGCCCGAAACTTCGTCAAGGTTTCCGAAGTCAAGAACCAGGTCGAAGCGGAATTCCGCTACACGCTCACGCGCGTCAGGGAAAATGGTGAGAGCATCGCCCTGCTTGGCGGTGAAGAAGAGGAGCGGAGTGATCTCGACAAGAGGTTCGCCAATGTGCGGGGGCAGTGGCGTCTTCTGGCGCAGCAATATATGCGCACCACGGTTGTATCGAATGGTTCGATGTTGATTGCGCCCGTCGTACCGCTTCTGCTCTGTGCGCCCAAGTTTCTCGATGGCAGCATGTCGCTCGGCGAGGTCATGCAAGCGGCTTCCGCCTTCACCATCGTCCAGTCCGCATTTGGCTGGCTGGTCGATAACTATCCGCGCCTGGCAGACTGGAACGCCTGCGCACGACGCGTCGCTTCGCTGATGATGTCGCTCGATGGCCTTGAACGGGCCGAAAAAAGCGACACGCTCGGCCGCATCGTGCGCGGTGAAACCGAAGGCGAGACCATGCTCAGCCTCAAGGATGTTTCCGTGTCCCTGGGCGATGGGACCGCCGTCGTCAAAGAGACGGATGTGGAAATCGGCGCGGGCGAGCGCGTATTGGTATCAGGGGAATCCGGCTCGGGCAAAAGTACGCTGGTGCGTGCCATTTCCGGCCTCTGGCCGTGGGGCGGTGGCAGCGTGAATTTCCGCGCCGGCAGTCAGCTGTTCATGTTGCCGCAGCGGCCATACATTCCAGCCGGCACGCTGCGCCGCGCGGTCTCTTATCCTCAACCGGCGGAAAGCTGGACGGCGGAAGAGATCGGCGTCGCTCTCGACAAGGTCGGTCTTGGCCAACTCAAGGACAAGATCGAAGACGAGGCGCCCTGGGACCAGACATTGTCAGGCGGTGAAAAACAACGGCTAACCTTCGCACGCCTGCTGCTCAACGCCCCCGATATCATCGTCATGGACGAAGCGACGGCCGCTCTGGATGAGAAAAGTCAGGACAAGATGATGCAGACAGTGATCGACGAACTACCGGATGCCACAATTATTAGCGTGGCGCATCGTGCCGAGCTGGAGGCATTTCATAGCCGCAAGATCACACTGGAGCGCCGCGAAGGTGGCGCAAAGCTTGTCAGTGATATCGAGCTTATCCCGCGCAAGGCCAGAAAGGGGTCTATGCTTCGGCGCATAGTCAAGCGGCGGTGACGGGTACATTTGATGGCCCCGCTACGCAGTTTTACTGGAAATGCGCTAGATCAGCAGATAGCTGGCCTCGGAAATACGTTGAACAACGGCTTGCCCCGCAAGGATGATGAAGTCGCCTTCAAAGGGCTGGTCAGGCCGTAGCAGGTGTTTGTCGATCGTCAGCAGGAAATGCGGTGAGTGCAGTTCGCCCGGCGATATGGAAATGTAAGACCAGCGATGCCAGGCGAATGGCATTGCGGCGAGGGTCATGCCCAGCAATCCTTTGAGGCGCATAGACCATGTTTTCGATGATTTGGCGTGGCGCGCAACATCGGCATCGCCGACAATTTGCGGGCGGTTCCAGGCCGTCTGGCCATGGTTGATCTTCCATGCGTCGGGGTCGTCATTTGCCAGATCGATTGTCGATTTCACCGGCTCGGCGATCAGCGCGACGTTCGGGCTGAGCAGGCGTGGAACGAAAGAAAACGGCAGGCTGCGGATTTCGCGCAAGGGCGCGTTGACGCGGATAAGCTGCGCCAGACATCGCCAATCGAAGCCCTGATGGGAGGTATGGTGCGCGGGCACCCGGTCCAGCCGGTATAACCCTGCCCAAAAAGTCTCTTTCAGGTTGCCGGATTGCCGGTTGTAGCCCATGAGGGCCGCCCCCCAGTTCTTGATCCATACGGCTGGCCCGACTTCGACCGGCACCGTCACCAGGAAAATCCGGGGGCGAACGATCGCGCAGACATGCTCGATGACACGGACGGTGCGGTTGAGGTGGATATGTTCGAGCGTTTCCAGCGCGATGACGATGTCGGCCTCGATCGTTTCGTAAAGGCGCTCGTCGGTGGCGTCGCCGACGATGAAACGACAGTTTTCAAATTTGCTGTAACGATTGCGCGCGGCCTCGATGAAGGTCGGATCGTAGTCGATGCCCACATAGTCAACGTCGAATTTCTCCAGAATATGTCCGACCGCAGTTCCAGGCCCGCAGCCGATATCCAGTATTCTGACCTTCCGATTACCGACATCCTTCTGCACTGTTTCGAGGACCTCAAGCAGCTTTCGATAGCGGCCCGCATGCAGAAAGCGCGTCAACCAGTTGAAGTTCTGCGTTTTTTCATAAGTCGTCGCGAACGTACCCATCCAATCCGCCTCCATGAATCTTAGATGATGTCGTCTCGCGCTCACTGCCGTCGTAAAGATCGTGCGCGACCCGGCGTTGTATTTCCGAAGTCTGGCACGGTGCGCGCGACCTGCAACTCGACCAAAAGGCTTAAGGCGGGAGTGGGGATACTCACCCTGCCTCCTCTTAAAGGCAGATGTCGACGTGGTGGACGGTGAATCGGCCAGTTCTGACCTGCCGTCCTCTCCCTTTTGGTATGCTGCCGACCCGCAGGGCCTCGTTATACCTTCTATGGAGGCGCCAGCCGGGGCCTGAACCGCTGGGAGATGTGGTGGATGGTAGACAAGAGAGCCTTGATCATCGGCGTAACCGGGCAGGACGGAGCTTATCTGAGTGAATTGCTGCTTGCCAAGGGATATATCGTTCACGGCCTGAAGAGGCGGTCTTCCTCCTTCAATACCGGCCGGATCGATCATCTTTATCAAGATCCCTTCGAGGAAGACCTTCGCTTTCGTCTGCACTTCGGTGACCTGACGGATGCCACGAACCTGTGCCGGGTCATTCAAGAGGTCCAGCCCGACGAGATTTATAATCTTGGCGCCCAGAGCCATGTCCAGGTCAGCTTCGAGACGCCGGAATATACGGCAAATGCGGATGCGCTTGGTACGCTGAGACTGCTGGAAGCCATGCGCATTTTGAACTTGGGCGACCGGTGCCGGTTTTACCAGGCGTCCACATCGGAGCTGTTCGGGGGGATGGGTACTGTTGCCCAGCACGAGGGTACGCCGTTCTATCCGAGAAGCCCCTATGCTGCGGCAAAGCTCTACGCCTACTGGATGACGGTCAATTACCGGGAAAGTTACGGCTTTCACGCATCGAACGGCATTCTTTTCAACCATGAGAGCCCCATTCGCGGGGAGACATTCGTCACGCGGAAAATCACGCGCGGCGTTGCGGCCATCGAACGCGGTCTCATGGGCAAACTGCGTCTTGGCAATCTCGACGCAAAGAGAGACTGGGGACATGCGCGCGATTATGTCGAAGGCATGTGGCGCATCGTGCAGCAGGAAATACCCGAGGACTACGTGCTCGCGACCGGCGAGGCACATACGGTGCGGGAATTCGTCGAGCTTGCTTTCGGCGTGGTTGGCAGGAGCATCGAGTGGCACGGCGATGGCCGTGACGAAGTGGGATACGATGCCAAAACCGGAAATACGATCATCGAAATCGATCCGAGATATTTTCGTCCGGCAGAAGTGGATTTTCTTCTCGGTGACTCCAGCAAGGCACGCAGAAAACTAAACTGGAGCCATTCAACGTCCTTTAGCGACCTCGTTCATGAAATGGTCGAAGCGGATCTTCGCCTCGTGATGCTGGAAGAGGGAAGAAATGAATTCGTCGCATAAATCGAAAGACATCGCGTTCAGCTTAAAGGGCAAGCGCGTCTGGGTTGCCGGCCACACGGGAATGGTCGGCTCGGCACTTGTGCGACGGCTGCAACGCGAGAATTGCAAAATCCTCACAGTCTCGCGCAGCGAGCTTGACCTGACCCGACAATATGAGACTGAGCAATGGATGGCGGCGGCAAGGCCGGAGGTTATTTTTGTCGCTGCCGCCAAGGTCGGAGGCATCGCAGCAAATGCAGCCTATCCGGCTGACTTTCTTTACACCAACACCCTCATTTCGATGAACATCATGAAATCGGCTGCCGATATCGGTGTCGAAAAGCTTCTCTGGATGGGATCGAGCTGCATCTATCCGAAATTCGCAGCACAACCGATCACGGAAAATGCCCTTCTAACAGGTCCGCTGGAGCCCACCAACGAGGCCTACGCGATTGCCAAGATCGCGTCGCTCAAGCTTTCCCAGTTTTATGCCAGTCAGTACGGCCTGAATTGCGTCTCCGTCATGCCGACCAACATCTACGGCCTGAACGACAATTTCGATCCGCAAAGCTCACACGTCATTCCTGCGATGATCAGGAGAATGCATGAAGCGAAAATCAGCGGTCAGAACAAGGTTGTTCTATGGGGCACAGGCAGTCCTCTGCGTGAATTTCTCCATGTGGACGATCTGGCGGATGCCTGCTGTTTCCTGATGAAATCATCGGCGCATTTCCCGCTGCTCAATATCGGCTCGGGACGGGAGATATCCATCCGCAATCTCGCCCATCTGATTGCAGGCATCGTCGGCTATGACGGGCAGATCGTTTTCGACACCAGCAAGCCTGATGGCGCTCCGAGAAAGCTGCTCGACTGCTCGCGGCTAAACGCGCTTGGCTGGACCTCGACGGTGGAACTCAGATACGGAATTCAGGATTTGTATGAGTGGTGGCGACAACCGAAGTCGCTGCAACCGGATATGGTACGACAAGCCGTGTAATAAGCCATCACGGGGCGTGCAGGTGCTATTTCTGGAGACGGGTCCGCTTCGCTTGCTGATGCCGGTTCCACTCGCAGGAATTGAACCAAGCCTGCGTTCGTCTGCGGAGATTGCGCAAGATGAGATCGCCAAATTCCCTGACATCATGGATTTTCCCTGTCGTGCTTGTGCTCGCATTGTCAGGTTTGCCATTGTCGGGTTTCGCATTTTCGGGTGTCGTGGCGCAACCGGCGGTGCAGGGAGGGCAAGAGCCAGGCAGTCAGCCTGATCCACGCCAGTTCGGTTTCCCGATACCCGTTCCAGAACCACGATTGCCAGATGATGCTGATGCCTTCAATCCGCCGTGGACAGAGGTTGGCGGCGAGGGGCCGGCAATCGCGGAGATTTCTAGAACGGCGGGCGCTGGCGAGGTTGTGTCGATGACCGGCGTCGATCTCGATGGACGAACCGGTTTTCAAATCTTTTCGCAAGCTCCCGGCGCCACGCAGGGTGTGGTGACGCCGGTCGCACCGCTGACGGCTGATGCGACGGCGGCGACGCTGCTGCTGCCAACGACGCTTGCCTCATGGTCCACCTACCTGATCAGGCCCCAGCGGGGTGATGTCCAGGGACGCAGCTTTGCGATCAATCGCACCGAAAGCTGGTGGATCGGGCCGGATGCCGCAGCGCCGGGAGCGATCGTCTCGGTCTATGGACGCAACCTTTCGCGGTTCAATGGGACCAGCCAGTCTTATCTCTATATCAAGCCAGCCGGTGCCGTCGGCTGGTATGTTCCGGCAATCTCCGTCAACCCCTTCAAGGTCGATTTCAAGGTGCCGGCTCTGCCTCCGGGCAAGTATGAAGTGTGGGTTCACAATACCCATGGCGGCCGCTTCGGCTGGAGCGGTCCGCTTGCACTTGACGTCCTGTCGCAATCGCCATGGGCGGCGCAGGATAAAAAGCGCATCGACGTCGGGCAGTTCGGTGCAACAGGCGATGGCACGACTGACGACACCGCGGCGATTTTGCGCGCAATCGACGCCGCGGCTGCAACGGCGCCATCGGTGTTGTATTTTCCCGCCGGCATTTATCTCGTGACAAAGCCTCTCACTGCGCCCGGCAATGTGGCATGGTTGGGGGAAGGGGCTGACAACACGGAAATCAGGCTCAACCGCAGGATTGATCAGAGCATGGTTGTCGTTGATGGTGACGACACCCGGTTCGAGAAACTGACCCTCAATGCCAACCGCAACATTGCCGGTAAACCTCTTCTCGCTTTGCGCAATCGCAAAAACACCCGTCTGGATTCCGTGCGCATCGACGCCTGGGGCGTGCCGGCCTTCGATGCGCAGGACACCGAAGGGCTGTTTGTCCATGCATCCGAGCTGATCGAAAATGGATCCTTCTACGGCGCAAGCCGGCAGGTGTTTTTCTCCGATAATCGTTTCCGGATGACGGGCTACGGCGAGTCCGTCGTCGCCCTGTGGGGTGGGCGCGATTTTGCCATGACCGGCAACGAGCTGACGAACGCGGATGAAAGCCGCGACGACGGCCATGGAATCGGACGTTTTTTTGTTGGCCAGGCGCATTTCGGAAGCATGCGAAATCTCTATTTCGAGAAAAACATCTCGCGAAACGCCGCGCCTCACGACTGCACCAAGGTTGATTGCAACAAGGGCGAACAAATCTGTTTCGAGATCGTCGGGAGCAAGCTTAAAAATGATTTCGTCGGCGCTTCGGCGACCTCGGTTACCTTCAGCTCCCTGTCGGATTTAGGGGATGCCGTGCCGGGCGGGCGCGATCTCGTTATTGTTGGCGGCCGAGGCGCCGGGCAGCACCGTCACATTGCGTCGACGGACGGTTCTGCCGTGCTGCTCGAACAAGCCTGGAATATCGTTCCCGATCGAAGGAGCCGGTTTGCTCTGGCGGCGACCGCATCGCGGGCCGTTATATACGATAATAGTTTCGAGGGCAGGGGAAGCTATGCCGAGCATGATTCCGATTCCACCGCCGTTCTCCTCTACGGCAATGTCTACGACGTGGTGGTCGACAGCAACCGCATCTCCCAGATGCGACACGGCATGATGACGGTTGCGCTGGACTCGACGCGGGGCCTTAGCCCGTATTTCCTGCAATATTCCAACAACAGCGTGGCCCGCAGCAACAGCGGTCTCTATGTCGGCACGACATTCGCGGATACCGGCGTTGCCGGCATCTGGGGCGGTCTGGGAAATGTGTATCGCAGCAACAGGTTCACCGACATCGCCTATATCGGCGTCGAATATGAAACCTGGAACCATCCCGGTGCCGACTATAATGGCACTGTCTTCGATGGAAACACCTTCACCAACGTCCGCTACGGCTTCGTTGATGCCTACAAACTCATGTGGACGCATGACGGCAGCTTCAAGGCCGGACCGGCCGAACGCTCACGGCGGATCAACACGGTACTCTATGACAATCATTTTACCCGAGGACCGCCAGGGCCGGTCCAAAGTTCGGGTTTCGTGACGATGCATCCGGAGAATAGCTGGGCCAATGTCGGCTCGACATGGAGCGGTTTTGCAACGGGAAACGTGGAGCCAACGGCCAACACCGTTAAACCATCGTCCAATGCCGCAAGGCCAACATCTTATTGAATGAGTTCTGTTCCCGGAAATATCGGGCAAATTACCCCTAATGACGTATCTGCGGTGAATTGACCTGCTGCCGGAAAGTGGCGACTATGGCTCGATACATTGAGGTCATGCGATACCATGGGCCATTCAGATTGAGGCTCGGAGGTTTCCATTGCAGGCGAGGGACCCGACGGATCGTTCGTTACTCCATGAGTGGCGAGCGATCTGCGGTTCGTTCGGTTCAGCTGATATTCTTGCAAATCTCAATCAGAAGCCGTCGATGCGACAGGATTTGCGCGGCGTTGGCGACGGTTTGTGCGAGATGCAAATAGGCTCGCCCGGTTCAACGAGCGAGCCCTCCCGGTTACCAGGTGAGCCCGGTGACCGGCGACCCACCAAAGTATCAGGGGGCGGCGGGTACCTCTAGAAACCGCTTTTATCGTGTCGATTCAATCTGGCTATAAGCGGTAGGGTGCCCATCCACGCATATGCTGTCTGACAAATTTTGCGCTTTTGGTAACGACAAAACGATAAAGGCGGTAGAGTTTGATAAAACTCACCTGGCCGGTCCGTTTTGTGCCGTCAAATTGAGCCAGGTCCGGACGTCGCTTGCCGTGATCCAGATCTGTCCATCGAATGCAAACATTCCCTTCTCGATTTTGGATGCCCCTATCATTGCAAACACGTTGGCGAATTGCGCCAGACGTCGCGCATCGCATTGCGGTGGGGACTGAATGTCGTTCAGGGCATCCTGCGTCACATGGACGGGCTGCAGCCCTCTTTCTCCGTTCACGATGATGACGGCGTCCTGCCTGACCATGTGATAACCAACCGGAATGATCGCAGATTCCATCTCCGCCTCCCAGACACTTGTGCCGATTGCTTCTGCTCTCTGGAGGAAATCGGGAGCCTACCGATCGGAACGCCGGCAAACCCTTTTTAGTTAACGCTTCCTGTGACGAGTGCTGCCGAAACCGGGTCTTTGCCGGATACCGACAGGCGGACGCGGACGACGTCTCCCGCCCGAACTTGCGTATGCTCGTCGGCCGCTATTTCGCTATAGGCGCCTGCGACCTGACGCACGATGAAGAACTTGGTTTCGATCATGTCCTCGAGGCTGGAAACCCGCCGCGCCGTCGAGCCGATCTCGGCCATGGATTGAAGGCTGAAGGCCAGTTTTTTCTTCAGGCGCATGATGTCGAGGGACGTCTCCCGCAGTTCGGTCGCAGCATCATTGTGCCTTTTGCTTTTCAACTCCAGAATACGACGCTCCACCTCGCTCTTGTTTTGCTGCGCGCGTGCCAGGAACGATGTCGATTCCAGCACCTGCTGGTTCATGGATAGCAGTTCGCGCTTGCGCTCTCGGAGGGCGGATTCGGAGGCTGCACCGCGCGTGACAAGTTCCTTCGACGCGTTGACATCCATGTCGAGCAATTCGAGTTGCTGGTTGCGCATGACGTTGCTTTTCTCAAGCGTGTCTATTTCCTGAATGAAGTTCTGCCGCTGGACTTCGAGGTTGGTCTTTTCGTCCTGCTGCGCCGACAGGCGAAGGCGAAACAGACCTGTTTCAGATGCGACGATCTTCTCCAAGGCGGCGCGATCCCGGACAAGTCCGATGTCGTCGCCCTTATAGTCGAATTCGGTGTCGTTCAGTTCCGCTTCCAGCCGAACGCGCCTAACGTCCTGCGACAGCAGTTGCATCGACATGTCTTCATATTCCTGCTGGGCCGCGATCAGCTGTATGCCCGATGTATCCCTCTGCGCATTCGACTCGCGCAATCCCCCGCCGAGTGCGAAGAGTTCAAGCACGATCATGCCGGGACGGTATTCATATTTTCCCGGCTTCTGGACGTCGCCGACAACGAAGATCGGAGCATATTCCTTGACCGCGACGGCGACGGAGCGGTTTGCCACATGGCTTGCCAGATCGCGGCTGATCCGCGCACCGATTTCGTTCACCGTCTGATCGACCACGTTGACGTTGCCAAGAAGCGGATAACCGATCGTTCCATCCGCACTGACAGGGAATAGGCCGGTCAGGCCCGGATCGCCGTAGACGGAGATCGTCAAGACGTCGCCGGTCGCGACCTTGTAGTTGGTTCCATCTGCAACGGCCGGTACCTGGCAAACGGCCAAAGACAGAAAGGTCGTACTGGCGATCATCAGGGAAAAGCCTTTGGGCCTTGTCACGAAGCGCATGTCTCACCTCTCATTATGGACGATAGCCGGCGGGCGCAGATTGGTTGCGCGTTTCTGCGGCTTGAAATGAGTATTCCAGTTCCGGAAAATGCTCGGCCAGACTGGAGTTCGACGCGTTCTTTGACGCCGTATGCCGTTTAGGACGATGCCGGTGATCGGCCGGCCCGCCACCCGCAGCTTGATGACGGCGTTTTTCATAGCCGTGCCATCGGCGGCATCCTGCCGGACCACGAACGAGACGGCGTCCGACAAAGTGGCGATCCGCAACAGGTCGAGGTCATGCGCAACGGATGGGGCATCGATCAGTACCAGTTCATATCGCTGCCTCGCCTCTGCAATCAGGCCGGCGAAGCGCTTGCTTCCAAGAACAAGATTTGGTGGCAGGTCGCTTTTCTCGGCGATGATGATGTCGACCCCGGAATCCTGATCGCGTTGGATGATGTCATCCAGCGATACCTCACGGTTGACCGCCTGGGCGACATGCGACGTCGATCCAACATTGAATTCCGACCCCAGAGCCGGGTTCCGTAGATTGGCATCGATCAGCAGCAGCTTCACGCCGCTCATCGCAAGCGATCTGGCAAGGTTGGCGATTACGAACGTCTTGCCTTCCCCATCGGCTGAAGAGGTGAAGGCGATCACCTTGGCCTTGCTCTCCGCCAACTGGATGTGGGTCTGAAGGTCGGCAAACGCGCTGTAGAAATCTGCAGCACCGCTGCTGAATTTCCCGGGCTTGTTCTCAAACTCTCCAAAGGAAATGCGTGGGATACGCCCGATGACGTTCAGTCCGGTTTTCTGCTGAAGAGACGTGATGGAGCCAACGGAGCGGTCGGTAAAATTCAGGATGAAAGCCGCCGCCAAACCGGTGCTGCAACCGAGAAGAAGCGCAGCCAAGGCCCACAAACCCGCATCAGGGCTGGTCGGTTTGCGGGACGGCATGGCGCTCGATATGATCCGTGCCTCGGCAGTGGCGATTCCGTCCTGTTCGATCGTCTGCTTGTAGCGTGCCAGATATGTCTCGTAGATCGAGCGGTTCGCTGCCGCTTCCCTGTCAAGTTGCCCGGATTGAACCATTGCCATATCCGTCGTGGAAACCGCGCGTTGCACGTCGTTAAGGCTGGCTTCGACCTCCTGCCGCTGTTTTTCGGTGACCTCGATCTCGTTGCGCAAGGCGGAGATGATCTGCGCTATTTCTGAATCGATCTGCTTGTTGAGTGAACTGAGCTGGGAGGATAATTGCGGACGCTCCGGGCTCATGACGGCGCCGCTTTCGTCGATCTGCGCGATGGCTCGAATGACCCTTGCCTGCTCGGCCCTTAAAAGCTGGATCGTTGGTGAGGCCAGAACTTCGGTTATCCCGAGCCCATTGCCGCTTTTTTGCAGTTCAAGCGCTGTCGCCAGGCGCGCGCGCGACCCTACCAGCTTGGCTTGTAGCGTTGTCAGCTCGACATTTAGACTTGCAAGACGCTGCGATTGCAGGGGAAGGCCGCCAGTGTCTATCAACCCGGATTTTTCGCGAAATTGCGAGGCCTGGCGTTCGGACTCCTCGAGTTCTGTCCGCAGACTGACAAGCCGCTCCCCGAGCCATGTGCTGACACGCCGGGTTGCCGTCGTCTGGAGGTCGATCTGATAGTCGATATAGGCTTCCCCAAAAGCGTTGGCGACTTTCGCGGCAAGCGCCGGATCGCCGGCATAATAGGAAATGTAAATGGTATACGACCGGCCATCATTCATCACACGAACGTTGGTCATGAGGGTATCGATCATTTTCGATGTCTCGGCGTCGTTGCCAAGCACGATCGCGGCGGTGTTCGCCGGGTCGGATTTGGCTTGCCGCCCTTCGAGCAGGCGATCTTTCTGCAGAATGACGAGAACCCGTTCGGCCATGGACCTCGACCCGATGATATCGAGTTCGGTTCGAAGCACCGGGCTTTCCTGAGGCAGCGGCGAGACAACGGATTCTGTGGGGAGCGCCTGAAGCTTGCGGACATCGAGCGCAAGCGTCGCTTCGGCCTTGTATCGGATCGGGGTTCGCGCGTAGCCGATTGCCGCGATTGTGAAACTGGCGAGAAAGCAGATGAAGACGGCTTTGCGCCGCTCCCGCAGGATGGATATGAAGCGGGAAATGCCTTCCTGTTCACTCGCAGATGATGACGACTGGATCATGACTGTTCCTGCTCCCAGCAGGGCGTTCGGTAGCGGTCGGTGAATGGTGTGTGGCTGGCGTTGTTACGCCATGTCACCGATCTTGCAGGCAACTTCCGTGCGGTTGGTTGCCCCAAGCTTCTTCATGATATTGCGGATATGGACCTTGATGGTGCTTTCGCAGAGGTTCAGTTCCAGAGCGATATCCTTGTTCGCCTTGCCGCACCGCAGGGCCTCCGCGATAGCCGATTGACGGCTTGTAAATTTCATCGGCGGTGTGGTCGCATGTGCCGTCAGGCCGAACAGGCTTTTCATGTTCATGACGCTGCTTGCCGGTATGAAACGGCCGCCCGCTATTGCAAGACTGATCGCCTGAACGCAGACATCGACGCTGACGGAACTCGATATATACCCGCGCACGCCAAGAGCGATCGTATCGAGGATGGTATTGATATCCTGATCGTCGGAGAGCACGACGACGGCGGCCGGCGACACGGCAGCAACAATCTCTGCTAGCTCGCGGTTCGTCTCTGCCGACGGAGCGGGCAAGGCACTGACCAGAACTGCCGCAGGCATGCCGATTTCCGCGCGTGCCTGTTGCCATTCGCCGAGATTGGAGAAGGTCAGAATGCGCCTGTCCGCATATTGATAGTTGAGACTATGGGCAAGGCATTCCCGCTCCAGCATGCGACGATCGATGATGCCGATGTAGCCGGCCGTATTCGTTTCGGCCTGCGGATGCGGTGCGCCTTCCGACGGGTTCTCGGAGATGTGGTTCTGGATCATGACGAAAATGCCCCCTGTATTATTTTTGGTTTCTTTTAATTCCAGGAAAACGTCGATTTCTTATCTGTCAGGCGAAGGTCAGCTTTCTGACGGTAAAGGCTTCCGCAAAACGTGTAGGCGCACGGCATTCCATTCCCCGCAGCCGCGCCAGGCCGCGAAAGGTATCCGCGTCGAACCAGTCCTTGGATCTCTGTGTTCCAAAGTGCTGCAACAGTAGCTCGACCTTCATGTTCATCGCGTCTTCGCTCAACGGCACATAGGCATTTCGCCTGCTGAAATCGCCGTCCCATTTGGGAATTTCGTATTCCAAAATCAGGTGATTTCTAAAGATGTTGGATGTGAGCTTGTTGATTTCGCGGTGATCCTGATGCGCATCCTCACGACTATGCGTGAAGATGATGTCGGGACTGACTTTATCGCGCAATGTCAGCAACCACGACTTGATCTCGCGGCTCTGCGCGGGAAAGTAGCTGTCCTGAAATGAGGCAAGCTCAATGGAGTAGGATGCCGCTTTTGCCAGAAAAGCCTCGGCGGAACTGCGTGCCTCCAGCGCGCGTTCGTTGCCGGCGCTGAGGACGCACCAATAGACGTCCAGCAGCACGCCTTTTGAAAGCAGGCTGAGGACCGTGCCTCCGACGCCGATCTCGATATCGTCGGAGTGAGCTCCAAGACAAAGGATAGACAGGCGATCACCGGCGGAGGCAAGGGACATGTGTTTCATGGCAGCAGCTTTGGTTCTGACGATCTGCGTGCCATTGACGCATCGTCTCCAATCCATGGCATGTCACCTCGCTCGACCATCGCTTCCAACGTCTGCCAGTCGCGCAGCGTATCCATTGAGCGCCAGAAGCCCTCGTGTTTGTAGGCCATGAGTTTGTCTTCGGCGATCAACCGGGAAAACGGTTCCAGCACGAGTTCTTCACCCTCGCGCATGTAGTCGAAAATTTCCGGTCGCATCAGGAAATAGCCGCCGTTGATCCACATATCCGATGTTTCCGACGATCGAAATTCCCGGACCCTTCCGTTCTCGTCGATCTCCGCCAGGTGGTAGGTGAGGGGCGGTCTGACAGCCAGGAAGCAGGCGAGCTTGTCGCTCTTTTCGAACTGGGCAATCATGTCGTCGAGATCGACGTCGGTCAGGCCGTCGCTATAATTGGCGAGGAACATCTTCTCGCCTTTGAGATGATGACGCACAGCCCAGAGACGCTCGCCTATATTGCGCCATATCCCCGTATCGATCAGGGATACGCGCCAGTCCCTCGGCAGTTCCTCGAGCAACTCCACACGTCCGGGGCTTGATATGACGCAATCGGCATAACTTTCCGGCCGGCTGTTCAGGAAGAACTCTTTTATGACATGCGCCTTGTAGCCGAGGCAGAGGATGAAGTCCTCATGCCCGAAACGGGCGTAATATTGCATGACATGCCGCATGATCGGTTGAGACCCGAGCGGGATCAGCGGTTTAGGGACGCTTTCGGAATATTCCCTGATGCGCGTACCCCTGCCGCCGCAGAACAAGACGACCTTCATTGTACCAACTCCTTCGGATCAATGATGGATATGTCGGGAATTGGAACGATGAATTTCCCGCCCCAGTTTCTGATGTCGTTCATTTGTGCAACGATCTCATGCTTCAGGTTCCAGGGCAGAATGAGAACGTAGTCCGGCTTGATGCGCTCTATTTCGCTGACGGGCCGGATCGGAATATGCATTCCCGGCGTGAGGCGGCCGTGTTTGTATGGATTGCGATCGACTGCAAAATCGATGAAATCCGTGCCGATGCCGCAATAATTCAGCAGCGTATTGCCTTTTCCCGGTGCGCCATAAGCGCAGATCGACTTGCGCATCTCCTTGAGGCGGATGAGAAAAGACAGGAGGTTTCGCTTGGTCTGGCGCACGGTTTCGGAGAAGGCGGTATAGGTCTCGATCTGGTCGAGCCGGGCGCCGCGCTCCCGTGCGAGGAGATTGTCCACGCGGGCTTCACGCGAAAACTTGCTGTCTTCGTGTGAGAAAAACACTCGCAGCGAACCGCCATGTGTGGGGATCTCTTCGACATCGAAAACCTTGAGCCCATGACGGCGGGCCATTTTTTCGATGGTCAGCAACGAGAAGTAGGAAAAGTGCTCGTGATAGATGGTGTCGAACTGGTTTTCCTCGATGAGCTTTTCGATATGCGGGAATTCAAGTGTGATGACGCCTTCCGGCTTGAGCAGTGCTTTCATGCCAGCGACGAAATCGTTGATATCAGGCACCTGGGCGAGGACATTATTACCGATGATGAGATCGGCTTTTTGTCCCCTGGCCGCCATATTGGTTGCTAGAGCCTCGTTGAAAAATTCCGTCAGTGTCGGAATGCCTTTCCCGATCGCCACCTTTGCGACGTTGACCGCCGGTTCAATTCCGAGCATCGGGATGTTGCTAGCAAGGAAATGCTGCAGCAGGTAACCGTCGTTGCTTGCAAGCTCGACAACGAAACTGGACTGGCCAAGCGAAAAGCGCTCGATGACCATGTCGCAATACCGTTTTGCGTGTGCCACCCAACTGTCCGAGAACGAGGAAAAGTAAGCGTATTCCGTGAAAATGTTCTCTGGCGCAACATACTCCTGAAGCTGGACCAGGAAGCACTCGTCGCAAACGAATGCATGCAGCGGATAAAATGGCTCGACGTCGTTGGCTGCATCGGCTGCCACGAAGCTTTCGCAGGGTGGAGACATGCCAAGATCGACGAAGGTATGCACCAATGGCGCGCTGCAAAGGCGGCAAAGCCCCACGTGTTGCGTAGAGCTCAACCTTGCGGAAAAAACTGCCTCATTATTCATCGGACGCCCCTGATTTCATCGCAGTGTCTTTGAGTGAATTTGAGAAAATTCTTTTATTAACTGGAAAAAATACTATGGATCGGGGGGAGTGACGATACTGCATTCGGCACGAAAACGTCATCCATAAGCCGTAGGTTGATATAAGAATCCGCTAAAATACGCTTCCAGCGGTCGGCTTTGGAAACCGAAAGGGTGACTTATTTGACAACCCGCCTTCAAGCTATGGTTCTGCCTATGGATGTATTCCTTAGCCGCTAAAAATGGCGGGGAATTCTTGCCCGTACGGGGTTGCTTCAGGAGCGCCGAATGCTGTTTGAGAAGACGAAGATCGAAGGGCTTTGGGTCGTTAAGACGGTGCCTGTCCGGGATAGTCGCGGCTCTTTTGCGAGAACGTTCTGCAAGCGTGAATTTGAGACCAAAGGGCTGGTGTCTGATTTCGCGCAGCACAGCCTTTCCCTGTCAAAACTGAAGCACACCGTGCGAGGCCTGCATTTCCAGCGACCTCCGCATCAGGAGACAAAGCTGGTTTCCTGCGTCAAAGGGGCAATATGGGATGTCGCCGTCGATCTGCGTCGCGACTCGCCGACCTATCTGCAATGGGTTGGGACGATATTGTCGGCCGAAAATGGCGCGCAGTTCTATATTCCCGAGGGTTTTGCGCACGGTTTCCAGTCGCTCAGTGACGACGTTGCCGTGTCCTATTTGATTTCGGTGCCCTATGCGCAAGAAAGTGCCGCGGGGATCCGCCATGACGAGCCCGCAATCAGTGTAGAATGGCCCGCGCCACCTTCCGTCATGTCGGAAAAAGACTTGGGTTGGCCGGCTTGGCATTGAAGTTCTAACGCGTCAGGAAACCGAGGTTCGAGACAAGGCCCGCTTCAAGCAGCTTGCCGGCAGCGCTCGCAATATCGACAAACGGCATTTTAGACTTTTCGGCGATATCAAGCAGCGAGTTGTTTCCATCGGCGAGGTTAAGTATCCATAGATAGGCCATGGTGCGGCCATCATTGGTCTTATGGCCGCCGATCGCAGGAAAAAGCCCGTATTTTCCGAGCTGTGGTTCGCCCTTGGGCTTTAGGTTCAATGGCGTCCAATTGTTTTCGAGAGCATCGATCATATCCATGATCATCCAAAAGGATGAGTCGAGGTGTTCGGGCTGGATGAAGTCGAGATTATCGGCCGAGGTGTGATATTCGGGAAAGGTTCCGAAAGCGCTTCTTTGCAGCAGTCCGACCGGCAGATTGAAGCCCGGTGAACAGAACTGGCGCTCATCATAGCCGTAGGGACTGAAGTCGGCGATCTCAAGATGTTTTTTGTCCTCACCGCAGCGCGTGCAGGCAGCGATCCGGTCGATCAGCGCATCTCCCCTGCGGCTGCGCTTGTAGTTCGGTCCGCCGCCGTCGCCAATGCATGAAACCACAAGACCGTGTGCGATGTTCGAGATATCTTCTTCGTTCTGCGCAAGCCATGACAGGGAGCCGATCGTTCCGGGTGCGAAGACGAACCTGTAGCTGTAATATGTGGATCTGCTTTTCAGACCGGCCGCAAGACACGTCAGCACTGCAAGGCCGGAACAATTGTCGTTTGCGAGCGATGGATGACAGATATGCGCGAAGAGAAGCACTTCCTTGGTACTTCGTCCGACATGCAGATATTCTCCGTAAAACAGATTGCCTGACGTCTTTTCGGTGTCGATGACGACTTCATAGTCGCCGTCCTCGAGCTTGAGGAATGCATGATGCGACATGCAGAAGCCCCAGGCATCCGTGTAATAGGCTGTTTTGTACGGAATGAGATCGGGTTGTGCCGGCAAGGTATAGATATGCGCCTGTAGTTCGGCCAGCGGCATGACGCGACGTTGAGGGATGCTGTAGTTCATGAGATGCAGGTTCGAGATCTGAAAGTCGACGACCTTGCGTCCCGCCGCGTTCTTCACATAGGCGTCCCGGACGATCCATTCCTGCGGCACCGTCCAGTCGAAAACCCGCGTCCCGCTCGGGACGGCGTGCTGCTCGATATCGATATAGTCTTTAAGGATCTCGATCGTGTCGCACACGCCTTTGCCGGTGATGCTGCGACAAATCGGAAAGAGGCGGGAGGCCAGATCATGAATGGTCTGGCCGATACCTGCCTCTCGCCACGCATCGCCTGTCAGCTTGGCGCCAGGCTCCATCTTGCTCATCCGAGCCTCCGTTCAAACCGATGCCGCAATATCGGCACCGGGGCGCGGCGCGGTCATGGGGCGACGCAGGTTGAGGTCGATATCCTTGTCACCGATCAGCTTCTGGAGTTGGCCGATCCGCTGATAGTGCGGTCCCTCGAATTCCGCCATTGTCAGGCCGGCGCTCTTATAGGCCCTATAGAGTTGCTCGGCACCGGCTGCCGCCGTCCATGTCGGTTTGAATGCCGGAAGCGCACGGGCGATCTTGCCGAAATCGACGCGGTAGGAACGGGTATCGGGGCTCGCGTCGCTCGCATATTGCAGCCGGCATCCGGGCACGGTGAGGGCGACGATTTCGGCGATCTCCCTGATCTGATAGTTGTGCGCGTCCTGCCCGACGTTGAAAGCCTGATTGTGGACGACATCGGTCGGCGCTTCGAGCGCGGCCAGAAAAGCGCGCGAAATATCCTCGATGTGAACGATTGGACGCCATGGCGATCCGTCGGATTTCAGGAGGATAAGTCCCTCCGTCACCGCCCAGGCTGTCAGGTTGTTGAGGACGATATCGAAACGCAGCATCGGCGAAAGGCCATATGCCGTCGCCGGACGCATATAGACCGGTGTGAAGCCGGGGCTGGCGAGGCTTGCGATCTCCCGCTCCGCCAATACCTTGGATGTGCCATAGGCCGATACTGGCTTCAGCTCTGCCGTTTCGTTAACCAGTCCCTCGCCAGCGGCGCCGTAATTGCTGCATGAGGAGGCGAAGATGAAACGCTTGACGCCTGCCTGCTTGGCCGCCTGCGCTGCCCGAACGCTGCCGCGATAGTTGATCTCATAGGTGATTTCCGGATTGAGATTGCTCAGCGGATCATTTGACAGCGCCGCAAGATGAATGACCGCGTCGAAACCTTCCATATCCGCAGGCGTGATATCGCGGATGTCCTTGCAGACGCCGGGTACCTGTGGCAAGGGGCCGCCTGGAACGTAAGCGCAGCGATGGTAGAATTCAGTGTCATAGCCGTGTACTTCGTGACCCGCCTTGCGCAGGATGGGGACCATGACGGAGCCGATATATCCGCGATGTCCGGTGACCAGAACGTGCATGAAACTTCCCCTCCAAAATCTATTTTCTATCGCAACGAGCGTATCTTTTCGGGCGAGATCGATGCAGCGGGCAAAGCGGCTGTAGCGATCATGCGAACGGTATAGGTGCCACGGTCGGCTAAGGCTTTCGGATGCTTTCCGGTAATTGCGGCATGCCGGCCATGGCCAGATCATGGCTGGCCTGATGCTGCGCGCCGCCATTAAAACGTCGGAAGACGACCGCGGATGGACGCCCTGTTAGGAATTTTTCGACGCCATATTCCAGCGCCTTGCGGTAGACCACCAGTGCCTCATCAATGGCGTCAAGCGTTTTGGCTATATCCTCATCCTGATGCGTGTAGCTGACGACGAGAGACGGCGCGAGAATGCCGCGGCGAATGGTTTCTTGCAGAAAGAGCGAGCGAAAAGCCTGAGACGGCTTTCCAGTCTGGTCGAGCGTGAAGTAGCTGAGGCAGGCGGAATGGCCCTGTATGCCGAAGTAGGCATCAAGCCCATGCGCAATTGCGATCTGGCTGATGGCGGCACGCAGCGCATTTCCCTGGCGGACCAGATGTGGGACCACGGGTTCGCGCGTGTAAACCTTCATGGTTGCGATTGCCGCCGCCATCGCATGCGTTTCCGCACCATGCGTCGTCGAAAGCAGGAAGACGCGGGGGGCATCGTTTTGATCGATACCGCCTCGTTCCATGAATTCACGTTTGCCGGCAAGTGCGGAAATCGAAAAGCCATTCCCAAGCGCCTTGCCAAAACAGGAGAGATCAGGTGTGATATCGTATGTCTTTTGCCCTCCACCCGCATCCCAGCGGAAGCCGGTGATCATTTCGTCGAGAATGAAAAGCGCACCGTTTTCGTGGCAAAGCGTCTGAAGTTTGTGAAGAAACTGGTCCCGAGGCGGATCACCGCGCGACGGCTCCAGGATGAAGGCGGCTATGCGGCCCGGAAAGCGCTCGAACAGACTGCGCGCACTGTTTAGATCATTGTAGCTGAAACCAAGAACTAGATTCTGGATCGCCTCGGGAATGCCCGCATTCATCTCGGTTGTGCCGATGAACCAGTCGTCGGTGGAGAAAAACGGGTGGTCGCTGCAGCGCGCGATCAGGTCGCGACCGGTAACGGCCCGCGCAAGTCGTATCGCCGCGGATGTCGCATCGGAACCGTTTTTGCAGAATTTGACCATGTCGGCTGTCTGGATCGTATCAAGAAAGGTCGATGCGCACTCCACCTCGATCTTTGACGGCCGCGTGAAGTTGCAGCCGCGATACAGTTCCGCACGTGCCGCCTCTACGACGTCGGCATAGGCATGACCAAGGCCAACAGCCCGATTGCCCATGCCGTACTCGATATATTCATTGCCGTCGACATCCCAGACGTGGCAGCCATATCCCTTGTCAATGAAGCCGGGAGACAGAACAGGGTACTGGTCGTCACCCTTTGCATAGGTATGTGCACCGCCCGGTATGATGTTGCGGGAGTGCTGGCGAAGTCGATCCGAGTTTTCGAAATTTTCGACGAAAGTTTGCATGGCGCAATCCCGGGTCCATATGGTCGATGACCAGAGAGTACCGTATCCGGCTCGCTGGCCGTTACCCCGTCTTTATGCGTGGAATGCTAGCCGAAAGGCTTAAGAGGGATGCGCAACATTCTTGTGATAATGGCTTCAATACAGTTGCATCGTGCGGGGCCCGACACCCGCAAGCAATTATAAATTTATAACAGGTTCACTGCACACGACACCTGATGCTAGTTTTTGAAGAGATCGGATATTTTGAAGATCACTTCCGTTCTGTTTTTGGCGCCCACCTTCTTCATGATATTGCGAATATGGACCTTTACGGTGCTTTCGCGAAGGTTGAGTTCATAAGCGATGATCTTGTTCGGCTTGCCTTGCGTCAAGGCGTTGATGACATCGACCTCACGCTGGGTGAACATTTCCGTTCGCTGACGTTCCTTGTCTTCGGCAACCACGAGTAACTGCCTGAGATCGCTGATATTTTCAGCTGATACGAAAGCGCCGCCCGCCAATGCAAGGGAGATGGCGCCGACGCACACTGCCAGTCCTATCGACGAGGAGATGTATCCCCGCACCCCCACTTCAAAGGCCCTCATGACCTGACGCAGATCGCGGTTTTCCGCAAGAATGACGACCGGCAGATAAGGGAAATCGGCAATGAACTCCCGTAATTCATGAAGGGATACGTCATCACAAAAATCACTGCGACCGACGTTGACCAGGATGCCGCTATGATGGCCGTCCGGGGCATGTCTCCAGTCGTCGAGTGATGAAAACAACTCGACTTCCATATCAAGTCCGTATGCGATCAGGCTCTGAGCCAGACACTCACGGTCGAGCGTGCGGTCGTCGATGATCGCCAGTTTTTTGACGGAAGTTTCGGCAGCTTTCGAACGCGCAACCACATGGAAATTCGATGAGAATTGGCTATGCCCGTTGTTGGGAACTGATGTCAGCATGTTATGTCCTATCCGCGCTAAAAAATACTTTGCGGAACTGCCTGGCTTGGCAGAGACGCAACTGAAGTTTCTTTTTACGAGCCGGCACAACTGAGTTTGAGGTGATCCAACCCGAAACGTCATCATCCACAGGAACTCCGGAAGCGATGTGCTGTTTTGCTGTCTGGATTTTTGTAATTTAATATTGGCCAGAAAGCAGAAGACGTTGCACGACCCGAATTTCCGTCCCTCAATCCTACAATGGAGCATCCCGCGTGGAAAAGGTTCGGAAATTACTCACTTTTGATTGTGATTTCGAGGTGGTGTTCAATCTAGCATGACGTGAACATGTCAATCTGCACGCGCGAATGGCGAAATGGAATTTCTGTCCGGTCATCGTCACTTTTCGTGAGCCGGCTCTAACTATATTGGATGAATTATAATCGCGGCTGGATTGACTTATCATCGGCCATTCGTGCTTTTGTTTGCAATGTCAACAACTTATGAGTGTTGTTCGCATTTTGAAGTTGCGCCTTGCGACAAGTGCACAAACCTACCCCGTCGATGACGGGGCTTGGTGAAATATTTATCCCTGACGAATGATCTCAAGGCCGTGATGGCTGCTTTCAAGACGTCGTTGCCCCTTCTGCGCCTGACGTTTTGCAAGGGTTGATCTCTATTTGGAATGCGCGTCAATTTTAACGAGAGTGAATATGGCGGAACGCGGCGAGGATAGTGACAAGGTTGCCTCTGCTTACGAGGGAGACACCGGTTCGATGTCCGGATCGCAGCGCGTCGAACCTCCTGTTTCCGGTGATCTTGATCCCGGCGCAGTCCAAGGTGGAAATATCGGCACTCCCTCTTTGCCCTCAACGAGTGAGGAACCGGCAACGTCAAAAGAGGAACTGCAATCCCTCAATGAAGAGCTGACGGCCCTCAACAGCCAACTCCACGAAGCACTGGAACGTCAGCGTGCAGTGTCCAACGATTTGCAAAACGTCTTGTATAGTACCGATGTCCCGACGCTTTTTCTGGATTCCAGTCTTCTTATACGGTTTTTCACACCGGCCACCCGGTCGGTATGCAACATCATATCGTCCGATGTCGGCCGCCCCCTGTCGGACCTTGGCGGTTTTACCGGGGACAATACGCTTCAACTCGATGCGATGACGGCTCTGCGCGGTGGCGATACAATCGACAGGGAGATAGAAGGGCCTGACGGTCGCTGGTATGTCCGCCGGGTCAACCCTTATCGCGACGACAGCAATACCGTCGACGGGGTCGTCATCACCTTCATCGATGTAAGCGCCCAGAAACAGGTTGCCGAGAGCAGGGAAGCTGCAAAGAAATCCGCCGAGCGGGCGACCGAGGCCAAGTCGCAATTCCTGTCTGCGGCAAGCCACGATCTGCGTCAACCGCTGCAAACGTTGAAGCTGTTGCAGGGGCTTTTGGAGAGGAGCGTGGGCGAAGGGGAGGCGCGCACTTTCGTTCAGAGGATGGAGGAGACGCTGTCCTCGATGTTGGGAATACTCAACTCCGTTCTTGACATCAACCAGATCGAAGCGGGGATGGTGGAACCTCAGATCGTGAGCTTCGCAATTGGCGATCTTCTGGGGCGGCTCTTCAAGGAATTTCACTATTCCGCTCGCGCTGCCGGGCTGCAACTCCATGTCGTGCCGTCCAGCCTCGCCGTGCGCACCGATCCGCGGCTGTTCGAGCAGATCGTTCGCAATCTTCTGTCCAATGCGGTGAAGTATACGACGAGCGGTAGAATTCTGGTCGGCTGCCGCCGGCGCGGTACGAAGGTTCGGTTCGAAGTGCGGGACACCGGCATGGGCATTCCCGAAAACCGTATCGATGATATCTTCCAGGAATACCGCCAACTCGATGCGCCTGTTGGAACGCACGACCGAGGTTTGGGGCTGGGGTTGTCGATCGTCAAGCGGCTCAGCGAGCTTCTCGGACTGAGGGTAGCAGTGCGGTCGCGATTGGACAAAGGGTCTGCATTCATGATCGAGATCGATCAGGCACCGGCAGGTGAACCGCTTGCGTCACTGCCGGCATCCGTGGGTGGTCACCTGCGTCAACCGGCCTCCCTGTCGTCTGCGTCGATTTTGATCATCGAAGATGAAAACGGCATGCGCGATCTTCTCAAAAAGGGTCTCGAGCAGACTGGATATGTGGTCGCTGCGACCTCAACGGCCGCCGAAGCGCTCGCGATTGTTGGCGGATTGCAGTTCAGGCCGGACGTCATTCTCGCAGACTACAATCTCCTTACCGGCGGGGATGGCATAGCTGCGATCAAGGATATCCGGCAGGCACTCCGCCGAAATGTTCCGGCACTCATTCTCACGGGCGACATTTCAATCAAGTCCCTGAATGCTTTTGCGCAGCACGACATACCGTATCTGCACAAGCCGGCAAAACTCCGCGACGTCGTGCAGGTGGTCGAGACCCTGGTCGTTCGCCAAATCGGCGAGCGGGCGGAACACACAATCGAGCCCGAGGACATGGAGCCGACGACGGGCAGGCTCATCGAAGTTATCGACGACCAGCAAGACATCAGGGACAACCTGCGGGCTCTTTTCGAAGGCGAGGGCTGGACGGTCTCAACCTATGCTTCGGCCGAAGCCTATCTTGCAGATTACAAGCCCGACAGATCAGGTTGTTTGCTTGTCGATGCCTATCTGCCCGGCATGGTCGGCATGGAGTTGCTGCGTTTGCTGAAAGAAAGACAGCATCGGTTTCCGGTCATCGTGATCACCGGTCGCAGCGATGTGCGTATGGCAGTCGATGCGATGCGATACGGAGCGGCCGATTTCATCGAGAAACCGATTTCTTATCAGGAACTCTATCGGAGTGTGCAGTCTGCGCTGGATCGATCGCGTGATGCGAACCAGCGTGAAGAGCGGCATGAAACAGCTCGAGCGACATTGGCAAAGCTTACTCGCAAGCAACGGCAGATACTGGACCGGATTGTTCAGGGGCATGCCAACAAGATTATTGCAGCCGATTTAAATCTCAGTCAGCGCACTGTCGAGAACCATCGCGCCTCGATCATGCGACGAACGAAATCTGCTTCGTTGCCGGCATTGTTGCGGCTTGTGCTGAATGCCGAAGAATAGGCCTTCATCATCGAAACTATCGCCGGGCGATTGCTTCGCGAATGCGGTGAAGCGCATCAGGTCGGCGGACGAGATAGCTTACCGGTGGTAGAAACGCTGAAGCGGGTCGTAGGCGGAAAGCCTGTGCGAGAAGGGCGCCCGCGCCGGGGCGACGCCGGACCAGATTGGAAAGCGCGCACCAATAGGCACGGTCGCTCAGGCTGGCGCGCCCGCGCCGGAGCAGGGTTTGGGCATTAGCAAGCAACGCCCCTTCGTTGCCGAAGAAGCTTTCGAGCGCGGCTTCGATTTCGCTGTTCCACGCGAGCACATTATCAAGGATGGCTGATTGGTTGGCGCCGTGGATGCGGGTGAAATTCTGCACGGCGTCAAGTTCGACGATGTCGCCGAGGACCGCAAGCCGCATCCACATCTCGACATCGTCGGTATGGCGCAGTGCGGGCCGGTAATGACCGGCATGTTGCTGAACGTGCGTTCTCGTAACCGCAAGTGGGCCTGGCACCGGGCTGCGTCCCGTCGCGCAAATTTTGGCGATGAAGTCGATCCCTCGATGAAGGTGCATGCCAACGGCATCGCTGCGAAGGCTTGATGTTATTTCAGCGTCCTCACGGAAGAAGTCGGTGCGGCCGAAGGCCATGTGCGCGCCGGGGTGATTGTCGAGCCCCTGTATTGCGCGTGCCAGGGCGCCGGGCGACAGGAGATCGTCGGCGCAGATGATGGCGAAATAGTCCGCCCGCGCCCAGTCGATGCCTTCGTTGAATGACGCATGACCGCCGAGATTTTTTGGGCGCAGGCTGGTTTCGATACGGGGATTGGCTACGGCGAGAGATCGGGTGATCGCGACACTGTCGTCCGTGGAGGCATTGTCGATGATGAGGATACGCATGTCCGGAATGTTCTGGCCAAGGACGCTTTCGACGCATCCCTTAAGAAAGCGACCGTAATTGTAGTTGGGGATGACGATATCGATGCTGCTCATGGCTCGGCCGCTGCGGAAACGACGGTGTCGGAAATGGAAGCCGGTGCAGGCGGCTTTCCGCTTCTGCGCAGACGCCCGGCGAAAGCATCGAGCGTCGACCGTATCTCGCTGACGAGGGGGTGACGCAGAAGAAACAGGCAGGCGGCCCAGCCGGTCACCGACAGAAGGACGGCACCGCCAGCCTGGGCGAGGGAATAATCGAAGCGGAAGCCCATCCAGGCGGATATGGCGAGCGGCCCCGCAATCGCGGCAAGGGTCACGGCGGCACTCGGCCCGATGGCTGCGAAAAGTTCTGACAATTTGAAGTGCGCATGGCGTCTGACCAGATAGAAAGCGACGAGCATCTGAAAGGGCAGTGTGACGAACTGGCTGAGCGCTACGGCGGTGAGGCCGAAGAAGCTGGCAGAGCAGAGCACGATTGCCGAGACGCTGCGGCAGACGAAGTTGCCGAGGAAAGCTTCCCGGTTGGCGTTGAGCGCGATCAGCAGCGGCGTTGTCAGCACCATCGGAAACCAGAAGATCGACGCAAGCGCGAGGATCCGGGTGATTGGTACGGCGGCAAGCCATTGGTCTCCAAGTGCAAGGCGCACGATGGGATCGGCCAGTATCGCGACCATGATCAGCGACGGCCAATACAGCACGGTGATGTAACTGAGGGCGCGCAGGTATGACCTGCGGACGTCTCCACCCGCGCGAACTTCGGCGGCGAGCGCCGGAAAGGCGAAGGAAAAGATTGCGGAGAGGAAAATGCGATCGGGAATGGAGCAGACGGTATTGGCACGATTGTAGATCGCGACCGCTGTCGGTGTCATGGCAAAGCCGAGCACCAGCTGCGGCAGGGACTCATACAGCTTGTCGACGATGGTCGCAGCCCCCCTGTAACGGCCGAATTCGGCCATACGACGCCACGACCTGAGCGAAAGCCGGGCTGCACGCTGGGCCGGATCGGCATAGGTGGCAAGAGCGCTGGCGACGCTGTTGCCAGCCAGAAGGCCGAGAGCGAAACTGACGAAGCCCAACCCATGTCTGGCCGCGAAGACCGTCACCACAGCCATAACCATGAGGCCGATGGTTCTGACGCGCGCGATCGTGCCGAAGGCCAGCTGGCGACGCAGCATGGAAAACGCCGGCATGCCCAGGCTTTCGGCGATGACGGCGGCAATTGCGAGGATAAGATAGTGCTGGAGGCCGGGCTGGTGGTAGAAAGCCGCCAGATACGGTCCGCACAGATAAAGAACGACCCCGAGAACGCCGCTGACCAGCAGCAACAGTGTCAGCGACGTGTTGATGTCATCGCGTTCAACGACATCGAGCTGAATGAGGAAATCGGAAGAAACGAATTCGCGAAAGGCGAAGATCACCGATGTCACCCCGTAGCCGATAACGGCAAAGCCGACTTCCGCAGGCGAGAGCAGTCTCGATACCACCGCGATCAGAGCTAAATTGATCGCAATTCCGAGATGTTGTTCCAGCAAGGCCATGAAAAAGGCGCGGCGGACTTTGTGCATCGAAGGGCTCCGACAGCATCGCCGATGATCGACGGTAGCGTCAAATCTAGAGTGGGGACTTCAACCTTGGAAACTGACCGTTGGGATGGCCGCCGGATCCGTTGGTGTAGGCTGTTTGGACAATGTTCGTTGAAGGGCATGCGAGAGGATGCGGTCTACTCCCATCGGGTGTTAACGAGCTTCGGTATTACGTCGAAAGCATCAGGGTGCGGCACAGCGTGCGCCTAAGGCGTAACGCTCTGTGGCGTTGCGACGCCATCCGTTGAGAGAAATTCCCGGCCAAGCAGCGCCTCCTGCTCGGAGAGCTGGCGCTTGAAGCGTTCATTGGCATAGGCAATCCGCAGCCTCACCGCCCCGTCTCCAGCGAGTATCTCCTTCACCAGTTCGATGACGTCCTCGACTTCGAACGTGTCGATGTGCCGGGCAAATTTCTCCTGATCGAAATCACTCATAAGGTCGTTGAACTTGCGGGCATAACCTATTGATATTGTCGGATTTCCGAGCTTCAGAGAGCAGACGAGGCCATGATATCGCGACACCACGGCAAGATCGATTGCCGCCATCTGTTGCATGATATCGCGCAGCGTTGCGGCCGAGCTGATCTCGATTTGCGACATCTCATCCCTGGAGAGCATATCCGTCAGCAGAAACATCAGATCCGCGCAGGCGACCTTATCCGTAACGTCGCCCATCAAAAGCGTGATGCGATGGCCTTCACCGATCAACCAGCTCACGAGCCGGGAGAGCTTGTGGATATAGGCTTTGTAAATCTGCGCGGCCTCGGGATCGTTGTGACGCCAGCCGCGATAGTCCATGACGCCGACGCCTATTCTCATGACGCCGTCGGCGGAGCTCTCCCGGTGTGGCACAGGAACAGGAAGATCAAAGGCGATATCGGGGTAACGATGGTCTCGCGACACATCAACACCGATCATTTTCATATAGTTGAGCGAAAAATCGTCCCGGTAGGATCGATAGGAGGCCATCTGTGCGGCGGAGCGCAGGAACCAGCGGCTGAGACGGCTTTTCATCGGACCCGCGCCGATGCTGACGAAAGCGATCCGCGTGTTACGAAGGCGTGCGACGAGACACCAGCAAAACACGACAAAGGGCCAGCCGAACCATTTTTCCTGAAAATCATCGAGGATGCCGGTCCCCGGTATGATCATCAGGTCGGCTTTGTCGAAATGAAACAGGGAACTGACCAATAGCTGCAGGCGTCGAGGCACCTTGCCGAGCATCTTGTCCAATTGCCTCATCCACGCATTCGTCAGGGGAGGCCCCCCAACGCCCATCGAACGAATATTGAACTTCGCGCTGACGACGGTCGGACTTGCGCAGATACACAACAGATCGGCGTCGGGCCTCATTCTGCGCAGATAAAGGAGCATGGCTTCCAGCGATCCGTCATTGCCCGAATTGCCAGAGCCGAATTGTCCAAGGAGAGTGATCCTCATTTATTTTCCAATCGCAGCACGGCGCCGACACGCTCGATATGGCATTGATATCTGCTGGATCAGGACGACCCCACACCGACATTCGGGTTGGGCCTTACGCCAAACGAATAGTCTGGCCGAAGCAAACCTCTCAAAGGAAGATACAGCTAAGCCTAAGATGCAGCTGCCTGTCATGCCGTGGCTTTCTAGTATGTCTCGTTAGCCGCCACTTGAGCCATCCGCCGTTGATCCATTGCGGTGTGGTTGCGGGTGCAAGAGCGAGAGTGTCCCATGAAGCTTGCCTATTTTGTGCTTCCCCATATCGGCGGCACCTATTCCGTCTTCAAACATCTTCGCAAAGGCCTCGCTGCCTATGGCATCGACGTTCGATGGCTCGGCGTGTGCAAGGAAACATACGGGCTACCTGTCGATCTGCAGGATGAAAAGGCATTCGGTCAGCTGCTGCGCATGCCCGTCAATCTCAGCGAACGTGATTGCGCAGGGCAGATGGCGGCAGCGATCGAAGAGGGTGGGTTCGACGGCGTGATCGTCAACGTCCTTGGCGATAAGTTGCAGACAAATATCGCGCGTTATCTCCCCGAAGGTATTCTGCGTATTCTCGTCGTCCATAATATCTCGCCTGGAACATACGCGGCCGCGCGTGCGGTCCGCGACTATGCCCATGTGACGATCGGCGTGTCGGAGCGGTGCCGTGCCGATCTGGTCGCGCGCAACGGTTTTTCGAAGGATCGCACCTACGCAATCCCGAATGCGGTGGACAGCGATGCGTTCCGCAGTCAGGCGGTTCGACGCCTCAACCGGGGGCCGGAACTCAAGGCTCTCTTCGTCGGGCGCATTGAAGACGCGTCGAAGGGCGTGATGTGGCTGCGGGAAATACTGGATGCGTCGCCCGAGGCGGTGCGCCTGACGATCGTCGGAGATGGGCCGGACATGGGCAAACTCCAGCGAAGATTGGCCGGCCACGGCGGTCGCGTCAGTTATGCAGGAGCCGTCCAGCTTTCCGACATACCCGTCATCATGGCCAGTCACGATGTTCTCATCATGCCGTCCCGCTTCGAGGGGCTTGGCATGACGATGATCGAGGCAATGGCCGGCGGCTGCGTCCCGGTCGTGTCGCATATCCGCGGGGTGACTGACACGATCGTCGAGACGGGCCGAAACGGCTTCCTGTTCCCCATCGGCAATTATACGGCGGCGGCGAACGCCATCGCACGCTTGCATGCCGATCGCGACCTTCTCGAGCGAATGTCGATTGCGGGAAAGGAAATGGTGCTGAACCGCTTCAGCATCGAGCGGATGGCCGCACGCTATAACGAAGTCATCACCGGGACACTGAACGACCGTCCAGGCCTGTCAACAGTGCTGAGGATGGAGGACTGGTCCATTCCCGCCGGGTTGAGGCCGGGCTTTAGAACCTATTTGCCATTGCCATTGAAAAACTGGCTCCGCGTCGTTCGTGAACGGCTCTGAAGCGATGATCGACGATCAGCGGCGACTTGGACATCTGTGCAGCGTCTTGCTTCTTTGGCTATGCATGTTTTCGACCTGTATGGCACAGGATACCGCGTTTCCGCTGCGAACGGCGCAGGACGGTCGATATCTGGAGGACAGCAAGGGTCTGCCATTCCTTGTTATCGGCGACAGTGCCTGGTCGCTGATTGGCGATACCTCCATCCCCGATGCGGAATTTTATCTGGAAACCCGAAAGCGGCAGGGCTTCAACACCGTGCTCGTATCGCTGATCGAG
Source organism: Agrobacterium sp. ICMP 6402 (assembly GCF_009498615.1). NCBI lineage: Bacteria > Pseudomonadati > Pseudomonadota > Alphaproteobacteria > Hyphomicrobiales > Rhizobiaceae > Agrobacterium > Agrobacterium sp. ICMP 6402. The sequence goes on from NZ_QSNV01000008.1 coordinate 251,372, forward strand.
CATCAGTTCTCCCGCAAGGCGCCGGCAAACTTCTACGACGAAAAACCTTTTGTCGGCGCTCCATTCGATCGACCGAACGAGGCCTATTTCGACAGGGCAGAAGCGTTCATAAAGGCAGCCGCCAGTCGCAACCTGCTGGTGCTTCTCTGCCCGGCCTATATGGGCGCGCGCGGTGGGCCGGAAGGATGGTATCAGGACATGGTCGCAGCCGGGCCGGAAAAGCTTCGGGCCTATGGACGCTATGTCGGACAACGTTTTGCGAAGTACCCGAACATCATCTGGGTGCAGGGCGGAGATTATGATCCGCCCGATCGTAACCTGGTCACGGCTGTTGCCATGGGGATCGCGGAAACCAATCCTTCTGCATTGCAGACCTTCCATGGCAATCCCGACACCGTGACGAGCGATTTTTGGCGGGATGCGTCCTGGCTCGATATTGATTCGATTTATACGTACCACAATGTCGCGACGGCGGTGCTGGATCGTTATCGATCTGGACCGCGACGGCCTTTTTTCCTGATCGAAAGCGCTTATGAAGGCGAAAACAATGTCAGGGAACGTCAGGTTCGTCTTATTGCCTATGGCGCCATGCTGTCGGGAGCGAGTGGTCAGCTTTACGGCAACAATCCGGTCTGGCATTTTTCCGCCGCCGGGCTTTATGACGCAAAGGACAGCTGGCAGGATTCGCTCAACAGCCGTGGCGCTCAAAGCATCACCCATCTGGCAGCGCTTTTCAGTCAACTGGCGTGGTGGAAGCTCGTGCCGGATCAGGGAAGCCTGCTGAAAAGCGATGGGGACGCATTCGCGGCGCGCGACAGGGATGGCGCGTTCGCCTTGATCTATCTCGACACGCCTTCCGTTACCATCGATCTCGACAGTCTCGCAGCCGGCGAGAAAACCCTTCGCTGGTACGATCCGTCTAACGGACTTTACATCGAACCGATCGAGCGTCTTGGCCACAGCGGCGTTCGCAACGTCACCGTCCCTGCATCGGCGAATGCCTCTGGCTTTCAGGATTGGATCGCCGTTATCTCCGCTCGGAAATGATCGCCCCCAGACGTTGTTGGCTGCCGAGTCGTTCATTCGTTGTCACCGGTAGTCAAGGTCGTGGCCCTAGCTCTTTCGATGGTTGATCCGGTCTGGGAGTAGGCAGGGTAGATGTTAATTGCTGCACCCTCTACCTTTGGTGGATTCCACACGCCTTTTGCCCGCATACCCCTCAGGGCCGGTGTTTTTTAGGATCGTCATGAGGCGACTATCGTTGCAAATGGGCCGCCAAGGTTCATAGCGTGGGGATCAGACATGTCGGGGATACTCTTCAACACCATCGCGACTTTCATCCTGTGCGTATCCTTGATCGTTGTCCTCAGGCGTCTGACCATTGCGTTTCAGCTTGTGGATCGCCCCGATTCAATCCGCAAACGCCACACCGGAGCCGTTCCGCTTTGCGGCGGCATCGCAATTTTTGCCGCCTTCGCCGTTGCCGCCTTCGTTGGAGGATGGAGCGCGGCTCTCGGCATGAACTTCTGGCTCGGGCTGGCGGTCATCCTGCTGATGGGCGTCGTCGATGATCGCAGGCCGCTGCCCGCCGCAGGACGCCTTGTCATGCAACTGGCAATGGCGATTGCGCTCGTAGGTGGTGCCAATATCGGCTCCCTTTCTGTTGGCGTGCTTTTCACGCAGCATTCGGAATTGTTCCTGCCGCTGTTTTTCGTCATCGGCGTTCTCTTCGTCACCGGGCTGGTGAATTCGTGGAACATGCTGGATGGCGTGGACGGGCTTGCGGGTGGCACCGCCGGCATCGCGTTGATCTGGCTGATGGTTGTGGCGATTTTCGCAGGCGTCGGCGACATCATCCCGCCGCTTCAGGCACTCTCGGTATGCCTCTGCGCTTTTCTGGTCTTCAATATGCGCGGCCCATGGCGTGCAAGGGCGAGCATATTCCTGGGTGATGCGGGCAGCACTGCGCTCGGCGCAACGATAGCCTACGTGATCATCCTGCTGGCAACCAGAAGCAGTGCGGTATCCTTTCCGGCTTTACTCTGGATCGTCATTCTGCCGATCACCGATACGCTCAGCCTGATTGTCCGTCGCATCCTGCACGGTCGCAGTCCAATGTCGGCCGATCGCTGGCACTTTCATCATCTGCTTCTGGACTATGGTCTCACGCCGGCAGCGGCAACGAACACGCTGATCGTCATTTCCTTCATTTGCGGAAGCATCGGTTTTGCCGGGATAAAAGCCGGCATCCCGGCGGAAATAATGGCCGCAGGCCTTCTCGTGCCGATTGCCCTCCACACCATATTCGTCCTTGCCGCGACAGGCTCTCTCTCCAAAATCCTGCTTCATAGGGGCAATATCGACGTCTACCGCGAGGTAGTGCGTCTGCCCGTCGTTGCCAACGCTGCGTCGGAGCCAAGAGCGATACAATCGCCGAATGAAGAGTAATCGCATCATGAAATCGCCGGGGCCCGGACCGCGAATTCCCGCAAAGGCCGTTTCGAAAGGGCGGCCCTGGCGTTCGCGCCTGTCGCGCAACATCAAAAACAACTGGCTGTCGAAACGGAGTTCGATTTGCCTGGGTACCATCATCTTGAGTGCAATCGGCCTCTACGGACTGGCACTGGTTTCGGCAGGATCTCTCCTTGTCGTGGAGGATCCGCCAGCGCAGGCCGATGTCATCGTGGTTTTGGGCGGTAACGGGCCTCCTAGAGCTATTCAGGCGGCAAAACTCTGGCATGAGGGACGGGCGCCCCTCGTTCTGGTGGTTGGCTACGGGGATTGCGACTTCATTCGAGACATGCTGGTGCAGTTGGGGGTCAATGTCGCAGCCATTTCAAAAGAATGTCTTTCGCTCAGCACTTGGGAAAACGCGACCTTCGCAGAGCCGATACTGACTGGAATGGCAGCAAGGCGCGCCATTCTGGTCACGAGCTGGTTTCATTCACGGCGTGCGGTAAAGCGCTTCCGGTTTGTGATGCCTCAAATCGAGTGGATTTCCCTTCCTGCGCACAGGACCGTGCCGCTGTGGCGGCTTGCCGTGGACGCCGATGGTGTTCAGGTTTTCAAGGAGTACGCCAAAACGCTCTTTTACGACCTCAGAGGCAGTTTCGTGCGGGATTTGCCTCCGGTTCAGGCAGGGATCGCTTCATGAACACGCTTCTGGTTTTCTGCCTTTTCGGTGGTGTTGTCCTGCTCATTTGTTGGGGAATGATGCGCCGGGAGCGAATTTACGAGTTCCCGTTTTTGACGGGCGTCATCACGTTCAGTTTCATCCTGCCGCAGGTTCCGGGCCTCGCGTCAGAAAGATTCCTGCCGGAAGGCGCGTTTGCCAGAGCCGCGCTGTTCATGATGCTGTGCCTTTTCATGTGCTGGTGGGGATGGAGCCGAACGACAAAACCCTTTGCATTCTTCCGGATCGATTTCGATGAAACACGTCTGCTGCTCGTCGCTGCCGTTCTCTCGGTGGCCGGGGCCTACTTCTATTTCAAGCTGAGCCGTTTGCCGGGGGAGTTGACCATTGCGGTGCAGATGACCGGTGTTCCGGTCATGTATATCTTCTTTTCGCGGCTGTTGAGTTATGGTCTGGCCATTGCGGTGCTCTGCCTTGCACGACGATTTTCCTGGCTGGCGCTGGTCGTCCTCGCGTTCGATCTCGTCTTTTATCTGGATCGCATCGTGATAACGGGAAAGCGCGCCGAAGCGGTGGAACTCATCATGATGTTCGCGCTGGCATGGTGGTTTTACAAGGGATGGGCGATCCCGCGCATCCTCGTCATCCTTGCGCTTTTCCTCGGCACACTGTCGATGAACAGCATGGGCGACTACCGCGCCATCACCAAGGCCAACGACGCGCCCGTCTGGGATGACATCAAGAAGATAGATTTCGTCGGCAATCTTGAAAAGGTGTTCCGGGATGGCGGCGACGAGATGCGCAATGCGATCATGCGGATCGACGACACCGCAAGCACGCTGCAATTCGACTACGGCAAGTTCCATTGGAACAGGCTGGTGTTCAACTTCGTGCCCGCGCAGCTGGTGGGCGTGGAGGTCAAACAATCCTTCATGCTGCCGGTACCGGTCCAATCGCGCGACTATAATCCCGTCCTCGGCACGACGGAAACCGGAATGGCGGATGCGTTCGGGTCCTTCTGGTATCTGGGAGCGTTCAAGTTTTTCCTGCTCGCCTATCTGGTGCGCCGGATCTGGGTGACCGCGAACATGGGCGAGTTTGCGGCGCAATTCACCTATCTCCTGTCGATCATACCGTCCATGCACGCCATATCGCATCAGACCGACTGGGTTCTGATGGTCTGGGTGCATATGCTGATGTTTGCAGCGCCGGCGCTGGCATTTGCCGTCATACCCGCACGCGTGCAGCAGCGTCGGTACGAAATACCATCTTTGACGTCTCAGGCCGGAGGGTAGGCGATGCGCTCACGATATGACGATCCCGGCTTTCAGCATGCAACGACGCCGCTGCCGCGTTTCGGAGGTCCGACCTTTGCATTGCATTTCCGGTTGAAACGGCTGGGATGGATGATCGTCTGGCGGCTTCTCGCCAGCTGGACGCCGCCGCCGATGCGGCGCTGGCGCAATTTTCTCCTGCGCAGTTTCGGCGCGCGCCTGCATGCCACCGCGATGGTGCATTCCGGGGCGATCGTGTGGTGGCCGGGGCATCTCGTCATGGAGCGTCACACATCTCTCGGACCCGGCGTGATTTGCTACAACGTCGACATGATCACCATCCGCCAATATGCCTCGGTGTCGCAACGTGCCCATCTGTGCACCGGGTCGCATGACGTTCAGGATAGCGCTTTTCCCCTCGTGACGCGGCCGGTGGTGATCGAGGAGGACGCCTGGGTGGCTGCGGAAGCTTTCGTCGGTCCCGGTGTCGTCATCGGCAAGGGGGCAGTGCTTGGTGCACGCGCTGTCACCGCGAAGTCTCTGGAGCCGTGGACGATCTATGTCGGCAACCCGGCAAGGCCGGTCGGCTCGCGCCGTCAGGAAGCGGCTGCTTCCGGCGCGCTCAACCGATAACCCTCCAGCGTGGCATGGGCGATGGCTGGCCAGGTGAATCTCTCCAGCACAAGCCGGCGGCCGTTTTCGCCCATCGTTCTCGATTTGGCCGGGTTGGCGAGAACGCTTGCCAGGGCCTTGGCAACCTCGGCCGCATCAACCGCGACGATAAGCCCGGCGTCAGCAGAACCAACTTCAGGAAAGTGGCACTGGTCGGTGATCACCACAGGCGTACCGCAGGCGAGCGCTTCGGTGATCGCCATGCTGAAACCCTCCTGCCGGCTTGGCAGGCAAAAACAGTCGGCATCGACCATGGCTTCGAGCTTTGCTTCGCCGTAAATCGCCCCGACCATAAAAACCCGGTCCCGGATGTTCAGTTTTTTGACCAGATGCATAAAATGGCCCTCTGCTCCACCGGGTGGACCTGCAACGACGAGATCGACGTCGACATAGGTTTCACAGATAGCCGCGAAGGCCGAGGCGAGAATGTCGATACCCTTTTTGATGTGCAGGCGGGACAGGAACAGAATGTAACGCCTGCCATGCGCCAGGGCGATTTTCTGCTTGAAATGTCCTCGGGCCGGCAGGGGATCGAATTCCTCGGCGAAAACCCCGTTCGGTATGATCAGATTGCGTGCCTGGAAATTCAGCGGCTCGACGGCCGCCATTTCATCGACGTTCAGCAGATGTAGAAAAGCAGCCTCGTTCAGCATCTTGCGATAACAGAGCATCAGGGCGATTTTCTTTTTCCACGATCGCTGCCCAAGGCTCCAGTGATCCAGCATTCCGGCCGGGCAAATGCAGTAGGGCACGCCGGCAGCGCGGGCCAGCTTGGACGCATAGAGCAGAAATGGCTCCCATACGCCGTGAATATGCATGAAGGAGGCGTCCTTCAGCAAGTCTTTCAGCATGCGCCGGCCCCTGAAGCAGAACAGCGTCTCCAACCTCCCGGCTGGCGGCAGCAGATGCCAGTGGATATTTTCGAAATGCGGTATGCTGCGACCGATGTCCTTGACCTGCGCCTCAATGGCGGCGTCGCCATAGCTGACGATATTCACATCGAGGCCCAGTCCGGCCTGCGCGGCGGCAAGGCGCATGGCAACCGCCTGCAACCCGCCATGTTTGGGATCAATCGAAGCGATGACGTGGATAATCTTCATAGCTGGCTGTTCCCCCCATACCGCGCGTTGTCCGTCTGGCAAAGACCGGCGGAATCCGACAGATGCGGCCCGGACAGGGCGACAAGAAGCCGCTCGCCATAAGCCTCCACGGTATGTTCGGCCGCGCGCAGCAGTGCATTGGCGGACATGCTCCGCCTCAGTTCGGGATTGTCGGCGAGCGCCCGCACCGCAGTCGCGATCGCTTGCGGATCGCAGACGGGAACGATGAAACCTTCAATCCCGTCGCGAACCACACTGCCGGTGTTTTCCGTCGTTATGACCGGCAGTCCCGCTGCCAGCGCTTCATAGACGGCGGTCGCAGACCCTTCGCAGAGCGACGGCAGCAGAAAGACATCCGCCCACAGAAACTCCTCGACGATCTGCGAGCGCGGGACAATCCCTCTCAGCTCAACCCATTGCGAAATCTGCTGCCTGACGTCGTCGGGCAGGCGAACGCGGCCCGCCATCCGGAAACGGGCGGCACCGTCCATCAATCTGGCGGCTTCCACGACATAGGGCGATCCCTTGCGCAGCCCGACTTCGCCCACGGTCAGAACCCTGATTGGCCCCGGCATGCGCGCCGGTCTGTCGATGGCAGCCGTGGCATTGACCCCATAGGGCACGACGACACACCGGTCTTCCGGCCCGCCGCAGGCGACGACGTGTCTGCGGACAAATTCCGACGGACAGACGATGATATCCGCCAGACGCCACTCGGCTTTTTCCCGATCGGCGAATAGACGCGCATGCGGATTATCCCGCACAGGCCCGGCCCATGCCGGAAACCGCGTCATTTCCTGATCCAAAAGCCTTTCGACCACATCGCGTGGGGCGATCATCTGTTCGACTGCGGTCCACATACCCTGCTGTTTCGCTGCCCGCATCTGTTCCAGTGCGTCGCCGCTGAAGGCGTATAGCCCAGCGGCGCCATGGAAGCCGCGCCGGGCGACCATTGCGGAGAAAACTGACCCGGCCCAGATCGCGTGAGAGGTTTCCTCGACGACGTCTTTGGTGCGCATGTGACGCAGCACGGAACGGAGGCCAAAGCCGGAAAACACAGTCGTCAGCGCTGTCGGCACGCCTTTCGGCAGCCGGCCGGCCAGCCGTTTGACGGGTGCGGGATAGAGGGTGGCCGGAAATGAATTGACGATCCGGGGCCAGCCCTTCGTGGCGCATATATCCGTGTAAAAATGCGCAAGGCGGCCGGCGGATGCGAATAACCTCGGTACGGCATAATGCATCCGGGCACCGAGCTGGCTGACGACGACTTTGTCTTTCATGGCGAGACACCTTGAGCGATAGGGGGCCTGGAAGGCTCGACAGTCTGTAGCCCGGCGATCAGCACCGCCCAGGCATCCGCCGCCTTTTCTCGGGAATAGTCTGCACAAAGCAGCCGCCTCGCCGCATCACCCATTGCGTTGCAGGCATCCGGGTCGTCGCAAAGCGCCTCGATGATGCCGGCAAGCCGATCGGTCTCGCCGATCTCGACGTTGCTGCCGCATCCCTTGGCTCTGAGAACGCGCGGCACCTCTCCATCCGCATCGCCGACGAAGATCGTCGGCCGGCCGGCTGCCAGGATGCCATAGAATTTGCTTGGAATGATGCAATGTTCCAGTTCCGGCAGCAGCGAGACCAGATGCACATCCGCAACGCTCAGGCTTTCAGCAAGGTTCTCAACGGGCTGTAGCGGCTTGAAGATGACGTTCTGAAGACCGAGATCCTGAACGACACTCTTCACAGCCGCGTGCTGGTGTCCGCCGCCAATGAGAAGGAAGCGAATATCCGGCCGGTGCTCGAGACGTTTCGCCGCTGCCAGCATCGTGCCGAACTCATGCGCCCGCCCGAAGTTTCCCGAATAGCCAACGACAAACACATCCTGTAGTCCCCACGCCTTCCGCAGGCTGTTGTCTTGGCGCAAGACAGGATAGATTTCCTCGCCATCCGACCAGTGATGCAGGACGCTGACGCGATCCTTTGCAAGGCCTTGCGTAAAGAGGAATTCCGCCATTTTGTCGGTAGGGCAGACAACCATGCCGGGCGACCGCAAAGACCAGTTGCGCGCCCGCGTCAGCCATGGCGCCAGCCACCGTGCCCGTCTCCTGAAAAATCCAAGCTCTATCGCGGTCTCGGGAAAAAGATCCATGATCCAGTTCACCATGAGTGCGCCCTTGAGGCGGATCGCGATACTGCTCGTCACGGAGAGCAGCGGCGGATCGGTGCAGACAATAACCGTATCCGTCACCCGCACGTTGCGCAGAAGCCAGACGAACGCCAACACCAGAAAAAGAAGATAATCAATGCTCCGGCGCATGAGGCTGTGCCGACCGAAGCGGCCGCTTGCGAGCCGTCGGATCTGTACACTCCGAACGGTCTCGGTTGCCGGCAACACGCTGCCGGGATGATTGTGTATTTCGCGACTTGCAACAACAGTCACATTCATTCCGCGCTGCGCCATCGAAATGGCCAGCGACGAGATCATCCGGCTTGTCGCCGACTGGTCGGGGAAACCGTATCTGTTCAGGAAGATCATCCTCACGCTTTTTCTCCCGCCGAATGTCCGGTTTGAAGAAGCATTCTTGGCGAGGTGAAAACAGGCGGCAAGCTGGTCGTAAGGACTAGGAAGTGCACGATAGGGAGTGACAAATACTCCGAAGTTGGCGATGTACTATCCCTTTGGTAGCTGAAACGCAGAGGACGTTCTTATGGGTTAGCAAATCCATAAAGATGCCCAGCCAATGAATGGCAGGGCGGTTGACGTGGGTCGCATGCGGGCCACGCGCGCCCATGAGACCGGCTAGGCGGCCTACTGGACGGTATAGCCACCGTCGACGGGCAAGGCATGTCCGACAATGTAGCTGGCGGCGTCGCTGCAAAGCCAGAGGACGGCGTCAGCGATCTCTTCCGCCTTCCCGAGCCTGTTCATCGGCACGACCTGCATCAGTGCATCCATCGCTTTCGGCTGCGTTTCGAGCATTCCGGTTACCATAGGGGTCTCGATGATGCCTGGGCATATGGCATTGATCCGGATTCCCTTGGCAGCGTATTCAAGCCCCGCGCTCTTTGTTAAACCGACCACACCGTGCTTCGAGGCATGATAAATGCCGCGTTCCGCAATCCCGACTAGACCACCAAGAGAGGAGTTGTTAACGATTGCGCCGGAACCCTGTTTGCGCATTTGCAGCAACTCGTACTTCATGCAATTCCAGACACCGCGCAGATTGACCCCCATGACGAAGTCGTAATCCTTGGGATCTGCATCGGCCGTTTCTGCGACGGGGCTTTGGACACCGGCATTGTTGAACGCAGCATCAAGGCGGCCAAATTCAGCAACTGTTTTATCGACCATGGCCGCGACATGCTCCATATTGGCGACGTCGCACCGGATTGCGATAACACGATGCCCAACAGATGCCAGAGCGTCGGCCGAGGCGCGAACCGCGTTCTCATTGACATCTGCAAGCGCAACCGCTGCGCCAGCCTCTGCGAATGCCTTGGCTGCCGCCAGCCCCATGCCGGAAGCGGCACCTGTGACAAGGGCGACTTTGTTTTTGAAAGAGATGTTCACAGCATTTCCTCGTTGTTCAGATGGAAGTTAGGCCTCGACCACTAGAGTTTTGGCGACAACCTGATGAGACGATCATCCGATGGGCCTTCGCCCCGTGGCGATCGGTTCGTGGTGATGGCGTAGATGTCATTGCCGATAGAGAGCACGTCTCGATACCGATCTCCGGACGTGTAAATCGGCTTTAGTTCATTCCCCCGCGTGTCGAGAACATAAATCCCGCGTCCGACAAGCGTCGCCACGAGAAGTTCGCGACCTCGGAACGTGATGCCCGAGGGTGCCCAGGTGTCGCTGCCGGAGTGAAGGTATGCGGTTTCCATTCCGTCCCGCTGCCTGTCGCCATCGATCAATGGCCAGCCAAAGTTCGCTCCGGGCTTGATCAAATTTATTTCGTCACGAGCGGATTGCCCGTGTTCTGCGGCGTACATTTCTCCGTCTTGGTTCCACGCCAACCCTTGAGGATTTCGGTGGCCAAGGGAATAAACATAGGACCCTTTGAAGGGATTGTCGGAAGGTACTTCGCCGCTCAGCGTCATCCGCAACACCTTTCCCGCAAGGCTGTCGCGATCTTGTGGAAGGCTGCCGTCCTCAGTCCACCCGGTGGTGACGAACAGATGACCATCCGGACCGATTGCCAGACGGCCGCCATTATAGAGCCTGTGTCCCGGAATTCCCTGCAGCAGAGTTCGGGTTTCCCGCCATGAGTTGCCGTCGAAGACAGCTTCGATAACCCTGTTGCGCAGGCCGCTATCAGCACGATAGGTGTGGTAGAAGTAGGCCGCGCGCGAAGTCCCGAAATCCTTGGCAAGCGCCATACCGAGAAGGCCGCCGCCACCGTCACGGATTATCTTGGTCGACGTTTGCAGACTGAATTTGCGCAACTGGCCATTTTGAACGACGGCAATGTTTCCGGCTGCCTCGGTGACGAAGACTGTGTCACCATCAGCTTCGATGTCCCAGGGATAGTCGAGGTCTTCTGTTATGGTTTCAACGTTCCAGTCGTCACTGGACATTCCGGCTACGGTACGCGCAGGCTGCTGATTAATCGCCAGGGCTTGCGAGGTCGCCGTTGAGCCTAACATACTCGCCAGAGCGATTGCCGATAACAGAGGTTTCGTCATGATTGTTACCTGTGTCGAGTAGATGCCGCCCGGTCATGGGACGGCGTGCGGGTAATCAGGCGAAGGATTTTGCCGTCTTCAGCAAAGCTCCTCCGCCCCATCGTTGGTAAAGTCGTGTCGCTGGTTACGCTGACAGGTGCTGATCGAAAAACAACTTCAGCTTGTCCCACGGGATCAGGTCGACCTTGTCGTAGAGATCAACATGGCCAGCGCCTGGAACGATGAACAGTTCCTTGGGTTCTGCCGCCTTCGCAATTGCCTGTTCACTGAAGAAACGCGAGTGAGCATTTTCCCCGGCGATCAACAAGACGGGTCGTGGCGAGATCATGTCGACATGATCGAACGGACGGAAGTGCAGGTAGGACGGGTCTCCGGAAATGTTCATTGCGGTTGTCGCACGCGGATGAGCACCACGGGGTGTCCGATAGTAATCGAAAAATTCCCGCGTGATTGCATCCGTCTCGGGCGTCAGAGCTTCAGGCAATGCCAGGTACTGCTTCGGTGCCCCTCCGGCTTCGGCCCAGCGCTGTTCGCCGATTTTATTCAAAAGGTCGGTCCGCGCACCGGCCTGCATCGTCTCGCCGTTCCATGCCCATTTCGCTCCTCCCATATCGTACATACTGACGGTTGCCACCGCTTTCATACGCGGATCGATCTGAGCGGCAGCAAGGGCGAAACCGCCACTAGCGCAAACGCCGATCACCCCGATACGATTTCTGTCAACGCGCGGGTCTAAACCGAGAAAATCAACGCCCGCGCTGAAGTCCTCGATGACGGCTTCGGGCGACGAAATGAAGTGCGGTTGGCCTCCGCTCTCGCCGTTATATGAAGCGTCATGTGCAAGGGTAACGAAGCCGCGCTCGGCCATTGTCTGAGCGTAGAGCCCGGAGGTTTGCTCTTTGACGCTACCGTAAGGGTGGCCGACGACCAGAGCGGGGTGGCGTCGCGAGGTGTCGAGGCCTTTAGGGACATACATATCCGCAACGATGTTGATCCCCAGGCGGTTGACGTAAGTAACCTTGCGGTGCTCCACCCGTTCACTCGGTGCGAATGTCTTGTCCCATGTGCCGGCATATTGGGCGAATGCTGGGCGAGCAGCTAATGTCATGACGCCCGCCGCTGCCGCGCCGGCGCCGGCCAGCTTGAGAAGACCACGCCTGCCAATACCACTGGTCTCCTGCTGTGCCTTGAATGTAACCTGTTCCTTGTCCATCGCTGTTCTCCTGGCCGTCTGCTGGGTTGCAGGAGGGAATATAAGTCAGTTGGAAACGGGTGATTATCGGCTGGCTTTCGCAAGAGCTTATGTTTTCCATGCATAAATCAACGTTACGGGAGTTGTTTCCCTTACCTTGAAAACACGGATAAATCAGGTGATGCGACCAAATCAGTGGGTTTTTGAAGTTCCTGATGAGAGCTAAGGCTGATAAGACTCGATAACTTATTTGTGAAAAGCAATAATAGGTGACGGGCTGTTTTGGCGTCCGTCGCACGCTTTCCATTACATTCAAAGGACCATGCGAAATGCTGCGGGCAAACGTCAATGATCTTTTGGCATTCATCGTCGTTGCAAGGGAACGGAGCTTCACGAAGGCAGCCGCACAGTTGGGTATGTCTCAGTCGGGTCTTAGCCACACGATACGCGCTCTGGAAACGCGGCTTGGTCTTCGGCTTCTGACACGCACGACACGCAGCGTTTCGCTCACCGCGGAAGGCGAGCGCTTGTTGAAAGTGATCGCTCCCCGCTTCGGAGAGATCGAGGAAGAGCTTTTTTCGATCACCGAGCTCCGAGAAAAACCGGCCGGTACAATTCGCATCACTGCCGAGGACTATGCCATAGACACGGTTTTATGGCCAAAACTCGAAAAGGTTCTGCGGCAATACCCCGATATTAAGGTCGAGTTCATCGTCGATTACGGACTGACGGACATCGTTGCCGAGCGATTCGACGCGGGGGTAAGATTAGGGGAGATCGTGTCGCAGGGCATGATTTCGGTGTGTATCAGCCCCTACCAACGGATGATCGTTGTTGCCAGCCCTGGCTACATCAAAGAGCGAGGAATTCCGATAACGCCGCAGGAATTGACGGCGCATCAGTGCATAAATCTCAGGCTCCCAACCCATGGCGGCACCTATGCATGGGAATTCGAAAAAGATGGGGAAGAACTGCGGGTCCGTGTGGACGGTCAGGTCATCTGCAACGGTATCAATCAGATTTTGAAAGCTGCGCTCAGCGGGTATGGTTTCGGTTTCGTGCCTGATGGTTTGGCGCAACAGGACATTGAGGCCGGGCGGCTGATCCAGGCACTCTCAGACTGGTGCCCGTCCTATCCGGGGTATCACTTGTATTACCCTAGTCGTCGGCAATCTTCTGCAGCCTTCAGGGTCATTCTCGATGCGCTCAGACAGAAGTGATATCTGTGATCACGTGAAGAACGACAACAAGTCGCTAGACGTCTAGTTTGAGCCGGAGGCCGACATCATCATGCTTTTTGTAAATGATGCCGAAGTAGAAATTGTTTTTGCCTTGCGTTCTTTTTTTTTGGTCGCATATTTTGACGTGAAATAACTAATTTTTTCAATTGGTTGATGCATTTCCTCCTCCTTTTCAGGTTTTTGGCAAGGGCTTTTTGCCTCCCCGTTCATCCCCACCCTGCTTGCCTGACTTATACTACCTCTGTTCCGCGATGAACCGGGAGACATTCCGGTTTTGAAACGGAACCAGCGCCGGGCGTGAGAGAAGACGTCGCTCTCATATTTCGGAGTCTGACAGGGAATGACCTCTAGCAATGACCGGAGGAGAGATGGAATTTGGTTTGTGGTGGGCCTTTCTATTTCTCCGAAACGCGTTGGCTGAAGGATACGCTCTGACAGGCATAAACCGCTGAAGCGGGGCACTGACAAGTGTCTTTATTTTCTACAGGCGGCAATTTTCAGTGCCCCATTGTAATGCCCATCGAGCTGAAAGGCGGATGGAAAAGAGATGAAGCTCATAACACGGTCGCAACTGCGTCGCGTGATAGGAAAGGTGTGTTCTATGGGTCTCTATGAGATGTATGTCCTTGCTGCTCGTGCAGATACCGCCCTGATGAGGAAGAGGCTGGCACGATCTCTTTACGCCAGGGCAAAGATTCGAAATCGACAGCTCAAGAAGCAATATTTACGCAACCAGAAGGAGAGTTCGGATTCATCGGCGGATACGAAGAGGGCAGGCCAGATGCGATCTGGTCGACCTCCACAAACATATATTTATATAATAACCGATACAAAACATACAAAACATATAAAACATATGTTGCTGTGAATTATATGTGCGCGACTGAAGGCGGGTGAGAATCCGTGAGTAAAATTGACTTTTACGGACCTGCAGTTTGCGGATTGCGGGCCAATTACGTGTAAATATATGAGTTTTATGTTGA
>NZ_QSNV01000009.1:0-239640 GCF_009498615.1 Agrobacterium sp. ICMP 6402
ACTTCGGCCGCGATCTCGTCCCACATCACCATGCCATGGCGCTGGGCGTTCGACTTGGTGACGACAGTCAGCAGTTTACGCGGGCGCGCCTGGGCCAGCTTGAAGGCGTAGCGCATAATGCGGGTCACGCCGACGCGGGTGAAGATCGCTACTTCCGTGCCGACCTCTTCCGGAAGGCCCCTATGGGCGCGGCCGCCATGGCCGGAATACTCGCCTTCGGAATTCTCCCGCACGATGACCCAGTCGAGATCGCCTGGACCGCAATTGCGCAAGGGCGGCGTGATGCCGGGCAGGATCTTCGTCGGGCGCACATTGGCGTACTGGTCGAACCCCTGGCAGATCGGCAGGCGCAGGCCCCAGAGCGTGATATGGTCGGGAACGTCAGGGGCGCCGACCGCACCGAAAAAGATCGCATCGAACTTCTTCAGCTTGTCCAGCCCGTCGGCCGGCATCATCACGCCGTGCTTCTTGTAATAGTCCGAACCCCAGTCGAAGGTTTCGGTATGGATCTTGAAGTCACCGCTGCGCTGTTCCAGCGCCTCCAGAACCTGCAGGCCCGCAGCTATAACCTCAGGGCCGATCCCATCCGCAGGGATCGCTGCAATCTTGTATTCACGCATGTCTGTGCTCCACTTTGAGATTTAACGATTTTGGACTGAGGCGACCTTGGCCCCGTTTTCCGATGCGGTGCGCGACAGCACGAGCGTCACGATCGCGGATACGACCAGCAATGCGGCGACGAAGTAGAGGCCACCCGCAAAACTGCCGGTGACGTCCTTGATCCAGCCGATCATCGACGGACCAACGAAGCCACCCAGGTTGCCAATCGAATTGATGGTGGCAATACCCGCTGCGGCCGCCGGCCCGGAGAGGAAGAGCGTGGGCATGCTCCAAAGCGGTGGTTTCGACGCGCTGATTCCGATATTGACCAGGGTCAGCGCAGCAAGGACGGCGAAGACAGTGGTTGCACCGGTCGCGAAGGCAAGCCCCGCCGAGGCGAGCAGGCAGGCGGCCACCACATGCCAAGTTCTTTCGCCCGACTTGTCGGAATGGCGTGCCCATAGAACCATGCCGACGACAGCGAATATCGCTGGAATTGAATTCAGCATGCCTACCTGGAAGGACGACAGACCGAACTCCTTGATGATCTGCGGCGCCCAGATTCCCAACGTGTAAAGGCCGGCGGATGTGCCGAAGTAGACGAGCGCAAGGGCAAGAACGCGCCGATCCGCCAAGCCCGACCACACACTGTGGCTCGCCTTCGACTTACCAGCGTTCTCTTTAACCATTGCTTCCACCAGCCAGTTCCGCTCTTCGGTCGTCAGCCAGTTAGCTTTCTCCGGGCGGTCGGTCAGGTAGAACAGCACGACCACGCCGAGCACGATCGCAGGAACTGCCTCGATCAGGAACATCCACTGCCAACCGGTGAGACCCAGAAATCCGTGCATCTCCAGCAGTGCACCGGAAATCGGCGACCCAATGGCTGTCGCAATCGGTGCTGCTGCCATGAACATCGCCGTTACCGCTGCTCTGCGACGGGCGGGAAACCAAAAGCTGAGATAGAGGATGATGCCTGGGAAAAACCCGGCTTCCGCGATACCGAGAAGGAAACGCAGCGTATAAAAACTTGTCGTTCCCTGAATGAAAGCCATGGCACCGGAGACGAGTCCCCAGGTGATCATGACGCGGGCGATCCAGATGCGAGCGCCAACCTTGTTAAGGATGAGGTTCGAAGGCACTTCGAACAGGAAATAGCCGATGAAGAAAATGCCTGCGCCGATGCCGAATACGGTCGGCGAAAACCCGAGATCCTCGTTCATCGTCAATGCCGCAAAGCCGATGTTTACCCGGTCGATGAAGGCGATGAGATAAAGTGCCATAATGAACGGCACGATGCGCAGAGTGATTTTGCGCAGGACGCGCGTCTCCAGGTCGCCATTCATAGCGAACTCCTCCCAATGATCAATTCGACGCACCTCCTGCGTCATCAACAGACGCTAATCCTCGCTTCCCTTCAACGCCATGTTGCTCTAATTATATAATCAAATGATACAATCGGTGCGCCATGGAACTAGAACAATTGAAGTGCTTTGTAGCAGTTGCCGAAGAACTGCACTTCGGCAGAGCAGCTCAAAAAATGGGATTGCTCCCAGCATCCTTGGGAAGGCATGTCAGATTGCTCGAAGAATCCCTGGGTACCCGCCTCATGTCCCGTACGACGCGGAGTGTCTCGTTAACGGAAGACGGAGCCGCCCTGCTCGAAGAGGTGAGACCCCTTCTCCATCGCCTGCAAGCACTCGCGGAAGAGTTTCGATCCAGGAAAAACCAGCAGGCGACCGTGCTGCGCATCGGCGCGATCGACAGTGCCGCAGCAGGCCTCATACCGCCGTTGCTGCACGATTTCCGTGAGCAGTGTCCAGGCATTGTCACTCAACTGGTCGAGGACAAGTCCATCCGCCTCATTCCAAAATTGATTGCCGGGCGACTGGATATCGTCTTCATTCGGCCCCGAGAGGGACTGAGCCGCAATCTGTCCGTTCGCACCCTGGTGCATGAAACGCCCGTTATTGCCCTTGCCGTCACGCATCCGCTAGCGGCCAGCAACCGCGTATCCGTCAAAGAATTGGGAGACGAGCCCCTTATCGTGCCCGAGCGTCGCTCTCGCCCGCACAGCTACGACCTGACGATGAAGCTGTTCCAGGATGTCGGGCTGCACCCGCGTATAGCCCAGATTGCCGACGAGAAGCAGACAATCATAAACCTCGTTGCAGCAGGCATCGGATCCGCCATCGTTCCTCGCTGGACAGCGAAACTGGCAGTATCTGGAGTGACCTTTGTTCCTCTTGCGAGCGCTGATGTATCATCATTGCGAAAACTGCCGCTCGCTGTAGCATGGCCCAAAGCTGTTCGCGATGCGGGGCGGGACCAGTTGCTGGAACTGCTCGATAAAAATATCGGGCGATATGCGGAGCAGGCCTAACCGCATGCGACGCGCTTCTAGCAGGTATGGGGTAGGCCGCGACCGTAATCTTCATTGTAATAGGTGAACCCACAGATCGCTCCGGGCAGACCCGAATGGGGTTGAGACCATCTTCGCATAGGCTGCCAGCAAGCTTATCCGGCGACCAAGGACTTCAACTGTAAGCGCTGTTTTCCTCCCACCTTCCGGATTGCCGGCTTATCGTTGATGTTGTGCCCGAACAGGGCTTCGACATATGACGATTACAGGGTTTACGCCTAGCACCAAGGCCGATGAGATGGTGCAGCGGTTTGAGGTTTTCACTGGATCAGGTCGCCGCCGCGAATGGAGCGACGAGGAGAAGCTTCAGATTGTTGCCGAAAGTCATAGCGGCGAGATGTCGGTCAGTGCTGTTGCGCGGCGGCACGGTTTGTCGCCTGGTCAGTTCTTCACCTGGCGGCGGCAGTCGCGGAAACCATCGGAGCAGACGTCAACGCCGATGTTCGTGCCAGCGGTGATGGATAAGCCTGCAGAGATGCCTTTGAGACGGCGAAAGACGATGGCTAAGAGCACGCCGCTAGCAGTCGCCATCGAATTGGAGATTGACGGTGCGCTACTCAGGATCGCATCTGGCACGGACAGCGCGACCATCGCAGCGGTCATCCAAGCTATGAAGGCATCGTCGTGATTGGCCCGTCTGGTGCGGTGAAAGTCATGATCGCCACCAAGCCCGTCGACTTCCGCAAAGGCGCAGAGGGATTGGCCGCATTGGTGAAGGCCGAGATGGGTGCTGATCCGTTCTCCGGCACAATCTATGTGTTCCGGGCCAAGCGAACCGACCGCATCAAACTGATATTCTGGGATGGCAGTGGCGTATGCCTGGTCGCCAAGCGGCTTGAGGATGGCGAGTTCCATTGGCCCCGAATGCAGGACGGCGCGATGCATCTGACGGCCGCGCAATTCTCGGCTTTGTTCGAGGGACTCGATTGGAAACGCGTGCATGCGCCAATCGAAACGCGCACCCCCGTTAAGGCCGGATAGCGGCCGCGAGCAATTGAATCAGCCGCATCCAATAGCTCGTTTTGCGAGGCAAAATATGCTGTTCTTGTCCCATGACGACAAGGGCGGAAGAGCTTCCGGATGACCTGAACGCGCTGAAAGCGATGGTGCTTTCGCGCGAGGCGGAGAATGCCCGCCTGCGTCAGATCATCAAGGAATTGCAGCGCCACCGGTTCGGTCGCCGCGCCGAAACGCTTCCCGAAGATCAGCTACTTCTGGGCTTGGAAGAAGCCGAGCAGGTCGAAGCGAATGGTCTGGAAGCGAAAGAAGAAGCCTCTGCCCCAGAGCGCCAGGCCCGTGTTGCCAAACGGCGGACGAACCGGGGTTCATTGCCAGCTCACCTGCCACGCATCGAGATGGTCGTCGATATCGATGATCACGCCTGTCCCGACTGCCGCCATGATCTGCATCGGATTGGCGAAGACGTCAGCGAAAAGCTCGACATTGTCCCCGCCCAGTTCCGTGTGCTGGTCGTGCGCCGCCCGAAATATGCCTGCCGGGCCTGCGAGGATGTCGTGGTTCAGGCTCCGGCTCCCTCCCGGCTGATCGAAGGCGGTATTCCGACCGAAGCAACCGTCGCCCAGGTTCTGGTCTCCAAGTATGCCGATCACCTGCCATTGTACCGCCAAGCGCAAATCTACAAGCGGCAAGGGGTCGATCTCGACCGCTCGACGCTTGCCGATTGGGTCGGCCGGGCCGCCTGGCACCTGCGGCCTGTTCATCAACGGCTGCTCGACCTTTTGAAGACATCATCCAAGCTCTTCGCCGACGAAACGACGGCCCCGGTTCTTGATCCGGGACGGGGCAAGACCAAGACCGGCCAGCTCTGGGCGTATGCCCGCGATGACAGGCCTTGGCAGGGAACCGATCCGCCCGGTGTCGTCTATGTCTACGCGCCGGATCGCAAAGCCGAGCGTCCGATGGCCCATCTCGACGGCTTCGTCGGCATTCTTCAGGTAGACGGCTATAGCGGCTATCGCCCGTTGGCTGCCAAGAACACCGTATCGCTGGCTTTCTGCTGGTCGCACGTTCGTCGGCGCTTTTACGAACTGGCGGCCGCCGGTCCCGCACCCATTGCTAGCGAGGCACTCAGACGCATTGCCGAACTCTACAAGATCGAAGACGAGATACGTGGCCGCACGCACGAAGAGCGCAGCACGGCTCGTCAGGAAAGAAGCCGTCCGATCACCGATAGCCTCGCTCCCTGGCTGCGTGAACAGCTTGGCTTCATCAGCCAGAAGACGAAGCTTGCAGAGGCGATCCGGTACGCACTATCACGCTGGGATGGGCTGACCCGGTTCGTCGACGACGGCCGCATCGAGATCGACTCCAACACAGTCGAGCGATCCATCAGGCCAATCGCCCTCAATCGCAAGAACTCACTGTTTGCTGGCTCCGATGCAGGGGCCGAACACTGGGCAACCATTGCCTCGCTCATTGAGACCGCCAAGCTCAATGGCGCTGAACCGCTTGGCTATCTCACCGACGTGCTTACCAGAATCGTCAATGGCCATCCCAACAGCCAGCTCGAAGAGTTGTTGCCGTGGTCATATAGGACCGATAAAATGGTCCCAATAGAAGAACAGACGTGGAGTGCACCGTGACAGAGCAGAACATCTCATGGGAGCAGGACGGCATCGACACGGGCTGGTTCTTTGCGAAGAATATCGGATCAGTGAGAAGCAGCACCAGTTATCGATCTGGAGGCTGGTGGTTCCTTGCAAAGTGGCTGCCTGACACGGAAGAAAACGATATCGGTCCTTTCAAAAGCAAAACTGCCGCACTGGCAGAAGCGGAAAGGCTAGCTGCTCAGCAGCGCACAAAATAGCTGGACACGCTGACGTCCGCTCCCGTGGCCCCAGAACAGCGCTTACCTTCAACTGGTCGGTCAACAGGTTGCAAACAACAGCCCCGTCAACAGCAGATCGGCCGTGACACGTTTGCCACCTGGCATTCGTGAACCGGTGAAACGTTCCAGTTCGACTGGTAGGAAGTCAGGGCAATTATCGGCAGTGAGCGCACTAAGTTGCAGCTGGCCGATACAAGGCCGAGTGATATCTCTGCTTAATCTCTGGAGCTAGGCAGGTACTACCACGTCTTCATGACCGCTTAGATCGAGAGACCTCCGAATGAAACCACTTGCTTTCATCCGGCGGATAAGTTCCGCGATATATTCTGCGGCAATCGGCCGGTCTGAACTAACGCCGACCGCTTGCGGTATGGCCATGAACGCTTCGCCCATCACCTCCAGGTCATGCTTTTCGTCGGCGACCTTCTGCATTGCTTGACGGACGCCGGCCAACCCATCGACTTCTCCGGCTTCCAGGGCGTTCACCGCTTGGGGAAATGAACCAAAGCGAACGATTCTCCCCGCCCAGCCCTGCCGAGAAAGGAAGAGTTCGTAGGCGCTCCCTCGCACCGCACCGATCCGTGAATTGCTTCGCCCGAAGTCGTCCAAGGTGATAATGGATTGGAGCCGAGGTACCAGATATGCCCCCTCGATCTGAACGTATGGCTCGCTGTATGCAATGCGTTCCGCTCTTTTGGGATCGATAGCAAGGAAGCAGACGTCCCACTCTCCGTTGCCTGCACTACCGGAGACATCACCCGCTTTATCGTAGTGGCGAAAGCGGATGGGGAGAGAAAGGCTGTCTGCGACTGCTCTCGCAATGTCCACAGAAACTCCGGTAGGGCTGTCGTCCGATTGTCCGCGCCGTACTAGAACGACATTCCCGTGATTGAGAGCGCATATCAGCGTCCCAGTGGGAGCGAGCTGCTTTCGAACGGCCTCTTGGTCGAGGTTGGTCAATGCCTTTTCCTTCGAATTACCGTTGGCGAACTAGATGGACTTCATCCACGAGTCTTCGATCGGGAACTGCGTAACCATTAGTTCTAGTCCGTCCTCGCCAGCGATTATGGTAGGAGCTGGCTCATCATGCCTTACGAAAAGCAGCGAGAACGGTTTGTAGGTCTCTCCGTCGTGAACGAGGTTACCGTTCAGTACGATCAGATACTGGCCGCCGCCGCCGTTCGTATCTGGCGTCTGCACCTGCATGTTGGGCCCAAGGCGAAACACCTTGCAGTTCATTCCGTCGTCACCCGGCTGTTCTTCAATCACCGTGTCCACCGTCAGCTCGGTTCGGTTGCGCAAGACGGGTTCGATCGACAAAGCGACGGCCTCCGAAGTACGGTGACGCCGTTTTGTCGGCTTGAGCTTCTCACGAACGTTTGGCGTCGTCAGGTACACAAGCCCGGCGTCCGTTTTGCTACGCAAGGTCAAGTAAGATAGCCCCTGTTCGCTCGCGATCAGCGGACCGTATCCCGTATGATGATCGGCGTAGTGCACCGTTACAAGGCGCACTTCGTCCCGGCCGATCATGCCACTACCAGCAATAAAGACCTGGAACTGATCGACGATATGAAAGTGGGATTCGAGCTTCTGATGAGCGTTAAGATCAAGGCGGAAGGCTTGAGGATCGGGGGCTGCGATGTCCGAATTCTTACCGAACATGTTGATTTTCCATGACTGGCCACGGCGGAATCGCAACGGTTCTTTTTCAGCGTAGGATGCAGCTTGCATCGGATTATCCTTCTAATATTTCTAGCCGAGAATTCTTCAATGACGATGTGGGGGTGGGAACTCGACGTCGAGCGCGGACGAGATGGCATCTCGGTCCATGCCAATCATGTCCTGCAACTTGCCGAACTGTTGCGGCGCATTGATCGTTTGAACGGCCAACAGACGACCGTCCCTGAAGCCCAGAACCGAGAAGGCTCCGCTCGCAGGGGCGTTCAGCACGGCCTCCATATCGGTGTCGTTGACGTTGCCGGACATCTGGATCTGGATGTCCGCCTGATGCGACCAAAAGCGAGGTAGGCGTTTAGGAGGCATCTCCGCTCCCATAATCGCAGCCGCGACGATTTTTGCTTGATCCTGCCCAGGATTTACAGCCTCGTTGCGAAAATGGCGCCCGAGCTGAGGTTCGAACCAAGCGGAGCAGTCACCGACGGCGTAGATTTCAGGGTGAGAGGTCTGTCCGTACTCTGAGGCAAGAATTCCGTTGTCAACTTTTAAGCCTGCCTCACGCGCTAGCGTTTCTTGTGGCGCCGCTCCGATCGCGGCTACGACAATGTCGGACTGGATTTGCTCGCCGTTGGATAATATCACCGCGTTCGCAATCCCGTCGTTGTTCTTCCTTATCGAGTCCACGCCACTACCGAGCAGGACGCGCATTCCTCTGTTCAGATAGCGGTCCAGGATATAGTTTGAGATGGATTTGCTGACGGTGCGCTCCATTATTCTGGAACCAGCCTCAACCACCGTTACCAAGAGGCCCTTCGACAAGGCTATTGCGGCAATCTCCATGCCGATCAAGCCGCCCCCCACGATCACAATCGACCTCGCGTGTGTTAGCTTGGCTTTCAAAACGACCAAATCCTCATGCGTGCGCAGATAGTTCGCGACTTCGCCCGGATCGATAGAAATCGGTAGGCGTCGAGGCTCCGCTCCGCAGGCGAGAACAAGGCGATCGTAGTGGAAACGATCGCCGCGCGAGGTTTCTGCGTATTCGCCCTCAAGATTCAATCCAACGATTTTCACACTTTGGTGCAAGTCGATACTGTTGTTGACGTAGAACGCCTCGGGACGGAGGAACGTCGGCGCGAATTCATCTTTGGACAGAGCTTCTTTCGAAAGCGGCGGACGATGGTAAGGGAGAACGGCCTCCTCGGTCACCAACGTTATGGGGGCGTCGCACTTGGCTGTCCGAAGCGCCGCAGCCACAGCGACGCCGGAATGAGAGGCGCCAATTATAAGGATTCCCGACATGGGCATACGATCTCTTATCCGATGACGACCATGTCGAACTCACTCTTGCGAGCCCCGCACTCAGGACAAACCCAATCGTCCGGAACGTCCTCCCAACGTGTACCAGGCCCTACCCCGCCGTCTGGATCGCCAAGAGCTTCGTCGTAAACGTAGGCACACAGCACGCATTGCCATATTTTATAGTCGCCTCTCTCGGCGACTTGCGCTGACGGCACCATCGAGACTCCTCCCATCACACTAGATTTCTCGCAAGTTAGACGACAGGGCATGGTATCGCCAGATGTTCTGCTCTACTATCAGTCATAACAAATTGGCATAGCTTTGATGGAACGGATGATATGGATATAAAGCAGCTTTCCTACTTCGTGAGAGTGGCTGAGCTTGGTAGTTTCAGCCGAGCGTCAGCGTTCCTGCACATCGCCCAACCGGCGCTTAGCCGCCAAGTGCGAAACCTTGAAACCGAGCTGAAAGAGCCGTTACTTCTTCGTAACGGACGCGGGGTCGAACTGACGGAGGCAGGTGAACGTCTTCTCGACAACGCGAGAGGCATTCTTCGCCAAATCGAGCGCACATACGAGGACATCGAGAATTCAAGGACGGGAAAGTCCGGCAAAGTGGGGATTGGGCTTCCCGCTACGATTTCTACTGCCATTGCAACCGCTCTCATACGCCGGCTGAGAGAGGAATTATCGGATGCCCAGGTGATGCTCGTCCACGGTCGCTCGAACCAGCTCCAGGAGTGGATACTCAGTGGACGGCTCGACATGGCGATCATGTACGACGCACCGTCCTCGCCGATGTTGGAGATCCACGACCTCGTTGACGAGAACCTCTATCTCATAGGGCGGAAGGGCGTGTTCAATGATGACCAGCCCGTGCACGTTGAAACTCTGGCCGACGTTCCGATGGTCATAGCGTGCCGGCCAAACAGCACGCGGGTGCTACTCGACTCAGAATTGGCGCGGTTCGGCCAAAAGCTTAACATCGTCTTCGAGCTCGATCCCTTGGATACGATGTTTGACCTCGTAAGGGATGGCTATGGATACACGGTGGCGTCAATTCGTACCCTCGCCTCCAAGGGGCCAGACGCCGGGCATGACTTGGAACTTCGCAAGATCGTTGGTCCTGAGTTGATCCTCTCTGTCCAGCTCGTGCAGCCGGCGAGAAGGCTCCCGAACCGTCTGCACGAAGCCGCCTTCAGGATATTGCGAGACCTCAGCTTCGAGCTTTTAAACCCGGAGGCCAAATAACGTTAAACATCGTCCGGACGGAACCGCATCTTTGACGCTTTGGGCAGACATAGCAAAGCGACTACGAACATAACCGCGGCACTGCAAGATACCGGTATCCGGAGCCCGAGGAACTCGGAGCTGAATCCCAGAACAAGGGCCCCTAAAGATGGACTGGCGCGGAAAATAAGGCCGTGGACGCTAAGCGTTCGTCCCCTCAACGCGGATGGTGTCCCTAGCTGGACGTAAGTCTGGGTAGCGATCAAGCTTACCGATGTAAGATATCCCATGAGCATCGCGAAAAACGCGAGCACCCATATCGAGTTCGTGCCAGAGAAGCAGCCGGCGGCACCCGACGCCAGCAACCAGGCCCATGTTATTTGGAATGGAAGTCTCGATGTCGAAAGGTAAGAGTTCATGGTCAGACCTGCCATGACTGATCCGAACGCCATGGACGAGGTTAGCACGGCCAGGCCAGTCGCCGGCACCAATGACAGATGTGCGGCAAACGCTGGCAGCATCTCGGCGATAGCTCGAACGAACATGCCGCCCGCAAACAGAAGCATCAGCATCACCCGCATATCCGCGTTTGAAGCGACGTATCGAAAGCCTTCGGCAATTTCGGTCACGACATTTTTTCCAGAATGTCGCTCTCGCCGAACTCCTTCCGATTGAACGCTTTGAAGCACGAATACGAAGACCAGTGTGACAAACGTGTTGAACAAAAAGACCGAGGCAACGTTCATGTTGACGATCACGACGCCGGCCAAGGCAGGTCCAACAAGTCTCGCTAGATTGACATTCATGGAGTTGATCGCAACGGCCGTCGGAACGTCGTCTCGCGAGACGAGTTCCTGAACGATCGTCATTTTAGCCGATTGGCCCAGTGCGATGACACAGCCTTGAACCGCTACAATCGAGATCAAAAACGTCAAGCTCAGCAGGTTTGCGTAGAATAACGCAGCCAGTGACGCCGCGATCAGCGTGAGGACGAACTGACAGAGTCTGTTCAATTTCAGAGCGTCCCACCTGTCGGTGGCGGCACCGCCAACCGGACCTAGAATGACTGTGGGAAGAAGGTCAGCGGCAGCAAGGACGCCAAGCCAGAATGGCGACTGGGTTAAATCCCAAACTACGAGGCTACAAGCGATACGCTGCATCCACGTGCCGAGAAGAGAGAGGCAGTTTCCGGCCGTGTACCACGCGAAATGCCCCCCGCTTAGCAGCCTCAAGAGCCGGGATTCACGAAATTTCCTTCCGCTCGCCACCTTAAGCTTCGACCGCCGCTCTCAGGTTGACAATGCGATCGGGGCGACCATCCAAAAAGGCTCCGATCAGGCGAACAGCGTCTTGGTAGTAGGTCCCCAGCATGTCCTTCGTAAAGTAGCCGATGTGGGGCGTTATTACGACGTTGCCAAGGCTTCGAAACGGATGATCGACCGGGAGCGGTTCGTGTTCATACACGTCGAGACCCGCCCCCGCTATCGTTCGGGCCTCAAGCGCGGCGAGCAACGCTGCTTCATTCACGATCGCACCTCGCGCAGTGTTAATGAGATACGCAGTCTCCTTCATCGACTGAATCTCAGTGGGCCCCACGATACCTCTGGTCCGCTCGCTGAGAGCGACGTGAACCGTGATGACGTCGCTAGTGGCAAACAGTGCTTCCTTGGATACCAGTACCGCGCCCGCAGAGGCTGCCTGCTCCTCTGACATATTCTGGCTCCACGCCTGGACCTTCATCCCAAACACCTGCCCGATTTCCGCGACACGTTGTCCAATCCCCCCTAGGCCAAGGATCCCAAGGACCTTTCCACCAACCGTCATGCCAGCACGCGTCTGCCAGCCTCCACCGCGCATTACGCGGTCTTCTGACGCGATATTTCGTGTGGTGGTGAGGATCAGACCCCAGACGAGTTCAGCCACCCCGCCAGCACCTTTTCCGATTACAGGAGTGTTGGAAACTAGGATGCCCTGTCGGGCCGCTGCAACAACGTCGACAGTATCGTAGCGCTTCCCGGTTACGACGATGTACTTCAGACGAGGCAGACGAACGATCAGATCGGCGGGAATAGGCATCCTCTCGCGAAGGGTGCATATCACGTCGAAATCAGCGAGCTCCCGAGCTGCCTCTTCTGACACAGCCAAGGGCCTGTCAAACACCACGATGTTTGCGCGGGACCGAAGTGGACCCCAGTCGGCAACTTCCTGGGAAATGCCCAGATAGTCGTCAAGAATGGCAACGTTCATCTTCATAATCCGGTCCCGCGCTATTATCGAACAGTTTTTCTGAGCCGACGCCCTGCGCTATTGCCGGCGCCATTCCTCCGACCAAATCTGCAACGGATCCAAGGTTCCTTGGCGGAAGTTTTTGAGGTCAGTCACTGTGACGTAGGCGCGCGGATAGAAATAAAGCGGAAGCATGGGGAGATCTTCGGCGAAAATGTCCTGGACCTTTGCCCATTTCTGCTTGGCGGTGTCAGGGTCCAGGGCCGATTCGAGGTCGCTGATCGCCTTGTCCATCTCCGGGTTTGAATAGGCGGAGAAGTTATTGCCGACACCGTTGTTCCCAGCGCTCGGTATCGCGTCCGATCCTAGAGCAATCCGCGGCGAAACGGATGGCGAAAAGTCGATCGATGACATTATCAAAGCCTTGAATTTCCGCTTTCTGGCCATCTCGCCGTTGAATTCCTGCAGGGGGACGAAATTGTTAGTGATCTCGACGCAGACATCCTTCAATTGGCTCTGGATTACCTGGGCAATTTGTTCGCGAGTCTGATTCCCCGCGGTCGAAACTAGCTCCAGAGATAGGCGGTCGCCTTTGTCGTTGACGCAGATGCCGTCGTCACCAGGTTTCCATCCCGCACTCGCCAGAAGTTCCTTGGCCTTTTCGGCATCATACGAATAGAGCTTCACGTCCTTGTTGTAGTAGGTGTTTTCATTGCTGAGAATTCCGTTCGCCACGGGTTGGAGCCCCCCGAACAATTCGTCGCTGATCGCTTGGCGATCGATCGAATAGAGAAGCGCTTGGCGGACCGATTTATCTTTGAGGATAGGGTTGTCGAAGTTGACAGCGATCCGCTCCATGTTGGTTCCGTACGCCATATGGTAGGTGAACTTGTCCGGCTGCTGACTCTTGAGATCTAGCATCTGCGAGAAGCTGATACCGCCGGGACTGACGGGAACGGCTTCTACGGAACCTGCAAGCAGATTTTGAAGCAGAGAGGAGGAGTTGTCTCGGTAACTCAGAATGATCCTCTGGAGATGAGGCTTCTCCCCCGGCCATTTGGGATTGGGCGTAAAGACAATACGGGTCCCGATCTCGTAGTCGCTCAGCAGATAGGAGCCATTCCACAAGCCAGGATTGGTCGGCTCGGTGTTGTAGAGCGATTGCTTGATGTAAGTGTCGAGCGTCGGATTGGCCGCGTAGACAGGCCCCTCGAGATGCTCGGGGATCACCTGGTCCCAGGAATTGTAGCTTGAGATCACCTGCGGGATCGTAAGCTGGACAGTGCGATCGTCAACAACCTTCAGCTCGGAAGCGCGTGCCCAAGAATTGTAGTTGGTGAAGCCGATCTTCGGATCGCTCGCCATCTTCCAGGTGAATTCGATATCCTTCGACGTAACCGGTACGCCATCGCCCCACGCAAGCCCCTCCCTGAGCTTCAATGTGACGTTCATCCCCTTCTTACCATCGGGAAGATCAACGATCTTGGCCATGCCGTTCTCGATGGTCGGCAAAGTTTCGCAGAGTACGCAGTGGTTGATGACATTCTCATCGAAAGCAGTCATCGGTCGCAGTGAGTAGTTAATGACAAGCCGCTTCGTGTTGTTCACCTGGACCAGCGGATGGAAGTTCGTCAGGAACTGCAACTGTCCGACGACCAACTGATCCTTCGCCTGAGCCATTGCACTATCGACGGATAGCGGTGTTAGGACAGCCGTCGCGAGTGCCGCGGCGAGAAGCGATCTGAGTCTTTTTCCTACAGGCGTCATATTATCCTCCATCAGACTTCTGTTAGTTGGTTAATGGGATCCCGATCGGGTTTCCGATCTCGGGTCGAAGGCGGAGCGGACGCCGTCGCCAACGAAGTTCACGGCCATGACGGTGGTGAAGATCAGAAGGCCTGGGTAAACCGCTAGCATAGGGGCAGAGATAATGAGCTGTTGTGCGTTGGTCAGCATGTTGCCCCAGGTGGGCGTCGGTGGAATGATGCCGAAACCAAGGAAGCTGAGCGTAGATTCGAATAAGATGATGCGGCCAACCGACAGCGTCATAGCCACGATGAGTGGAGTTGCGATGTTGGGAAGAATGTGAACGAAGACGTTGTAGCTTCCCTTTGCGCCACTGACGGTGGCTGCGCGGACGTAATCTACGTCGCGTAGGCCGATCGTGCCGGCTCTAGCGATCCTTGCGATAGTCGTCCAATCGACCAGTGCTATGATGATTACGATACGAAGAAAGACCGCCAGAGGAGATGTGGCTGCAGCTTGGCTGAGCCCGAGCTTCGTCAGATCTACGGCGCCGAGCACAATCAGCACGGGGATCAACGGCAGGGCGATGATGCAGTCCGTCATTCGCATGAGTACGTTATCGAATTTGCCCCCTATGTAGCCGGCGGTCACGCCGACCGTGATGCCAATGACTGCCGTAATAAACGTGGCAAGTAGGCCAACCGCGATGGATACCTGTCCTCCATTGAGTAGACGGAGAAGCACGTCGCGGCCGAGGTCGTCTGTGCCGAGCCAGTGTTGAAACGTCGGCGGCTTGAAACGTCGCAAAAGGTTCGTCGCGTTCGGGTCTATGCCAGCTAGGTGCGCGATGGGTCCTGCGAACGCGCACGCTAATGCAAGGACGACCACGAAGATCAGCGAGATCATGGCCAGCTTGTTGTGCCGGAAGCGCTCCCACCGCTTGCTCCACACGGAGTTCGATTCTGCGCGCTCAGGCGTGGTGTCGGTGACAACTGTGCTCATTTCAGTGTAATCCTCGGGTCAAGCCAGGCATAAGCGAGGTCGGCGAGCAGACTTGAGAACAACGTAACGATTGTCGCAAGAAGGAGGCCGACCAAAGCGAGGTTGAAGTCGATATTGCTGATTGCGTCGTAGATGACCTTGCCCATGCCGAGCATGCCGAAGATCGTTTCGACAACGAGCGCTCCGGAGAACAGGGATCCGAAACCGAGGGCAAGAACAGTCACCATCGGGATTAACGCGTTGCGCAGGGCGTGGCGGGTAATCACGGTGGCTTCCGAAAGGCCCTTCGCCCGAGCCGTCCTAACAAAGTCCGAGTTCAGCGTTTCGATCATAGATGCCCTCACATATCTGACCAACGGCCCGACATGAAAGAATGTCAGAACGACTACAGGCAGGATGAGATGGATGATCTGCTCGCCGATGGGAGCCCCCGCCAAGAGCGGCGTGCCGCTTGCCGGCAACCAGCCCAGGTTTACGGAAAACACGATAATCAAAATGAGCGACGTCCAAAAACCCGGTAGCGAAATGCTCGCGAAGGAGACAAGGCTTATTATGCTGTCCGTCCATCCCCCTGGCTTTCTGGCGGCGAGAGCGCCGAGCAGCATGGCCAACGGAATGCTGATGACCTCTGTTGCGATTAGAAGCTTTGCGGTCTGTATGACTGCAGGCCCAAGCACGTCCATGACGGGTTTGAAGTAGACGCTCGAGTAGCCTAGGTCACCCTGGATTGCTGAATACAGCCAGTGGCCATATCGGGTGAAGAGCGATTGATCCATCCCATACAGCGCGCGCATCTGTGCCATTGTCTCGGGCGTCAGCGATGGGTTGCCTTCAAGCATGTTTTCGACGGGATCGCCGGGCATGAGCCCAATGAGCATGAACAGCAGAAGCGACATCACCAAGGTGACGAGGACTGCCTGGAGAAGACGTGAAACGCTATATCTCAGCATCGGCTCAATCCTTGAAGTGACAGGCGGAAAGCTGCGTAGGACGTCCGGGCGCAGGCAAGAGGGCGGGCCGCTCCACCTTGCAGACGTTCTGGGCTTTCGGACATCGAGTGTGGAAGACGCATCCGGAAGGAGGCGCCAGGGGCGACGGTATTTCGCCCCGCAGGATCTTCTCCTTTTTTCGACGACCCCGGCCAATTCTGGGCACCGAGGCAAGGAGGGCTTGTGTGTAAGGATGGCTAGGCTTCAGGAAAAGATCTTCCGAGGCTGCAACTTCCATAAGCCGCCCCAGGTAGAGAACAGCGACGCGGTCGGCCAAATGCCGGACGACGCCCAGATCATGACTGATGAACAAATAACTGATGCCATGCTGCTTCTTGATATCGTCGAGGAGGTTTAGGACCTGACTCTGGATCGATACGTCGAGTGCTGAAAGCGGCTCATCTGCAACGATCATTTCCGGCTCGGCAATCAGAGCACGGGCGATCGCGATACGTTGACGTTGACCACCCGAAAACTGATGCGGATAGCGGCGGGCTGCTTCCGGCGGCAAACCTACCTGGCCAAGCACTTCAACGGCCCTAGCCTGTCGTGTCTCGGGTGGAATGCCCTTAAGTCGAAGTGGCTCCGCCACGATCTCCCCAACGACCATGCGCGGGTCCAACGCGGAGAAGGGATCTTGGAAGATGACCTGGACAGGCATTTGATCTTGTCCAGCAGGCCTCGCACTTTTGAAGGTCACCGTGCCGGCTGTTTGCTTTCGAAGTCCCGCGACGACATATCCGAGCGTCGACTTGCCGCTCCCACTTTCGCCCACGAGTGCGAGCGTCTCGCCCTTGGAGACGGTCAAAGAGACGTCATTGACGGCCTGTAGCCACATGGGGGGCTTCAAGAAGCCCCCGCCGATCGGGATGTCAACGTTGATGTGATCGAGTGTCAAAAGTTCGGTCATGGCATTACCTTGTGGCAGGCGACCTGATGTCCGGGCGAGACTTCGCGAAGCTCCGGCTCAACCTGTAGGCAGCCTTCGTCTGCAAAGGGACAGCGGCGCGCAAAGCGACAGCCCTCCGTGATGTCGGACGTGACGCGGCCCGGTATGACGTAGAGCCTGTCCACGCGCTTATCCGGATCGGGGATCGTTTGAATCAATCCCTGGGTGTACGGGTGCATCGGATTTCTAAAGAGCTCGTCGGCCGGGGAGTGCTCGACCGCCTTGCCGGCGTACATCACCATGATCGAATGCGCGACCTCTGAGACGACGGCGAGATTGTGGCTGATGAACTGGATCGACATCTTTGCGTCGTCCTGCAGTGTCAGCATGAGATCGAGAATTTGAGCCTGAATGGTTACGTCGAGGGCTGTGGTAGGCTCATCAGCGATTAGTAGTTGCGGACGGCAGGCGAGCGCCATGGCAATCATCGCACGCTGTCGCATTCCGCCCGACAATTGATGGGGATAGTCTTCCGCGCGACGCGCGGGAGAAGGGATGCCCACTTGCGCGATCAGATCTACCGCACGTGTGTGGGCGTCTTTCTTGCTGAGCTTCTCGTGTTTTACGAGCACCTCTGCGATTTGCCGTCCTACCGGCATAACGGGGTTCATTGCCGTCATAGGCTCTTGGAAGATCATCGCGATCTCGCGACCGCGCACGTGCTGCCATTGTCGTTGCGTCAACTTCGCTAGATCTTTTCCCTCAAAGTCTATCGTACCGCTAACCGTGCCGGCACCTGCGACGAGGCCAAGAAGAGCAAGCGACGTCATAGTCTTGCCGCAGCCACTTTCCCCGACGATACCCAGCGTCTCGCCGCGTGGAATCGAGTAGTTCAAGCCTCTGACAATGTTGACAGGACCTTGAGGGCCAGGGAATGAGACTTTCAGGTCCTGAACGTTCAGTAGTGGCTTAGAACTATCAGTGGCCGACGCAGCTCCGCCACCAACGACATCGCCGTTGACATAAAGCATTCGTCACCTCCCTTTGACTTTCGAGCCCGATGGGCACTTGTTGTTATGCAGTTATCGCCTGCCGCAGCCGCCCGCGGCAGGCGATGTAGATTTACAGATCGATAACGCCTACGCCGTCTTTGATTTCGATCCGAGTTCCAAAAGGCTCCGAAAGGCGGCGGTAACGATCGATAATGCGAACAGCATCTTCTCCCTTTGCCATCATCGGTCGACCTTCGGTATTGTGATGTTCGCCCTTACCCGTGCGACGCGTCTGCTTCACTTCGGACGAAGTGTCGCGACCCATCTCGACGGGGTGAAGCAGAATGCGTCGCAGTTTGTCCCCTTCCATGTCCAGCTTAATCACGGCGGAGCTCCACCATGTATCTGTCGGAGTATCGAGGCCTGGGTGGAGCGGGTGTGCCGCCGGAGTGAGCATGGAAAGACGATCCACATCGTGGCCCCACGCGTCATAGCTATCGAACGGAACGCGCTGGATAAACTCGGACTGGGCGAAGAAGTTGCCAATGCCGTAGAAGATTGGCTTCCCGTTGTAGATTTCGACACCGAGCGTCCTGTGCCAGCCGTGGCCTACATAGATATCGGCGCCGCCGTCGATGACGGCATGGGCAAACTCCCTTACGAAACCGGGAGGCGTATCCCCGCGAGGACCATCGGATACGCTGAAGTGGTGGGCGACGATCACGAGGTCGGCCATCGCACGCGCTTCGTGCACCGAACGAAGATTGCGATCAAGATCACGCTTGTGGCAACGACTGATGATCTCGCACTTGTCGCCCACGAAGAAGGATTCCGGATCGCCCCATTGCTGGGCGCCGGGAATTTGAATGCCGAAGGACCCATCGCGGCCATGCTTCGGCTTTTTCATGAAATTGAACTTCTCGCCGAAATCCTTCAGATTCTTGGCTGTCTGCTCGTCGACCATGAATTCGAACGTTAGGCGCTGGGGATTGACGCCAGGGCGGCCTTTCAGCGCTCCCTTCGGCATGCCTGCCCACATGAAGTGCTGATTTCCGGAACTCGTGGAGACAAGTGCGATGCGGCCGTTCTTCTTGTCTACATAGCCCGGCTCGCCTGCCAGCTCGAGATCAGCGCCCGTTCCAGCGGTGACGATACCAGCAGCCTTCATATGCTTCTTGGTCGCAAAAAGGCCTTCTGCTCCAAAATCGAAGCTATGATTATGTGCTGTCGACATGATGTCGAATCCCGCCCACCGCAGATCCTTGGTGATTTCCGGGTCCGCCATCATGAAGCTGCCGATGCCCTGACCTCGGGCGGGCCACTTGAGCTCATCATAGTCTGCAAAATTCATTTCCAGATGGCCGTAAGTAACATCCGCGTCCTTCAGGACGTCCCAAACCTCTTTGAATTCGGGCTCGTCGTGCATGGCGAACGGGCGACACACCATGCATTCGCCCGCCAACGCTACTTTCCAGTTCCGTGTCGACACCATAAAACCTCCTGAGCCGGCGCTGATGCAAAGCATCTAGGTCCGCCGAGCTGCCGTTCTGTCATGTTTCTGAGCGTTAAACTCCCACGCGACTTCTCTCTCTCCCGTCGCATCGAAACCATAACAGTCGGTCCAGGTATCACAAGATTTGTATGTTGCCTTTCAGAAATGCCGTTTTGGCATATCTCGATTTTAGGCCTTGTCTTAATACACCTTCCGGGTGGCGATTTCGGAAACGGGGCAGCGCGATCGCCATAACAAAACGCTAAGGCTGATATTCCAGCGACCCACCTAGCGAAGCATCGGTAATTGTCTAGGGTGGCGCTACGGTTTGCCACGGAGGATGGGCTTGCCGGTGCGACGCCCAATTCGAACCTATCGAGGTTCCTCGCGCTTAACTGAGTGCGAGGCGGTTCGTCATGGCTTCTCCGCTCTCTTCGTTGGCGCGCACTGCCTACCTAACCTTGGAGGAAAGAATGAAACTTGCACGTCGTACGTTCATGACCGCAGTCGGGATTACAGCGGCCTCCGGGTTTCTCTGGAACGAAAGCAATGCTGTTGAGGTTGAAGAAGTGCATCACGCGGTGGCAGCGGAAGTTCCATGGTTTTGTAACCAGGTGGCCCTTACAACGACAGGGGACATGTTCTTCGGCCTGCCGCGGTATCCCGACTACGATCAGACACCTTCGCTCGCAAAGATGGGGTCGGATGCGAAGCCTGCGTCATTTCCGGGCAATG
Source organism: Agrobacterium sp. ICMP 6402 (assembly GCF_009498615.1). Classification (NCBI taxonomy): domain Bacteria; kingdom Pseudomonadati; phylum Pseudomonadota; class Alphaproteobacteria; order Hyphomicrobiales; family Rhizobiaceae; genus Agrobacterium; species Agrobacterium sp. ICMP 6402. The sequence continues at coordinate 20,147 of NZ_QSNV01000009.1, forward strand.
CCTGGAATGAGTGGAAGCCCGGCGATGATGGCCGGGACAGCTTCGTCTACGTGAATTCGATCCACATTTTCAAGGACAACACAGTCTGGGTTGTCGATCAGGGAGCGCTACGCGCGGACTCCTATCCTCCCGAGCTTTCCAATCCTCGTCCTGGTGCTCAGAAGCTGGTTCAGCTCGATCCTTTGACAGGTGATGTGCTCACGGTATTGCGCTTCGACGACCATATCCTTCCGAAGGGAGCGAAGATGAACGATCTTCGCGTTTTCGGCGAGCATGTTTATGTCACCGATTCCGGGCTCGGCGCGCTGATTTATCATAACCTGACAACGGGGCAGACCATGCGTCGTCTGTCGGGCCGTGCTCAGATGCTGGCGAAGGTCGATCCCAATTTACAGCAGGGCAATCACCAAACGCCGAAAATCGATATGATCGAAATCAGCGATGACGGCGACTGGATCCTCGCTGCCGCGCCTACCGGACCTTTTATTAAGTTGAAGAGCTCCGCGGTACGCGACCCCTCCCTATCGGACGACGCCCTGGCAACCTTAATCGAAGAGTTCGCTCCCATTGCGCGTAGCGGTGGATGTGCGCTGGACACGCTGGGCAATCTTTATCTCTCCGAACTCGATAACAAGCGCGTAACGATACTGTCTCCGGATGGGCGTACTGCAGTGCTGACGTCGGACGATGAATTCATCAGTCCCGACGGCTCGTTCATAGCCGCTGATCGCAAACTCTACATCCCTGTGACGCAGTCGAGGCGCACAAAGTTATTTGGCAACAAACAGGACATGGTGAAGCGCCCTTGGAAGATCTACGTCGTAGACCTTCCAAACGACGTCGCCGGCATAAAGCTTGGAAACTCCTTGAACGGCGTGAGAGCTGGCTAGCAGCTCACTTTAGGGCATTTGCCGCGAAAAATCGCGAAGGACGGGATGCCCCGTCAAAGCAGCCTCTTTGTAACCACGGCGGACATATCGCCAGATCCTCGATTCTTAAAGTTTGGAGAAAAGATGCAAAGTCACATCCTTGGAGCGTTTCCGAAACGCATCGGTCTGCTGGCGGGTTTAACGCTCAGCCTTTTGATGACTTCAGCGGTTCTCGGTAATGCAGCGTCGATTGGCGACGTGGCCGTCACGGGCGGAATGGTCAGGGGCGTTGCGAGCGATACGCCCGGTGTTACCCAATATCTCGGCATTCCGTTCGCAGGGAACGTCGGAGGTCAGAACCGCTGGAAAGCGGCGCCACCTGTCACGCCGTGGGAGGGTGTCAGGCTCTCCGACAAGTGGGGCGACCAGATGCTGCAAGACCCTAACAAGCTGTCGAGCGCGCCTATCAGCGATGACGGGTTGAACTTATCCATCTGGACGCCCGCCGAAAGTCCAACAGACAACCTCCCTGTCTATGTGCTGATCCATGGAGGGGCCAACCGTCTTGGCTCAAGCGCGATGAGTGACCTCTATCCAGCGGTGCTTGCTGCGCAGGGTGTCATCGTCGTCTCGGTCCAGTATCGTCTCGGTGGACAGGGATGGTTATCGCTGCCCGAGATGGCAGAGGAAAATCCGCAGGGGCCGAAGGGCAATTTTGGTGTGCTGGATCTGGTCGACGCCTTGCAGTGGGTTCACAAGAACATCGATGGCTTCGGCGGGAATCCCTCTAAAGTCACGATCGGTGGGCAATCAGCCGGCGGAGAGAACACTGTCGCGCTTTTGCGAACCCCGCTTGCGAAAGGGCTTTTCAAGCGGGCGTTTATTCAATCGAGCTTCACGGGATTCCTCCCCGGAAAGATAGTCTCATTCGCAGACAAGTCGACGCAGAACCAGGACGCCGTGAACAAGCTGTTCGGTAAACCTACGAAATTGTCCGACCTTCGTGCACTGGACCAGGAGACCTGGTTGGCGAAGTTGAACGGCGGCAAGGAGAGTCTGTACAATTCATTCGCCGGCGCGGTGGGCACCAACCAGTTCTACACGATCGACGACTATGTCTTCACCAAGGATTCGGTCAACCTTCTCAAACCGGGCAATCTCGACGGGCTTGATATCATTATCGGGCAAACCGCCGATGAATACACTGGCCTTCGCCCAAATGACTTGGAGATGACGGAGGAAGAGCAGCAGAAGGCTATGCTGTCGGCCGTAAGACCGCATCAAGCGGGGAACGTCGATGAGCAGGTATTTCCACTGTATCGAACTGACGATCCGGTAGAAGCCTACCGGTTGTCCCTTCGAATGCTCAACGACTACATGTTTGAGTACGTGCGCATCGGCGCAGAATTCGCGAAGGCACATAACAAGGCCAACGTCTATCTGTACTACTGGGACCATTGGCCGCCAGGCAAGGACCAAGGATTCCGGCGCGCCTGGCATGCCGGAGACAACTGGTACTTCAATGGGGCTATTCGTTCTGGTGACGCCACGCAGTTGCCATGGACTGATCCGGATTTCGCGATGCGAGACATCGCCGTCCGGTACCTGGCGAATTTTATCAAGACTGGTAACCCGAACGGCAACGACGTTCCGCACTGGGGTCAGGTAACACCGGAGTCGTCCGGTCAGTTTATTCGCTTTCACGAAGGCGAGACGCAGATGCGTACATCCACTCTGTACCCCACACGTGATGCATATATGCGGGAGAAGATCATTAAAGGGATTGGTATGACGCAGGAAGAGGTCTTTGGTGGCGGGAGATAAGTTTCTCGCCAAAGTCGGGTTCGACCGAGGCGACGCGAGGCCGCTTTTTCTAGGGCGAATTTTCGGTTGTTAATCTGCCTTCAAAGTGGCGTCGAGATGAGCTCGCGATCGCCGGCAAACACAGCCCCGATACCAAAAACGTCAAGACCGCCCGGAACACCCACTAGTAACCGCCGACGATTTTTAGCGCGATCGGCGCATACATTCAGGAGATATTCATGTCGGACAAGAAAACGGCGCTCGTCATCAGCGCCCATGCGGCGGACTTCGTATGGCGCTGCGGTGGCGCGATCGCTTTGCATGCCAAGCTCGGTTACGAAGTGACGGTGGTCTGCCTGTCTTTCGGCGAGCGCGGCGAATCCGCCAAGCTCTGGAAGCAGCCGGGCATAACGCTCGAGAAGGTCAAGGCCGCCCGGCGCGCGGAAGCGGAAAAGGCAGCCGAAGCGCTCGGCGTGCACAAGCTGGTCTGCTTCGATCTCGGCGACTATCCGCTGAAGATGACCGACGAAGACAAGAACCGGCTGGTCGACGTGATCCGCGAGGTGCAGCCAGCCTTCATGCTCAGCCATTCCCAATACGATCCCTACAACACCGATCACATGTACACGACCCAGGTGGTGCTCGAAGCCCGCATGATCGCCCAGGCCTGGGGTCACAATCCTGGCCAGAAGGTGTTGGGTGCGCCGCAGCTCTATCTCTTCGAACCGCACCAGACGGAACAGATGGGCTGGAAGCCCGATGTCTTCCTCGATATCACCGACGTCTGGGACAAAAAGCGGGCCGCCATCGAGTGCATGGAAGGCCAGGAGCATCTGTGGGAATTCTATACGCGGGTGGCGCAAAACCGCGCCAACCACTTTCAGCGCAATTCCGGCGGACAATCCGGCGGCCGTGCAGCGCTTTATGCCGAAGGCTTCCAGTCCGTGTTCCCGCGCACGGTCAACGAGCTTTGAACGGCACCGAGCTGCCTTGGGAGGAATACCTTGGAACCCTGTTTTGACATCGCCCATCTCGCCCATGTCGAGATGTATACGGACAAGTTCGAGGAGAGCCTGGACTTCTTCCTCAACGTCTACGGCTTGACGCTTGCAGGCCAGGACGAAACCTCGGCCTATCTGCGCGCCTGGGATGACTACGAGTTCCACACGCTGAAGCTCACCCGCCATCACACGACCGGCATCGGCCATGTTGCCTATCGCACATCTTCTCAAGCGGCACTTGAGCGTCGCGTCGCCGCCATTGAGGCAAGCAAATACAAAGTCATCGGCTGGGTGAAAGCCGATCTCGGCCATAACAGCGCCTTTCGTTTCGAAGACCCCTTCGGCCATGTCTTCGAAATCTACTGGGACACGGTGCGCTATATGCCGCCGGAAGAACAGCGTCCGAAACTCAAGAACCTCGCGCAACGCTTTCACGGTCGTGGCTGCCATCCTCGCCGTCTCGACCATCTCAACCTGCTTGCCAGCGATGTCTCGGAATTCCGCAGCTTCATGGAGACCTGCCTCGGTTCCCGCGTCACCGAAATGATCCAGCTCGACAATGGCCGGGTCGGCGGTTGCTGGTTCACGGTCAACAACAAGACCTACGATCTCGCCTGTACAGAAGAACACGCCGGCGGGCATGCGCGGCTGCACCACGTCACCTATGCGACGGATACCCGCGAGGACATCCTGCGCGCCGCCGATATCTTCCTGGAGAACGGCGTGCACATCGAGACCGGGCCGCACAAGCACGCGATACAGGGCACCTTCTTCCTCTACGTCTGGGAGCCCGCTGGTAATCGCGTCGAACTCGCCAATTCCGGCGCCCGCCTGATCCTCGCCCCCGATTGGGAGCCCGTCGTCTGGACGGAAGCCGAGCGCAAGAAGGGACAGGCCTGGGGCCTGAAGACCATCGAAACCTTCCATACCCACGGCACGCCGCCGAACGAGAAAAAGGAGCACTGAGCCATGGCTGTGGTGGTGCAGAACATCAAGCGCGTCGATCAAGCCGTCATCGACGGCCTCGCCAGGGCCGGCGTTGCAACCCTACACGAATCGCAAGGGCGCAAAGGCGTGCTGTCGAGCAGCATGCGGCCGATCTACGCCGGCGCGCAGATTGCCGGCTCCGCCGTGACGATTTCGGCACCGCCCGGCGACAACTGGATGGTGCATGTGGCGATCGAGCAGTTGAAGGACGGCGATATCCTCGTGCTTGCCCCCACCTCGCCCTGCGACAACGGCTATTTCGGCGATCTTCTTGCCACGTCGGCCATGGCGCGCGGCTGCCGCGGCCTGATCATCGATGCCGGCGTGCGCGACATCCGCGACCTGACCGCCATGGGCTTTCCGGTGTGGTCGAAGGCTGTCTCCGCACAGGGCACGGTCAAGGAGACGCTGGGTTCGGTCAACGTGCCAGTGGTCTGCGCCGGCGCTCTGGTCGAGGCGGGTGACGTGATCGTCGCTGACGACGATGGCGTCTGCGTTGTCCGCCGCGACGAAGCCGAAACCGTGCTGGCGGCGGCAGAAAAGCGGCTAGCCAACGAAGAGGCCAAACGCAAGCGGCTGGCGAGCGGCGAGCTCGGCCTCGATATCTACGGCATGCGCGAAACGCTCGCCGCAAAGGGGCTGAAATATGTCTGACGGCGGCATTCCCTGCCTATGGATGCGCGGCGGCACCTCCAAAGGCGCTTATTTCCTTGCCAAAGACCTGCCCGCCGATCCCGGCGAGCGCAATGCACTGCTGCTGTCCATCATAGGCTCGCCCGATCCGCGTCAGATCGACGGCATCGGTGGCGCTGACCCGCTCACATCGAAAGTCGCCATCCTCTCGCCATCGAGCCGTGACGATGCCGATGTCGACTATCTCTTCCTGCAGGTCTTCGTCGACCAGCCACTTGTCAGCGATGCGCAGGGCTGCGGCAACATCCTCGCGGCTGTAGGACCAGCAGCCATCGAACGTGGACTGGTAACGGCCGAGGATGGCGAGACCGAGGTGCGCATCCATATGGTCAACACCGGCGAGATCGCCATCGCCCGCATCCAGACGCCGGGCGGCAAGGTGAGCTATATGGGCGACACCGAAATCGCCGGTGTTCCCGGCACCCATGCAGCCGTGCCGCTGCTGTTCGCCAATGTCGCCGGTTCGATGTGCGGGGCGCTGCTGCCCACCGGCAACACCGTCGATGTCATTGATGGTGTCGAAGCGACCCTGATCGACAACGGCATGCCCTGCGTCGTTATGCGGGCATCCGATTTCGGCCTGACCGGCGTGGAGAACCGCGAGGCGATCGAGGCGAATGCGTCGCTGAAAGCCCGTATCGACGCCATTCGGCTCAAGGCCGGGCCGATGATGAACCTCGGAGATGTCGCAACCGTCTCAGTGCCGAAGATGACGCTCGTCTCCGCTCCGACCGCAGGCGGTGCGATCTCCACCCGCAGCCTTATTCCCCATCGCGTGCATGCCTCGATCGGCGTGCTCGCCGCCATCACCGTTGCGACGGCAACGCGGCTTGCCGGAAGCCCGGCCGCGTCTCTTGCCATCCCTCCCGCAGACGGCCGTTACGTCATCGAGCACCCGACCGGTATCATGGAGGTGTTTCTCGATCTCGATGGAGCGGGAAACATCAAAGGCGCGGGTACGGTGCGGACGTCCCGGAAGCTCTTCGACGGATGGGTTTTCCTCTAATGATAAACTGCGGGAATGCAGTTCCCACCGACGAATATCTGAGCAAGCCATGTAATCCGCGCGAACTGGCCGCTCGCATTCGCGCCATCCTGAGGCGTCGCCATAGCCAGCCAGATCGTTCGGTTGGCCCTCATATATTTTCGCGAATTGTGTCGCGGATTTTGAATGTCGGACTCTCACAGCCCCCAATGGCAACCCTGTCAGTCTAACCGGTCGTGAATTCGAATTGCTGATGGTCTTCCTTCAGCGTCCCCGTTCTCTGATTTCCCGCAACCTGTGGCTCGAACTCACTCAAGATCGCGCGGCCGGTTCATCGGACCGTTCAATTGACATCTTGGTCAGCCGCCTGCGCCGTAAGCTTCATGAGGCCGGTGTCGTCACGATGTTGAGAACCATGCGCAGGAAAGGCTACCTGCTAGCCGTTGCGGTAGAAGTGCGCAATTGATGGGGGTCCGGCTCGTCGATGTTGGCCTGATGGCAGCACGCAGATGGTGGGGCGAGAGAAAAGACGCCTCAAACAGCATCGACCAGGCCGCGATAGCGTCATTTGTAAATGAACCCCACCGAACCGTAGTAGCGACCTTCTGGCTTCTTTCCAGCGGTGCCGTAAAGTCGGTTAACATGGCCAAGGAAGCCGCTTTCCAAATCGTTTGCGGGGTTGAAATTATCGTCGGGTCGAGAAATCGCTGACCGGGCGACGGGCCGAACCAGATACGGCGTCGCGATGATGACCAGCTCTGATTCATTGCGGATGAAGTCCTTGCTTCGGAACAGCGCGCCGAAAACGGGAATCTTCGACATGCCGGGCAGGCCGGAGATGGCCTGACGGACATTGTCCTGCACCAGTCCCGCGATCACAATCGATCCCCCCGACGGCAGCTCGACGGTCGTGGATGCTTCGCGTTTTCGAATGGCGAGGTAGGTCTGGCCGGGAACGCTTGTGTCCGAATTGCCGCTAACGACAGAGCCTTCGAACGTCGGCTCAGAGACCTTGGTTTCGATGGACAGACTGATGCGGCCAGGCCCGAGCACGACAGGCTTGAAGTTGAGCTCAATGCCGTATTCCACGCTCTCGGTCTCGCGGGTCACGGTGTTGCTGCCATCGTCCTCTTCCGTGACCTCTTGGCCGGAAGCCAAGCGGTATTCGCCACCAACATAGAGCTTTGCTTCTTGTCCGGAAATGGCGGTGAGACTGGGTTCAGCTAGCGTGCGCATAACGCCGGCCTGTTCCATTGCGTTCATTGAGCTCGATAGATCAACGCCACCGACCGAGCCGTGGAGCGTCGATGAGGTTGTATTTCCCGCATTGCCGAGGTTGGATGGATTTGAAAAAGAGAAGTCGACCCCCGACCCGGTGATCGAGCCGCTAAACCCAAGTTGTTTCAAAACCTGCCGGCTAACCTCGGCGACGGTTACCTTGAGCGTAACCTGGTCCTCGCCCTCCACTCTTAACAAGTTAACAATCTGCGACGTCTGGCGGTCCTCTGCAAAGATGTCGGCGTCACCGTTGTTACCCTGTGCGGTTATGCTACGGGTCGTTGCCTCCCCTCCCTTCAGAAAGGCCTCGGCCAGATCAGCGGCAGTCGTGGAATCCAACGTGGTATTTACGGTGCCGGTAAGCACAATGTTGTCGGAGATGATTTCAACACTGATATCTGCATCCCGTATGAAGCGTCGAAGGTTGGCCTCCAACTCCGCAATGTCGCGCTCGATGCGGATGTCAAGTCTGACGATCTCTTCACCGTCAGGGCCAAAGACGAAGATGTTTGTCTGGCCAACCGACTTACCAAAGAGATAAATTCGCCGCGATGTTCGTGTCACCGCATCGGCAAGGGACGGGTCGGCAACAAGTATATCATGCGCGTCCGAAGGAAGATCGACGACAACAGCCTTGTTGAGTCCAAGTTTTATTGCCTTTTTTACTCCGGGCCCAGTGTTCGTAATCCTCATGATTGTATCGTGGTGCTCTGGTCCCTCCAACCTCGAGGCGGCATGATTTTCGGCATTCGCGAAGGATGCACCGAGGCAGGTCCCTAGGGCGATTGCGACGTAAACCCGCATCATGAACAAAGCCTTTGTTAGCCTATCGATTAAAGCGAATAAAAATCCTACATTACTAGTTATATACTATAGTGATTCGTGCAAATTGTTTTGCATTTCAGTAATGTATCAGTTTATGTCTAATTGGTTCATTAACATATCGATTTGTTTCGGAGTCGCTACCATTTTATATTGATTCATGTGGCATGGACATGAGTAACCGCTCGCTGCGGCCGCTCACGACTTGGGCCTGCGGTTATGTGTAGTGGAAAACTGTCGCGAGGAAGTCAGCGCGTTCCAACCTTGGCGGCGAACTCTCGTGCCCTCGCTCTGTCCGGCTGCTGCAGATTTTGCATCCTTGCTCTCCGCCAGGATCTGAGCCCCGCCGCAGACCTGCCCATCCGGGCGGCGGCCTCGCTTGCGCAGGCGGCCATCACAAGCACGGCGGCCGGGCGGGTCTTGAGCCATTGGCGGTCAACTACCCCTATATTGATGGACCTCCGAGCGCGAAGCTTGCCGCGGAGCTCGGATTTTACCCAGTTTTACATCCCCTTAACAGCGCTTAACGTTGGTTCGTCTATCAAGAGCCACTGAAGGTTTCACTGCCTATCGCAGAGATCGCCTGGGTTTGGCCGCCTGCCTCTAGCAGCGAGATTGCCGTGTGCAATTCCTGATCTCACTTATACGGGACTGTACGATGCAACTGAAAAGAACTGATCGTCCGCATGAGATGCACCCTCACCTGGCAGCATTATTGTCAGTTACGTTGATAATAAACGGGTGCACAGTCGGGCCAGACTACAAGGAACCGGTAATGTCTCTTCCAGCTCTCTGGACCAAAGAGGGGCTTCCGTCTAAACCGCCCGAGCTCGCCCAATGGTGGAAGCAACTGGGAGATCCAATGCTTGATCAGCTTGTTGCTGATGCTGTTGAGGGAAACCTGGACGTTGCCGCTGCGAAAGCCAAGATCCGCGAAGCCAGGGCAGCCACCAAGGAGGACGCTGGAAGCCTCTTCCCAACACTTTCCGCTGCCTCGGCAGTCGATCGGCTCCGGAATTCATCGTCATCAGCCGACGCGTCGGTCTCCAGCCAGTATCAGGCAGGTTTTGACGCCAGCTGGGAACTTGACTTATTCGGCGGAAACAAACGTGCGTTGGAGGCTGCAAAATATGCAGAAGACGCATCCCAGGCGCAACTGCGCGATACGCTGGTCACTTTAGTGGGTGACGTGGCGTCCTATTATGTTCAGGCGCGCGCGTATCAGGAGCTTATCGATTTAGGCGAGCGATCGGCCAGATCACAGCGGCAAACCGCAACATTGACACGGCAACAGCAACAGGGCGGAGAAGCCTCCGTCGTTGATGTCGTCAAGGCGGAGGCGCAAACAGCGGCTATCGAGGCGGACATCCCGTCTTATCGGATAGAATACGCCAAGTCAGTGCATCGCCTCGGCGTCTTGCTCGGTCGAGCGCCCCTCTCCCTCGAAGCCATCTTGGCGAGGAAGGGAAAAATCCCGCTGCCACCCAAGGCGCAATCGATAGGCATTCCCGGCGACCTGCTTGCCAACAGACCAGATATCAGAGTTGCGGAGCGCCAACTCGCGGAGTCGACCGCTGGTATCGGGCGAGCCGAGGCGAACCGATATCCGTCAATTTCGCTGACAGGGTCCATCGACTCGTCGGCCACGAGTTTTGGCGACCTGGGCAGGAATTCGACGATAAGCTGGTCCCTCGGCCCCAGCATCAATATCCCGATTTTTCAAGGCGGTCGGCTAAGGGCTGCGGTCGATGTGGCCAAAGCCCAACGTGATCAATCCTTTTTGGAATATCAGGAGACTGTTCTTTCGGCCTTGGAAGACGTTCAGAATGCTATCGTTTCCCTCAATCAATCGCGCCTGAGGCGATCAAAGCTCACATTGTCCGCCGCCGGATACCGGGAGGCTGTCAAGTTCTCTCGCGAAATTCAAAACTTGGGCAGTGGTGACCTCTTTGCCGTACTCGACGCGGAGAAGACACTCTATTCGGTCGAGGAAGACCTGATCGAGACCAAGCTGGATGTGGCGCGCTACTACATCGCTCTGAACAAGGCGCTGGGGGGCGGTTGGGACGGCGTCGTAGACGTCTCCGAGCCGGCAGTGGTCGACACGAACTCTCAGCTCCGTGTGGTTGTGGCGCCGCGCCGCCGCGGCTGAACGTGCTCAGCATTTTAGCCCCGCTTTTGCACGCCTCACCAGCTTTCAGGCTTTAAAGGTCTCGCTGTGTTTCTGTGGTCATCAATCGAGAGGATAAAAGTGAGTACGAGCCTGTTGAACGCGATAGTCGGGATTTCCGTAGCAACACTTCTAACTCTTGGAAGCGGTGCACATGGGGCCATCAGCCAAAGCCCGGACAGTCGCCGCTATTTGCTGGACGAACCAGGCCTCGCGCAAACCGTTTCAAACGACGATTCAGGCGCCGGCAATGGGGACAACGCCAAAAAGCTTGCCAACGGCGCAGATCGGATCAAGGAGATCTATGGCGACTGGGCGGTTGAATGCAGGATGGTCGAAGCCAAAAGAGCGTGTTCCATGGGCCAGTTCTACCACAATGCCAATACCGGCATGGTCATGTTCGCCATCGAACTTTTCCCGCCAGAGAACGGGTTGACGAAGATGCTCTTAAGATTGCCTCTTGGCCTAAGGCTCTCAGAGGGTATCAATCTCAGGCTTGACGACGAAAGTTCCGGACAACATGCGGGCATTGTTACATGTACGCAGGAAGGATGCCTTGTTCCACTGACGTTGTCGGCGTCGAGCATTGATACAATGAAAAAAGCAGGATCGCTCAAGGTCAGCGGGATGGCGTTCGCAGAAGGTGCCAATCCCGTTTTCCACGTTTCGCTAAAAGGATTTTCACTCTCATTCGAGCGGCTGGAGACAATGCGATGAGCGATCGTCGTCTGTCAAAGTTCGGAAAAAGCACAAAGTCGCGGGTCAACACCGCTGCAACAATGGTGGCGGCAATAGTATGCAGCTTTGACCGTGAGCAAGAACGCGCGCCTTTTTAACGGGGGCATTGATCAAGGCCGCCTCGATGAGTACGCTTGCATCGTGCTATTATATCTGACTGAATGTAAAAAGCGGCAAAGGCGGAGTAAAATTAAGTAATATTTGCCCACTATGTGAACGTCTATATGCTCCGAGGCCTGCCCCAACAACGGACTGCGAAAACGGTTCCGAGAGGCTGGTACCGGATGATGGTATAATCTCGCACCCGAACGGACGACGCTGGCTCAGTCTGCACGCAAGGCGGAACCAGGTACCCAGTTTCCGTGCAATGACATGCGCAGCCGCATCGGGAGTTTGATCGTTGCGATCGGACCTTCGGATATCTGCTGCGCGTCGAGCACGAGAAGATCCGTCGCACGCTCCGCCAGCCGGTTTACAAGGCCGATGATGTAACCCTCGCCCTCGGGTGCATCGGCGCGCCTGGGCACGAAGATCGGCTCCTGGAAGCAGGACTGATCATCGGCAAACCAGGTCTTGGTCTTACCCGTCGCAACGTTGATATGGGCGAGCATGTTGAAAAACTGAAATGGACGTCGCCCAATCCGGGCCTCGTCAAAGGGCTTTGTCGGATCCATCGCGATGACGAAACCGTGCTGATATTGCCGCCCCATATATCGATCGTCACTGCGGGGAAATTCACACGGAAACTGGGTCAGCGGTGTCATCCGCAGCGTGTTTCCCGGTGCGTTCATATCGAAGGTCAACCGCATCATGTTCGAGGACAATGTCTCCGGTGGCGGAACCGTGCCGTCCGCTTGCGGGAAGAAATAGAAGATGTTGCCGCTGGTGACCGGCATATCGATGTAGATGCGCCCGCCATCGTCAAAGGCGTTGAGTGTATGGCCCTGGAATCCATTGGGGGCCGTGAACCAGCGCACGTCGCGACCGTCACCGTCGCGGCGGAGCACGCCGAAAAGCTGATTGAGCCCAGGTTGCCACTGAAAGTGCTTGCCGCCTTGCCTGAGCCGCTCGGCGTCGATGGTGAGCGGCATCAGAGGAAAAATCACGTAGTTCTCGGTCACAGCGAAATCATGGATCATTGCGGCATAGGGAGCAACAATCCATGTCTCCCGCTTCTTGCGGCCCTGTGCATCAATCTCGTAATAAACGATGTCGGGCGTCGCATCGCCCTTGGCCTCGTAGCCAAAGCAAAGAAGGTCGCCGCTGGCAGGGTCGATTTTCGGATGCGCGGTGAAGGTGGCGCTGGTGAGCTGGCCGTCGAAATCCCAAAGGCCGATGGTTTCAAGCGTAATCGGATCAAGCGCGTAGGGCGCGCTATCCTCCTTGAGCGCCAACAACTTGCCGGCATGCAGGATCACATTCGTATTTGCGGTGCTGTTATTCAGCTCCCGAACGCTTGGGTCATTCGTGTGCTGGTTGCGATAGACACCGTGCAGTGAGGCGCGGGCGGCACGCTGCGCCTTCAGCCGCTCCGTCATGACGTATCGGCGCTTAAAATCCACATGCCCGTTCTTGAAGCGGAAGGCGCTGATAACGCCATCGCCGTTGAAGAACATGTCTTCACCAAGCATGGGCGGATACTGGGGGTCAGGTGCGGCCTGAAAGAACGTGCCGTCGATTTCGGCCGGCACTTTTCCCTCGATCTCGAGATCGTAGACCTCACCTTCGAAGCGGACGGGTTTGTAAAGTGCCCCGGTGAATTCCGGACTGCTGGGGAAAGGTCGTGTCATGTGAACTCCTCCTATAACCGTACATAACTGTACTATTATAAACTTATTCCCAGGTCAACTTAACAGTACGGCTCTGTCCGGTTATAACGACATCATGCGTGTTCGAAGCGAGAAAAAAAGAAACGAGATCATCGACGTTGCCGGCGCACTCTTCCTGCGCGAAGGGTACGGCTCCGTTTCCATGGCAACGATCGCATCAGCCGTCGGCGGCTCCAAGGGAACCCTCTACGGCTATTTTTCGTCCAAAGAGGACCTCTTCGCCGCCTTTGTCATCGCTGCGGGCAAGCAGAGACGCGAGGAGTTCCTGTTGCTGCCGGGTAAGGAAGCAGCGCTTCTTCCGACGCTGACGGCATTGGGCAGAAACTATCTACGATTGTTGCTTTCACCTGAGATCATGGCGATCAACCGGCTTGTCATCGCCGAGGCGTCCCGGTTCCCGGAACTTGGCCAGATTTTCTTCGAGAACGGCCCGAAAAGCGTCATCGACGTAATAGTCACCCTTGTCACCGACGCCGCAAACCGGCACGAACTCATCTTGGATGATCCTGTGGCCGCCGCCTGGCGCTTCAAGGCCCTCTGTGAAGTCCGTCTGTTCGAACAGTGCCTCTGGGCAATCCGCGATGGAGCGACCGAGGAAGAGATCGCGCAGAATGTCGAGCCCGCGATCCGCATTTTCCTGAACACGTACCGCGCCGGAAACAGCAAGAGCGCCTGACAATTCTGCTATGGTCCGCACGATCTTTCGGGACGCGGCTCACCAGAGCTTACGAATGAAGCTCAGCTGCAGGTAATTGCCGTCGAAGGCGTTCCGGCTGTAAACGTCCGTCAGGAACTTCAGCGAAACGGTGCTGCGCTGCTCGGGAAAGTCGATCGCCAGAATCGGACCAAGGCGAATTGACTTGTGGCGCTGACCGTCCGCCGCCGGAACGGCGAGCGAGCCCGCGTCGTCCTCGATCTGCCATTTGACGTTGCCAGCAAGACCGAACTGGAACCGATCGTAACGCTCGCTGATGGCGAAATCAGCCGAGATGTAGTCGCCGTCGCGGTAGTTGAATCCCCCGGTCGCATCCTCACGCTCGAAATTGTGGTTGTAGAAAATCCGGGTGGAAAATTCTGTTCCATCAAGGAAAATCGGCCTGGTCCGGTAGGTGAAGGCAATATTCGGCTGTAGGATCCAATTGTTGAAGCCGGGGCTGCCGACCGTGCTGCCGTCGAAAATACCGATCGGGATCGTCACGCCGAGCCCGAGGCCCAGCGTGAAACCGACGGGCATGGGCGGAATGAAATCCGGGCCCGGTACCGGCTGGCCCGCCGACCCGGGCGGTGGTCCTTCGTACCAGCTCTTCGACCAGAAGAAGATGTCGGAATAGGCGTCGAAGGATCCGGTGTGCTTGTCGCTGAGGTCGACCGGCAAACTATCGGTGATCGTCAGATCGTGCTTGCCGTAGGTAAAGATCAGCGAGGACGCCATCCGTCCACCCAGGAACTCCCCCGGATAGACGTAAAGTCCACCCAACTGGCCCTGCAGAAGTCGATCATCCGTATCCGGGAACATTGCATCGCCATTGCCATCGCTCAGCGAGTCCCGCCAGTGACCCCATACGCCGCCGATGGCATAGAATCCCGCTTCCGGTGGCAGCTCGGCGGCCCGTATGTCGGATGTGGCTCCGGGTGTGGTGGTCTGGTAGAACTCGGCGGCGTTGGCGATATCCCCGGCCATCGCGCCGGTAAGGCCGCTGAGAACCAACAGAGTTGCTTTTAGTTTAAGCGATTGCGTTTCCATCGTGATCCCCCACTTCGGATGTTTGGAATTTGCACACGCGCTCGCGAAGACCGCGTGTGGTAACAGAATTGCCGACAGCCGCGACGACGGGGGAGCAAGCCCCACCCCCGATTGCTTTTGTTCAATGGACAGGCATGATGTCGCGGCCGGACGTTGCCGGTTCTTTGAAGGAATGGCCGAAGATCAATCCGGTCATGAAAACCAGAGCCGCGAAAAGCGTGATACCGGCAAATGTGGCCATGGCCGCAACCATCCCGCCGGATGCGGCTGCAACGACGTTTACGCCGATGGGGCAGACGAATTGTCCGATAAAAAACATCGAGGTCCAGATCCCCGACGCCCGCCCGCGGTAGTCGCTGCGCAGATTGCTCATCGTGAAGGCGAGAACGAGCGGAAGAGAAATACCGCAACCGATATTGTTGATGAACATACCGATGGCACCGGCCGCCCATGAAGGCTGGGTGTAGAGGACGATGTAGCCGATGGCCTGCGCGGCCATGGCGACAACGAGCAGCGCGCCGATCGAGCGCTGCGACTGCATGCGGAAGGCGACTGCGCCAACCACGACACCGATAGAGCCAACGGCGCTGGCAAGGCCGAGCATGCCCGCATCGGTGAAACCGCGTTCGCTCAGCACCAGCGAGATATGGACCGGCGTGACATAAAACAGCACGCCGCACAGGAGCGTCAGCGCAAGGCAACCGATGAAGCGCGGCGTGAAGAGGCCCGGCGCCTTGTCTTCCCGAACCAGGGAGCGCGCCTCGGGCGCGACAGCTGCCGGTTCGAAGATGAGCATCAGGACGAGCGGGATGAAGAGAGCCGTCGCACCATAGACAAGGAATGGCGCACGCCAGTCGTATCCGCCGAGGAAACCTGCGAGCATGAAACAGAAGGTTGCGACCAGCGACGCCGATCCAAACTGCACCGAGAGCCAATGGGCGCGGCGTTCCCCAGTGAAATAGTCGCAGATCAGCGCGGTGCTCGCCGTCATCACGCCGGCCTCGGCGATCCCGACGACGACCCGCGACAGAATGATGCCATGGAGGTTGTCTATCCAATGGGGCGCGATGCCGGCCGCGGCATAGAGGGCGAGCGCTACGAGCAGCAGGTGTTTGCGCCCGGTTCTGTCGGCCAGAATGCCGGCAAGCGGCGCAAGCAACGCAACAAAGAGGGCGGGCGTCACCAGTGCCAATGGAGCGAGCAATTCGGCGCGCGGCACGTCGGAAAAATGTGCGATCATCTGCGGCAGTACCGGCGCGAACAACGTCGATCCGATCGGCGCCAGCCATGCAACGGCCACCAACAGCAACCCCTGCCGCACGCCTGCGGACACATTCTGCATATCAACGTCCTCCTGTGAAACAGACCACCCCCCGCGGCCTGGATGGATGCGGCGCGCGCCAAGGTTCTTGGCCCCTGGCGCCGCGCAGCCGTTAGCGCTGGATCGACACGAAGTGGTCGGTGGTGAATTCCTCGACAATCCATTTGCCGTTGAAGCGCCCAAGACCGGAATTCTTTTCACCGCCGAACATCACATGCGGGTAGTCGTGGATGGTGATGTCGTTGATATGCGTCATTCCCGCCTCGATGCGTTGCGCAAAGGCAAGGCCACGGGCTTCGTTGCCGGTGAAGACCGCGCTGGAAAGGCCGAATTCGGTATCGTTGGCAAACGCGAGTGCCTCTGCCTCATCGGCCGCGCGGATGAGCGGCGCGACGGGACCGAAAATCTCCTGGCGCGCGAAATCGGAATCGTTGGTGACGTTTGCAAAGACATGCGGCGGGACGACCCGGCCATCGATCATGCCGGCAAGGCATTCGCGAAAGCCGGCGGCGCGGGCCTGCTCGATGCTGGCGCGCACATTGCGCACCTGACTGTCGTTGCAGAGTGGCCCAACCAGCGTATCGGGCAGATCGGGATCGCCATATTTCACCGTCTTCGCCGCTTCCGTGAAGGCTTCAACAAATCGGTCGTAGAGTGAGACATCGATGATGATGCGGTTGGTACTCATGCAGATCTGACCCTGGTGCATGAACCGGCCGATCAGCGCCGCATGGACGGCCTTGCCAAGCTCGGCGTCGTCGAGCACGACCAGTGGAGCATTGCCGCCGAGTTCGAGGCCGACGCGCTTGAGCAGCGCCGATTCTGCCGCAACGCGCGCAATATGCCGGCCAACCGGCGTCGAGCCGGTGAAGGTGAGAACGCGCGGAATAGGGTGGCGGGAAAAGGCATCGCCGATTGTCGCGGAACTGCCGACGACAACGTTCAGGACACCTGCGGGCAGGCCCGCTTCCTCGTAGATTTTGGCGAGCAGCAGTCCACCTGTCACGGGCGTGTCGTTGGAGGGCTTCAGCACAACCGCGTTGCCGAGCGCTATGGCCGGCGCAACCGACCGGTTGGAAAGGTGCAGCGGGAAGTTCCACGGGCTGATAACGCCAACCACACCGACCGGCTTCTTGTACACTCTTGCTTCTTTGCCAGGGCGGTCGACCGGGATGATATGCCCTTGCGCCGCCGATGGCATAGTTGCGGCCTCCAGCATGCCGGCACGTACAGCGCCCCACTCGATACCCGCCTTGATGCGGGTGCTGCCAGATTCGCGCACGATCCAGCCAATGATCTCGTCCCTGCGCGCCTCGAGGATAGCAACGGCCTTTAAAAATACCGCCGCACGTTCGGATGGCAACGTCTTTGCCCATTCTCCCTGGGCGGATCGGGCCGCCTCGAACGCCAAGTCCAGATCGGCGAGGCTCGCAAGGGAGATTTCCGCCACGGTATCATCGTTGAACGGGTTTCGGTCAAGCGAGATTACGCCTTCTGTCCCCTGAACCCAACGACCGGCAATATACTGTCCGGTAAAGCCGCTATAGGCGTCGGCAACGAATGCGGAGGGGTGAACATGTTGCTGCATTTCCAAATTCTCCTGGTGGCAGAACCGCCGGTTCCTACGGTGGCATTTCATTGAGACCCACGAATTTTCTCTGCCCCGCAATCAACGGGTCAGGCGACAATCGCAGGGAAATAACGTTGGCTCGGAATGGCAAGCCGCTGGCCGGCCGTGGCAGGCGGCGCTCTACATGCCGGGCATTTTCCGGATGGCATGGTAGCCGGGGAATGCTGCAAAACTGATGTTGCCGTCATGCGGGCGGCCCGCCACCCGATAGCTCGGCACGTTGTTTGGTGCGGAGGATGGTTTTAGCGCGCAACACCGCAATAAGGGAGAAAAGGACGCATTTAACCGTCGGGGCCGTCGCGACATGGAGCCCTGAAACCGCCAACCGGATCGGTCACGACACTCCAGCGAACCCGCCGAGCCGGTCTCGTGCCTGCGCTGCCGGCATTTCCGTGACGGCATTTGGCGCCTGCATGCAGCTTGGACATTGTTTCCTCCCGCGCAAAGCACCATCGACGCTTTGTCTCCTCGCAGGAATAGATATGCCGATATCATCGACCCATGTCAACTTAAATTACTATATTTTGATAATTTAAGACACTAGAGAACGATACATACCGGAAATCGATAATTAATCCCGATCCGAATGACTGATCGGCCTCAATTTCGCGGCCAGCATGTCGGCGGCAGGCATGAGGGTCATGACGAGACGCCGTTCCACAGCCTCAGTGCAATCCTCCTGCCTTACAATGAGGCTCATGCTCGCGTTGATCGCGGCTTCAGGACAAGACAGCGGGACGGAGATACCGACGAGGCCCTTGTCGACCTCACCCCGCGTGATCACATAGCCGCGCCTGCGGATACCACCGAGTTCCACCGTAATGTCGTCCAACGCTGCGCCGGCCTCTGCCACGCTCTTGAGGAGTTTGCTGAGCCTGGCACGCGGCAGCTGTGCCAGAATGGTTTTTGACGTCGCACCACGCATCAACGGCATCGGACGGCCGCGTTCGTAGCTCGTTGCGATATCGCCGTCGGCGCCGCGTCTGTCGGCAACGCAGATCACTTGGTCGCGATAGAGCCGCGCGAGTACGGCGACGCATGGTATCGGCGAAGCATGGACAACATCACGGAGCACAGGCTCGCCTTCGCGTATCAGTGGATCGGAGATGCGCAGGCGCCGGTCAAATTCGATGAATGCGGCACCCAGCCTGTAGTGCGCCTCGATCGATGGATCGAGAAAGCCCTGGCCCACCAATTCGCGGACCGTCCGATAAACCGTGCTGGCCGGAACTGCTGTGGCATCGGCGATCTGCTGGATGGTCCAATCGGTCTTGTGCTGATCGAAAAGTCTCAAAATATCGACAAATCGATCAAGCCCTGCCATCGAATTTCCTCAAAGACCGGTGTTCGCGCCGGGTTACGCGCCCCTAATTGCCACTCAGGATCGCAGCCTGTCAATGCGAATACCGACCTGCCCGGCGAAGGTCCTGCTGGACGCGCATCATAGGGCGGCAACGAGAGATACCGAGGAAGGCGCGCTTGCAGGACCTGTTCCCAGAGCGGCCACCTTTTCGCGAAGACTGTCAATCGAAGCGGCAGGTACAGCCGCGGCGATATAACGATCCCGCCGCAGAAGCAGGGCGTGTCCGAGATAGCTCTTCATCTGCGGCACGCTGAAGAGCCGGCTTACATCGCGATAGACGGAAATACTGCCGTTGACCGGGTTGATCCATTCCGGTGTCAGGCCGATCACCTCCGCACCAGCCTCGCGCAGGAGGCGTACCGAATCCCTGCTGACCGCACGATCCGGAAACTCGTCGAACACCAGAACAACCGGCTGGTCCGGCAAGACCTGATCAAGGAGCTGGCGGCGCAGGTGCGTATCCTCTACCACCGGCTGCGGCACCAGGCGACCGACCATGGTGGATTTTTCGGGCCGCCCATCGCCCCACATCAGACCGGCTCGGAAACGTGGCTTTGGCTTGTAACGCATCTGCGCAAAGTAATCGCGCGCAGGGGAATAGGTCCCAAGCATGCGAAAGGCCGCACGCGTCACGAACGCCTTGAGGTCGTTGTCCGGCATCATCACCCGGCCCATCCTGAGCGCGAGCGTGATCATCTCCCAGGCATGCGGCTTGCGCTCGATCTCGTAGCTGTCGAGAACGTTGCCTGGAACAGTTCCACGAACGGCTTCGGCAAGCTTCCAGCCGAGGTTGTGTGCGTCGCGCAGGCCGCTGTTCATGCCCTGCCCGGCGAAGGGTGGTGAAAGATGCGCCGCGTCGCCCGCCAGGAAGACATTGTTTTCGCGCCAGCGCGTGGCCACCCGCGCATGGAACGTATAGACCCGGACGCGACGGAAGACACAGTCACGGTCGGGGCCGACCTGGGCGAGAAGATTGCGGACGAAGGCCTCGTCCGTTGCCGTTTTCTCATCCTCGCCCGCATGCAGCATGAATTCGTAGCGGCGGATATTGTGGGGCCCGGGCAGCGAAATGCAGGGGCGGGCCGGGTCGCAATAGACTTCCGTGTGCCGAAAGCGGTTTTCGGTCCGCACAAGGTCGACAATGAGCCAGCGCTCAGCGAAGGTGGATCCTGCGAGTTCTATGCCGAGCTTGGTGCGCGTGGGGGATCGGCCGCCGTCACATGCCACCATGTAGCGCGCCGCTACTCTGCGCATCGCGCCATCGGCGCCAGAGATTTCCAGGAACACGCCATCCCCATCCTGTGAAATGGACTGCATCTCCCAGCCGAACATTTGCGTCACATGGGGATAGCGGTTCACTCCGGCGCGCAGCAAAGCCTCGAGTTCCGGCTGTTGAAAGGCGTTGCGCTTGTCAAACCCGTAGTCCCGCGAGGTCGGCTCCACGGTCAGGAAAAGCTTCTGGCGCGGCGAGAGATAGCGCGAGCCATAACCCCGCGCGACGATCCCCTCCACGGCGTCGGCAAGACCGATCGCTTGCATGGTGCGCATGGATTCGTCATCGATCGAGACCGCCCGGGGTTCCTCGACCGTCGTCAGGTTTCGTTCGATCAGGATCGTCGATACACCCATGCCCCCGAGCAGATTGGCAAGGGTCAGGCCGGTAGGGCCGGCCCCGATGATGGCGATATCAGCCCTTGCGGCAGGCTTGGTAACGGTCATAGGCTCCTCCTCATAACTTTGCATTAGCGGCGCAATGACTAGCTCTCCGTTGCAATCGGATTGATGAGCAGGCCGACCCCCGGAATATCCACCTCGAACACGTCGCCCGGTTTCATGAACAAAGGCGGGTCGCGCCGGTCGCCGACGCCGCCTGGCGTACCGGTGAGGATCACGTCCCCAGACTGAAGAGGCGTGAAGGACGAGCAGTAGGAAATGAGCGTCGCGATGGGGAAGATGAGGTCCGCAAGGGTCGCGTCCTGCATGACCTCGCCGTTCAGCCGCCCGCTGATGCGCAGAGTGCGATAATCGCCGACCTCGTCTGGCGTAACCAACTGCGGACCGAAGGCTCCCGTCGAGGGAAAGTTCTTGCCCGGCGTGAACTGGAAGGAATGACGCTGCCAGTCCCGCACGGTGGCATCATTGTAACAGGCATAACCGGCAATATGGTCAAGCGCTGCCTCCTGCGAAATATAGCGCCCGCCGCGGCCGATCACGACCGCGAGTTCGGCCTCGAAATCGAGGTGGTCCGACACCCGCGGCTTCAGGATCGCCTGGCGATGGGCAATCTGGCTATCGGCGAACCGCGTAAAGATCGTTGGATATTTGGCGTCCGGACGCTTGGTCTCGGCGCGGTGGCTCTCGTAGTTGAGGCCCACGCAGAGAATTTTCCCGGGAGCGGGAATGACCGGCAACAACGTCACATCCGCATCGGTAAACTCGGCGCTACGTCCGGAGACATAGTCCCGAGCCACCGGCAGAAGCCCGGCGGCGATGGCCTGCTTCAGACTGGTTATGCCGGGCGCGAGCCGTTCCGTGAGATCAACGATCCCCTCCCCGACCTTTGCCCCGAAGCCGGGGCGGCCAAGACGCGTATAGCTTACAAATTTCATTGTCCTATTCCTCTTCTTGCGGTCGGGTCACGAGCGCAGGATCGCCTTGCCCCACAGGTTCAGCGTCCGCGGCTCATTCGGCCACTCCTTGACCGGCCGGTCGTGGATGACCTCGAGCTCGGCGGAGATCTCGATCCAGTTCTTGTCGGGATCCTCGAGGAAGATGAAGAGGTTGTTGCCGGGCCCGTGGCGGCCAGGACCCCACATCAGCGGAATGTTCCGTTCCGCAAGATGGTCGCACCAGTCCCTGATCGTGTCCCATTCGCCGGCTTCGTAGGAGTGATGATCCACACCCGTCCGGTCGGATTTGAAGCAGGCGATGGTGTGATGCTCGTGGTTGGAACGGGTAAAGCAGGTCGCGAGCGTCCCATCCTTGTGAAGGACGCGATCCGAAAGCGCAAAGCCCAGCTTGCCATGGTAGAAATCGCTGAATGCTTCGACATCGAGCGACGCAAAAGTCAGGTGCTGGGTGGGGCCGCAAATGCCTTTGAGTCCTGCCTTCTGCGGCTTTGCGAGACCAAAGGCGATCAGGTGCCCGTCCGGATCGCGCACGGCGAAAGCACCGTCTTCAAAGAAGGCCGACGGTGAAGCCAGGATGTCCAGCCCTTCTGCCTCGGCACGGGCCTTCAGCTCGGCAAGCCCTTCCGCATCCCTGCAGGCGAGGCCGGCATAGGCGAGCTTCCGGCTTTCCCCGGCCCGCACGACATAGCGGCGCTGCGGCCCTTCGCAGATCCACTCGCCGTCCGTTTTCGTCAAGTCCATGTCCATTGCATCGGCATAGAATTGGGCCAGGCGCTCGGGGTCGGCGCTCTCGAAGGCTACATGATGCAGATAGGCGCCCGCGCGCACCGCTGTTAGGGTCATTTTCCTGATCCTTCCTGATTTCAACACAAGCATAATTATCATATTTTGATAACTCGGCAATGCTCGAATGAATATAAAGGCGTATTTTTTATAATTCGCGCTGCCGTCATGTGGCCATTCGGCATTTTAGGTGTATCTTCGATGCCGCTGCAGTCGAGCGCAATGACGTTGTGGGCAGATGCCACCGCGGCCGCAGAGCGATCGGTCTGGCGGCAAAGAATATGTGGAGCGCTATTTTCAGGAGTGCGTGTGCGCGAGCAGGCCTGCGAACCAACTTGATGACATTAAGTGGCTCACGGCAACCGGTGACACACTGCTCACAAATAGTGCGCCTCATGCGCGCCGGGGAAAGAGCGGAGTACGGATGTTTTTTTGGGCAGGTCAGAAGACGCTTATGAGCTTGCTCAAGAGACGGTTCAAACGGTCTCGCTCAGATGCAGAGAGCGTCCGAACGCCTTTCAAGAAGCGCGATGATCGAGCGACCTGTTCACGGGTTTCCAGCAATAGCCTTTCACCACTGTCGGTCATCTGCACGAATATCGTGCGCTTGTCCGAACTTGAGGGAACACGGACGACGAAACCCTTCTGCTCCAACCTCGTAATTCTGCCGGTGATCGCGCCTGTGGTCACCATGCAAAGCTCAGCGAGATCACTCGGTCGCAAACGATGAGGCGCAGGCTGGTATCGAAGATGATTGAGCACGTCGATCTCCCCGATGCCGATATCGAATGCCACAAGCGTCTCATAGAGAGATTCCTGGTCCAGTAGGTGGAGGTGACGGAGGCGCATGGCGATCGCAACAGGCGTGCTGTCCTCACCGGGGAAATCAATCTCCCACTGGCTGATAAGATCAGAAAATATGCCTTCAGTCTGCGCCATCGGTGTTTCACATCTAACTTAGAGCTAAAAGGAAATAGAGAGAAAATCCTCTCGTTCTACATAAAGTTCTGATTCCATTCGCGCAATCGCTTTCGCACAAAAATAGCGCCAAGCCAGGAGCGGTATTGACCACAAGTATTTTAGTGCTAAGATACCTCTAAGCTATTTGTGGAGAGTTTGCGATGATTGGGAGCCCGGCGGCACAGCATTTTGCTGTACAGGAAAACAGGCCTGAGAGATGTCCTGACTTCGAGGACCTGCGGAGCGCTTTCAGCCGGCTTCCATCAGGTGTGGTCGTGGTCACCAGTACGAGTCCCTGCGGTGCGTTTGCCGGAGCGACAGTCAGCAGTTTCACGTCATTGTCCTTCAAGCCTCCGCTGGTGGTCTTCGGCCTCGCGCAGAGCTCGACAACGCTTTCAGCCATTCTCAGCCACGGGCATTTCGCTGTCCACGTGGTTGCCGAACCGCAACAGGATTTGGCGATGCGCTTCGCATCCAGCGGCAACAACAAATTCAATGATGTCGATTTCAGGCTGTCCCCATTCGGCGTGCCGCTTCTGACGCAATTCGACACTTTTTTTCAATGCGCGGTGGATCGCGCCCAGCCAGCCGGCGACCATCAGCTTTTGATCGGTCGCGTTCTCGAGGTGTCCCTCGCTGGACAGAGCTCCAAACCGGTCGCCTGGCTTCAACGACGCTTTCACGTCTTCGAGCGTCATTCGGCGCTGTAGTGCGCCGCGTTCGGCCGTCAATTTCAAAAAAACAAGGAAATGTCCCAATGGAAATGAGCATGAAGCAATTCGAGCATTCGGCGCCATCCGCGCTCGACTCGCCTTACAGCACGGAGGTGGGTCGCAAAATTCGCGACAAAGCCAAGGCGCTGGTGCCGTTGTTGCGAAAGAATGCGGGGGACGCAGAAAAGCTCGGCGCGCTCACGGCCGAGAGCCTGAAAGCCTTGAACGACATCGGTGCGTTCAAGCTGACCTTGCCAACAGATTTCGGCGGACACGCGCTTGGTGCGCGTGACGTCGTCGAGATCGTTGCCGAACTTGGCAGAGGCGATGGTGCAGCGGGCTGGATGGTTTTTGTCGCGGGTGGTTTGCGCAACGTGCTCGCGTTTCCGGAGCAAGCCGTACAGGAGATCTTCGCAGACAGCCACGATTGGATTGGACCACTCGCGGCGGGCGCGTCGGTCTTCGCCACTAAGGTCGGCTCGGCGCGCCGCGTCGACGGCGGCTGGATGGTCAGCGGCTCCTGGCATTTCGGAAGCGGTTGCAAGCATGCCCAATGGATGGTGGTCGGTGTCGAATACGAAAACGGCCCGGGCATTGTTGGCCGAGCAATAGCGGTATTGAAGGCAGGCCAGGTGGAAATCATCGACAACTGGCATGTCATGGGGATGAAAGCCACCTCATCCAACAGCTTGACCGTGCGCGAAGAACAGTTCGTGCCGGACCAACGTTTCATGGATCTGGCCGAATTTCCCCTCCGAATGGATGAAACCCGCAAACGGTATCAGGGGCTGGCGAGCAAGTTTGATGGCCGCGGGCTGATGCTGCTGACCAATCTAACCCATCTCTCGATCATCCTCGGCATGGCTCGCGGCGCGCTGGAAACCTATATCGATATGGCCAGGAAGCAGCAGCCGTTCAACCTGCCCTACCCGCGCGTTGCTGACATGGCCTCGACCCAGATTTGTGCCGCAAAGGCCTATGCCATGATCAAGCTGGCCGAGACGACAGTCCACTGCGCTGCTGACCTTCTCGATCGTCACGCGATTGAGGGACTTGAGATCTCGGCTGAGCAGGAGCAGGCGATGATGATGGAGAACGTCTATGCGGCCCATACGCTCGACAGTGCAGTCGGCACACTCCAGCTCAGCATCGGGTCGGCCACTGCGAACGAGAACAACGCCATCCAACGCTTCGTTCGCGACATACGCGTAGCGATGCTGCATGGCACGGTGAGGCTCGACCCCACAGCCGAAATCTTCGGACGCCAACTGATGGGCATTGCTCCCTTCCCGATGTTTGCCGGGGGCTTGCCTGATCGAGCGGCTCAGCCAGCGAGCTGACTGAGCCGGCAGCGTGCGGTTGGAGGCCGCACGCCACACTTAATAAGAGGAGGAGGAAGTCTTGGAACAGGGAAAGAGGCCGTGTGCCGTCGCCAATCCTGAGACGACTAAGGGATTCGAATACAGCGTTAGTGCAGCAAAAGTGCTCGGCGCTTTGTGGTTGATCGTGCTGCTTGTCGTAGCGGTACCGAGTGTTGGCACTTCGGTCGTCAACGCCCGAATGATCGCCGACCTCAACATGGATCGAGTGATATTCGGCATGGGGTTTGGGATCTTCGTCATGATGATGGGTTTGCAAGGACCCATCGTTGCCGTGCTGGTCCGGAAATTCGGCTATCGAGCAACGGTTACCATTGGATGTCTCGTGCTGCTTGCCGGATCGCTTGCGATGGCAACGATTGTTCATACGGGGTGGCAATATGCCGTGGCCTTCGGGCTTATGGTCGGCACGGGTGTCTGCATCGCCGGGATGCTGCCGGCACAGACGGTCGTCACGAACTGGTTCCTCGCGCGCCGTGCGCTGGCCGTATCGATCGTGTTTTCGGCCGTTGAGGTGGGTGGGTTCTTCTCCCCGCCTGCTCTTGAGAAGCTCATCGCCATGTCTGACGGCAATTGGCGCATGGCGTGGTGGGTCATCGCCGGGTCTGCGGTTGTTGCCATTATAATAGCGTGGACTGCGCTCAATGAGCGGCACGTTGAAGGGGTGATAGCCAAAAACCCGACGGGCCTTCCAGTGCGCGACCGCGGCAAGGTGTTCAAAAGCTCGACCCACTGGACGCTCAAGGAAGCTGTTCGCACCAGAGCTTACTGGCTCATACTGGTCTACATGAGTATCGCCGGCGTTGCTTGGGTCTTCCTCATGGCCCACGGCGCCGTGCATCTGCGGGACGTCGGGTATTCGCCGGCCGAAACGGCCAATGCCGTAGCAATCATTATTGTCGCGTCCTTTGTCGGCAACATGACAGCCGGCTTTCTGGGGGACCATATCTCGCCCTCTGTAATTGCAGCTGTGAGCATGGGTTTGGTCGCCGTGGGGTTCTGCATGGTTGTCAGGCCGGAAGGATTTGCTGGGATCTTCTTGTACGCGCTTCCCGCCGGAATTGGATACGGAGCCTCGCAGGTCTGCCTGATGGCGCTCCTTGGCAACTACTTCGGCAAAGAGTCCTTCTCGACCATCTTGGGCTCGATGATGCCGGTCTCAACACTCTGCGCCGCAATTGGTGCCGGCTCGGCGGGGGCGGTCTTTGATCAGACAGGAACATATGGGTGGATGTTCGTGATCGTGACAGGCCTTTGCGTCGTCGCGCTGCTCGCCATTGTCGCTGCTGTGCCGCCGCAAAGTCGCAGGCGAAAGGAAGAGCAGTCAGTCAATCCAGTTGCGGCCGAGTGAATAGGTTTATTCTTAGGGGAGGATAACAATGCGAATTCTATATATGACCACTGTGCCGCTGTTACTGGCACTCGTAGCTCCAGCTTTGGCTGCAGAACCCGCTCTGGTTTTGGAGGACACTCCTCCCGCCATAGGGGGCATTCGCGAGCCGGTCTATTCGGGGCCATTGGCGGACATCGGCAAGTCTCTTCGCGACAACGGAATCGATCTACGACTGGACTACGTCAACATCTACCAGAATGCGCCTTCCTTTGGTTTCGAAGGCGGCTCGTCGGCCAATTATGGTATGTTCATTTTTGGTGCCACGGGCCATCTGTCTCCCGATCTTCGCATCAACTTCACCGAGACGATCAACTACCCGACATACAATGTCGAGAACTACCTGTTTGATCTATCGAACGCCTTTTTTCCGGTGCCAGTCGTCGACTCTCGCACGGATCTTACGCGTCTCACACTTGAGGCTGACTTTTTCGATGACCGCTTCCAGATCGAGGCAGGCCGCATGGGCCTGGCTCGAGACTTCATGACCAAGGGGTTCTGTGGGGGTCTTGGCTGCCTCAATTCTACGCAGGCTATCAGTCTCAATATTCCCGGAGAGTCGCTTTCGGTTTGGGGTGCAAGGGCCGCCTACAAACTGACACCCATCACAACGCTGGGGTTCGGAATAATCGAGGACAATCCCGATAACTGGCAAAGCGGCAATGGTTGGGATTGGCAATCCGGCAACTCGGAAGGGTATATCGCAATCGCCAACCTTCGTCATGACGAGACGTTCGTGGAAAGCACCAATCCATTGAAGTTTGAAATCGGTGCGTATCACCGTTCGGCTCCCTATGAGGATGCTCTCTACAATGACGGATGGGGAAATCCGACATTCGGCCCCGCTCCAACAATCCTCACGCACGAAAGTGGCACGAGCGGCATTTACGCTCAGGCTCGCAAGGTGATCTGGAGCAACCCTTCGGGCGGTATTATCCCAGAAAACCTAGCAGTCTACGGGGGTATCTTCCACACCTTTGGTGAGGGGCAAGCCTATCCATGGGAGGCCTATGCTGGTCTCGAATATTCAGGTTTCTGGGCAGAAAATCCGCTCGCGACGATCGGCGCCTCTGTTCGTTATATCGGCCTCAGCGACGAACGAGCACAATATGAACGCAACGCCAGGCTCTTCATCTCAGGAATTGATGAGGCGCAGCCGAAAGACACTTTCATGTTTGATTTGCATGGAACCACGGGAATTTTCGGCAACGGCATTCTCGACGTTGGCGCTGCTTACCTCGTCAATCCAAACACCTCCGTTCTGGCCGATTTTTCAACGAGCAGGCAAAAAGACGGCTTCGTCTTTTACGCGGCACTCGCATTCGACCTGAGCGGCGGCCTGGGTCTTTCGCCCCGTCGTGGGCCGTAAGCGACTTTGTGTGCCACAGCAGGAGAACGTAGCAATGCATGATTTAGAGGTCGGCGGCCAAAATCGCCTTGAGCGCCACAAGCACCTAGTCCGGGAGTTCTACCGTCGTGTTTTCGACGGCCAGAACCCGGAAGCCGTCAAGGACTTCGTCACCGAAGACTATAAGCAGCACAACAGTCACCTTCCAGGCGGTCGTGAAGGGCTTGAGGGGTTCGTGCGATCTGTATTCCCGAACGGTCCGGTTCCGGAACCGGATGAGATGAGCATTCCTCCGGCGTTTATCGTGGCCGAGGGCGATATGGTCGTAGTGGCTGCGTCCTTGCCGCAACCGGACCCCGACAATCCCGGTGCTACATACGACTACTATGTTTTCGATGCGTACCGGATCCGCGATGAGCGGTTGTCGGAACATTGGAGCGGTGTGAATAGGATTGCACCGCCAAAACGCCCTTGAGGGGCGGCGCTTAAGATCTCGTCTCGTTCGAGGCATGACGGAACCGAATTTCAACTAATCTTTTCCAGGAGTCTAATACATGAAGCTTTATCACACACCCGGCGCCTGCTCGACGGCATCCCGCATCGTCCTCGAAGAGGCCGGCATCGCCGTCGAACCGGTGGAAGTCAACTTGAGGGACAAGACACTTCCTGACGGGACGAGTTTTCTCGAAGTCAATCCAAAAGGTCAGGTTCCGGCACTTGTTCTCGGAAGTGGCGAGGTTCTGACCGAAGGCGCCGTGATCATGCAATATATCGCTGACCAGGCGCCGGCATCCGGATTGCTGCCACCGCCGGGCAAGATAGAGCGGTACCGGGTGCTGGAATGGACCAATTACATCGCTACGGAACTGCATAAGAGCTTTTCACCGTTAAACCGCCCGAACACGCCGCCGGAGTTTCGCGAGATCGTCAAGACGGCTCTGTTGCCCCGAGTTTTCGGAGTCCTCAATCAACGGTTGGCTGCGCGCGACTATCTCGCCGGTGATAGTTTTTCGATCGCGGACGCCTACGCCTTTGTCATTCTCAGCTGGACCAGGCCTCAGGAGATCGACCTTTCCGCGTGGCCGAACATCCAAACCTATCTCAAACGGATTGCAGACCGGCCCGCAGTAAAAGCGGTGATGTAGAGAAAGAAGATAGCCATGACTTATCTGATCAGACAAATGGGCCACGTGGTCATCTCGTCGCCTGACCCTCTGGGTGCGGCAAAAGATCTTTGCGACGTTGTCGGATTGAGGATCACCGAAGTTGACGGCGAAACGGTGTATCTGACCAGCAATGACCGTCATCACGAAGTGACGTATATCAAGGGCGACGGAAAAGCCGTTGCGTGCGGGCTTGAGGCTGTGAGTGCGGAAGCCGTCGACGAGGTCTATCGTCGCGCAAAGTCGGACGGTCTGGAGATCTTATCGGACAGGCCTTTCGGCAAGCATTACGATCGTGCCGTGCGTCTGGTCGCGCCCGGCGGCACCATATTCGAGGTTCATACCCCGATCGCTCGCAACCAGCCTCAACACTACAGCTATGCGGGCCCGGGTGCGCGCCCCCGTCGGGTCGAGCACATCAACTCCTTTGCCCCGGATACCGCCGCCTATGGCGAGTTCTGCCAAAAGGTCCTCGGCTTGAAGCTGTCAGACATGACGGAGGATGGTGCGCTGCGCTGGTACCGGGCAGAAGACGGGTATCACCACACGATTGCGATGGGTCCGGGTGAGAGTGGACTGCATCATTATGCCTTTGATCTGCATTCGCTTCAGGATCTGCAGACGATTGCCGACAATCTCTCCCAGAAGGATCGGGCCCTGGTCTGGGGCCCTGGTCGCCACGGTGCGGGCGGGAACATCTTCACCTACTACGCCGACCCCCATGGCTGCCTGGTTGAGAATTCGATCGAGCTTGATCGGATCGACAACGACGACGCCTATGAGCCACGCAGCTGGGACACCTCGGAAGGCCTGGCGGGTCGTTGGCTGAACCTTTGGGGCACTCCACCGACTGCGTCGTTCCTTCGCCCCGGCATTCCGTTCGATCCCGCTGCCTAGGCAATTCGGGGCCCTGCGCGGATGCGCGCCTTCTTTAGGAAAGATTGGCTAGATGAGCTTTACACTGAACCGTGCTTTTCGTTACCGCATGCCCGTCGTCTTCGGGCCGGCGCCCGGACCGCGCCAAAAACCAGGTGGTGGCATGTGGGCGCCTGAAGAGACCGGCCGGATGAACGCTGAATGGATGGCCGTCACCTATCGCACAGATCCAAAAAAACTGGAGGCCCTGCTTCCGCCAGCTATGGAACTGCGAGGCGAGCCGCTGCTGACCGTTTCCTGCGCCTGGTTCAAGAACCTCTACTGGTTGGCCGGGCGCGGCTACGGCATCGTCGTCGTCGACTTTCCCGTAACCTATCGCGGCAGGACGGAAACGCTGGAAGGTACCTTCTGCCCGGTGCTATGGGAGGGCGCACCCGATGCCATCATGACCGGACGCGACGAATTGGGCTTTCCCAAGATGTTTGCTGACATTCCGGAAATCGCACACGATAGAGAGCGCAAAACCGCCACCTGCTCGGCGTCATGGATGGGGTTCAAATTCTTCGACATCTCGCTTACCGACCTGGCAGAGGCCGGCGATGAACGGGCACTCCCCGGGGCGGATAACGGCCCGGCGATGTATTACAAATACCTGCCACGTACCAGTATTGGCGGACGCGAGGGCGCCGATGTAGCTTATGTCACGACCGCCGCGCCGCCACCTGGAATCGACGGCAGGGTTGGCAATATAAATTTCGATGGCTTCGAGTTCAAACGCTGGTCTGCCCAGGGCGGTCTGAGCTGGCATCGGGCCACGTTCGAGCAATTGCCGCTCAGTGCGCATGTCGTCAACGGCATGGCCGATCTCGACATTCTCGAAGTAACCAAGGTGCAGATGGTCGCCTTTTCCGGCCCCGGGATCGCGGTTTCGGTCAATTCCATGCGCGCTGTCGAACCAATTTGAACAAGGAAATACATCATGAAATTGGCAAGATTCACGATCGACGGCGCCACCCGTCTTGGCAAGGTCGAGGGCGACAAGGTTGTCGATCTGACCGACGTGACCCCGGATTGCAGAGGTTCAATGCGCCTGTTGCTAGAAGCGTATGAGGCTCTGCGGCCTGACCTGGAGGCTGCGCGGGAGCCGTCATTCGCGCTCGACGCCGTGCACCTGGAGGCCCCTATCGCCGATCCGCGGAAGTTCCTGGCGATCGGCATGAACTACAAGGCACATGCCGAAGAAGCGGCGGCGGCCGGCATCAAGATCCCCGAGAGCCAGTTGTGGTTCAACAAACAGGTCAGTTGCATCAACGGCCCCTACAGCGACATCGTCGTACCCAGTGCCTCGACGACGGTCGATTACGAGGCTGAACTGGGCTTTGTCATCGGCACGCGCTGCCGCCATGTGAATAGCGAAGAAGCCCGCTGCGTCATTGCCGGCTATCTGGTGGCCAATGACGTGACCGCACGGGACTGGCAGTTCCGTTCACCCACCTATACGCTCGGCAAATCGTTCGACACGCACGGCCCCATCGGCCCCTGGATCACGACGGATGACGAGATAACCGATCCGCATGATCTGACACTCACTCTTTCGCTGAACGGACAGGAGCGGCAGCGAACATCGACCGGCGACATGATCTACAACATCTACGACCAGATCGCTTACCTCTCGACGGTCATGACATTAGAGCCTGGAGATGTCATCATCACAGGCACCCCCTCCAACGTCGGAATTGCGACGAAGACGTTCATGAAACCCGGAGACGTCGTCCGCGTCGAGGTCAACGGCCTCGGTGCGA
Source organism: Agrobacterium sp. ICMP 6402 (assembly GCF_009498615.1). Taxonomy (NCBI): domain Bacteria; kingdom Pseudomonadati; phylum Pseudomonadota; class Alphaproteobacteria; order Hyphomicrobiales; family Rhizobiaceae; genus Agrobacterium; species Agrobacterium sp. ICMP 6402. The sequence continues at coordinate 52,424 of NZ_QSNV01000009.1, forward strand.
TCGAAAACCAATTCATCGCGGAAGTGTGACGGATCGAAAGCTACGGGTGTTCGCAAAAAATTCAAGAGATCCCCCGCCGCAACGATGGTCAAAAGACTCTATGTTGCCTTGATTGAGACAGCACTATCCAAGGTAGAGCTTCAAAAGGTCGGCCGAAGGCGGCAACCTTCAGACCGAGGCCCTCCAGGAAGGCCTCGGTGAGCCGGAGCGGATTATCCGGCCCTACTCGACCTGTTTGAAGCAAGAAAGACTGGCAATGGCTGAAGCCGTTACCTCCGGTATCGTCAAGGCGACGCCGGAGGCTTTCAATCGTTCGAGCGTTGAAGTCTGCTCTCGACCGTATCGAGTCACATGCTAGATAAAAATACTCCAGCGGGCTTCTCCGCGATTGCCATCAGCAGCATGCTACGCGACCTTACTCTTTGAAAACCGTACATTGAACGATCTCAGCACATCATCCAACAGTGTGAAGACCACCGGGATGACCAGGAGGCTCAAGAAGGTCGAGGTAATCAGGCCGCCGATCACGACGACGCCCATGGGTTGGCGAAAGCTGGAGTCGCCCGACACAAGGCTGAGCGCCGCCGGAAGCATGCCGCCGGCCATGGCGATGGTTGTCATGACGATCGGTCGGGCACGCTTGTGACATGCATCGACGAGCGCATCAAAACGGGACATGCCAGCTCTGCGGGCCTCAATAGTGTACTCGACAAGTAGAATTGAGTTTTTTGAGACGATGCCCATCAAGAGCAGCAGACCGATCACCGCCGGCATCGAGAAGCTTGTACCACTGAGAACTAGCGGTAGCATCGCCCCGCCAAGCGCCAGCGGCAGGGCCATCAGGATAGTGACGGGTTGAAGGAAATCATGAAAGAGAAGGACCAGAACGGCGTAGATGCAGAAGATGCCAATCGCCATGGCGGTGCCGAAACTGCTGAACAGCTCGCTTTGACGCTTGAGTTCGCCCTGTTCGACAAATTTCACGCCTTGAGGCAAGTTCTGGTAGCTGGGCAACTGAGCAGCCTGCGCCATTACGTCTGACAGGTTCCTACCATTCAGTTCGACAGTTAGGGAGACATTGCGTGACCGATCGAGCCTATCTATTTCGCTGGGGCTGGATCCCAGAGAAATGTCGGCAACGGCACCGAGCGAAACATTGCCTTCTTTGCCCTCAACAGGGATCAAGGATATGGCATCGAGTGACTGTCGGCTTGTCGTGTCGAGCATTACCCGGATGGGCACCTGGCGTTCGGGTAGATTGAGTTGCGACAAGGCGGCGTCATAGGCGCCTGCGGTCGCGACCCGAATAGCCTCGGCGATTGCCTGGGACGTTACACCCAGAGACGCGGCTTCCGCCAGATCCGGTTTGATTGTAACCTCCGGCGATTGCATAGCTGCCGATGACGTCACGTTGCCGATACCTGGCAGGGTGCGCAGATCGGCCTCAAGGCTTGCCGCTGCCTGCTCCAGAAGTTCGGAGTCATCGCCCGCCAGCGTGAGAGCGAGCTCCGTTCCATTGCCGCCCGAGCCGATTTCCACACGAACACCGGGCAACCGCTCCAAAGCTTTGCGCAAATCCGCTTCGATTTGTGACTGCTTGATATCGCGGTCGTCGATCGGTGTGAGATTGACGACGATCGTGGCACTGTCGATGCTTGCATTCGACGTACTGTTCATGCCGCCGGTCGACGCTGTGCCTGTTGCCTGAAACACCGAGGTGACATGATCCACGCCAGCGATGATCTCGGATGCCTTTCGCGCGGCTTCGTCAGTCGACTCAATCGTCGACCCGGGAGGCGTGGTTATGGAAACCTGGGTCTGCCCTTCGTCAGACGCCGGAAAAAAGCCAGTCGACAGATTGGTAAGGAGCAGCACCGTTAGTGCCAGGAATCCTGCCGTCCCGAGCACTGGTATCCAGCGGCGCCGAAGTGCGCCTTTTACGAGCCAAAGAAAGGACCGCATCAAACGACCGTCCCCTTCATGCTTCGTGCCACTCGCCTTCATAATATATGCCGCCATCATCGGCGTGATCAACCGCGCTACCAGAAGAGAGGCAAGAACGGCAACGGAAGCCGTGATGCCAAATTGTTTGAAGATGATGCCCGGAATTCCGCCCATGAAGGCCGTGGGCAAAAACACGGCGACCAATGTGAAAGTGGTGGCGATAACCGCCAGTCCGATTTCGTCTGCCGCTTCCATGGCCGCGTCGAATGGACTTTTGCCCATATTGAGGTGTCGCTCGATATTCTCAATCTCGACAATCGCGTCGTCGACGAGAATTCCAACGACCAATGACAGCGCCAAGAGCGTGATCGTGTTCAACGTGTAGTCGAGCAGATACATCACGAGAAACGTGGGTATGATCGACAGCGGCAATGCAACGGCAGCCAGAAGAGTCGCCCGCCAATCGCGAAGAAAAAGCCAGACCACAAAGATTGCGATCAGCGCCCCCTCGTAGACCATGTGCATCGACGATTCATAATTCTGCTCGGTCGGAACAATCGTGTTGTAGGCTTCCTCGATTGTCACGAGAGGATTGGCCGCAGCAAACACTTTCATCGCATCGCGGACATTCTCGGTAACCGCGATATCTGAATAGCCTTTAGACCGCTTGATCTGGGCCGCAATGACCGGTTTGCCGTTCAGATATGCCAGCGAGGTGATGTCGCTATGGGAATCGGTGACCGTTCCAAGTTCATCCAGGCGAACCCAGCTTCCCTTTGGCAAAGGAATAGGCGTTCCGCGAAGCTGATCGGCGCTGTCTGCGGCCGCCAAGGTGCGAACCGACTGGCTTTCGCCGCCAATTCTTCCTTTCCCGCCTGACAGATCGGATTGCACCGCTTCGAGCTGCCCGTTGACATCGTTTGCGGTCAATCCCAAGCCATCGAGCAGGTTTGCGTTGAGCTCCACCCTGACTTCTCTGTCGACGCCTCCCAGGCGCCCGACTTCGCCCACACCTTCCACAGCCATCAGCGCTCGCGACATGTCGTTGTCGATGAACCACGACAATTCCGCATCGTCCAGTTTGTCGGAACGCACCACGTAGGTAATCAACGGCGAAGCATTTAGCGACAGTTTCGAGACAGTGGGCGCGTTCATGTCCTCTGGCAGGTCGTCCTGCGCCTGGTCGACGGCGCTCTTCACCTCGTCCAGCGCGACTTGAGTATCTTTTCCGACTTTGAACGCGACAGAGATGGTTACAGAGCCGTCAGTGATCGTCGTGGTGACAGAATCGAGCTGTGTGAGACCAGTCAGCTCATCTTCGATCTTGCGTGCCACTTCCGTTTCGAGCTGAGCAGCTGCCGCCCCATCGAGTGAAGCGCTAATCTCAATCGTTGGAAGATCCATATCTGGAAAGTTTTGCACGTCGAGACGATTGAAGGCCCATAGGCCACAAGCGGTCAACAATGCAAAAAGTAGGATTGGCGGAACGGGATTGCGGATAGACCAGGAGGAGAAATTCATTTTGTCTCCTCCGTCTTGGCGGTTGCAGAGCCTTCTGATACCCGCACAGTTGAACCGTCCGCGAGGAATGCGCCGCCGGAGGTCACCACCTTGTCATTCTTTTCAATTCCCGAAACGAGTTCGACGCGGTCGTTCTGTCGCCGACCGATCTCGACACGCTTGCGCGTGACAGTCGGCTGGTCTGCCTCGTTCACAATGAACACGTAGGAGAAGCCGTCCCTCAGGGTAACGGCAGTTGCGGGAACCGTGAGCGCATCGGTGCGATCAAATTCAAAATAACCACTGGCCAGAATGCCGGTCTTTGGCTGCGGCATGCCCGCGTCCGGATGCAAGGCCACATAGACCGTCACTCGACCATTGTCAGTCGATGTCGTCGGCGAAATCAGCCTGACCTCACCGCGGACGTCACCGATCGGCGTGGGGATGATCGCTTTTGTACCGTTTTCGACGTCAGCCAAACGCTTGATCGGCAACTCGGCCTTCCATTCGACCCGGTTCTGTCGGATGAGCTTGAACAGTTCGTCGCCGGCGGTGACGACGTTTCCAAGAGATGCCGAGCGTTCGGAAATGACCCCATCGTCTACGGCGTAAATTTTGGTGCGATCCAATGTAAGTTGCGCGGATGCCAACGCGGCTTGCGCCGAAAAGAGTTCGGCTTTCGCTTTACGCTCCGTAATCAGGTATTCTGTCGTCTGCTGCTTTGATAGCGCACCGGAGCCTGTCAATCCGCGGGCGCGCTCGGCATCGATGGTTGCTTGTTCCAAGGCAGCTTTAGCCTTTTCGACGGCAGCTTGCTGTTGTTCAAGTTCCGCTTGCGAGGTCTCGGGCGCGAACTGCACGAGCAGGTCGCCTTTCTTCACGGATGTACCGACATCCGCCTTGACATCAATGATCCTCAGTCCGCTGACCTCGGCGGCAATTATCGCCTCATGCCATGCAGCAAGACGACCACTCGCCGGGATAGTCACCGGCCACAACGAAACCTCTGTTTTGACAACGCTGACGGTCAATGCCGCCGCTCGAGTGTCGTTTTGTTCGACTTCCTGGCCCCGGGCAGTAAAGGGGAGCACAAAATAGGGCGCTATGGCGAGCGCCATCGCGAGAGGAATGAAGGCAAATCTACGCATCAGTGTATTCCATTGACAGAGGCAATCGAGGCGTCATCCGGGGCGGACCAGCCGCCTCCCAAAGATTTGTAGAGGGCAATCCAGTATTGGACCGCGTCGCGCCTGATTTCGATGAGGGTGATTGCGGCCGATTGCGCCGACCGACGGGCCTCTTCGCGGTCAAGGATACTGACCCCGCCGGACTTCCAGTTCTGGTCGACTGAGCTGAAATAGCTTTGATAATTGTCAGCCGCGGTCTTGGCATCGGTGATCCGCCGCAATGCCGTATTGACCCGGATGAGAGCCATCTCGACTTCGGCGACAGCACTCAAAACGCCAGATTTGTAACTCGCGACGGCAATATCATAGTCCGCGACGGCGCTTCTCACCGCTGCCCTTCTTGCCCCGCCATCAAGCAGCGGTATCGACAGCGCAGGCCCGAATGACCATGGGACTGATCTGCCCGTCACGGTGGACTCGCTGATTGAAATCGATCCGCTCAAGCTGAGACTGGGATATAAATCAGCTTTTGCTGCACCGACGTCTGCGACCGTCGCTGCGACTTCGGCTTCCAGGGCGTTGATGTCAGGTCTTTGCCTCAAGACCTCAGCGGGCACTGACGCTATTCGCAGCGCAGGTGGCTGAGGAATGCGGCTCTTTCCCAGCCCTAGAAGTTTTCTGACGACGAGCTCATCTCCGCCTGTCAGCTGGACGAGCGATTTGACAATGATCTCGCAATCCCCACGCTGAGCAGTCAAGTTGGACGAGGATGTTGCTGCGCTCGCACGCGCAAGTGCCAGATCGGCCGTCGAGGTAAATCCTGACTGTGCCGATTTCTCAGTGACACGGATCGTTTCTGTCTGCGAAGCAAGTTCATCGCGGTAAAGCCGTTCCAGCTGACGACAAGCGCGATACTGCACATAGTAGTCACCAACTTCGGCCGCGACGGAAATCCGTGCGTCATGCCACGACCAGATCTGACCCTCAGCCCGTGACGCCGCGGCTTGTGTCTCTTTCTTGGTCTTGCCGAACAGGTCGAGCTCCCATCCGGCATCCAGAGCGCCACTTTTATTTGCTCCGGCAGTGATTTTGTTGACATCGTCACCCTTGTTGCCCTCGCGGGTTGCGGACGCCGAGCCATCGAGCGACGGAAAAAGGCCTGCTCTTGCGGTATCGAGCGTGGCTCGAGCCTTGTTGATATTGGCAATCGCCTCCTGGACCGACGGATTTTCGCGTGCCGCCAGGCCCAGCAGTCCATCCAATGAGGGGTCCTTGAAGCTTGCCCACCAGGACAAAAGGTCGGCGGGACGACCGCCATGCGGCAATGTCGCGTGCCAGTAGGCGGCCACGACAGACCTCGAAGGTTTGAGCTCGCCCAAGCTCGTGCAGCCGGTGAGTAACGCCACAGTGGCGAAGATCGAAATTAAACAAGAAACTATACTGCGCATGGGATCCGTGCTGCTTCGAAAGCTGTCGGCCGCACTATAGGGATCGTGGTGTTAATGTCGGTCAAGAACGTGTTAAGTTATGTAAAAGTGCTGTATTCGCCGCCTGCAAGCCTTAAAGGTGCGCGCATTGACCTGACGGATGCAACACATGACCAAGGTACTTTTGATCGATGACGATATCGAGCTCACGAATTTGCTCTGCGAATACCTGACTCAGGAAGGTTTCGCCGTCGAGACAACCGCGGACGGCAGGATCGGTGTCGCCGAAGCAATGTCGTCCTCAACCGATCTCATCGTTCTGGACATCATGATGCCTCGTATGAATGGCATCGAGGTCTTGCGGAAAATCCGGCAGGTAAGCGACGTACCGGTGCTGATGCTGACGGCCCGCGGTGACGATATTGATCGTATTTCCGGTCTCAATCTGGGAGCGGATGATTATGTTTCCAAACCCTGTTCGCCAGGCGAGCTGTCGGCCCGAATCCGCGCGATCCTCCGCCGTTCTGGCCGGGCAGAACGGGATGGCTCGGTAGAAGAATTAAAGACCGGCGAATTAGTCCTCTATCCATCGAACCGGAGAGCTGAGTGGCATGGTGCGCAGCTTGAACTGACCGGCACAGAGTTCAGCCTGCTGGAGGTTCTCGTGCGGTCTGCCGGCCAGCTTGTCTCCAAGCAGGAGATCTCGCTGCGGGCTTTCGGCAAGCCCCTGACCGCATTCGACCGACGGATCGACGTCCATATCAGCAGTATTCGTCAAAAGCTCGGGGCCCGCGCGGACGGACAGTCCTGGATACAGGCCGTGCGGGGTCGTGGCTATCAGCTACTAGAAGGCTAGCAATGCGTCGACTGTTCTGGAAGTTCTTCACCGTCGTATGGTTGGCCATGGCCGGGTCCATAGCGCTGCTATTTGCGATCAGCATACTGTTTGAGTCGCCCTTCGAGGAAGAAATCCTCAACCGTGAGCACGTCCTTGCGCTGGAAACTGCGGCGCAGATTCTTCAATCAGACGGAGTGGAGGCAGCGACGCACCTAATTGCGGCCATGGGACGAACGGGTCGCACCATCCCGATCAGTATAGTCCCGATCGGACCGGCAATCGACTGTGCATTGGCCAACGGCAATGACCTCATCAGAACCGCTGTGTGGGATGGGAACTGCTACCAGGTACGGATTGCCGGTTCGGCACAGAGTATGGTTTCCAAGACATGGCCACGGACGGTACCTTGGCTGGCGGCACTTCTTGCAGCTGCAGCGGCAGCTTACTGGCTGGGCCGCTATTTCATTACTCCGGTCGAGCAGCTTCGTTACGGGCTTCGATCCTTGGCAAACGGCCAACTCGATGTGCGAATAGCCCATACGATCGGCAGCAAACGCGACGAGATAACGTCTCTGGCGCACGATCTGGATATCACCGCGGCGCGCCTTCAGGAACTTCAGGTCGCCCAGCAGCAGTTGTTCCATGATGTCTCCCATGAGCTTCGCTCGCCGTTATCGAGGCTGCAGGCAGCCATCGGCGTGTTGCAGCAAAACCCCATGCGACTGACGGCGATGATCGAGCGAATGGGGCGGGAGGTTGAACGTCTCGATGAACTGGTTGGGGAAATCCTGACACTGGCAAGGCTATCTGAACGGGATACCCTGCGCTTTGACCGCCAGACGTTGGATGTCGTCGATCTCGTCAAGGAGATTATTGAAGACGCCGGCTTCGAAGGCCAGGGCCGGGGAATAGAGGTCCGGTATAAAGGCGTCGATTCGTGTGTAGCCTCGGTCAATGGCGAACTGATTTATCGGGCACTCGAAAACGTGATCCGCAACGCGATCGCACACACGGAAGCTGGCACATCGGTACTTGTCGCCTCAGAGGTGAAGGGGCATCAATTTTTACTGTCGATCGAAGACGAAGGCCTCGGTGTGCCAGAAGAGGAATTGGAGGCCATTTTCCAGCCATTCTCTCAAAGTTCCACTGCCACCGCGCGCTCAGGGTTCGGCCTCGGCCTTGCTATCACGCGCCGGGCAGCCGAATGGCATGGTGGCAGGGCGACAGCCCAAAATAAGGCGTCCGGCGGTCTTCGTGTAGAGATTACAATTCCGGTCTATCGCGCCAGTCAATAATCGCCCGCCGCCCTTAGGTTCTGGATCTGCCTGTTCAATTCGTGACGGCTTTGGTCTTCCCGCTCTGATTTGGCCATGGGGTATCGGACGAGGGAGTGCCTGTACCAGATTTCTAACCAAGGCCCTCCAATGGATCAAGATTCGCTTACAGATGGCAGGGTATGATGGGGTTAACACCGCTGGTTTTCGTCGCACGGGCATGCATGGATGGCTATATTTCTGCCTTGTCAGGCAAGCGAAAACCGTATCGGGCCTTTGCTTTGACGCTTGCGATCCTCGTTTCCCTTACCGTTTCCGGTTGCGTGACAACAGCCCGGGTTGCTTACACAGCCCGTGACGCGGCGGTCGCTTATATCGACGGTTTCGAGAATATCCGCGCGTATGTCGATGCATCGCGTGCCAGCCTTGGGGACCAGGCCCAGTGGGTACCGCTCACCTCAGCAAAGACCCTCAACATTCTCTGCCTGTCAGGTGGAGGATCAGGAGGAGCATTTACAGTCGGCGTTCTATCGGCCTGGAGCGATAAACAAACGCGCCCAGTGTTCGACGTTGTCACAGGAGTGAGCACAGGCGCGCTCATAGCGCCCTATGCGTTTCTGGGTTCGACATACGACACGGAGCTTTCCGAGCTTTATACCGGAGGCCAGGCAAAGGAACTCATAGACGCAAGGTGGATGGGTACCGGGCTCTTGGGAACAAGCATACTCAAAGGCGAGCGATTGCGGCAGATGATTTCGAAATACATAACAAACGGTGTCTTGCAACAAATCGCGGCTGAACACCGTCGGGGAAGACGGCTTTTTGTCTTGACGACCAATCTTGATTCACAGCGCGGTGTTGTATGGAACATGGGCGCCATTGCGAGCAGTGGCCAGCCCGAGGCGCTAACGCTCTTCCGGGATGTTTTGATCGCCTCCGCCAGCATACCAGGCGTGTTTCCAGCAGTGACTATCAAAGCCAAGGCCGGCTCCAAGCAAATTGAGGAACTGCACTCCGATGGCGGAGCATCCACGCAGTTCTTGGGCTTGCCTGAGGCAGTGCTCGCATCACCGATCAAATCGAATTTCCCTACGAAACAGCGACTTAATATCTATGTGGTTGTGAACAACGCCCTCATTCCGGAGTTTGCAACGACGAACAACTCTACAATCTCGGTCGCCGGTCGTTCTTATGCGACGATGGTGAAATCGCAGACCAAACAAGCTTTGCTTGCGCTCTATAACCACAGTCAAAGGACCGGCAGCCGACTGAGGATCGCATCAATCGATCAGCAAATTCCCTATAAGATGCTTGATCCATTCAATACCGACTATATGCGTGCCGTCTTCGCCGACGGTTATAGCCAGACGGTGGTTGGAAAAGTATGGAAGGAAACGCCAGTCTTTTGATCGATGAGCAATGCAAGCGGACGCTGCCACACCTATTTTCAGGGCATCGGTCCCTCCGACGTAACTTTGATTTCCCTGACGAAGTTCACCAAACAAGAGTCGATGATCAAGGAATGTATTGTGCGCGGCATACGGCTTCGTCGAGACAATCGGCTCGATCGTCGTCTAGTCCTGACCTGAGCCCCTTATCTTCCTCCAAGTTTTGGTAGAATCCGTCGTCTCACCTGCGCTCCGATCCCTGCAACAACGCCTCTTAGAGTGCTTTTTCGAGTTCCGGCAGGATGACGAAGAGGTCGCCGACGAGGCCGTAGTCTGCGACCTGGAAGATCGGGGCTTCCTCGTCCTTGTTGATGGCGACGATAACCTTCGAGTCCTTCATGCCGGCCAAGTGCTGGATGGCGCCGGAAATGCCGACCGCGATATAGAGCTGCGGGGCGACGACCTTGCCGGTCTGGCCGACCTGCCAGTCGTTCGGGGCATAACCAGCATCGACGGCAGCGCGCGATGCGCCGACGGCAGCACCCAGCTTGTCAGCGACGGGCAGGATGACTTCCTGGAATTTTTCCGCAGAACCGAGCGCCCGGCCGCCGGAGATGATGATCTTGGCCGAGGTCAGTTCCGGACGGTCGGACGAGGACAGGGCGTCCTTGACGAAAGTCGAAAGACCCGGATTGGCCGCAGCCGTGATGGTTTCCACGGCAGCCGAACCGCCTTCGCCGGCCGAGGCGAAGGACGCCGTGCGAACGGTGATGACTTGTCTGGCCTCGGTCGTCTGCACCGTCTGGATGGCATTGCCGGCATAGATCGGGCGCTTGAAGGTATCGGCCGAGATGACCTCGATGATTTCCGAAATCTGGGCGATGTCGAGCAGCGCTGCAACGCGCGGCAGGACGTTCTTGCCGGTCGAGGTGGCGGCCGAGAGGATGGTGTCGTAGGAACCGGCCAGCGAGACGATCAGGGCTGCTAAGGGCTCGGCCAGATTGTTGGCAAGGTCGTCGCTGTCGGCAAGCAGAACCTTGGAAACGCCGGTCAGTTTTGCCGCCGCATCGGCCGCGGTCTTGGCGCCCTTGCCGGCCACGAGAACGTGGACGTCGCCGCCGATCTTGGCAGCAGCCGTCAGCGCCTTGGCGGTCTGGTCGGAAAGCGTTGCGTTGTCGTGGTCAGCCAGAAGAAGAATGGCCATGGTGTTAGTCTCCTTTTCTGGACCTTAAAGCACGCCGGCTTCGTTCTTGAGCCTGTCGACCAGCTCGGCGACCGTCTTGACCTTGATGCCGGCCTTGCGACCCGAGGGCTCCTCGGTCTTCAGAACTTTCAGGCGCGGGCTCGTATCGACGCCGAAATCGGCCGGGCTCTTCTTGTCGAGCGGCTTCTTCTTCGCCTTCATGATGTTCGGCAGCGAGGCATAGCGCGGCTCATTCAAACGCAGGTCGGTGGTAACAACGGCTGGAAGTTTGATCTCGATGGTCTGCAGACCGCCGTCGACTTCGCGGGTCACTTGCGCCTTGCCGTCACCGATCTCGATCTTCGAGGCGAACGTGCCCTGCGCCCAGCCGAGCAGCGCTGACAGCATCTGGCCGGTCTGGTTGGAGTCATCATCGATCGCCTGCTTGCCGACGATGATCAGGCCGGGCTGTTCGGCTTCCGCCACGCCCTTGATGATCTTGGCAACCGCCAGCGGTTCGACGGCATCATCGGTCTCGACCAGGATCGCCCGGTCGGCGCCCATGGCAAGAGCGGTGCGCAGCGTCTCCTCGGCCTTGGCCGGGCCAACCGAGACGACGACCACTTCCTCGACCTTGCCGGCTTCCTTCAGCCGCAACGCCTCCTCGACCGAAATCTCGTCGAACGGGTTCATCGACATCTTCACATTGGCAAGCTCAACCCCGGAACCATCCGGCTTCACCCGGATCTTCACGTTGTAATCGACGACACGCTTGACGGTGACCATGATTTTCATCTTTGTATCTCCAGCTATGCCAACGTGTAGGCGGTCTTGACTGTTGTATAAAACTCGGCGGCGTACCTGCCCTGTTCGCGTGGCCCGTAGGACGAACCCTTGCGGCCGCCAAACGGCACATGGAAATCCACGCCCGCTGTTGGCAAATTGACCATGACCATGCCGGCTTCCGAATTTCTCTTGAAATGCGTTGCGTGCTTTAGACTCGTCGTCGCAATGCCGGAGGACAGACCGAACGCGGTATCGTTCGCCACCGACAACGCTTCCTCGTAGTCCTTGACGCGGATGACCGCTGCAACTGGGCCAAATATCTCTTCCCGGCTAATCCTCATCGCATTCGTGGCCTCGGTGAACAGCGCCGGCTGGAGATAGAACCCGGGAGTTTCTCGCTTAAGAGTATCGCCTCCAAAGGCGAGCTTTGCCCCCTCACCTTTCCCGATCGAAATATAGTCGACATCCTGTTTGAGCTGGCTCGCATCCACGACCGGGCCGATCTGGGTGCCGGCTTTCAGGGCATCGTCGACGACAAGAGACTTTAGGCGCTCGGAAAGGGCTGCGACAAACCGGTCATGGACACCTTCTGTGACGATCAGACGCGAGGACGCCGTGCAGCGCTGACCCGTCGAGAAGAAGGATGAATTGGCTGCAGCCTCAACAGCGACCGTCAGATCCGCGTCATCGAGAACCACAAACGGATTCTTTCCGCCCATCTCAAGCTGGAATTTCCGATTGTTCTCGACAGAGGAGACAGCGACGCGTTTCCCCGTTCCCGTAGATCCGGTGAACGTAATTGCATTCACGTCAGGACTATCCAGTATCGTCTGCCCGACTACTGAGCCCTTCCCCATCACAAGGCTAAGGACGCCTGCTGGCAGACCCGCCCGATGCAGTATTTCGACCAAGGCCCAGGAACTGGCGGGAACGAGGTCGGCAGGTTTGAAGACCACGGTGTTTCCAAAACACAGTGCCGGCGCGATTTTCCAGGCGGGAATGGCGATCGGAAAATTCCACGGCGTGATGATCCCGATGACGCCGACGGCCTCGCGGGTGATCTCGATACCGACGCCCGGCCGAACGGATGGCAGTGTCTCTCCGGAAAGGCGCAGGGCCTCGCCGGCGAAGAAGTCGAAGATTTGCGCGGCGCGGACGGTCTCACCGATCGCCTCGGGAAGGGTTTTTCCCTCCTCCCGGGCGAGGAGTGACCCAAGCTCCTCCCTGCGGGCCATGATTTCATCGCCAGCTTTCTTGAGGATGGCGTGGCGCTCGAGGATAGGCGATCGCGACCATGCGGGAAACGCACTTTTGGCGGCTGCAATCGCAGCCAGGGTGTCGTCAGTGGAGGCCCTGGCGAATTCGCCGACAACCTCGTTGGTATTGGAAGGATTGATGTTGGTGGATGCGTCGCCGCCGACCCACTCACCGGCAATGAGATTCTTATGTAACATCGTCGTTTCCTGAATTAGTGAAGACCGAGATAGGCCTTGCGCACGTCCTCGTTGGCGAGAAGCGAAGCGCTGTCGCCGGACAATTGGATCTTTCCGTTGACCATGACGTATGCGCGTTGAGACAGCTTCAGCGCATGATTGGCATTCTGTTCGACCAGGAAAATCGTCTTTCCCATTGCCGCGATTTCCGCCAGAACTTCAAAGACCCGTTTGACGACAAGAGGTGCTAAGCCGAGCGACGGCTCGTCGAAGAGGATGAGTTCGGGACGCGCCATCAAGGCGCGCGCAATGGCAAGCATCTGCTGCTCGCCGCCTGACATGGTTCCGGCAGTTTGATTGCGGCGTTCTTTCAGCCGAGGGAAAAGCTCGAACATCGCCGCCCGGTCTTCTTCGAAGTGCGACATTCCGATCGCCGTGGTGCCCATCATCAGATTTTCCTCGACAGTCATGTCCTGGTAAATCTGCCGGCCCTCCGGAACGAGAGAGATGCCCCGTCTCGCAATCGTGTTGGTGGGCAACTTGGAGATGTCTTCGCCGCGGTGGCGGATCTGACCCGATGATGCACGCGGGACGCCGAAGATCGTGGAGAGCAAGGTGGTCTTGCCCGCTCCATTGGCGCCGATCAGGCTGACGATCTCGCCCGCACACACGTGCACGTCGACGGTTTTCAGGGCCTGGATCGCGCCGTAATGGGCTTCGACGCCGACGAATTCCAACAGAGGTTTGGATGCGGGTGCTGGAGTGCTCATTGCGTTACTTCCTCTTCGCTGACGCCGAGATAGGCGGCGATGACGGCAGGGTCGTTTGCGACCTCGCTTGGGGTGCCGTCCGAGATCGCCTCGCCATGGTCGAGGACAACGATGTGATCGGCGATGCTCATCACGAGACCCATGTCGTGCTCGATCACGAGAACGGTCAGGTCATGATCCGATCGCAGGCGCCGGATCACCTGCGAGAGTTCCCGCGTCTCGGAGGGGTTGAGGCCCGCCGCAGGCTCATCCAGGCAGATGAGCTTTGGAGAGGTACACATGGCGCGAGCGATTTCCAGACGGCGCTGACGACCATAGGGCAGTTGGCCGGCAAGGCGGTTGGCATCCTCAACCAAGTTCATCTGACCAAGCCAGTAGTAGGCCCGATCGATGGCTTCGACCTCTGTCTTGCGGAAGCGCGGCGTTTTGAAGATGCCACTGAGAAGGTTGTTGGTGGTTGCCAGGTGCTGTGCGATCAGCAGGTTTTCCACGACCGTCATTTCCTTGAAGAGCCGGATGTTCTGGAAGGTCCTGGCGATGCCTGCGCGTGTAACCAGGTGTGAGCCACCTACGATCGGCTTGGTGATCAAATCACCGATGTTGCACGAACGACCATTCGACTGCAGGACGATCCGGCCTTCACTGGCGCGATAGAAGCCGGTGATGCAGTTGAAAATCGTGGTCTTTCCTGCGCCGTTCGGCCCGATCAACGCCGTTATGTCGCCCTGCTTTACCTTGAAGCTGACATTTCTGTTGGCGACGATGCCACCAAACCGCATCGTCACGTTCTCGACCTGGAGGACAGCGTCTCTCATCGTGCCACCTCCAAAGGCTGGTTCGCATTCATGGCTACGGCGGATGACGTCGAGGGGAAAAATGCGGGGCGCGTGATCCGCACGAGACCACGCGGCTTCCAGATCATCATGACGACCATGAGAATGCCAAAGACGAAGACCCGATATTCGGCAAAATCCCGCAGAACCTCCGGCAAAATGGTCAGGACCAGTGCGGCGAGGATAACGCCGACCGTCGATCCAAGTCCGCCGAGGACGACAATTGCAAGGATCAGGGCCGACTCGAAGAATGTAAACGACGTGGGATTCACGAAGCCCTGGTGCACCGCGAAGAAAACACCTGCGAGGCCACCGGTGGAAGCGCCCAGCATGAAGGCCGACAGTTTGGTGAACACGTGGTTCACGCCAAGCGAGCGGCAGGCAATCTCGTCTTCTCTGAGCGCCTCCCAAAGGCGGCCGAGCGGCATGGCACGCAAGCGATGGACCGCATAGACCACGGCGCAGACGACGAGAAACAGTACGATGTAGATCAGCCAGAATTTATAGTCGGCACTATAGGGAATACCGAAATATTCGTGGAAGGGCACGCCGCCCTGGCGCGCGGTTCGGGTAAATTCCAGCCCGAAGAGTGTAGGCGGCGGCGCCGGAGCGCCGTTCGGCCCACCTGTAAACTCCAGCCAGTTGGTCAGGACCAGGCGGATGATCTCGCCAAATCCAAGCGTCACGATGGCAAGATAGTCGCCGTGCATGCGAAGGACCGGGAATGCCAGGATCATCCCGAACAGGCCTGCGAGGAATGGGGCGATGAGAAGCGCGCTCCAGAAACCAAGCCCGAGATATTGGGACCCCAGCGCCAGAAGATAGGCGCCGACGGCGTAGAAAGCGACAAAGCCGAGATCGAGAAGCCCCGCAAGACCGACCACGATATTGAGGCCAAGGCCGAGCAGAACGTAGATAAGGGCGAGGATCGCCACACCAAGGTAATATTTGTCCGCGAAGGCTGGAAACGCCAGGCCCCCGACAATCACCAGAGCGAGAAGAAGGTAGGGAAATTTCTCCTTGCCCGTGTTGACGGTGACCCCGCCTCCGCTGTTGCGGCTGAAGCGTTCGAGCAGCCTTGAGCCGATTGCAGTGCTGAGCGCCAGCGAAACGAGAACGCGTCCGGCAGCGACGGTTGCAGCAAGCGAAAGGGCGCGCGCCAACTCGCTTTTGAACGAGAAACCCTCAAGAACGAGACCGGAGATCGGACCCAGGACGATAAGAGCGATTACGAACGTGAAGAGTGCCTCATTGGCCAGCTTCACAACTAAATTTGGCTTGATGGCGTTTTCCATTGACGTCAGACCTTCTGGATTTCCGGCCGGCCCAACAGACCGGAGGGGCGGAAGAACAGGATGATGATGAGCAGCGCGAAGGCGAAAACGTCCTTGTAGTCCGTGCTGACATAGCCAGCGAAAAGCGCTTCGGTCAGTCCAAGCAAGAGCCCTCCAAGGATGGCGCCGGGCAACGATCCGATCCCGCCGAGCACGGCGGCGGTGAACGCCTTGATGCCCATGACGAAGCCGATGAAGAAGTTGAACGATCCGTAGTTGAAGGTCACCAGTGTCCCTCCAACGGCAGCCGTGGAGGCTCCGATGACGAAGACGGTTGAGATAATCCTGTCGGTGTTCACCCCGAGAACGGCGGAGATCCCCCGGTTTTGCTGCGTGGCCCGGCACTGCCGGCCGATCTGCGTGTGGTTGATCACATAGGTCAGGATCGCCATGGCAATCAGCGACGCCAGCAGGATCACGACCTGCATGTAGGTGATCTGCGCGAAATCCTTTTCCGTGCCGAAGCGAAAGGCGCCGCTGATCAAGATCGGCACGCCTTGATCGCGAGCACCCTGGGCAATCTGCACATAGCTTTGCAGTATCAACGATATACCAATGGCGGAGATCAATGGGGCGAGTTTTGTCGAGCCTCGCAACGGACTATAGGCCACCCGTTCGATCGCCCAGCCGTATACGCCTGTGACAAAACAGGTGATGACAAGCACGGAGACAAGCGCGAAAGGAACCGACTGGACTCCGAAGAAGCTCAGCACGGCGAGCGTAATCGCTGCGATATAGGCGGAGACCATGTACACGTCGCCGTGTGCAAAATTGATCATCCGGATAACACCGTAAACCATTGTGTAGCCAACGGCGATCAAGCCGTAGATCGTGCCCAGTGTGATACCGTTCACCAGCTGTTGTGCCAGAATGTAAAAATCCATGGCGACCCCCATTTTTGTTTGGCAAAAGAATGCCGGCCGAAGATGCCTCGGCCGGCTCGCTTGAGCGGATGTCAGTTCGAAGCGACGGGGGTGCCCTTGTCGTCGAATTTGTAAAAGACGAACTTGAAGTCCTTGACGTCGCCCTTGTCGTTCCAGCCGAGCTTGCCGACCGCCGACTTGACGTCATTCTTTCGCAGCCACTCTATCTGCGATTTCACATCGCCATCCTTGGTGCCTTGCAGGGCAGCGACGATGGTCTGGGCGCTGGCGTAACCAAACAGCGTGTAGTTGTCCGGCGCGATATTTGCCTTCTTCAAGGCAGTCTGGGCATCGGCGGTCTCGGGGTCTTTCAGGGGATCGGCTGCCGATGAGTAGTAGACATTCGTCAGGTTCTGCGCACCGCCGGCGGACGTTACGATTTCAGTCTGCGCAAGCGCATCGCCGCTAACGAATTTGACAGTGAGGCCTTGCTCCTGAAGCTGGCGGATCAAAGGGCCAGCTTCCGGGATGAGGCCACCGAAGTAGACGGCCTCTGCGCCGGAGCTCTTGATCTTGGTGACAAGCGCGTTGAAATCGCGTTCGCCGCGGGTCAGGCCTTCATAGAGAACCGGCTCGACGCCACGCTCCGTAAGGGTCCGCTTGAGCGCGTCCACCAGGCCCTGGCCATAAGTGTCCTTGTCATGGATCAGCGCGATCTTGGTGAGCTTCAGCGTATCCAGAATAAAGCTACCCGCCACCACGGCCTGCTGGTCGTCGCGACCGCAGGTCCGGAACATGGTGTCGAAGCCACGGTCGGTCACGATCGGGTTTGTGGAAGACGGCGTTACGGTCAGAACGCCGGCATCATTGTAAATTTCCGATGCCGGAATGGTGCTTGACGAGCAGAAATGGCCGACAACCGCCTGCACCTTGTCCTGATCGACAAAACGGTTTGCAACCGCCACCGCTTGCTTTGGCTCGCAGGCGTCATCGCCCTTGACGAGCTCGATCTGCTTGCCTTCCACGCCGCCTGCCGCGTTAACTTCTTTGATATAGGCCGAAACGCCGGTCCAGACCTGCTCGCCAAATGTGGCGTTGGCACCCGTCATCGGGCCTGCCACACCAATCTTGATCGTGTCTGCGGCAAGTGCGGATGCCGCAAGTAGCGACGTCATCACCGCGGTGGTCGCCAAGAATTTTGTTACGGATTTCATCATAATTTCCCTCTGGTTTAAAACCGGTTCGTTGGCTTCATCCGGCGTGGGTGCGTCCCGCGTCCTGGTTTTCTTGCGACCGCTCAGGGCCGTGCAATCGATCTGAAAAGTTCCTTTCCGTTGCGCTCGCGGCGCTTCAGCCGTTGGAGGCCGTCGTGGTTGCTTTCCAGTTGACACATGTATGATAAGTGATATATCCGATGAACGTCAAGCGGAATTATCGGCGCGCCCGACTGCTGTAAAATGGGTTGGAAGCTATTGAAAACGCGAAGATAATGTGCGCGCCTGTATGAACGGGACCAAATAGCTGCTCACGAATCTGGGGATCAAAAAATGGTGAACAATGCACGACGAAACTGCCGCGTCGGAGTCGATATAGGTGGAACTTTTACCGACATCGCTCTCGATCTGGACGGCGCGCTGCATTCCACCAAGATCCTCACGGACTACACCGCTCCTGAGCGGGCCATTCTCAAAGGCGTCAAGGCCGTCGCCGAGCTTGCCGGCATTCACCTTTCAGAGATCGACATCCTCATCCACGGCACCACGCTCGCGACCAACGCGCTGATTGAGCGGCGCGGTGCGAAAACGGCCTTCGTCACGACGGAGGGATTTCGCGATGTTCTCGAGATGCGCACGGAAAACCGCTTTGAACAGTATGATCTGAACATTGTCTTGCCGCCCGCCCTCATCGAGCGCGCCGACCGCTTCGTTGTCCGCGAGCGCGTCGATGCGTCCGGAAAGGTGCTGCTTGCGCTCGACGACGCCTCGGTGAAAGCCGCTGTGGACGCGATTGAAGCTGGCGGATACGAAAGCGTTGCGATCGGCTTCATTCATGCCTATGCGAACGGCGCGCATGAGGCACAGGTCCGCTCAGCGATGCTGAAGCGCATGCCGGCCCTCTCGGTCTCGATATCTTCCGAGGTGTCGCCGCAGATGCGCGAATTCGAGCGGTTCAATACGGTCTGCGCGAATGCCTATGTAAAGCCGGCGATCAAATCCTATCTCGACCGTTTGGTAATTGCCCTTAAAGAGATCGGCGTCGGCTGCCCGGTCTACATGATCCATTCGGGCGGCGGGATCGTCTCCGTGACAAGCGCATCCGAGTTTCCGGTCCGCCTTGTCGAATCCGGCCCGGCGGGTGGCGCCATCTTCGCGGCCGATATCGCTCGCCACCATGGCCTTGACGCCGTATTGTCGTTCGACATGGGCGGCACCACCGCGAAAATCTGCCTGATCGAAAAACAGGTTCCAAAAACTGCCAAGACATTCGAAGTGGCACGAACCTACCGCTTCCGCAAAGGCAGCGGCATGCCGATCTCCATTCCGGTTGTCGAAATGGTTGAAATCGGCGCTGGCGGCGGCTCCATCGCCAGCGTGGATTCGATGCGCCAGATTCGCGTTGGACCGCATAGCGCGGCGTCCGAGCCCGGTCCTGCCTGCTATCAGCGTGGTGGCACGCGGCCGACAGTCACCGATGCAGACCTTATTCTCGGCAAACTCGATCCCGACAACTTTGCCGGCGGCGCCATTCCGCTGTCCGTCGAGGCAAGCCGTGCAGCCATGGTCAATGAGATCGGCGCGCTCCTCAATCTGGACGCCGATGCCGCCGCCTACGGCACGTGCGAGATGGTCGATGAAAACATGGCCAATGCCGGACGCGTTCACACGGTCGAAAACGGCAAGGACATCTCCGACTTCACCATGATCACCTTCGGCGGCGCCGGACCGCTCCACGCCGCACGTCTTTGCGAGAAAATGGGCATATCGACCTTCCTCGTTCCGCCCGGCGCCGGCGTCGGCTCGGCGATCGGCTTTCTGCGGGCTCCTTTCGGCTACGAATCTGTGCGAAGCGCTGTGTTCAATCTCCAGCGATTCAATGCGGCGGAGGCCAATAAACTCGTCGCCGCGATGACCGACGAGGCTCTGAGCTTTGTCGAAGGCGGTCTCGAGGGCGTGCAGCCTGTGATCGAGCGCACGGTGTTCATGCGCTATGCCGGACAGGGCTGGGACATTCCAGTCCCCCTCGCCTTCGAACAATTCGATGGCACGAGTGCTGCCGCGATCATTGAACTGTTCGAGCTTGAATATGCCCGCTTCTTTGGCCGCGCCATCGAGGGGCTGGAAATCGAGATCGTCAGCTGGTCGGTCAAGGCAAGCTCACCGCTCCCAGACGTCGCCAGGGTTGCGCCCGTCGCAACGGGCGCCGTGGTGACACCAGCATCGCAGCGCAAGCTTTTCGATGCGGCCAGCAACGCGTTTCTCGACGCAGGCATTCACGATCGCACCGGTCTGGTGCCCGGCAATGTCGTCAACGGCCCTGCCGTCATCGTCGAACGGGAAACGTCGACTGTTCTCACCTCTTCGTTCAAGGCAACCGTCCAGACCGACGGCTGCCTTCTCGTAACCCGTCTCTGAGGAAGATCCCATGAACCAGTCCATGATCGATATCCATATGCAGGTCATGTGGAACCGCCTCATCTCGGTCGTTGAGGAACAGGCGCAGACCCTCATCAGAACGGCTTTTTCCACCAGTGTGCGCGAAGCGGGCGATCTTTCGGCCGGCGTCTTCGATCTTAAAGGTCAAATGCTGGCACAGGCCGTCACCGGCACGCCCGGCCACGTCAACGCAATGGCGGAATCGGTTGCCCATTTCGTCAACGATATCGGCCCCGGCAATATTTTCGAGGGCGACATCTATATCACCAACGATCCCTGGAAAGGCACCGGCCATCTTCACGACATCACCATCGTGACGCCGTCCTTCCACCACGGCAAACTGGTCGGCTATTTCGCATCGACTGCGCATGTCGTCGATATCGGCGGTCGCGGCTTCGGCCCCGACGCGCGCGAAGTGTATGAAGAAGGCCTCTTCATTCCGATCATGAAGTTCTTCGATCGCGGAAAACTGGACCGCACGCTGATCGAGATCGTCAAGAACAACGTTCGCGAAAGCGACAAGGTGGTGGGCGACTTCTATGCGCTGGCGGCCTGCAACGAAACCGGTCATCGCCGCCTGATCGATATGCTGACGGAATTCAATCTCGACGATCTCGGCACGATCGGCGCGTTCATTCTCCAGCACAGCCGCGAAGCGACCCTTGAGCGGCTTCGG
This sequence comes from Agrobacterium sp. ICMP 6402, assembly GCF_009498615.1. Classification (NCBI taxonomy): domain Bacteria; kingdom Pseudomonadati; phylum Pseudomonadota; class Alphaproteobacteria; order Hyphomicrobiales; family Rhizobiaceae; genus Agrobacterium; species Agrobacterium sp. ICMP 6402. The sequence goes on from NZ_QSNV01000009.1 coordinate 73,453, forward strand.
AATCTTCCGCACGGGAGTTGGTCCTATAGTCTCAATCTCGACGGCTACGACGAGCCGGTGACCCTGGCGGCCAAACTCACCATCAGCGCCGACGGCGTGCTTGTCGATTTCGACGGTACATCGGGCATGAGCAAATTCGGCATCAATGTTCCGCTCGTTTATGCCAAGGCGTATGCCTGCTACGGCATCAAATGCGTGGTTGCTCCGGAAATCCCCAACAATGCCGCATCGCTGGCTCCGTTCGATGTGGTCGCCCCGGAAGGCTGCATCCTCAACGCCAAGCGGCCGGCACCCGTGGCGGTACGTCACGTGCTCGGTCACTTCGTGCCGGATCTCGTGCTGGGAGCCCTTCACCAGGCGCTGCCCGGGCAGGTGCCGGCCGAAGGTGCCAGCGCGCTCTGGAACCTTCACATGAGCGTTCGCCCGGTCTCCGACCAGATCGGCGGCAAGGGTGCCGAAATCCTGATGTTCAATTCCGGCGGAAGCGGTGCGCGGCCTGCCCTGGACGGCCTCAACGCCACCGCCTTTCCAAGCGGCGTGCACACGATGCCGATCGAGGCAACCGAAAATGTCGGCCCGGTGATCGTCTGGCGCAAGGAATTGCGCGAGGGATCGGGTGGCGCCGGTGCGCATCGCGGCGGTCTCGGACAAACCATCGAGATCTCGGCTGCCGAAGGCTACAGCTTTCGGTTTTCGGCCATGTTCGACCGGCTCGAACATCCGGCGCGCGGCCGCGACGGCGGCAAGGCCGGTGCTTCCGGGTCGGTTTCGCTGGATGATGGCACCCAATTGCGCGGCAAGGGCCTGCAGTTCGTGCCGGCAGACAGGAAGCTCGTTCTCCAGCTTCCCGGCGGCGGCGGCTATGGCGATCCGTCCAAGCGGCCTGCCGCGACGGTGAGCCATGACCTGAAGCAAGGCTACATCACGGCCGAGCAGGCGGAGACCTATACGGACAAGAAGACGGGCACAGACAAAAAGACGCCAGGAGTGGAAGCATGAATATGATCAGGTTCGAGAGCACCAAGGCCGCGAGCATCAAGTCGTCGCCGTCCATGGCCGTTTCGATGGCCGCCAAGGCGATGCGCGCCAAGGGTGAGAACGTCATCGACCTTTCGCTGGGCGAGCCGGACTTCGAAACGCCGGATTTTATCGTCGAAGCGGCAATCGAAGCGATGCGCAACGGCAAGACGCGATACACCAGCCCCGATGGCCTGGAGGAGCTTCGCGCGGCGATCGTTGCAAAGTTCAAGCGCGAAAACGGTCTGGACTACGCCATGGACCAGATTTCGATTGGCAATGGTGCAAAACAGATTCTGTTCAATGCCTTTCTCGGCACGTTGGAGCCGGGCGACGAGGTCGTCGTTCCCGCTCCCTATTGGGTCTCCTATACGGATATCGTCATCCTCCATGGCGGCGTTCCGAGGGTTGTCCCCTGCGGCGTGGAAGATGATTTCAAGCTGACACCGGAGCGCCTCGAAGCGGCCATTTCGCCGAAGACCCGCTGGTTCCTGTTCAATTCCCCCTCCAACCCGACCGGCGCCATCTATACGGCAGCCGAGCTTGCGGCGCTGGGCGCGGTGCTGGACCGTCACCCACACGTGTCCGTCATGTCGGACGAGATTTACGAGCATATCGTCTGCGGCGATGTTCCGTTCACGTCGTTTGCCAATGCCTGCCCACAGCTTGCCGACCGGACGCTGATCATCAATGGGGTTTCGAAAGCCTATGCGATGACCGGCTGGCGGCTCGGCTATGCCGCCGGTCCAAAGAGCCTGACAAAGGTCCTGAACAAGATGCAGTCGCAAAGCACGACCTGCCCCTCGTCGATCTCCCAGATCGCCGCAGCGGCGGCTCTGAATGGGCCGCAGGACTTCGTGACGCGCGCCGTTGCCGAATACAAGCGGCGCGGTGCGCTGGTCGCCAAGGGCTTTTCGGCAATCCCGGGCCTGGAAATGCGGCCACCTGACGGAGCGTTTTATCTTTTCCCGAAATGCGCCGCTTATATTGGCAAGACCGCCCCGGACGGCAGCCGCATCGGCAACGATACGGAACTGGCGAGCTACCTGCTGACATCCGCCAAGGTGGCGACGGTTCCAGGGGCGGCGTTCGGCGTCGAACCCTATATCCGCCTGTCATTCGCGACGTCGCAGGAAAACCTGTCTATTGCGATCGATCGGGTCGCAGACGCGCTCGCCCAACTTCGTTGAATATGATTGCGGGATAAGATCATGACTGATTACCAGCGTACGCTTCTCACCGGTGCTGCCGGTGCGCTCGGGACCGAACTACGCAAATCGGGCACCAAGCTTGGCAAAATCGTTCGTCTATCCGCACGCAAATCGTGCCAGGATCTGGCGCCTCACGAGGAGGATATGCCGGCCGACCTTGCCGATTTCGACGCCGTCTCTGCCGCGGTCAAAGGCTGTGATGCGATCATCCACATGGGCGGCCAGGGTCTTGAAGGACCGTGGAAGACCATTCTCGATGCCAACATCGCAGGCAGCTACAACCTCTACGAGGCCGCGCGGCAGCACGGCGTGAAACGTATCGTCTATGCAAGTTCGGTGCATGCAATCGGCTTTTACGAACGCACCGAGATGATCGACGGCAATGTCCCGACACGGCCGGACAGTCTCTACGGCGTTTCCAAAACGTTCGTGGAAAATCTCGCACGCTACTACTTCGACAAGTTCGGCATCGAGACGGTGTCGCTTCGCATCGGCTCGAGCTTTCCCGAGCCAACCGACCGCCGCCACCTGATCACCTGGCTGTCCTATCGCGACTGCCGGCAACTCGTCGAAAAGAGCCTTGCGGCCCCTCGCGTCGGCTTCATGGTGGCCTACGGCATGTCGAACAACAGCGAGTCCTTCTGGGACAACCGGACGGCCGCCGTCCTCGGCTACAAGCCGCAGGACAGCGCGGACGACTACCGCGAAAAGGTATTGGCCAACACGTCGCAGGGCGACCCGAATGATCCGGCCGTGCGGTTTCAGGGCGGAAGCTTCTGTGCCGCCGGTCATTACGAAGACGATCACAAATAACGGGTGCAATCATGCAGTCTTCCAAGACGTCCTATGATGTGGTGATTGTCGGCGGCGCGGTCGTCGGCAGCGCCACGGCCTACTTCCTCGCCACCAATCCCGATTTCAAAGGCTCGATCCTGGTAATCGAAAAGGACTGGAGTTATGCCCGGTCGGCGACCGCGCTGTCGTCGAGTTCGATCCGTCACCAATTCTCCAATCCGATCAACGTTCAGATATCGCAATTCGGCACCGACTTCATCCGGGACTTCAGGACGCATGTCATTGTTGATGGCGACGCGCCGGAACTCGGCTTCCATGAGAACGGCTACCTGTTTCTGGCAGGCGACGAAAAAGGGCGGGCGGTTCTGGAGCGGAACCACGCCACGCAGGTGTCGTGCGGGGCGCAGGTCAGACTGCTGGAGCCGGACGCGCTCGGCGCTCGCTTCCCGTGGCTTAACCTCGAAGGTCTGACCCTCGGCAGCTACGGCGAGCGCGGGGAAGGCTGGTTCGACAGTTCCGGCCTGATGCAAGGGTTCCGCAAGAAGGCACGCTCACTTGGCGCCGAATATATCGAAGACGAGGTGATCGCAATCAATCGTCAGGGTGACAGGATCGTGTCGGTGACTACCAAAAGCGGGCAAACGATTGCCTGTGGCACCCTGGTCAATGCATCGGGCACCCGCGGCAAGAAGATGGCGCGCATGGCCGGTCTCGACATTCCCGTGGAGCCGCGCCGCAGGTCGCTTTTCGTCGTCGACTGCAAGACGCCGCTACCGGGCGTGGTCGGCCTGACGATCGATCCGACCGGCGTCTTCTTCCGCCCCGAGGGCCAGTTCTATCTGATGGGGACCTATCCCAAGCATGACCCGGAAGTTGACCCCGAAGATTTCGACGTCATGCATGACGAGTTCGAGGAAGAAATCTGGCCGATCCTTGCGGAACGCGTCCCGGCCTTCGAGGCGATCAAGGTCGTCAATGCCTGGGCCGGGCATTACGACTACTGCACGCTCGACCATAACGTCATTCTCGGGCCTCATAGCGCGGTCCGCAACTTCCTGTTTGCCAATGGCTTCAGCGGGCACGGTCTCCAGCAATCGCCAGCCATGGGCCGGGGATTGAGTGAACTGATCACCTACGGCGCCTTCAAGACGCTCGATCTGTCGCCGTTTGGGTACGAGCGCGTGCCAGCCAACCGCCCCTTCCTGGAAGACGCGGTCATCTAAATCAGAATAGAGTGAGGGGAAATGCCGATGGCGACCACCAAAAACACCCGCAACGGCGGGCAGGTTCTTATTGACGCATTGCGTATCCATGGCGTCGAACGTGCTTTTTGCGTGCCGGGCGAGAGCTATCTTGCGGCACTGGACGCACTCCATGACGTCGCCGACGACATCGAGCTGATCGTCTGCCGGCAGGAAGGCGGCGCGGCCTATATGGCGGAAGCCTATGGCAAGATGACGGGTAAACCCGGCATCTGCTTCGTGACACGCGGGCCTGGGGCGACCAACGCCTCCGTCGGTGTTCACACGGCCTTTCAGGACTCGACCCCGATGATTCTGTTCATCGGTCAGGTCGCACGCGATCAGGTCGAACGGGAAGCCTTCCAGGAACTCGACTATCGCCGGATGTTCGGCCAGATGGCCAAATGGGTTGTCGAAATCGATGACGCCGCCCGCATTCCGGAATTGATCAGCCAGGCGTTCCACAGGGCCATGAACGGTCGTCCGGGACCGATCGTCGTTGCGCTGCCGGAAGACATGCTGACGGATGAAGTAACCGTTGCTGATGTTCCAGCGTTCAAGAAGGTCGAGGCCCATGCCGGCGAGGCGCAACTCGCTGAACTGGTCACCCTTCTTGATAAGGCCGAACGGCCGATGATTGTCGCCGGCGGTGGCGGTTGGACGACAGCTGCGGTAAACAACCTTCGTAGATTTTCTGAGGCGTTTTCTCTCCCCGTTGCCGCGTCCTTTCGCTGCCAGGACCTGTTCGACAACACGCATCCCAATTATGCGGGTGATCTGGGATTGGCCGCAGGCCCGAAACTCATTCAGCACATGAAGGATTGCGACCTTCTCATTTCGATCGGCGCCCGGCTGGGTGAAATGACGACGGGGGCCTACACCCTCATCGACATCCCGGTTCCCAGGCAGATTCTTGTTCACATTCACCCCGGCGCGGAAGAACTGGGGCGTGTTTATCACGCGACGCTTCCAATCAACGCGGCAGTCGGTGCTTTTCTCTCGCAGGCAATCAAGCTCAAGCCGGCAGCTCCGCCCCAGTGGACGGAATGGACCAGGACCGCGCATGCTGATTATCTGGAAAACCTGGTGCACCCACAGGTTCCCGGTCCTGTCCAGATGGGCGACATCATGGCGTGGTTGCGCGGACATCTGCCCGTAGACTCAATCCTGACGACCGGCGCCGGCAACTACTCTGCATGGGCGCACCGGTTCTATCAGTACCGGCACTTCCGCACACAGCTGGGACCAACGAACGGCTCGATGGGATACGGCGTTCCGGCAGCGATCGCCGCGAAGATTACCGACCGCGCGCGTACAGTGGTCGCCTTTGCAGGCGATGGCTGCTTCCTGATGAACGGCCAGGAGTTGGCCACGTCAATGCAGTATGATGCGCGTGTCATCTTTCTCGTCATCAACAACGGCATGTACGGCACCATCCGGATGCATCAGGAACGGAGTTATCCTGGCCGCGTTTCCGGCACGCAGCTGACGAACCCCGACTTCGCCGCCCTTGCCCGTTCCTACGGGCTACACGGTGAAACGGTCGAGGCGACAGAGCAGTTCGCCGGCGCCTTCCTGCGTTCCGAGGCATCGGGAAAACCCGCGCTGATCGAGATCAGGATTGATCCTGAGGCGCTGACCCCGAAAATGAGCCTCTCGCAAATTCGCGACCAGGCCATCGCGCAAGGTCGATAGCCAAGCAGAACGGCAAAGCCCGCCTGCTAGCGCGGGCGGGCTTTGTATGTTTCAGCCCCATCGCCCCGGCTTGGGACTGGAGTCGATCTCGTCTCGCGCCGGATCATGGAACGCGTTGACATAGAGAGCCAGGAGCGACGCGAGAAACTGGCGCACGGCTCGCATGGATTATTCTGCCAGTTCGGTGCTGGCGGGCTCGTCCAGCATGGTCCGGTAGCGATTAAGGCTTTCCTCGAGGTGCTGTGCCAGCGCGTTCTTGGCAGCCTTGACATCGCCTTGCGTGATCGCCGACATGATCGCCGCGTGCTCCTTGTTGATCTTCTTCAGATAGCTCTGATAGGTCCGCGCCGATTGGCGGTGCTTCAACACGAGATCAAAGCTGATTTCACCGATGACCGCTTCCAGGAAGCGCGGAAAATGCGGATTGCGCGTGGCCTTTGCGATCGCCAGATGAAATTCGAAATCGGCCTGCGCTTCAATCTCTGCGTCGTCCGTCTGAAGACCCTCCAGATGATCATAGGCCCTGGCGATCTCGGCGAGCGCCTCTGGCGTGCGTCGCGCTGCAGCGAGCGCAACGGACTGCATTTCCACGCCAAGGCGCAATTCAAGGATCTGCATCGCAGACCTGATGTCGTCAATCCGGCTGATCTCGAAATTGAGCGACTTTGAGTCCCTGTCGGTCACATAGACGCCGGCGCCTTGGCGTGCAATAACGCGTCCGCTGACCTTAAGTGACGTCAGCGCCTCGCGAATGACCGTTCTGCTGACGCCGAACTCCTCGCACAGCAGTGCGCTCGATGGTATCTTCTCGCCGGGCGTATAAAGGCCCGAGTCGATGCGCGTGGTCAATTGCGCTACGACTATTTCGGCAAGGTTGCCGCGCTGGGTTATCACGGACACATTATTGCTCCAAATTTCGGCGGACTCGACAGAGACCTCACATATCACATATCATGTCAATCCTAGCTAAGCGACGGCGATTTATCAACAATGAGAGCGTTGATCACCTGAAGCGGATGTTTCAGGGACTTCTCCTCCATGATTTTTACCTGAGACCGGCAGGAATACCCCGTCGCCATCAATATCTCGCCTTCTACTGGACGAGAAAACGCATCACTCCAGCTCAACGCATAGATTGCCTCAGATAATCCGCGATTGCGAACCTCATGGCCGAAGGTGCCGGCCATTCCACAACACCCGACTTTCGCCAGAGCCAGTTTGATCCCGAGACTTGCGAAGATAGCCGACCATTGAGCGCCGGCGGCCGGAAGGCTGGTTTGTTCCGTACAGTGAAGAAACAGCTTGAAAACCCCGATATCACCGAGAGTTGCCTCTCGTTGAAGGAGATCTAGGTTCCTAGAAAGCCACTCCTGTGGCAGCAAGACCGTTGGCGCCTTTCCGATCGTAGGTAGGTTCGCGTATTCGCTGCGGTAAACCAGCGTCATTGACGGATCCAATCCAACGAGTGTCGCTCCCGCTTCGGACAGTGCGTTCAGGTAGCTGCTGGTATCCGATGCCTTTCTCGCAAATCTGCCGAGATATCCATGGACATGCAGGGCCTTGCCGTTTTCGTGGAGCGCCGACACGAACGGGATGAAGCCCATCCGCCGTGCCAGGTCGACAGCATCGAGGACAACCTGAGAATCGAAGTGCGTTGTGAAAGCATCCTGCACGAAGACAACTGCGCGCGCTCGTTCTTCCATCGGAAGGCGCAAGATCCGCTCAGGCGTCGCGGTTGCGACACCGCGATCCTTGACCCCTCGTCGGGCAGATCGCGGCGACATCTCAGGCAGCGCCGTCAATCCCACGAACGTCAAAAGACGCCGGCCAATTCGGCTGCCGACCCATGCGTTGTAGATCGACTTCATCCAAGCCATCGCAGGCAGGACTGTTTCGATGGACGCGACCAAGGGATCCTTCAGAGGACGCAGATACCGTCCATAGTAAAGTTCAAGGAATTTTGCCCGAAACGCGGGAACGTTGACTTTCACGGGGCATTGTCCAGCACATGCCTTGCAGGCGAGACAGGTGTCCATCGATCGTCGGACTTCGTGGGAGAAATCCGATCGGTTGGCGGGATTAATTGAATTCCAGGCCCGGGCAACCACTCGCCCGAAGCCGAGGGCGCTTCTTTGACGCTCCGCCTCACGTCTCGGGTCAATACCGTTTGTTGTCAGTAAGCGGAGCCATTCGCGCATGAGCGAAGCCCTCCCCTTTGGCGAATAGCGCCTGTCACGGCTTCCCTTGAACGATGGGCACATGAGCGAGGTCTCGCTGAAATCGAAGCATGCGCCGTTGCCATTGCAGTAGGCTGCATTGTCGAAGGCTGCGCGGATCTCGGCGCCAATCGTGCGATCGAAGCTGCCGCGCAGCGGCACTTCATCGATCTTTGTGAGATCCCCCGGCCCGGCGACCGCGATCTTGCCGGGATTAAGTTGATTAAAGGGATCGAACGCCTGTTTGATTTCCTGCAGGCACGGATAAAGATCACCGAAAAAGAGCGGCACATATTCCGACCTGACCCCCTTTCCATGTTCGCCCCAAAGCACGCCACCATATTTTCGGGTGAGTGCGACAACGCCATCGCTCACGCGCCTGACCAGGAGAGCGTGATCCTCACGCGTCAGATCGAGTGCCGGCCGCACATGCAAAACACCCGCGTCGACGTGACCGAACATACCGTAATCGAGGCCCTCGCCGTCCAGGAGCTCTCTGAACTCCCGGATATAGGCGGCCAGATTCTCGGGCGGCACTGCGGTGTCCTCGACGAATGCCACGGGCCGGACGGCCCCCTCGACATTTCCGAGCAGCCCCACGGCCCGCTTGCGCATCGTCCAGATCGCGTCGATGTCCGTCTTGGACGTTGCAACCGTAAAACCGTTTCTTCCCGGAATGGGATGACTGTCGAGTCGCGAGGTCACCGTCGCGATCTTACCGGCCAGTTCGTCCTGATTGTCCGCAAGAACCTCAACGATATTGATCCCGTTGGCCATTCCCGCGGCATCATTGGGAAAGAAGAGCGAGATTGCCGGCCAGACGATGTCACCCTTGGCCAGGCGCAACACCTTCTCATCCACGGTTTCGACGGAAGCCACCCTCATGGCCGTCAGCTCGCGCGCGTCTTCAAGGGCCGTGTTAAAATTCTCGTAGCGGATGTTGATGAGCGCGGCGAAGGCAGGAATTGGAAGTAGATTCAGTTCCGCCTCGGCGATCATAGCCAGGGTACCCTCCGATCCGCAGAGGACAGAATTCATGTTCAGCCCGCCGTCTTCCGATCTCAGATGGGCAAGGTCATAGCCGGTGAGGTAACGGTTCAGTTTCGGGAAAGTCTGGTCAATCAGCATCCGATTGTCCCGCTCAATCCGATCGAGGACACGGCAGATCTCCCCTACGCGATCGGATCGCTGTTGCAACTGCGCTAGTTGCTGCGGCGTCGTGGCACGGGACCACCAATCGGTTCCGTCCGCAAATATGACGCGGAGACCTATTACATGATTGCTGGTTTTTCCGTAGACGCACGACCCCTGGCCGCACGCATCCGTGTTGATCATCCCTCCGATCGTCGCCCTGTTGGAGGTCGAGAGCTCAGGCGCGAAGAACAGCCCATACGGTTCGAGCGCCCTGTTCAACTGATCCTTGACGACACCCGCTTCGACGCGAGCAACCCGTCGAACCGGGTCTATTTCGAGAATTCGGTTCATATGGCGCGAACAATCCACAACGATGCCGTCGGAAAGGGACTGGCCATTCGTGCCCGTTCCGCCGCCCCTCATGGCGAGGACGACGGTCGAAAACTTCGGCTCTGAGACCACCTTTGAAATGGCGACCAAATCGTCACCGCCTCGCGGAAAAAGGACACCGGCGGGCGCAACCTGATAGATTGAATTGTCAGTGGAATACACGGTGCGTGTCGCCTCACTGACGTCGATATCTCCGCGAAACCCCGCCTCGACAAGGTGTTCGAAGAAACCGGTTCTCGGCATGGCGTGGGAAGATGTGGCGACGAGGCGAGGGATCATTTGCGCGTCCGAAAAAAGATCTTGAAACCTTGAAAGTTGGCATATAAGTGATATCATACCAATAAAGCAAGGCAACTAAATAAGGGGTGGACTATGAAAGACCAGACGGTGGTTATCGTTGGCGGAGCATCCGGGCTGGGCCTAACGACCGCAAAGCTTATGGTTTCGCATGGCGCCACGAAAATCGGATTGATCGATCGCAACGAACAGCTGCTCGAAACGGCAGCCGAAACGCTGAGGGGCCTGGGGGTCGAAGTGGCAACCGCTGCGGCCGACATATCCATCTGCGAGAGCGCGCATCGTGGCTTTGATACGGTCGCCCAGAAGCTTGGCCGTGTCCATTCCCTGGTCAACAGCGCCGCCATTTACCCACGCAAGTCGATCCTCGAAATCACCGACGCGGACTGGGATCTCGAAAACGCAATCAACATCAAGGGCACCTACCATATGATGGTCGCCGCCGTCCTGCACATGCGCAACTACGTGAACCCGCCTGAGGTGACCGGCCGGATCGTCAACATCACCTCCGTCGACGCGTTCAAAGCGCACCCGCAAAACGCCCACTATGCGGCGACCAAGGCAGCGGTCGTCAGCCTCACCAAGTCCTTCGCGCAGGAATGTGCGAAGGATCAGATCCTCGTCAACTCAGTCGCGCCGGCCGGCTTTGCCACTGACCGCGCCAAGGAACTCGGTTTTCTCCCGGAGCTGGCAAAAGCGAGCGCTTTGGGTCGTGCGGCCGAGCCGGTCGAGATGGCGGAATGGATTGTCATGATGGCAAGCAGCCGCAACACCTATGCGACGGGCGAAAACGTCGTCATCAGCGGCGGTTACATCTATGTCTGAACCTCTCCCCTATCGCACTGCTGTCGTTACGGGTGCGACCAGCGGGATTGGCCGTGCGACGGTCCTGAAACTGCGCGAGCTTGGGCTGACAGTCTACGCTGTTGGCAGAAACGAAGATAAGTTGCAGGAATTGGCGGTGCTTTCCGGCGCCAAGCCCATCATGGCGGATGTCCGCGACACAGGCGAAATCTTCGACCAACTATCGGGTGTCGAAGTCGATATTCTCGTCAACAATGCCGGCATTCTTTCAACCCGGGCATCATTTCATGAGATCGACCCTGCCGAGATCGATGCCATGATCGACATCAATCTCAAGGCACCGATGCATCTGACGCGAGCATTCCTGCCGGGCATGGTCGAACGGAAGCGTGGCCATCTGATCTATCTCGGCTCCAGCGGCGGCCGGGCACCCTACCCCTCGATGGGCGCCTACGGCCCCTCGAAGGCAGGTTTGAGCCTCTTCTGCGACAACTTGCGCTGTGATCTGCTGGGAACGTCCGTCCGCGTCAGCGAGGTCGTGCCGGGTCGGGTCCAGACTGAACTCTATCGCACGGCAATCGCCGGAAACCAGGCGAGAGAGCTTCTTTACGATGGCTATCGCCCAATCCAGCCCGAGAATATTGCAACCATTATCGCCAACGTCATCACGCTCCCGACATTTGTCGATGTGTCGCGTGTCGAGGTCTTTCCCACTGACCAGGCAACCGGCGGCGGTACCATGGTCAAATATCAACCGTAACAACGACGGCAAACGCACTGCCATGGAAACCTCATTGATCTATTCGTTTCCATCATTGTCCCAAATTGAAGGAGGCCCAGTTGAAGGACAGAAAAACTGAAAGCGCCAAAGAACTGGACCTCTCTGTTCACTACCGTCCGATTGCGCTGAAGGCGGTACTCGCCGCGCACACGGTCTGCGCAGATACGCCCTGGACTGATCAGAAGGTGCCGCAACGGCAGAACCGGATGGTGAATCCTCGACTGGAAGCGGATAGGGATTGAGGGCTGTCATGGAAGGCAAATTGGGTTTCGTTGGCACCGGCACAATCACCGAGGCGATTATCACCGGTGTTTTCGCCGAGCCGAATCGTGCGGTCGAAATTCTGGTTTCGCCTCGCAATACCGACGTGGCTGCAAGGCTAGCGGAGCGATATCCTTCCGTCCGGGTTGCCAGCAGTAACCAGGAAATCGTCGATGCCGCGGATATGCTCTTCCTCGCTGTCCGCCCGCAGATTGCAGAAGAGGTGATACGGTCGCTGCGCTTTCGCCCTGATCAGCTCGTTGTCAGTCTCATCGCCGCGGTTCAGGAAGCAAAGCTCGTGGAGTGGATCAACCAAAAGGTTGATCTCGTCCGGGCGGTTCCACTTCCATTCGTCGCCGATCGAACGGGTGTTACGATGCTCTATCCACCCGAACTCCGCACCGCATTGTTCTTTTCGGAGCTCGGAACCGCCGTCGAATGCGAAACCCAGAATGAGTACGATCTGCTCACAGCAGCGAGCGCCACGATGGGGACCTATTTTGGTATTCTGGAGCGCGCGACAGATTGGCTGGCAAGCCAGGGCATACCCGATCAAAAAGCACGAGACTATCTTATTTCGCTTTTTGCCAGCCTCGGCAAGATCGGCGCAAAATCGGTCGAGCGCCCTCCGGGCGATCTACGACGCGAGTTCTCCACGAGAGGTGGCCTAAACGAGCAGCTCTTCAGAGAGTTCGAGCAGGGTGGCGGAAGTGAGGCGTTGACTGCGGCACTAGAAAGCGTCCTGCGTCGGATCAAAACATAGAGCGCCGTCAGATTTCGAGGGGGGCTAAGTCAGGGTAAGCGCAGATATAGATCAATGCTCCGTCGCTTCAGGCCTAGCGCATAAGGAACGTGTCCGGTTGACATCCCGGTACGCCGGACGATGTTGTCAGAGTCTCGCTCGCCGATCGTGGTCGCTTTGAAAGGATTTGAACTGCCGGCCAGGTCCAAACACATTGAAGATCAGGTAATATATCTTTCAAAGACTTATTTAATCAAAGCACTGACCGCAGGAAATCTGCCGTTTCAGAACGCTGCGGACTATCAAATATCTGCTCAGGCGTTCCGAGTTCATGGATAAGCCCTTCGCGAAAAAATGCCACGCGATCGGAGACCTCGCGGGCAAACCGCATTTCATGCGTGACTACGATCATGGTCATGCCTTCCTGGGACAGCATGCGCAGCGTGTCCAACACTTCGCCGACCAGTTGCGGATCAAGGGCGGATGTGACCTCATCAAACAGCATGTAGTCCGGCGACATCGCAAGTGCGCGCGCAATTGCCATTCGCTGCTGTTGTCCGCCCGAGAGGCGCGAGGGAAAAGCTTTCAGCTTTTCACCAAGGCCGACATGCTTGAGCTGCTCTACCGCGATCGCCTCGGCCTCCGCCTTTGATTTACCCAACACCTTTCTCAGCGCAAGCATCACGTTTTCGAGCACCGTTAAATGGGGGAACGCGTTCCACTGCTGAAACACGATCCCTATCTTTCGGCGCAGTTTGTTGAGATCGGTGCTCTTCGCATGCACGTCTGTGTTATCGACACGAATGCGGCCGCCCTGTATTTGCTCAAGTCCGTTGATACACATCAACATTGTCGATTTGCCTGAGCCCGACCCACCGATCATAGAAAGCACTTCGCCTTTCTGGACGTTCAGACTGACACCTTTCAAAACATGCAAGGTGCTGAAGTGTTTATGGACGTTTTCGATTTCAATCATTGTTTCTGCAACCTTTGTTCAAGTCATGGCAACGGCCGTGCCAAGGGCTGATGAGGGCTCGTGAGAGCGAGGATCAAGCCAACAAGTAGCCTTTCGGGTTCAATCGTTTTCGCGCCACCTGGCTTCCAGCCGGGCACCGAATCGAGAGATGGGAAAGCACAGGACGAAATAGGCCAGTCCAACGATACCAAGGACGAACAGCGGCTCCTGAATCCGTGTCACAATGATCTGCGAGGAGCGAAGCAACTCGACGACGCCAATCCATGAAACGAGCGCCGTGTCCTTCATGACCCCGAGCGTGAGGCCAATCCAGTTCGGCAATGCGACCCGCAGCGCAATTGGAAACACGACCTCCTTCAAGTCCTGGCCCCAGGTCATTCCAAGGGACCGGGCCGCGCGCCGGGTGGTTGGAGGTACGGCCAGAATGCCGGCACGAACCACCTCTGTGCAGAAGGATGCTGTATAGATGGCCAGAACCACACAGCCGACGGTAAAGGCCGACAAGTTCAAACCGATGATGGATTTGAATGAATTGGCGAGCACAAACTGGATCAACAGTGGAACCGAGCGGAAGATGTCGAGCACAAAGCCAATCGGTCCGTTAAGCCACCAGGGCGCGCTTGCACGTCCCAAACCGAGCAACAGCCCGAGTATGGATCCACCAAGCACAGCCCAGAACGTAATCGAGATCGTAACACCGGCACCTTTGAGCATGAACAAGAAGTCATTGAGGGTCAGGGAGGTGTCGAAAAAGGTCTGCATCATAGCGGTGGCCCTCAATATCGGAACAGGCGCCACGCCATCAGGCGCGCCGAGCCGATGACCAGCTTGGTCATCAAATAATAGAGAACAGCGGCAATCGCGAAGAACTCGAACGTACGGAATGATCTGACATTCAGGTCTTGTGTCACACCGGTAAGGTCATTCGTCAGGCCCACCACCACGCCGAGGGACGTCATCAGGATCGCCCAGACCATCTGGTTTGTGAGCGGCGGAAAGACGACGCGAAACATCTGTGGCAGCACGATGAGGCGAAACGCCTGTAATTGCCCCATCCCGAGAGACCGAGCGGCACGCATTTGCGTGCCAGGGACTGCTCGAAGTCCGCCACGGAAGGTTTCGGCAAGATAACCCGCATTGTTGAATGTAATGGCTGCCAGCAAAGCTAGGAAGCTGTCGAGGAAGATCCCCAATGACCCCAGACCAAAATAGACCATATAAATCTGGAACATCGCCGGCGTGTTACGGGCCAGCTCAACCCAACTGAAGGCAAGAGCCCGAAGCGCGCGGAAGCGGGAGCCGGATGCGACAGCCAGCAAGATCGCGAGGAACGTGCCAAGCACCATCGACAGCAGGGCGACCTCAAGCGTCACAAGGGCGCCCCAGAGCATATCAGGCAGCGCTCGAAACGCCGCTCGCCATTGAAAAGTATAGTCCATGGTCGTTCCCGCCATTTGGAAAAGATCGGGGAAAGAAACTCAGTTGGGAGATCCCGTCACGTCGAACTGCGGCGGGCACGACTTCCTGTCGGGAGGAATGTCTGCCCGCCGAGGTCGCAATCGATCAGCGATAGACGCCGGGGATCGTCAGATCAGGTGCGTCGCCAACGCCGACCCATTTATCCCAAAGCTCCTTGTAACGACCTGTGCGTACCTGCTGGTGGATGAAGAGGTTCAGGTAGTTGATCAGTCCCTGCTCCTGGCGAAGCGTGACCAGTGCCGTGTAGTCGATCTCATAAGGCGTCTCGCCGGCAACCACGACGCCCTTGTATTTGCCGTCGTTCACGATGGTTGCAGCAACAGGGGCCGTCACCACGGTCGCCTCAATCTGACCTTGTGACAGCGCGAGGAACACATCGGCCTGGCTCTGGAAAGCTCTGAAGGATCCGCCGCCCCACGCCTTGACATCCTTTTCGAGGGCCATTGCCTCATAGCCGCCGGCGACACCGCCGACATTGCGACCTTTCAGCTTTTCATAGGTATCGATCCCGAGCCCCTCTTTCGCGAGAACAACCACGGCCAGCGCGGTGTAAGGCATGGTGAAGCCGACCGTCTTCGCCCGCTCCAGAGTGTCCGATGTCTGAGCGACGGCGATGTCAGCCCTGCCAGACACCAGTGCCGGAATACGATCCGGGAACGTGGTCTCAACGATCTCCGCCGTCACACCGAGCGCTTTGGCGATGTCATTGCAATAATCGACGTCGTATCCGGCCGGATTGTTCTCCGCGTCGCGCAGGCCCATCGGCGGATAGTCGAGCACCACCGCGCAACGCAATGTGCCGGAAGCCATGATGTCATCCAGCTTGTCAGCATGAGCGACCGTGACAGTTGATGCCACCAGTGTGGTGGCTAGAATAATTGAAGCCATACGCATTGTTGCATTCCCCTTTTTGTTGATTGGAAGGACTTGGAGTACGGAAAATATCGTATTTCCAATATCGTATACGTTTATTCGCAGTAGGTTCGATCTAACGAACGAGTCTGCTGCGGATGTGAAACTGTAATTATTGTACCAAGAAGCCGAACGTCAGCGGGTCTTCTTCATCGATCGTCCAGTTTGCAAACCCGCATATGTAGGCCTTGCCACTAACTTCCGGAATGACAGCGTCAAAGTCGCCGACCTTCGTCTCGCTCAGCACGCGTCCCTTGAAGACCGTGCCGATGATCGACTCGTTCACCAATGTTTCCGATCCCGACAGCTCGCCGCGAAGGTAGAGTTGTGCAATCCGGCCGGCAGTGCCTGAACCTGTCGGCGAGCGGTCGATGGCCCTGTCCGCATAGACACAGCAATTCGCCTGGGTCGAGCCTTCGTGGCGAGGATCGCCATAGACCATGACGCCATAAACGTCATTGAACTCAGGGATCTCAGGATGAACCACGGGCATCTTGGCATTCACGGCAGTCTTGATCTCGTAACCGAACTGCTGGATTCTCTGCACGTCCTTTTCTCGGATAGCGATGTCGTGCGGGCGACCGTCAACATAGAAATAGGTTGCACCGCCATAGGCGATATCACCGGTCACCTTGCCGAAGGTCGGGGTATCGACCGTCACATCGCGCATAAAGATGAAGGACGGAACATTCACGAAGCGAACGTTCCCTGCCCGCTTTCCATCCCATTCGACGAAAGCCTCGATGAAGCCGCATGGCGCATCGATGCCGACGCGGGTTTCGGGCGACTTGCGCTCGACCCAGCCGAGCTCCAGGGCTGCGGTTGCGAGCGCAATGACGCCATGACCGCAATGCGGGCTGTAGCCCATGTTGTTCAGAAAGATCACACCGAAATCGGCATCCGCACTGACCGGCTCCGTGAGGTAGCCGCCGTACAGGTCTTTATGGCCGCGGGGTTCCAACATAACTGCGCGTCGATACTGGTCAGCATTCTCCTGAAGCCAGGCGCGGCGCTCGACGATGGTCGCTCCAGGGATCTTCGGCAGACCTTGGGTAACGAGGCGGAACGTCTCACCGCACGTGTGCAGCTCGACGGTTGTGAGTGATCTTTCAAATTGCATGCGGACTTCTCCAAGGCATCGCACCACACAGTCACCGGCAATTCGGTCGTCAGGTGGCTATTTTTAGATATCGTATACGATAAACGATAACGGTCAACCGCAAAAATGGAAGAACGGCGCTTTTTCATACAAGCATGATTTTTGTGCAGCAGCGTTCCGAGCCGTCGGTCAACCGAATGGTGTGCGCAGTCGCACCCGCGATCTTGCGAGCGCGGGTCACACGTGGGCTCCAGCGATACAATGGAGTTTGGTTATTTCCGGATGTTTGCGAGAAGCGACTCGCAGGCCTTGGTAATATGCTGTGTCAGCAGCTCAGCGGCCTTCTCAGCGTCGCGCGCCCGGCATGCGGCGAGGATCTCGCGATGCTCCCTGTCGTCGACACCGGTTCCTCCGGACAGCGTCAGCTGAATACGGAGATAACGCTCGATGCGATCATTGACTGAACGGATAAGGTTGAGAAGGAACGACCGCTCGGCGTCCTCGTACAGGCAGGAATGGAACTGCCAGTTCAATTCCGCCCATCTCGCGACATTCGTCTCCTGGGCAAATGCGTCGCAATATTCCTCTGCCCTTTGAAACGTACGTGCCGTCATCCTTGGCACCGCCAGCCTGATGGCGTTTGATTCGAGCATGGCGCGTACTTCGAAAATCTGTGCAATTTCCGGCTCGGAAACGCTTGTCACCACGGCTCCGCGGTTCTTCTGAAACTCGACAAGCCCCTCAGCCTCGAGCCTCTTCAATGCCTCACGCACAGGGATCTTGCTGACATCGAACAGCTTTGCGACGTCGTCCTGGCGGATCGGCTCGCCCTCGTCAAACTCTCCACTGACGATCGCTTCGCGAATGTGCTTGGCGATGATGTCAGACGCCGTTGGCGCTGTTCCAAGTGATGGCAGATCCGCGGGGTTAAGGGGCAATGAAATCTCCGAGTCTGCAGTCGATGCGGGAGTGATCGAATAACGTATTCGATATTAGATCGCAATGTTCGGGCTTGCTATCAGACACGGCCCTATCGTCTTCATGCTAAAACTGGGTTGACAGGGATAGATAACGTATACGATATTCTATTTAGTGTGCCGCCCGACGAATGTCCAGCGGCTCAACTAATCGCCCCTCTCGCCCGGTGAAGCATGTCTATCCAGGAATACAAGCCGCCAAGGGTTATTGGTTACGTGACCCCGCTCAGTGCCAGGCCGGGTGAACGGCTGGACTTCAAAATCTCATCGCTGGGCGATCGTGCGATCACCGCGAAGGTTGTCAGGCTGGATTGTTGTGATCCGAACCCACTCGGCCCCGGATTGAAAAGCGAACAGGTGGAATTCGGCTTATCGGCAGTCTATCGGGCCACAGAGCAAAAAGCCCATCTTGGATCCTGCGCCTTCGGCGCGCTGCCAACCATCCCTGTCACAAAACACCTGACGGTCGAACTGACAGTCCGCCCGGGCTTTGTCAGCGCAACCGATCAGACAATCTTTTCCTTGCAGGATGTTGCCGGCACGACGGGTGTCGCCTTGATTATGAAGGATGGGGGTCTCTTCCTCAAAAGTCTGCGGTCACCGGCGCAACTCGAAAGCCTGGATCTTTCGCTCAAATTGAACGCATGGAGCAAGCTGGAGGTCTGTTTTTCGGATGTTGGCGTGATCGTGCGCACATCGACACCAGAGACGTCAAAGGTCGCCGAGTCCAAGTTGATCGCAGGCATGGGCGAAGCATTGCGCGATGTCGACCATATCTGCCTTGCGGCATTGTGGTCAGGACATCCCAAGGATTGCTTCAACGGTTCGATCGAGGCGCCACGTCTGTCGGTTGCTTCGCCAGAGGCCCCAGAATCCGGCCGCACGATCATCGCCCAATGGACTTTCACCGATAGCGGCAACAGCGAATGGGTGAGCGACGATATCGATCGATCTCTTGGGCTTCAATTGATCAACCTGCCGATGCGCGCCGTTCGCTCTTCGTCCTGGACCGGCCAGCACATGGACTGGAAAGTTGCACCGGAAGAATATGCGGCAATTACATTCCATTCAGACGATCTGAGTGACTGCGCATGGGAGACGACGATTACACTCACCGTGCCCGACGGCATGCCTTCGGGGGTCTACGGCCTTGTGATCGATAATGAGATCGCAACCGATACGATCCCGTTTTATGTCCTTCCGGGTGCCAATGCCCAGCGCCAAAAGATCGTTTTCCTGGCGCCGACCTTCACCTACATGGCCTATGCCAATCATGCGCGCGGAAACTTTGCCGGCCCACTTGAGGCCCGTGTGAAGGAATGGGCGGCCTATCCCCATAATCCGGATATTGTCGGCAGCTACGGCTACTCCACCTACAACTGCCATCCGGATGGAACCGGCGTAACGATTTCTTCCCGGCTGCGTCCGATCCTGACGATGCGCCCTGGATACCTTGTCTATTTTGATGAACGCGGCTCGGGAATGCGTGGCTTCCCGGCAGACTCGCATCTGACCGACTGGCTAACCACAAAGGGTTTTGCATTCGACGTGCTGACCGACGAGGACCTGGACCGCGACGGTGTCGATGCGCTCTCGCCCTATGATGTGGTTCTGACCGGCTCCCATCCTGAATATCATACCCGTAGAACGATCGAGGCCATCCTCGCCTATCGCAGGGCCGGCGGGCGGCTGATGTATCTTGGAGGCAACGGCTTCTACTGGAAGATCGGCCGCGACCAAAACTTGCCACACATCCTAGAACTCCGACGCGCCGAGGGGGGCATGCGCGTCTGGGCCAGCAAGCCCGGCGAATATTATAACCAGCTTGATGGCGAGTACGGCGGCCTCTGGCGACGAAACGGCATCCCTCCCCAGGCGGTTGCGGGCGTCGGCTTTACCGCTGAAGGCAATTTCGAAGGGACTTACTACCTCCGCACCAACGAGTCGTTTGCCGAAGAGCTGGCCTTCCTGTTTGAAGGCATTTCAGCCGGCGAAAAACTTGGCGATTTCGGCCTGTCAGGTGGCGGCGCTGCCGGCTTCGAGATCGACCAGGCGTGCACGGAACTTGGAACGCCGGATTTCGTAAAGGTGGTGGCGGCGTCCGAAGGGCATGGGCCGTCGTTTGAGACCACATACGAGGAGCTTCTAACCCCCGGCGTCATCGATGGCGGCCCTCGCCCCTATGGTGGCATGCGCTCGAACATCGTCTACGGCCTCGACGAGAACGGCGGCGGCCTGTTCTCGGTCGGCTCCATCACCTTCTGCGGCAGCCTTTCACATAATGGCTACGACAACAACATTTCCCGGCTTCTCGAAAATTGCCTCCGAAAGTTTCTTTCGACCCCGCGCCGCGCCGGTGATCCGCACGCTCCGTCGTCCACCGACACCACTCCTCCTATCGGCAGCCATTCCCATGACACATGAACAACAGCACGTCCGCGTCGAATTCGACGCCCTGAAATCTCTGCTCCTGCAGATCTTCCTAAAACACGGGACATCGCAGACTGTCGCCGATATCCTTGCGGCAAACTGCGCCGGCTGCGAGCGCGATGGCGCGATCAGCCATGGCATCTTTCGTATTCCGGGTTACCTCGCATCGCTCGACACCGGCTGGGTTGATGGAAAAGCTGAACCCGAAATCTCTGTCGTCAGCCCGTCGTTCATCCGCATCGATGCTCGCAACGGATTTGCCCAGCCCGCACTCGCCGTCGCAGCAGACGCAATCGATGCGGCTGTGGAGGCGACTGGCATTGCTGTCGTCGCGACCCGCAACTCTCATCATTTCAGCGCGCTATGGCCGGATGTGGAGCCATTTGCACGAAGAGGCCTGATGGCGATCACATTTGTCAACGGTCTGGCGAATGTCGTACCCCATGGCGGTCGCGCCCCGGTGTACGGCACCAATCCGATTGCGTTTGCAACGCCGGTTTCTGGCGCGGATCCGCTCGTCGTTGATCAAGCGACGAGCGTGATGGCCAACGGCGAGGTCAGGCTACACGCACTGGCGAACCGAAGCCTGCCTGAGGGAACGGGCGTCGATCGTAACGGAATCCCATCCACCGATCCGCATGCGGTGCTCGCCGGCGGAGCGCTCAACACGTTCGGTGGCTACAAGGGATCCTCGATTGCATTGATGGTCGAATTGATGGCAGGCGCCCTCACCGGTGGCCAATTATCTTTCGAGAATGACTTTGGCGATTGTCTCGGAGCGCAAACACCGAAAGCGGGACAGCTCCTGATCGTAATCGACCCGGAGCGTGGGGGAAACAACGACTTTGCCAGACGCGTTTCGGTTCTCTGCGATCGTCTCATAGAGGCCGGCCAGGAAAGACTGCCCGGAGCACGGCGCTACGAGAACCGCCGGCAGTCAACTCTCCTTGGCATTCCCGTTTCGGATGGAAAGCTCCTCGAACTGGAAAACCTTGCCGGCAACTGAGCCGGTCAACACGCACATTTGCCGAGGCACACATGAACAACATCCCGCGCGACAAAAGCCGACTGCAGCTGCATCGCTTCTTGAACGACCACCAGCTCGACCAACTGGTGACATTGTTTCAGGAGGAGTGGTGGACCAAGGGCAGGACAAAGGCCGACGTTGTGACAGCACTCGCCTCCGGTGGCCCGATCTTCGCCTTCGTCGATCCTGAGGGCGATGAGCTCGTTGCGTTTGCCCGCGCGATGACTGATGGCGTCTACAAGGCAATGATCTTCGACATCATCGTCAAATGCACCTGGCGCAACACCGGGCTAGGCGGGCTGCTCATGGAAACGGTGATGAACGATCCCGCACTGGCGAACATCAAACACCGAGAGCTCTACTGCCTGGCTGAGATGGTCCCCTTCTATCAGAAGTGGGGTTTTACCGATGAACTAACCGGCCTGCATTTCATGCGGAAATCCATCTGACGCCGTGACAGTCCCGAGCCAATCTTCAACTGCTGGAGAAGCGACCCACAATGGATACCCATTCGATCGACTTAGCGGTTATAGGCTTGGGTGCGGTGGGCGCGGCGACGCTTTACCAGCTGGCCAGGCGGGGTGCGAAGGTTGTTGGCATCGATCGCTACCTGCCGCCGCATCCGTTCGGATCGAGCCACGGACATGCCCGGGTAACCCGCAACGCCGTGGGCGAAGGATCTGCCTATGTGCCGCTGGTCAGGCGTTCGCAGGAAATTCTCAGCGATCTGGAGCGAACATTCAATGCGGACCTGATGGGGCGGAGCGGCACGCTCATCGTCGGATCTGAACGACCGACCCATGGCGGCGATTTTGTCGCAGCTACGGTCAAGATCGCGCAGCAGGATGGGATCGAGCATGAGCTGCTCTCGTCCGCCGAGCTGAAACGACGATATCCGCAGCTGATTGGGTTAACCGACTTAGACTACGGATATTTCGAGCCCAAGGGAGGCTTCCTGAAGCCCGAGCCGATCGTATCGCTGCAGATTTCAGCCGCACAGCAACTTGGTGCGACGGTATTGACCGACAGCGCGATGGAGCGTGTTTCCCAGGAGAATGGCTGGGTGATCATTGGAATGGGTGAGTATCAGATCAGAGCCAGACATGCCGTCATTGCTGCGGGTCGTTGGGCCGGAGAAATTCTCGGGCCACCCTTCGACCGCCTCTTGAAGGTCACTGAGCAAAGGACTTTTTCGTTCAGACCTGAAGCTGCGGCACGGTATCAGGCAGGCAATTTCCCGGCTCTGATGTGGTTTCGCTCCGGGGCGGGAAACCGATGCATCACGACGTTTCCTCAGTCGCAGGATGGAACGGTTAGCTTCTTCGTCGAAGGCATAGACGTGGCGGCAGATGTTGGCGAAACAGGTGGGCACTTCTTCGAGCAGGAAATCGGGCCATTCTTCAATGGCTTCACCCCGCAGATTGTCGGTTCTGATCTCTGCTACTACACGCTGACACCCGACGGAGGTTTCATCATTGATCGCCCACCGGGCAATGACCGGATTCTGGTCATCTCGGCCTGCTCAGGGCACGGTTTCAAACACTCGCTTGCTGTAGGTGAGTTGGCGGCTCAAATGCTTCTTCGAGAAGGCACAACCTGTGACGCCACCTCATTTTCGGTTGGCCGATTTTACGGCTGATCAACTGCTTTTCTTTTGATGGGAACCGATCACACGACGACCCCGGAAAATCCTTGCACGCCGCGCCCCATTGGAACCTGGAGCATTTGCATCTCGGAATTCAGGCCGCATTCAACTGGTGGAACTATCATCTCTATGAGTTCCGCATCGGTGGTCTCCGGTATGGGGACGTTGAGATCCTCACGGAAGATGCGACCGACGACGATCCTCGGGTCTTCGATCAGAGCGAGGTTCGCCTGATGGACTTCGAGCAAGGTGCCGTCTTTAGCTATCACTATGATTTCGGGGATGGCTGGCGGCACACCGTCGCGGTCGAGGAGTTCCTGACGCTCACTGCTACACCCAAACACGGGAGCTGCGTCGCCGGGGAAAGGGCGCGGCCGCCCGAGGATGTTGGCGGCGTATCGGGTTACGAGCGGTTTCTGGAGATCATCGCCGACCGGGACGATCCCGAATATGCCGAAACCATTCAGTGGTGCGGCGGCTACTTTGATCCGGAATGGTTCGACCTGTCGATCGTGGACAAGGATGTCCGCAATGCTTTGCGCTTGAACGCCAAACGGCGTCTATATCAGCCGAAGCCGAAATCTGTCCCAAAGAAATGAGTTAGATAGGGTTCAGGGTGAGCGGCTTGAACGGGTTTGAACCAGTGTTCCACCAATCATGGGCGCGCTAAATCATTGATAAAATCAGGACCGCACGTTTGGTGCTAACAGTAATCCTTCGACCGGACATCCCTCAATAGTCGCCGCGCACCCTGCCCTCCGCGATGTCAGGCCGCCTCGCCTCGAAGCCGTATCGCGTCCTTGGATGGAGGCAATCCAAACTGTCGGGCATATTCCCGGCTGAACTGGTTCGGACTTTCATATCCTACACCGAACGCCACTGATGTCGCGTTTCCCTCCCCAGACATAAGAAGTCTCCGTGCATGCAATAGTCGCACCTGCTTCTGGTACTGGATCGGGCTGAGTGCCGTGACCGCCTTGAAGTGACGATGGAAGGCTGAGATGCTGAGGGAGGCCATCTCGGCAAGCGCCTCGACCCTGAGAGGCTTGGCAAAGTTCTCGCGGATCCAATGGATGGCAACGCCGATCCGCGAGATGGCGGCATCAGGTGCTGCGATATCACGGAGCATCCAGCCGAGCGGACCCTGCAGCACCCGGAACAGTATCTCCCGTTCATAGGCGGGTGCCAGCACGTCAATCTCGTCCGGACGGTCCATCAGGCGCAGCATGCGCACCCAGGCATCGAGAAGCTCTTCGCCAACTGGCGCAACCGAGAAACCCGATCCGAACAGCTTGCCGCAGACCTGCACGGGCAAGTCGCTGATGAGGGCTGCCACTGTCGGCGGATGCAGCGTCAGGCTGACCGCGAGATAGGGTTCACCGTGCGCAGATGGATGCACCGATCCGACGGCTGGAAGATCGACCGACATCACGAAATAGGTGGCGGGATCATAGGCGAAGGTCCGTTCACCGACCGTCATCGTCTTCGAGCCTGTCAGGATCAGGTTGATCATCGGCTCGTAGACGGCTGACAGCCGATGTTCGGGGATCTCGCCCTGAACCATTGCCACGCGCGGGATGCCTGTCTCAGTACGGCGGTTTTCCGCGGACGAGGCCAGTCCGCGCAGTTCCTGAAGTTGCTTTTCCATGAGAGCGACCGTGACAGAACAGGGGCCAGTCGGCAACGGCAAAGCAGAAATAGGCAAGCCTTAGAGAGAAATAGGTGAGCGCGGGAGAGCGTGCGGGCTTAGCTTGAGATCACACAGAACAGGGAAGGAATGCCCCATGAAGATCGTCATCGTCACCGGCAGCAGTCGGGGTCTTGGAGCCAGCACCGCCGTCGAATGCGCCCGCAACGGCTTAGGCGTAGTCGCCACCTATAACAACAATGCCGGCAAGGCCGAGCAGGTCGTGAAGACGATCGTCGAGGGTGGCGGCAAGGCCGTGGCGTTGAAGCTCGATGTCGGCGATGTCGGTTCATTCCCGGCGTTTCGAGATGCGCTTGCCGAGAAGCTTGAAATCCTCTGGGGGCGTGGCGACTTCGACTATCTCGTCAACAATGCCGGATACGGTCTCTACAGTCCGATTGCCACGGTGACGCAAGAGCAGTTCGACGGCTTGTTCAATGTCCATCTCAAAGGGCCGTTCTTCCTGACCCAGATCCTGCTGCCGTTGATGGCCGACGGCGGCCAGATCGTCAACATCACCAGCGCCACCTCGCGCGTGGCGACGGCCGGTGTCGCACCCTATGCCGCGTTCAAGGGTGGCCTCGAAGTCCTGACCCGCTACATGGCCAAGGAATTCGGCGAGCGGCGCATCCGGGCGAACTCGATCGCACCCGGCGCGATCCGCACCGAACTCGGCGGCGGGTTGAACGATGACTTCGAGGCAATGCTCGCGGGCCAGACGGCACTTGGTCGCGTTGGCGAGCCGGAAGAGATCGGCGGGGTCGTCGCCAGCCTCCTGTCCGGGCCGAACCGCTGGATCAATGCCCAGAATATCGAAGTTGCGGGTGGCTACATCATCTAACGAAAGAGGCCACCATGCTCGATCATGTCTTCATTTCCGTCAGCGATATCGCCCGGTCCATCGCGTTCTACGAGGCAGCGCTCGCCTCTCTCGGGATTGTTCACGTCCATGACTACGATGGAAAGGATGGCCCTCCCGGTCACCCAGACCTGAAGGGGTTTGGCGCGAATGGTCGGGTGTTCTTCTGGCTCCGCGAAGGTGTGGTCGAGGGACGCGCCGCACATATCGGCTTCGTCGCCAACAGCAAGGCCCAAGTCGATACCGCCTTTTCCGCTGCGATGTTGGCGGGCGCATCGGAAATCCATCCGCCCGGAGCACAGCTCCACTACGACCCACGTTACTACGCCGCGCAGGTGCGCGACCCCGACGGCTACAGCCTCGAATTCGTCTACAAGGAATGGCAGCACTGACATGACAAAACTGATGATCTATGGCGCGACCGGCTATACCGGCCGCATGGCGGCAGAACATGCGAAGACGGCAGGCACGCCTCTCGTTCTGGCTGGCCGCAACGAAGCGGCCCTCTTCAAACTCGCATCCGAACTTGGGGTGGACTATCGCGTCTTCAGTCTCGACGAACCGGCTGAGGTCGACAGGGGCCTCGCAGGCATCACCGTCCTCCTGAACTGCGCCGGACCCTTCATGCGCACCGCCGAGCCACTGATGACGGCAGCGATCCGCTCCGGCGTTCATTACCTCGACACTGCGGCCGAACTCGACAGCTACCGTCTGGCGGAAGTGCTCGACGATCAGGCCAAGGCCGCTGGTACAATGCTCATGCCCGGCGGTGGCGGAAGTGTCGCGATGCTCGGCAGTCTCGCGGGACATGCCGCTGCGCGGGTTGCGAAACCGTTCGGGATCCGGGTTGCCCTGCATGTCGCGGGCGGACTGTCGCGCGGGTCGGCGATCACCGCCATGGAGAATGTTACGACCGAGACCCTGGCACGCGTCGACGGCCAGCTCGTCGCCATCCCGGCGACCGGCATCCGCAAGTTCGACTTCGGCAAGGGCGCGGTCGACTGCTTCCCTGTGACGCTACCCGACCTTGTCACCATCGCTCGGGCCACAGGTGTCGCTGATATCGAGACCTTCGTGCATGTCACCGGCGACGGTTTTCCGCAGGGTGATCTCTCAGCTCTCCCGGACGGCCCGAGCGAAGCGGAGCGTCTGGCCAACCGCTACCAGGCAGCCGTCGAAATCACCGACACGGATGGAAGGATCACCCGTTCCGTTCTCGAAACCGTCAACGGCTATACGTTCACGGCAATGGCCGCAGCCGAGGCCGGCCGTCGTGTGCTGGCAGGCGAGGCCCTTCCCGGTTTCCAGACGCCCGCGGCACTGTTCGGAACCAGCTTCGCGCAGACCATTGCCGACACGATGATCATCGACATCTGAGGAGCCGACCATGCAAGAGATCGTCGAATCCTTCATCCGGACAGCCAATGCATTCGATGTCGAGGCAACCTTGTCCCTGTTTGCACCGGATGCGGTCATCGATGATGTCTCGGTGGGCGATGGCTTCGCGGGAACTGACGGCGTTCGCCAGTATCTCGAGCGATTCTTCGTTGGCTACCACACCGAGACCAGGCTCTTGTCCATCGAGATGCTCGATGACCGCACATCAGATGTCCGCGTCGATTTCACCGGAGATTTCGGTCATGAGATCGGCATCCTCAAGATCGTGATAAATGCGGCGGGACTGATCGAGCGGATCGACGCCGACCTCGAATAGCGGTTCCACCCAAGCTCACCCCACCACAACCATCGGCTCCCA
The DNA here is from genome assembly GCF_009498615.1 of Agrobacterium sp. ICMP 6402. NCBI lineage: Bacteria > Pseudomonadati > Pseudomonadota > Alphaproteobacteria > Hyphomicrobiales > Rhizobiaceae > Agrobacterium > Agrobacterium sp. ICMP 6402. Next base: position 100,884 of record NZ_QSNV01000009.1, read on the forward strand.
TGGCGCCGAGGCCGGAAAAGGTTTGCATTCCGCAGGCCTCCGGCATGACAAGGAGTACATTCATGACAACATCATCCTCCCTCACGCAAGACGCTGCCGACAGGCTGGCGGTCGTTGAAGCCCTCTATCGCTTCGCAGCAGGCATCGATCTGCGCGACCAGGCGCTTCTGTCATCGTCGCTTGCCGAAAACGCCGTTTCTGATTTCAGGCCAGCCGGGGCGAAGGCGGGTTTCGAATATCCGGTTATCGAAGGCAGGGATGTTATCGTTACGGCCCTGTCGACGTCGCTTCGCTCTGTCGACACGACCCACTCCGTCAGCAATCCTCTCGTCACCATCGACGGCGATACCGCCCGGATGGACGTGCTCGTGGAAGCCCAGCATGTTCTGCGCAGCGATCCATCACGATTTTATATGATGAAGAACCGCTACGATGTCGAACTGGCGAGGAGCGGTGATGTCTGGGTCATCACGCGCAACACGGTCGACAATGTCTGGCGTTCCGGGGACCCGGCCGTGCTTGCCGACATCTAGGCCGATGTGAAATCAGCGAAAGACGGCAGGAGCAAGGTTCCTGCCGTCTTTCGCTTGCTCGTTTTCGCGCAGCAGATCTATTCAACTCATCTGCGGCCCCAAGAAATACACCGCAAGCTTGTTGCCATCAGGATCGCGGGTGTAGGCTGCAACAGCATGCGGTGCCCAAGGTCTTGGCCCGACCGGACCCTCATCCGGGCTTCCGAAACGCAGCGCCGCAGTATGAAAAGCAGTGACAGCAGCACTCGAAGGTGCCTGGAAGCTTATAGTCGCACCGTTTCCGAAAGTCGCCGCTTCTCCGTTGATCGGCCTCACGGCGAGGAAGGCCGGGCGGTCAATCCCCCAAGCCGATCCGCTATCGCCCATGTCCCCAAGACGGCTCCATCCGAGCGCACTCAAAACGGCATCGTAGAACTTGCGTGACCGGACGATATCGTTCGTGCCGACGGTGACATGCGTGAATGATCGTTGCATCTCAATCCTCACGGCAACAGAGAAGAAAGAACATGGCGCAGACTCTGCGGAACGCGCCCTGTCAATCGTTCCACATCACCCGAGAGGTAGTCGAGGTTATGGGCTGCAGAATCACGCTTGGTTTCCACGATCGCCTCCACGAGGTCGGTAGGTAGGTTCGCCGCGGCAAGTCCGGATCGCAGATCGCTTTCTGAAAGTGCGATGAATCCGACAGGCTTCCCGATCAGTTCGCTGACCAGAGCGGCTTTCTGTTCGCCGCTGATCCTCTCGGGTCCACTGATCTGGTAGATGGCTCCCTCGTGCCCGTCGCCCGTCAGAACAGCCGCGGCGGATCGCGCGAGATCGTCGCGGGCCATATATGTCACCGATTCATATCCGAGCCCGGCCAGCATGCCATGGGCGGCCGACATCTGGACTTCCTGCGCGAAGGCCTCCGCATAGAATCCAGACCGAAGGATTGTCCAGGACGATGCGTTTGCAATGAGATGCTGTTCGCCGATCCAGAAATCGCGCCCCATGGAAGGCCCATCGACCTTCCGCGTGCCCTGCAGAGAGACCACGACGACATGCTTCACCCCCGCTGCGACCGCTGCGTCTATGGCGGCACGGAACTGTGGCCCCCGCACGTTTGGCCTGAGATCGGCACTGGGAATGAGAAGCAGCCGGTCAAGCCCGGCATAGGCTTCCGAAAGGCTGTCGGGTCGATCATAGTCGCCGAACCGCCCCTCGACGTTCGCGATCACTGTCTCCGGCTGGCGTGATATGCCGACGAGATCGTTTCCTCCATGCTCGACGAGATAACCGAGGACGGCCTTTCCAAGTTGCCCGTTCGCGCCGCTGACACATTCTCATACACATTCTCCAACGAACATTATGTTCGTGACAAACATATGGAAATCGGGGGTATCGGCACAAGAATGCACAAATTTGTTCCCTACGATCACCGATGTTCGTGGCATGGCTGGGGCGCGCACCTTGAGCGACGGCAATCCAGTTCTGATTTGATCGTCACGAACTATTTGTTCGTTTGGTCGCGTGCTATCGTGACCGCCATCTGCAGAAATCAAGGAGAAGCTCGTGTCGCAACAGGACCAGTCAGGTCTACCAAAATTCGCAGACAGCGATCATAGCCAGTGCCAGATGATTTCCAGCCTGCTTGACCGCGTCGGCGACAAGTGGACGGTGATGGTGGTCGGCGTGCTTGCCGATGGACCAGTGCGTTTCAATGCGATCATGAGAGAGGTCGGCGGCGTGTCGCACCGCATGCTCACCCTAACGCTGCGGGGTCTTGAGCGGGACGGCATCGTGGAGAGGCGGGCTTTTCCCACGATACCTCCGAAGGTGGAATACGAACTGACGCCCCTCGGACAATCGCTGGTCGAACCGTTGGAGCAGGTGATGAACTGGGTTCGTTTGAACCAGGAGATTATCGAGAAAGCGCGTGGTGCATTCGATGCTCGACCATCGACAACGTGAGAAGGCTGGTACCGGATTAATCGCGAGATCCAGTTTTTAATGCTCTTGAACGGATTCGAACGGGCAACCACCTTCACTTCATTGAAAAATCAATTATTTTCAAATGAGGCCTCAGCATCTGAAGAGAACGGCAACATTGTAGGCCGGATGGTGGAAGACCGCAGTGTGTGCGTAAAGACGTTTGGCGTTCGTTGACTTTGAACGCTGATAGTTCCGTGCAACATTTTGCCGGACCGTGCGATCCTTGGCCTCCCGACTTGACGGCCCCGTCATTTTGACCTATTTACAGAATTCTGTAATTTTAAGTTTGGAATTCTGCTATGACACAGCTCGAATACGATAACATTTTCGACTCGATCACGGACGATCCGGTCGAAGCTGCGGATTTGACGTTGCGATCAGATCTCGTCAACACGCTCGTCGCCATCTTCAAGGAGCGCGGCTGGAAGAACGTCGATATTGGAGCCGCACTTGATATCCCGCAGCCGCGAGTGAGCGAACTCGTGCGCGGCAAGATCGCCGTGCTATCGGTTCAGAAGCTCTTCGGATATCTGGCCGTTCTCGGCTACCGATTCAAGCCCTCGTTCGACGGCAGCCATCACGTCGTCTGCGGCGTTGAAGAAAAACAAAGAGAGGCCGCGTAAACGGCCTCTCTTTGATCCGGTCGCCGGAATTTTATTTCTTCGACGGCTTCTTGTCTTTCGCGGCTCTTGCTTCGGCCTGGGTTAACTCCCGGACCTCTGCCATCATCTCCTTGTAGCGGGAGAGTGCCGTATCCATTTCCTTCTGATCCGCCTTTTCGCTGGTCTTGGTGAAGGCATGGAGGATGTAGACTGTGTCGAGGTGCTTTGCGCAGTATACGGCTCTGTAGGCGGGCGAACCGTTTTCGCGCAGTTCGATGACGCCTTTCCATTCGCCCTTGAGAACCTTGAAATCGTCGAGTGGGTCGTCGCCGTCCTGAACTCTTCGTATCTCGCCTGAAAAATTGATTCTAATATCTTTTGGCAGGTCCATGAAAGCGCGCCTCGCGCCTTCGTTCACATACTTAAATTTCTTGGACATCGAATTTCGGATTCCTCATTGCTTATATGACTCTCTTTCTCCCGCTTAGCGGGGCTGGTTTCAGCCGGAATGCAAAGCGCACATAGGCCTACAAGCGTTAACATACGTTATCGCCTGACAAGAGTCAATAGCATCATAGAGGGATTTCCTATGATCCGACCATACAGGCCTTAAAAAAAGGTGTCAAGCGACTTTTTTAAAATAAATCAGATCATTTTTCGACGGCAGACGGCACAAGTGAGAGCGGCGCGGAAGCAAATATGCCCGAACTATTTATGCCCCTTAAATTAAGGGGCATCATGGCGTCGATAGCCAGTCAACGTCGGGGTGACGGGATTGTAACCGTCCACACTTGAAACTGCCCCTTTTCTGCGAGATGGGCATTCACTCGTGATACCCTAAGGACGCAACTGCATCGGCCCTAAGGGTTCCGAGACCAACTTTATTCATAGTGCTGTCAAACCGCCGGCGGTAGTCCGAATAACTACCCGTTGGTCGAAATATCCGCTTCCCGCCGAAGCTCGCTAAAAGAACCTCAAGGTCCCGCAGTATCTCAGCATCTATGATAGTCTCGTCCTTGTTCTTCACGAGTGTCAAAACAGCGTTTGATTTGGCGAATTCAGCCAAACTCAAAGCAGAGAAGACGGGGATGCCCGTTTCAGCCGATCTCGAGATCAATATGGTGCGAACGCACCAGGCGATGCGCTTATTGACCAGAGCACCGCTGCCTATGCTCATGCCGTGCTCGACAAGAAACCAGCCGAGGTCGGTCGCACGCTGAATCTCGTCCCCATAGGACTGCCGAAAACTGAACTCGGATCTGAGCATGTTCAGCTGGTCAGCGGGATCGTAAATTGGAATCGACTCCCGGAGAATATGGCAGACGAAAAGGTCCCCGTTTTGAGCGCGACTTCGAAGGTCTTCAAACGAGTATAGTGACGTCGAGAGATGTCCGTTCATCACATGCCTCGGAGCGTCTTCCTGCGTTATGAGAAGTAGGTCCGTGTCTGAACGTGAATCTTGGTCACCTCTTGCATGACTGCCAAACAGAAGCATTGCTGTGGCTGTCATGATGGTTGTTGACCGATACGTGAAAAATCCAAACTCATTTGGAGGGGTTCACTTTTCTCAGTGCTTCGACAGACATTTTCCGCGCAACATCTCTGGCCTGCAAAACGTCATTGACGTTTTGAAGAATTAACTGCTGCTTTTCCGGTTTTAGGGCGCCTACTGGCACGTCAAGGTTATGTTCGTTGATGAGGTAAAATGCGGCGCTGAGCCGGCTTGTCAGCACAAGTCGACCGTCGGTCATCTCGTACTCAGCCGCTACCGCGTCCTGCTTTGCTTGGGCGAGTGTTGGATTTGGAATGAGAATCAGATCGATTGTGTGGTGCCATTCGAGATCGAGCTTCGGGTCGACTGTACAGGACAGAGGCAGTCCCGTGCGCTTAATGCGATTCAGACTGTAATCTCGAAAATCGTTGTGGTCTTTGGACCATGCACGCACGTACCATCTTCCGCCGGCATATAGGAACGAATGCGGGGCTATTATCCGCGCGCCGCCAGCTGCCCCAGTCAAAGACTCATATTCAATTTCTAGCTCGGCATTCTGCTTTATCGCATCGAGCACTCGAAGCAGATGGTCTGGCCTAGTTGCGCGACGTCGAAGCGAGCCAACAACTTCGACCGGCGGCGTCTCATCAAACCATGTGTCGTCCTTACTCATCCAACCACGCTCCATCGCCATCAGCTGGAGCAAAAAGCGATCTGAAAAATGGCCAATGAAGACTGGTTCGTACTCCGCCGTTCTGACGTAGGTTTTCCTGGTTTTATCGTATTCGAGATTTTTGGTTGCCCGCTCTTGATAGTGAGAGATGTCCGATGACGCCTGTTGCGCAGAAATTCGGAAGAAATCCACAAGGTCCTTGCGGTTAAAGAACCCGTCCCAAAACAAACGAAAATCAATAAATTCCAGTCTCTTAACTACACCCCAGCGCAGTTCGCGATCGCCATCTTCCGACATTGACGCCTCCCATTTCCCGATTCGTTCATAAAAAACGCATCGCATTACTTGATTCGTTATGGCTTCGTGCTTACCTTTTATGGAGGCACACGAGTCTCGCGTCAATGTACTGGGGATAGCATCGAGACAACGATTGGAAAGAGTTGCTCGTCTGTCACGCATCATTCCTGAATTCATCAACCCAAGAAAGTTTAAGCAATGACTGCACAGACGACGCATTTCAAAGTGGGGAACGGGGATATGACCCTCATCGAAACCGGCGACGGACACTCTGTCCTTGTTGACATCAACATACGAGCCGCAGCCGATGACCCTAAAGGTGATGCCCCTGACGTCGCCGCACAACTTAAGGGGCGGCTCAAACGCGATGAACACGGCCGCCGCTATGTGGATGCATTTTTGCTTACGCATCCTGATAACGACCACTGCCGTGGGCTGCAGAAGCACTTTCATCTCGGTCCTTTGGACAACTGGAACGAAAAAGACGACAAAATCGTCATCAGAGAGATGTGGTCGTCGCCGATCGTTTTTCGGCGAGCGTCTAGCCAACACTCCCTCTGCGATGATGCGAAAGCCTGGGCTGCGGAGGCACGTCGCAGGGTACGTCACTTTCGAGCCAACGGTCACGCGTATGAAGGTGACAAGATCAAAATTCTCGGCGAGGACGTCGGCGGCAAAACCGACGACCTAACGGAGATCCTTGTGAAGGGCGGCGATGTATTCCACACGATCTGCGGCGTAACAGATGCCACTTTCGGGGCTCATCTTCTGGCACCGTTGCTGGCCAGTGATGACGAAGAGGCCGAGTTCCTTAGCAAAAATAATTCGAGTGTCGTAATCAACCTCTCCCTGGGAAAAATAGACCTTTCCAACCCGACGTACTATCTCCTCGGTGGAGATGCTGAAGTCGGCATTTGGGAGCGGATGTGGAACAAGTACGGAGAGGATCCTTCTGTTTTCCAATACGACATCCTTGTTGCTCCCCATCATTGCTCCTGGCACAGCCTCTCGTGGGACAGCTGGTCCGAATGCGGTGAAGATGCCGAGGTTTCGGAGGACGCTCGGAAGGCTCTGGGACAGCCGTTGTCGGGTGCAACGATCGTTGCAAGCAGCAAAGAGATCCTCGACGACGAGGCAGACCCTCCGTGCATCCGGGCCGAGCGCGAATACAAATCGATCCTGAAACCTGTCACTGGCACATTTACTTGCTTAGGCGAGCTCAAAGGCAACGAGCCTCTCGAATTCGAGCTCACGTCCTCCGGCGGGCCGAAACAAAAAGACAGAAAGGTAACGTCAAACCTCACAGCTCCCGCAATTCTTGGGCTTGCAGGGGCAGCGGCAGGAAGCTCCAGCGCACTTGGCGCTCAGCCGTTTAAACACGGATGACGGCGGTGGAGATCCCCAACTCGGCAATCCAGCGCGCGGTGCGGCTCATTCGAGCACATCCGCGCGTAATGGGTGTTGAAGACCATTTAGGAGTCAATCTTTCGATCGTCGTGCATATCGACACGGGGTTGGGCAACAGATGGCGCGCGCGTGGTTTCAGCGACAATGGCGTTCTCGCGATTGAGCCCCTTACGTTCCGATTTTCCAATTTGTACCCTATCGACGTTCCCGATGTGACCCTGCGGGCCGATTTTGACAGGTCTCATCCTCACCTCCTGCCCGCTTCATCATCAGAGCCCCCCAAACCTTGCTATATTGATGGCAGTCCACGTGATCTAATAAGGCTGAGAGGCGCACAGGGTCTTGTTACGCAACTTGCTGACTGGCTGGAAAAAGCGGCGAGAGCGGAGTTAATCAATCCGACTCAAGGGTGGGAACCTGTCCGTCGTGACCACTTGGACGATTTCGTCGAAGTCGACGCCGTCGCTCTTCGCAGCCGCGTGGATGCAAAGGGCGGCGGCACTTTCTATCAAGCGCCTTTCACAATGGTCACCAATGGTGATTGGCGCTGCTATTGCGCCCACTTCATCGGCCCCACAACGTTGCGAGATAACAGCCTCCAAGAGTGGAGCCAGCGCTTCGGTCAGGTCGGGCTTGGGATCGTGGTTTGGCCTGGACGTGCTGCATCGGGCGGCCCATTCCTCGCTGGGCGCTACCTACCAGAATCTGTTTCCAGCGTGGCTGAGCTTTTTGACCACGCCAAAAGCCTCGGCGTAGCGGATCATCTCAAAGCTCAGATAGGTTTGCTCCAGCGGAGACTGAAATTTCTTACGGGTTCTTCGCCTGTCCTTATTTCCATCATCCTGATGGCACGTCGCCCAATAGACGTCATAGGCCAGGATTCCCCAATAGAACTACTGCCATACGTTGTCGAAATCCAACGCACCAGCGATCTGGACGAGGCCAGCCTGTGTCACGTTCGACTTGCAGCCCAGCGAGATGTGATAAGCGACAAACTGATGCGGCGAATGTCGGGTAAGCCAGTAAGCCACAATCCCCGATGGACGCTGCTCGGCGCAGGAAGCATCGGCTCGAAACTGGCACTCCACTTGGCGAGAGAGGGATCGGCGCCGCGGATAGTCGTCGATAACGGCAATCTGAGGCCCCACAACTTTGCGCGCCACGGGCTTCTTCCACGTCACAGAATTGAGGCTTTCAACGACGGAAAGACACAGGCGCTCATCGATGCGATTGGCTTACTCGGACAGGCTACCTCTGGCTTTCATCGTGACGTAGTCGCGCTCTGCGCGCTGGGCGGTGACGACGAGCGCAAGACCGCATGGCCGAACGGAACTCAGTTTATCGTGGATTCGACCGGGTCGCCGGCAGTGACCGATGCCCTTTGTCTTCCCATGGTACTTCTCTCCAGGCCGAGAGCGATCGAGACGAGCTTGATGGGCGGCGGAAGGGTGGCTTACCTCGCTGTTGAAGGCGCAAGCTCGAATCCAAACGTACAGGACCTTGCTGCTGAGGCCTATCGTCTGATCAGCGCAAGCCCCACACTTAAGGAGACGGTCTTCGCCAAATCGGGAGATCTCGTCCAAGTCGGTCAAGGATGTTCAACGCTCACGGCGCGAATGTCCGACGCGACTCTTTCGGCCCCAGTTCCAGCAATGGCTATGACCTTGTCTCGGATCCTTAATGGTGATTCTACCAACGACGGTGAAATCATGTTAGGCGAGATCGATGACGATCTCCTCGGTCAGCAATGGACCCGACACGCCGTGCCGCCCTTCACGATCGTAGCAGGCGCAGGCGCGCCCTCAGTTCGAATTTCTGCGCATGTCGCCAATATTATCGAGAGAGCAATCTATGCCCGGCCGAATGTTGAGACAGGCGGTGTCTTGATGGGCCGTTTCAACGAGACCACCAACAGCTTTCACATCGTTGATGCGATACCGCCGCCTGCCGATAGCGAGTTTTCAGCTAGTCTGTTTCTGCTCGGAATCGAAGGGCTTGCTGAGGTACTACAGTCTTACATTGACCGGGCGAGCGGTACACTTTTCCCTGTTGGGACTTGGCACAATCATCTCGCGGAAAGTTCGGCATCTCGAACGGACCTCGCCACCGGTGTGCAAATGGCTTTTGCGCAAACGTTTCCCGCTCTCATCATCATCCGGACTCCGGAAAGATTTCATGGTCTGGTCGTCGATGCGGTGGGCTCCACGGAGCCTGGGGCTGAAAGCGCTGTTGCCCACGTAATTTCGATCTCGGAGGTAAATTCATGATACCTGGTTTGCCTGACACTTATACGCTAAGAGCGCGTATTATCCCCGCCTTGATCGCTGCCATTCCTGTATTCGTGCTTGCCACATTGCTCGTGCCATGGAACAGATTCAGTCTCTCGCAGGCTCTGTCGTCTCTATCTGTTGCGATCTTGCTCTTCGCTTTGTCGGATTTTGCCAGACGGCACGGGAAACGGATTGAACCAAAGCTCTATGCCAGATCGGGAGGCAAACCGACCGTGACCATGCTGCGTAATCGAGACCAGGTACTTGATGAAATCACGAAATTAAAAATTGTTTCGTTTCTTGCTGGCAAACTTGGTGAAAAACCGCCTTCAGCCGAGGAGGAGTTGGCGCACCCGGAAAAGGCTGATGCCTTCTACGAGCGGTGTGGAACCTGGTTACGGGAGAACACCCGAGACCAGAAGCGCTTTGCCATTCTGTTCAATGACAACGTCACTTACGGATATCGTAGAAATCTACTCGGCTTGAAATCAATTGCGCTCATCTTGAATGCACTCGTTTTGACGACAGTCGGCACGGTTCTGTGGCTAAGATGGGAAGATGGATTTACAGAAGACCTCAACAACAAAATGTTGGGTGTTGCGGCCATCGCCGGCCTGCACTCGGTCTATCTTTTGTTGGGCGTCACAGAAGCGTCGGTTGCTGAAGCGTCAAAAACATATGCCCGACAACTACTCCTGTCGTGTATCAGCCTCGGAGAGGCTGGTACCCCAAATACAAAACAACCATCTCGATCGTCGAGACGTCCGACAACATCTTAAGATCACTATTACTGTGCTGATTTGCGCAAGGTCTGCCGATCAGGTGGACGAGGCCGGGATGTTTGTACCCTCACCACTAGAATATTCCCCATGCCCGAAACCTCCCCCTCCCGGTCATTTCCCTCAAGCCCAGCTCCAAAACAATCCGCCGCGCCGCCTGCGGCGTGACGTCCAGCGTCTTTACGACCATCCCCGCCGACACCAACGGTCGCGCTATCACTAGCTCAACCAACTCCGGTAGTTTTGAAGACGTTCGTCGCCCGGTCAGCTTCCGCTCCATCATCGTTTTCGCGAGCGCCAGCCGGTCATGCTCCTTCATCCCGATCTCGGCAGCCGCCAAAAAACCGTGGGCGATGGCGAGCAGCCGGGTCTCGCGGTCTCGATGCCGGCGCCGATCGACAGGAATGGTTTTTAGGCCGAGATTGACGGCGCCGAGATGCGCGCCCGACGTCACACCGGCCTGGCGCAGGATCGACGCCGCGAACAGCCGGCCGAGCCAGGGCGCGTGCTGCAACACCGAAAACTCGTTCCAGGCATCGAGGGCAACAATCGCCTGCAGCACCGCCGGCAGATTTTCTGCCTGCCGCAGCACGCCGCGCCATTCGTCGAGCCTTGAATCCTCGTCCCAATCGAGATCATAGATCATCGGATCTTTTCCGGCCCCGCCGCCGCGGCCGGGCCTTGTCGCGTTTGCGATCGCCGCATCCGATCGTGCGAGCACGGCATCGATGGCGGCATAATCGATGCCGGGGAGATGTTCGATGTCGTCGGCGTATTCCCCCTCGCCTTCCGGATCGTTCGCGACAGCGCGCCGGATGGCATCGGGGGGCGTCACCTCGCCCGTGTCAGCCGCCGTGGTCTCCGAGGTTTTGCGCAGCGACCGAATCCCGTCTTCCGACAGGGCCCAGCCTGGGAGTTGGGCAGCGATCCGCCGACGAGTGCGCAGGACGTCGCGGGCGATTGTCAGCTCATGGGTAGGTGTGCGAATATCCTTCGTGGCGTCGTGGAGGACGAGGTCTTCGAGATGGACGAGTTCCCCGTCGATCCACAGCGAGGCGCAGGCGTCAGTGAAGTGGCTGCGCTCGATCCACCCCTGACCGACCGGCGAACGGGCGACGCGCTCGTCCAGACGCGTCAGCGCGACGCCGGCGTCAAATGCCGGCCGCATCAAGGTCGGTATGCTGATTTTCGCGATATCGTAAGCCATTGAAATCATGGTAAATGATTTGTTATACGAACTCTATTTAAATATTACAGTTCCCCACATGGTATGATTGCCGGTTGACGCTCTAACCACCGATAACTAGCGCTTATCGATGGTAGTTGATCTGGAGTCGCAAATCAGAAAGAATCGGGCCTATCATGGCCCTGGAGGCCGCTGAAACCGTCCTTTTGGAGCGTCCGTGGCCAAAGCCAAGACATCACTGACCGCCGTCGAACGACGCGCCGAAGAACTCGACACCATTGCCGCCGTGCTGCCGATGGAGCGCCGCGACGAACTCGCCGAGCTTTTGACCGACCAGGACATCGAGACGCTGCGCCATCTGGTCAACCAGGGCATGGGCGACAACACGCTGCGGGCGCTGACCTCGGATCTCAGTTATATCGAGGCGTGGGGCCTGTCAGCAACCGGGAAATCGCTGCCTTGGCCCGCGCCAGAAGCGCTCCTACTAAAATTCGTTGCGCATCATCTCTGGGACCCGCAACGCCGCGAAACGGATGCCAATCACGGCATGCCGGGCGACGTCGACGAAAACCTTCGAAGCCAAGGGTTTCTGAAATCCGTCGGCCCGCACGCGCCGGCGACGGTGCGCCGGAGGCTGGCGAATTGGTCGACCCTGACCAAGTGGCGGGGTCTTGATGGCGCCTTCGCCTCCCCTGCCCTGAAATCGGCCATCCGCCTTTCGGTTCGCGCCGTCCCCCGGACGCGGGGTCGCAAGAGCGCCAAGGCGGTCACCGGTGACGTCCTGGCAAAACTGCTGTCGACCTGCGCCACCGACAGCCTGCGCGATCTCCGTGACCGGGCAATCCTGATGGTAGCGTTTGCGTCCGGCGGCCGGAGGCGCAGCGAGATCGCCGGGCTGCGCCGCGAGCAGCTGACCGTCGAGCCACCGATCCCAGTCGAAAACGGCACCCCCCTCCCCTCTCTCGCCATCCATCTCGGCCGCACGAAAACCACCTCCGGGGAACAGGACGATGTCGTCTATCTGACCGGCCGGCCGGTGGAGGCGCTAGATGCCTGGATGGCGGCAGCCAAGATCGAGAGCGGAAGCGTGTTTCGAGCGATCGGACGCTGGGGAACTGTATCGCGGCGGGCGATCGATCCGCAGTCGGTCAACGCGATCCTCAAGCAGCGGGCTGAGATGGCCGGGTTGGAGAGTGGAGAGTTTTCGGCGCATGGCTTGCGATCGGGTTATTTAACAGAAGCTGCCTATCGCGGCATTCCGCTTCCCGAAGCCATGGAGCAGTCAAGGCATCGATCGGTGCAGCAGGCGTCGAGCTATTACAACAATGCGACACGGCGTAGCGGGCGCGCGGCGAGATTGCTGTAATCGCGAAAAAGAGTGGGACCGTTTGAGAATCGCTTCAACCAGCCGCAGCATCATAGGGTGCCGTACACACTTTCGGATCCAATGCCGCATCAATTGGCGCTCCGGTACATCAACCTATTGATGCAGGAAGCCGCTCAACTGCTATCAGTCTGACCCGCTGAACCTGATCGCCGGCGTGCGAGGCATGGAGCCCGAGGTTACAGCCTAAATTGCCTTTAGTTCCTTGATTGCCTCCCGCAATTCGATGTTCTGAAGTTCTAGCCGGGCAATCACGCTAGCGGCTTTCTTGAGTTGTGACAGGGAAAGTGCCGAAGAAATCGATATATCGAATGTGCGTGTAATCCGATGAACTTCGTTGGCGAGCACCTGCAAAGCGCTCGCTCGCCTCGCTGCCAAAAAAGCATCACGTGTGATCACAACCAAAGCCCCAGCCGTGGCTATGACGCCTATGGCTCGGTAAAGGTCGGCACCGAACGTGCAATACACGAGCATAATGAAAGATATAACCGCAGAGATCGCGTAAAACCATGTAGTGGACGCGTTAGCCGGGGCGGTCCGGGCCGCGTCCGAGTTAATGAACTTGGCAGCGGATGACAGCAGACCTTGCCTCTCGCTAGTGTTTGGGACTTGTGCTCCACTCGCGGTGATCGCTTTTAGCGTCGTATCTAAGTGCTTGAACTTCAGAACGCTCGACCGAAGGAGGCGGCTGACATCAGGCCCTGCCACAACGAAGGCTAACGATATGGCGACTGTCAGCTGAGCAACAGACTGGAAGTCTGACGCCTTCATAGTCCCGTAAACAAAAAAATTCAAAAACCAATCAAGCATGGATGCTCCTCGTATATATATACCTTGCGGACTACCATGCACGATTGAACATCGTGTTATCAGGATTGATTATATTGCACTTATTCATCTCCTGTGGTTGGTATTTTAATGTAGGTTTCGCAAACCGTTCAGCGGGAATACGATGCTCAATCACGAGTGTTCCGACGCAAAAATCGGGAGAACTTCGTCGCAGTCTTAGCGGGAATTCACAAATTAGGATGTCCACTCGGCTAGGTTTGAGTGTTTGACTTGCCGCTCAAGGTCAGATCACTCATAGGATGAGCGCTCAAGTGTAGTCAGTCGGCGACGAGGGACATCCGGATGTACGACTATCAAGAAACTCAGAAGCGCTTGGGCAAGAGAGACTACTTTCCTAACTCAGGCACCGTAGCCTATTTTGATCCGCAGTCCCAAACGATCCATCTTAATGCTTTCAAAAAGGGCGACTTTATCGCCGCTTTACAGAAGAAGCAGCCAACGGCCGACCTTCGAAACATGTTCGGCACAATGATGCACGAGACAACCCACTGGGCTGATCTGATTGGGACGCTTTGGGGTAGAACTCATCTTCGTTGCCTCTACGACTGCTACCGACTTCTGCCCCGTGTTAACTCGGCAGGGGTAGAGACCGATCTCCATCGCTTCATCGACCTACACGATCGCGAGCGGAGGATGATGCATTCCCGATACTTCCGGACAGTTCATCCAAACCCGACACCGCACGATCACAAGATGCCTTGGCGGCTTCAATTCACGGCCGGATGCGAGTTTGACCCGGCCGGCAAACTGGATGAGAGTCGACCAATCGTGTTTACGAGGTTTCTCGACAACAAAACGTCCGATCAAATTGCTCGGCAGCCCATCGTGGCGGGAGCACTGCTCGAAATCAACGCCGTCTGGTCCGAAATGAGGACCAATCTAGAATTCATGGGAGCCTTGGCTAAGGACGAGTTTGCCGTTGAGCAGCGGCTGTACGGTCAGCAACTCCTCAGATTTTTGTACAATCCGGATCTCACGCTCTATACGGCGCCCGCCCACCTCATCGCGCATTATTGCAAGATTTCAGATGTCATGCTCGCTTACGAGCTGTCCTCCGAGCTCGCACATATTGTGCTTAACCTGACGTCCGAAAATTTTGAGGCTCTGTCTCCTCCTGAGGCGCTATCGGATTGGAGGGGATTGTTCGCCGGATTCAAGAACACGAGAGACTGTGGCTTCGCATTCAAGGTGATCGCGTCCGTCAGCGATCGCTGGGAAGAGGGCATGAACAAGCGAGAATGGCTTGATGCATCCCTCAAACGGGCTGGCCTGCCTGAATCCCAAGAAATCCTCAGACAGGCCATCCTGAAGATGGAGCAGTACTCGCCTGGCAATCTGAACAGTCCAGTAAACATTGCCGAAAACTACCTTCTTGAACTAGGGCAGAAGATTTTTGGAATGCGATCTCTTGGCGATACAGCAATAACTCATAGACGGGTCATTGCGGCTGACCTGCCGATCGTTCCGATGTTCGATCCGGAAGGCGATTTGATTGCGATAGGCAAGACTTTCGATCTCGCGAAGTTCTCGCCGGAAGATATGCACGCCCTGTCCGCAACGCTTGTGACCCAGATGAAACTGTTTCGAGAAGCCTGCAGATAGCACGAGGCCATATACGCTCGGCACATCCAACGGGTATTCTGGGCGTCCGCAGTAGATGAAGCGCGAACTTAGCGCCCCAACCGTTTTATCATACCCGTTATTATATTGGCTGAAGTTGCCAGCCGGAAACTTTAATAAAACCGGAAAATATGGTCAAAATATCAGATGGTTAAACGTTATGATCAGTATTGAACAAACGCCATGCGGCGGCTTGGTTCGTCGCGGCGTGACGTCGTCTCGGTCTGGGATCACATCTACATTCGTAACCCGTATCTATACAAGCGATCGCGACCGTGCACCAGGCGAGCTTGTGGTAGACGTACCCGCCCTTGACGCGGGCTCAATCGCAAAGTTTACCCAGCACCAACCCGCACCCCCTCCATTTGATGGTCGATGGAAAAAGCAAAGGGAAATAAACGGCGCTTGGTATCTAGCCTTGAGGTTCGACATTGACAAGTCGGGCACCGGGCTTTGGATCGACGAAGAGCTCCTCTCGAGGAGCCGGTGAGGGGCTAAAACTCCGCTCTTGCGTGTGGCGTTTAGCGGTCTTGGCGAACCTTTCCGTTCCACGGTTATTCACGCCGATTTTTTCCCAGCTTCCCCGTTCAATCTCAGCAGTGCCATCACCATTGGCCCGAGCGAAAACTCGCCACGCCCCGCCCGGTTGGTGAGGTCACGCAGATAGCCACCGGCGGAATTGATGTGCCCTGCCCTCTCCAGGATACAGGCAATCGCAACCGCTGCATTTTCAGGCCCCATGGTTTCGCAGGCCTCCTGATAGGCGGACGGGCTGACGCCCAGCATCGATCTCACCACGATCGCGGCCGACATGAGATCGCGCCAACCAGCCACAGCGCCTGCCGGTCCATAGTCGATAATCTGCGGGCATGCCTTCAGCACTACACCGAGAGGAAAGGCCTTCAGCGTCTCGCTGTTAGGCCCGCGGATCTTGCTCGGCTTTTCGCCCTGCTCTTTTTCAGAGCTAGGTTCAAGTTCATTTAAGGATTCGGATTTTGAACTCTGTATGTGCTGCTCAATATGAGCAGCATTGGTGCTATTAAATTCTGAATTTGACTGCGAATTCAACAAATTAAGGATTTCCTCGCGAAGTAGCTCAAGTTCATCGAGGATGCTCGCGACGTCGGCGAGGGTTGGGGACCGTGGAATGCGGGCAACGAGGTCGATGTACATCGCCTCGATCGCCATCCAGTCGCCGTCGGCCCCCTCCTCTATCGCAGCAGTGATAAGCTTACGGACATCCCGGCGGCAGATTGTCAGGTTCTCTTTGGCCTTACGGAATGCGGACCGAGCAGCGACGACTTTTTGCGCAATGAGGGCAAGCTCTTCGGATCGGGCGAGGATTGGCGAAAGGTCGAACCCAAACGCATTCTCGATCTCGCCGGCGCCGTTCTTCCTCGCATAGCGTTTGCCGTTGGCACTATCCTTGCGAACAATAAGGCCCGCATCGACCAGAAGCGCAAGATGACGACGTAACGTGGCGCCTGCCATGCCATGGGCTCGAAGGATTAATTGCGCGTTTGACGGAAACACCACTAGATGCGCGTCCTTGCGCAATTCGTTCTCCGGATAGAAGCTCAGGAGCGCGTCGAGCACAGCCAGGCTATTCGACTGCAAGCCGAGCTCTTCTCTCGCTTCAGAGGCATCACGGAAGACTTTCCATTTCTCGACCGTTTTACCAGCCTTGATATCATTTGTGGCCACTTGCCGCTTCACCAAGGCGAGCGTCATCGGCCGCCGCCCAAAGGGCGTCGTCACACTTCCTGTCTGCATTTCGTTCACCTTTCAAAAGGCAAAGAAAAGGCTACGCCGGGGCGGCGTTGACTCTTGACTGGGATTCCGGGAAATGCGATTCTCTAAGCGACCAAACTGAGAGAGGCCTTCTGGAACACCGTTTCGGAGGGCTTTTTCTTTGCGCTATCGTTCCTTTCCTGGTTGCGATCTTCTTACTGCTTCGACCTCTTGAACGAAGCGTAGATTTCTGGGAGCGCCGACATCAGGTAGTCCGCAAATTCCGGAGCGGCCTTTTTGTCGATCATTAAAGTCAGTGTACGCTTGTCTTGCTTGTAACGAGCGGCCTTGGTGCCGTCCTCGGCTTTCCAAACTTCCGCCTCAATCTTCACTGCCTTTGTCTTCTTAGGGGTCACAGCTTCGAATACTCGAGCGAAACGCTCGTCAGAATTCAAGCGTTTCACCGCATCGTCATTGAGCAACGTACGGGCAGTTTCCGATGCGCCATCTTGTCCCAGACGGCCTGACAATTCGTACCAACGGTCCCGACCGGTTTTGGGGGCAGCGCCGATCAAGCGGATAATATCTGCTGGAAGCTGTTTAGCGGCCTGGATCAATCGGGAAAGATTGCTTTTATCAACTGCAAGCGCCGCCATAATGACCGGCCGCTGAAATCCACCGGCTTCGAGCTCTGCGGCGTATAGGGCGCGCTCGATAAATGAAAGATCCTGCCGAGCGCTGTTCTCTTGCCCTTGCGCCAGAACCAACTCGTCATCCGACAAGGTGCGAACCGCAGCCTTCACTTTGATGCCGGCAGCCTTCACTGCTCTCAGGCGTCGGCGCCCGTAGGCAATCTGGTATCGACCTTCGACAGACGGGTGAGGGCGCACGAGGATGGGGACCTGCTGACCGTGCTCTTTTATGTTACGAGCGAACTCTTCGAACTGCTCTGGAGACTCCTCCAAGCGGTCTGCCACGAGCGGCGCGTCAATGAGATCTGGATCGAGTTCCGTAAGCGACTGAGACTTCAAAAGCTCGATGGAGCGCGAGACCGCACCTATCGCACCACGTGGGGAATACTGCGGAGCGGCAGCATCCTGCGCGGCAATGTCTTCGGAGTTTCCGGCTGGCAACTTTGGTCCAGCGAGGTCGGAGAGCAGGTGTTTTCTAGCCATTAGTGGCCCCCTCGGGTGTCGAGATTGCCGCCCCACAATAAGCGGTTTCCCGAAAGTTTCCGGCTGACAACTTTTGCGCTTCTACGCGAGATGCGAGCGTCCTCATTTGCGCCCCCATGCGCTTTGAATGAGCTGTGCGATTTCAGTATTCACGTTGTCCAGCGACTCCATCGCCCGGTCGTAGGTCGCGCGCGTAAACTGGTCACGGCTGACTTCATAGAGCGTCTGCTTCGTAATCCCGGCGTCGGAGATAGCTGTACTTTTCAACATTGGATGATTGAGGACATGGTCACCGAACATCGTCCTCATAAACGATACCATCTGGTTCTGAGGACCATCACCGGGCTCGTAGCGAGTGACTAGGTACCGCATCCAGTCGTAATTCATGCTTCCGCCTGCATCGGCGACGACGCTCAGCAATTCCGATGTCATCAAAAGAAACTGGCACATGGACATGACGTCCAGCATCTGCGGATGAACCGTGACGAGGACTGCGGTCGCTGCACACAGAGCGGAAATGGTTAGAAAGCCAAGCTGCGGAGGGCAGTCGACGACGACGACATCATAGTCGTCCGCGACTGAAGCAATCGCATCGTCCATGCGCGTGAAGAAGATGTTTTTCCGATCGTTCGAGCCCAAGACCTTTGCCGTATCGTGCTCGAACTCCATCAGCTCCAGGTTGCCTGGCACCAGATCGAGGTTGGCGAAATAGGTCTTCTTGATCACGTCTTTCAACGGACGACGTTCAGCGTCATACCGCATCGCACCGTATAGCGTCTCATTGTCCTTGACGTCGAACTCAGGCTGAAACCCGTGCAGTGCCGACATACTGGCCTGCGGATCAAGATCGATGGCAAGAACACGATAGCCGTTCAATGCGAGATATTGCGCCAAGTGCGCGGCCGTCGTCGTCTTTCCGCTGCCACCTTTGAAATTGACAACAGTGATAACCTGCAAATGCTCTTTGCCTGAGCGTTTGGGTGAGTAGCGGCGATCGTTTTTCCCGGTTAGATCAAGGTATTCGCGTAGGGCCTGAATCGTTTCCACCGTATAGGACCGGCGATTGTTGTTGCCAATTTCCGGCTGCGGACCTTTCCCCTCGATCGAGAGGTGACGGAGATATCCGTCGTTGACACCGATAAGCTTTGCAGCTTCCGTTGAGGAGAAGGAACGCAATGTTTTGCGCGCCTCTGGCGGGTACAACTTCACACGGTGTTCGTGCAAGGCACCGGAGAGGTCTCGCGCGTGGGCAGCGATCAGTTTATGAATAGCCTTTTGAAGCTGAGCGGGATTTTCCACGACTTCCTCTCGTACACACGGTAATTTTCGTAAACACACCTATTTACCGTGGATAGCACAACCTATTCCACTACGGTTTGCAAGATATTTAAAGTTAATCAATAGTTAACGCGTTTTCACTCGATCAAAGGCCTATTCCGATTCATTGATTGGAATCGGTGACTTACATCTGTTTGCGTAAGTCGATCTCGTCGGGGCAAAATGCAGATTTGCACATGAATCTGCTCCTCGTAACTCACCACACGCTCACTTTCTAAGAGCCGGACCAGCGACTCGCTAGAATCACCTGAGGTGCAGATCTGCACATAGGCACACGCTGAATGAGATGATTTCTGTCCGCATGACCTTGTTCAAGCGGAGATCATCATGCGGATATTGACCGTCGCACCCGAGAAATGCGAGCGCCATCGCGACTTCCTGAGACAGATGCACCGTCTTCGCGCGACGGTATTTGGCGGACGTCTCGCCTGGGACGTCTCCATCACCGCGGGAGAAGAGCGCGACCAGTACGATGGTTGCAGCCCCACTTATCTTCTGGCAATTGCCGACGGTGGAAAGGTCGCAGGTTGCGTTCGTCTCCTTCCAGCTTCCGGTCCCACAATGCTGGAGCAGACCTTCCCCCAGCTTCTCGATGCAGGTTCACTTCGCCCTCATTCTGGGATGGTCGAGAGTTCACGCTTCTGCGTCGATACCTCGCCAGCCTCGCAGAGGGGGGCAAGCCAACTGCATCTTGCGACGCTTACCTTGTTCGCCGGTATCATCGAATGGTCTATGGCGAGCGGCTACAGCGAGATCGTCACGGCCACCGATCTCCGCTTCGAGCGCATCCTGAAGCGAGCGGGATGGCCGATGCAGCGTATCGGCGAACCGGCCAAGATCGGTAACACCATCGCTATCGCCGGGAGACTTCCGGCCGACCGTGGCAGCTTTGAGCAGGTATGCCCACAGGGTTATCATTCGACCCCGCAGATCGATGGGTCATTGCTCAGGAGCGCTGCGTGACCCAGCTCCGCTCCCATCCCCGCCTGGTCCGCAAACTACAGGACGCACTTGGCGACCAACTCTGCATCGCCCTCGATGATGCGACCGTGGTCGAGATCATGCTCAATCCGGACGGACGGCTGTTCATCGAACGGCTGGGGCACGGCGTGGCACCGGCCGGGGCAATGAGCACTGCCGCAGCCGAAGTTGTCATCGGCAGTGTTGCGCATGCCCTCCAGTCGGAGGCCGACGACGATCGGCCGATCATTTCTGGGGAGCTTCCGATCGGCGGACACCGATTCGAGGGGCTGTTGCCGCCGGTGGTATCTGGACCGACGTTCACGATCCGCCGTCGTGCCTCGCGTCTCATTCCATTGACAGAGTTTGTGAAGTCGAAGGTGATGACGGAAGCACAGGCGTCCGCCATTCGAAGCGCGATTGATGCGCGGATGAACATCGTCATCTCCGGTGGCACGGGGTCGGGTAAAACGACGCTTGCCAACGCCATCATCGCCGAGATCGTCACTGCGGCCCCGGACGATCGAATGGTCATCCTCGAAGACACCGCCGAAATCCAATGCGCGGCCGAGAACGCCGTGTCCCTACATACCAGCGATACCATCGACATGGCGCGCCTGCTCAAGAGCACGATGCGTCTGCGTCCCGACCGCATCATCGTTGGCGAGGTCCGCGATGGTGCGGCGCTAACACTGCTCAAGGCCTGGAACACCGGCCATCCCGGCGGCGTCACCACGATCCATTCCAACACGGCGATGTCAGCCTTGCGCCGGCTGGAGCAACTGACGGCGGAAGCCAGCCAGCAGCCGATGCAGGAGGTCATCGGCGAGGCCGTCGATCTCGTCGTCTATATCGAGCGAACGGGAAAGGGGAGGCGGGTCCGTGAGGTGATCCACCTCGAAGGATACCGCAACGGCCGCTACCAGACCGAACATTATGCCCAGATCGATGAGGACAGCCATGTCGCGTAAAATCGCCATTCTTCTCACAGGCGCGACACTTGTCGCCATTTCTGTCGGTTTTGCCGATTCCGCATTCGCTTCCTCAGGAGGCGGCGGTCTTCCGTGGGAATCGCCACTGCAACAGATCCAGCAATCGATCACAGGCCCTGTCGCCGGGTTCATTGCGCTGGCCGCTGTCGCCATTGCCGGCGCCATGCTGATCTTCGGAGGCGAGCTGAATGATTTCGCAAGACGGCTTTGCTACGTCGCGCTGGTGGGCGGGGTACTCCTCGGTGCTACCCAGATCGTTGCTCTCTTCGGTGCGACCGGCGCCTCGATCGGCGAGGCCCACGCACAGGCCGAGCAAGGTACTCCCGAACCAAGGGCGACGCCGGCCACAGCGGGGGAGGGGGCTCATGGCTGAGGCCGGCTCTTTTCTGGCACGCTCGCGTGTGCACAGGGCGTTATCGCGTCCGAACCTGCTAATGGGTGCTGACCGCGAGCTCGTGCTGCTGACGGCGCTGGCCGCCATCATCCTGATCTTCGTCGTCCTGACCTGGTACGCAGCACTGTTCGGCATCGCGTTCTGGATAGTCGTAGTCGCGGCACTCCGCATGATGGCCAGATCCGATCCGCTGATGCGCCGGGTCTATCTCCGCCACATCTCCTACAAGACGTCGTATCGCGCGACGTCGTCGCCGTGGCGCAAGTTCTAAGAGATGGTAGCGCTCAAATCATTCCGCCATTCCGGACCGTCATTCGCCGATTTGGTGCCTTATGCCGGCCTCGTCGATAATGGGATCATCCTGCTGAAAGACGGCTCCCTGATGGCCGGCTGGTATTTTGCCGGGCCGGATAGCGAGAGCTCGACCGACGCCGAGCGTAACGAGGTGTCGCGCCAGATCAACGCGATCCTGTCGCGGCTGGGCTCGGGATGGATGATCCAGGTCGAGGCTATCAGGGTGCCAACCGCCGATTATCCGACTGAGGGGGAATCTCACTTTCCCGATCCCGTCACGCGGGCCATCGACGATGAGCGACGGGCGCATTTTCAGACGGAAAGGGGTCATTTCGAGAGCCGGCACGCTCTGATCCTGACGTGGCGGCCGCCCGAGCCGCGGCGCTCGGGGTTGACGCGCTATATCTATTCGGATGCCGCAAGCCGCTCCGCCACCTATGCCGACAAGGCACTGACAAGTTTCCTGACCTCGATCCGGGAGGTCGAGCAGTATCTCGCCAATGTCGTGTCCATCCGCCGGATGATGACGCGGGAAACGTCGGAGCGCGGTGGGTTCCGTGTCGCGCGCTACGACGAGCTGTTCCAGTTCATTCGCTTCTGCGTGACCGGCGAAAACCATCCGGTGCGCTTGCCTGATATTCCCATGTATCTCGACTGGCTGGTGACGGCCGAGTTGCAGCATGGCCTGACCCCAATGATCGAAAACCGCTTTCTCGGTGTGGTGGCGATCGACGGTCTGCCAGCGGAGAGCTGGCCGGGGATACTCAACACGCTCGACCGCATGCCGCTCACCTATCGCTGGTCTTCCCGTTTCGTCTTCCTCGATGCGGAGGAAGCACGGGCACGGCTCGAGCGTACCCGCAAGAAGTGGCAGCAGAAGGTGCGGCCGTTCTTCGACCAGCTTTTCCAGACACAAAGCCGCTCGGTCGATCAGGACGCCATGATGATGGTGGCCGAAACCGAAGACGCCATCGCCGAAGCTTCCTCGCAGCTCGTCGCCTATGGTTATTACACACCGGTCATCGTCATCTTCGAAGAAGACTCAGGTCGCCTCCAGGAAAAGTGCGAAGCTATCCGCCGCCTGATCCAGGCCGAAGGTTTTGGCGCACGCATCGAGACGTTGAATGCCACGGACGCTTTCCTCGGCAGCCTGCCCGGGGTTTCTTACGCCAATATCCGCGAGCCGCTGATCAACACCCGCAATCTCGCCGATCTTATTCCGCTCAATTCCGTCTGGTCGGGCAGTCCAGTAGCACCTTGCCCATTCTATCCGCCGGCCTCGCCACCCTTGATGCAGGTGGCCTCCGGATCGACGCCGTTCCGGCTGAACCTGCATGTCGATGATGTCGGACACACGCTGATCTTCGGCCCAACGGGCTCTGGCAAGTCGACGCTGCTGGCGCTGATTGCCGCGCAGTTCCGGCGTTATGCCAGTGCCCAGGTGTTCGCCTTCGACAAGGGCGGCTCGATGCTGCCGCTAACGCTCGGCCTCGATGGCGATCACTACCAGATCGGCGGCGATATCGGCCCGTCGGCTGGTGGTAAGGTGAAGGCGCTTGCCTTTTGCCCGCTCGCCGAACTGTCGACCGACGGCGACCGTGCCTGGGCCTCCGATTGGATAGAGATGCTGGTGGCGCTGCAAGGTGTGACCATCACCCCTGACTATCGCAACGCCATCTCCAGGCAGTTGGTCCTGATGGCGGAATCCCGTGGCCGCTCGCTGTCGGACTTCGTTTCCGGCGTGCAGATGCGCGAGATTAAGGACGCACTGCATCACTACACCGTCGATGGTCCGATGGGCCAGTTGCTCGATGCCGAGCAGGACGGCCTGGCGCTTGGCGCGTTCCAGTGCTTCGAGATCGAGGAACTGATGAACATGGGCGAACGCAATCTCGTCCCCGTTCTCACCTACCTGTTTCGGCGCATCGAGAAACGCCTCACCGGTGCGCCCAGCCTGATCATCCTCGACGAGGCCTGGTTGATGCTCGGTCATCCGGTCTTCCGCGACAAAATCCGCGAATGGCTGAAGGTGCTGCGAAAGGCCAACTGCGCCGTTGTGCTCGCCACCCAGTCGATCTCGGATGCGGAGCGCTCCGGCATCATCGATGTACTGAAGGAAAGCTGCCCGACAAAAATCTGCCTGCCGAACGGAGCGGCACGCGAACCGGGCACGCGCGAGTTCTATGAGCGCATTGGCTTCAACGAACGGCAGATCGAGATCGTCGCAACCGCCATTCCCAAGCGCGAATATTACGTCGTCTCACCGGAGGGCCGAAGGCTCTTCAATATGGCGCTCGGTCCGGTCGCGCTCTCGTTTGTCGGGGCGACCGGTAAGGAAGACCTCAAGCGCATTCGAACCCTTCATTCCGAACACGGGGCCGCATGGCCTCTCCACTGGCTCCAGCAAAGGGGGATCGCCCATGCCGAAACACTCTTCCCGGCCGCCTGATGCGGCGCGCGCCGTCATGATCGCGGCCATCGTCATCCCGGTCACTTTACCCATTCCGACCTATGCGGGCGGTGTCACGGGTCAGGCCACGGAATGGACGCAGATTGCCAACAATACCGAACTGATTTCCCTGGTCGGCAAGTCGGCCGAGCAGGTGAACAACCAGATTACCCAGATCTCGCAGCTTGCCGAGCAGATCCAGAACCAGATCAACATCTACAACAACATGCTGCAGAACACGGCTCAATTGCCGAGCCACATCTGGGGTCAGGTCGAAAATGACCTGAAGAACCTGCAGAACGTCGTGGCGCAAGGGCAGGGCGTCGCCTTCTCGATGGGCAATATCGACGACGTGCTCAAGCAGCGTTTTCAGAGCTTTGCCGAGATGAAGAGCAATCTGCCCGACGGGGCAGGCTTCTCGTCCACCTATCAGAACTGGTCCGACACCAACCGCGACACGATCGCCGGTTCCCTGAAGGCCGCAAACCTGACGGCCGACCAGTTTTCGAGCGAGGAAAGCACGATGTCGTCGCTGCGCTCCATGTCGGAGACGGCCGACGGGCAGATGAAGGCGCTGCAGGTCGGGCACCAGATCGCCGCCCAGCAAGTCGCGCAAATGCAAAAGCTGCGCGGTCTCGTTTCCCAGCAAATGACGATGATGGGCACTTGGTTTCAGTCGGAGCAGGCGCAAAAGGATCTCGCCCAGGCGCGCCGTGAACAATTTTTCAGCGGAAGCGAGCACGACATCCGCGGCGGGCAGACGATGGAGCCCCGCTGGTGAGCCCGCGTCTTGTCTTCATCCTCGCGATAGTGGGGATCATCGCGTCCGGTGTCGGGATTGCCAGGGGGATCGTCCAGCCGCCTGCGGCAGCCCTGTCCGGAGCGGGCGAAGCGTCACCGCAAGCTGCATCCGACGCAGACCGCCGGGCTCACCGGGAGAAGTTCTTTGGCGGCAACGTCGAGCGCGACATTCGCGGCGGCCAGGAGATGAAGCCGAGATGGTGATCGTTCATCCCTCCCGGCGCATTGAGCGCGCCGTCGTCGCAATCGGCCTCGTCCTGGTCGCGAGCACGCCGGCTTTGGCGCAGCAGGGTCAAGTGCTGACGACCTTGGAGAACTCCGTCGTCGCGGCCGCCAAGGGCTGGGAGACGACGGTCATGAATGCGGCGCGGTCGCTGTTCTGGATCCTGGCGGGCATCGAGGTTGGCATCGCCGCAGTCTGGCTGGCGATCAGTGCTGCCTCGCTCGACAGCTGGTTTGCCGAGCTCGTCAAACGCATTATGTTCATCGGGCTCTTCGCCTTCATCCTCGATCAAGGGCCCGCCTTCGCAAAAGCCGTGGTCGACAGCCTTTACCAGATCGGCGCCGGAGGTGGGTCGGCCTCTCCAGCCAATATCTTTGACGCTGGCATTCGGGTTGCGACCAAGATGTCTGAGCAAGCGAAATTTGGCCTCTTTGAAGATAACTCTCTGGCGATCGCCGCCGTCTTCGCCATGGTCGTAGTCGTCGTCTGCTTCTCGCTCGTTGCCGCCATCTTCGTCTCGGTCATGGTGGAGATGTATGTCGGGCTGCTCGCCGGCATGATCATGCTCGGCTTGGGCGGTACGTCCTATACCAAAGACTTCGCAGTCAAATACTTGGTCTATGCCTTTTCGGTCGGCATGAAGCTGATGGCGCTGGTGATGATTGCCAAGATCGGCTCCGACATCCTGCTGGGCTTGGCCGAGGCACCGACAGCCACCTCCGAGCAGTTCATCACGACGCTCGCGATCGCCGGCATCTCTGTCGTGGTCTTCGTCATCGCCATGTACGTGCCCCCGATCCTGCAGGGCTTGGTCCAGGGTGCCTCCGTGTCCGGTGGCATGGAAGCGATCCGCCATGGAGGCCAGGCCGCATCTTTTGCGGCGGGGGCCGGCTTTTTGGCGACGGCAGCAGCCAGCAGAGGTTTTCAGGCAGCAGGCGCGGCACGGTCAGGGGGAGCGTCCCTTGGCAGTGCCGCGATGCGCGGCATGGAGGCAGGCATCGGTGGTGCGGCAGGTGCCGTCGGTTCAGCCGCGAAAGACAAGGCGGTCGGGTCCCCCGGCGCCTATGCCGGTTCGCTGCTCGGGCTTGCCAATGCGAAACTCGACCAGCAGTCGGGTCGGACCGCATCGCCGCCTCCACCGCCGCCCCTTAACGAGACCAAATAACCTGGAGGACGATCCGCCATGGCCGGACACAATCCGCTCGATAATCCCGATTTTGCCAATCCGTATATCGCCGCCCGCAACGAATGGAACGAGCGCTATGGCTCCTATGTCAGATCCGCCGCCGCCTGGCGCATCGTCGGCATCGCCGGCATGACCATGGCGGTGATCGGCTTTGGCTACGCGCTCTACCAAAGCACCCAGGTCAAGCTCGTTCCCTATATCGTCGAGGTCGACAAGCTCGGCACGGCCGTCAATGCCGGCTTCCCGCAGCAGATCGAATATGCCGATCCGCGCGTGGTGCGTGCGACCCTCGGCAGCTTCGTGTCGAACTTTCGAAGCGTGACTCCGGACGCCATCGTGCAGAAGCAGTACATCGACAGAACCTATGGGCTGCTGAGGACATCCGATCCGGCAACCGAGAAGGTCAATGCGTGGTTTCGCTCGAACTCACCGTTTGAGAAAGCGAAGAACTCGACGGTGGCCATCGAGGTGAACAACATCGTCGCGCTCTCGAACCAGAGCTACCAGATGGACTGGACCGAATTCGAGCGTGACCGGCGCGGCAAGGAAACGGCCGTCCGCCGTTTCCGCGGCATTGCAACCGTGACCCTGACGCCGCCGCAGGACGAGGGCGTCATTCGCTTGAACCCCATCGGTCTCTATCTCCGCGACTTCGACTGGACAGCACAGCTTTGAAAGGCATGGCCCCGAACATGATCATCCCGCGCACAAGAACACGGGCCACGCTGACGGGCGCGCTCGCCTCGGCACTGTTGGCGTCTTCAGTGGTTGCTCCTCTGCATGCATATGCTGCCGATCGCGTCACAGCCAACGAGGCAAAGGGCATGGGGATCTCGACCCAGTGGCGCGGGTCGCGCGGCTTGGTGACCAAGGGTGCCGACGGCAAGGTGATCTTCCTCTACGGCGAGGTCCAGCCCTCTGTCGTCTGCTCGCCGCTACAGGTTTGCGATATCGAGCTTCAGGGCGGCGAGGTGGTCCGCGACGTCTTGGTCGGCGACACGGTGCGCTGGAAGGTGGAGCCTGCGACTTCGGGTGCTGCCGGCGGTCAGGCGATTCACCTGATCGTCAAACCGTCGGAGCCGGGTCTCGTGACCTCGATGGTGGTGACGACGTCCAGGCGGACCTACCACATCCAGCTCAAATCCCATTCGACCCAGTATATGGCGCGTGTCGGGTTCGAATATCCTGAAGATGTTTCGGTGAAGCTGGCCGACATCAACGCCCGGATCGAGGCGACCACCATCCCAGGCGCAGGCGTCCCCGCCGAGCAGCTGAACTTTTCCTATTCGGTCTCGGGCAACGCCGGCTGGCGGCCTACGCGGGTCTACTCCGACGGGCTCAAAACCTACATCCAGTTTCCACGCTCGATCGCCGGCCAGGATGCGCCGGTTTTGTTCGTCACGTCAGGCGGGCAGAACCGGATCGTCAACTACCGGATGAAGGGCGACATGATGGTCGTTGACTACCATGTCGATCGCGCTGTGCTCGTTTCTGGCGTTGGCTGGAAACAGGAGAAGATCATGATCAGAAGGGGAGGAAGGTAATGCATATCGTGCTTTCCCATTCGCGCGGCCTGCCACCCATCCGCAACCTTGCCGCAGCCTGCGCCTTCGCTATCCTTCTTTCCGGATGCCAGTCGACGGGAACAGAAGGGCTGGTCGCCAGCAACGCGCCGCCAGAAATCTCGGGTCCCGCCGCCAGTGCGATCGCCGGCGATATGGTGAGCCGCCTTGCCGAACAGATCGGGCCGGGAAAAGCGACCGTTGCGCTCAAGACTGATACCTCGCCCTTCGGACAGGCGATGGAAGCGGCGCTGAAGGGATGGGGCTATGCCGTCGTCACCGACCAGAAGACGGATCGCGGCGCGACGGTCATCCCGCTCGCCTATGTGATCTTGACTGTCGATGGTCAGGTGCTGGCCCGTCTATCGACAAATAGCGTCGAGCTCGGCCGCGCCTATTCAGTCACGGCGAGTGGCGCGACGCCTGCGAGCGCCTTGTCGCTCATGCGGCGCGGGTGAGGGAGGATCATATGGTGCAATCTCTCAATCTCGGCGGCGCCCCAAACAGCCAGGGCCCATCCACTATCCGGCGGATCAACCGCCTGCCGATTGCCGTCATCATCGTTCTTGCGCTCGCGTTCCTTGGCGTCATCTTCTACGGGCTTGCATCCCGCGGACTGTACTTCGGCAAGGACACCGGCCCGGAGACGAGTTCGGGCAATCCGGCCTCAACCTATGCCGACCAGATCAAACGCGGCGTCACCGATGGTATTATCGGCGAGCCGCAGCAGCAGACCATCTTTCAGCCGACGCCGGTCGAGACGAAACAGGCGGAAGACAAGAACAACAATCCCTTCACGCCGCAGCCAGGGCAGCGCGAGGTGCAGCAGCGCGGTCAGGACCTCGAAGCGGAAGCGGTCTGGCGGGCTCGTCTTCAGCGAGAACAACAGGAACAACTTCTGCGTGAGCAGCAGCGCCAGCGGATGGCCCGCCTGCAGGCAAACAACGCTGCCTATGATGCGCCGCTTGCCATCGATCGCGGAAAATTGGACGGGGGTGCTGAAACCCATGATGCGACCGCAGACACGGCTGCAAGAGCCGCGATAGTTCCGACAAACAACGGAAGCTCCCCCGATCTCTATGCAGCAGCGCTCCGCGCCAGGCTCGGTGGTCAAAACGTTGATCCCAATGCCCAGGGCGCCAAGGAAGACTTCTTCAATGCCGACCTGAAAGAGCTTGGCTACCTGCCGAACCGTGTCGTGCCCCAACAATCGCCCTTCGAGCTAAAGCGCGGTTCGGTCATTCCGGCAACACTGATTACGGGAATCAATTCAGATCTGCCGGGCCGGATTACCGCGCAAGTAACCCAGAACGTTTACGACAGCGCGACAGGCCATCGTCTGCTTATCCCGCAAGGAACAAAGCTCTTCGGTCGTTACGACAGCAAGGTGTCTTTTGGTCAGAAACGCGTTCTTGTCGTGTGGACCGACATCGTCTTCCCGAACGGTTCGACTTTGCAGATCGGCGGCATGTCGGGGACGGATGCGCAAGGGTATGGCGGTTTCAGCGACAAGGTGAACAACCATTATCTGAAAACGTTCGGCTCGGCGGTGTTGATTGCCCTGATCGGGACCGGTATCGACATGGCCGTTCCGGAAAGCTCGACGCTCGCGACCCAGGACACGGCCTCGGATGCGACGCGGCGAAATTTCGCAGAGACCTTCGGCCAGGTGGCGGACCGCACGATTCAGCGCAACATGGATGTTCAGCCGACGCTTGAAATAAGGCCCGGGTACAAGTTCAACGTACTTGTCGATCAAGATGTTGTTTTTTCAGGCAGTTATCAATAATAATGGCAGGTAGCCGCGGTCATGGCGCAGCGCAAGCGAACTACAACCATGAACTTACGTGGAGATGATTTCGCAATATCTGACTGAGCCGATATTGCAAGATTACCGGACGTATTTTTATGACGACGAGTGGTGCGGTTTGTTGCGATGTGTGTGGCATAAACTATGCCCATGATTTATCCTTCGTCGTAAGGATTCGTACCCGCCCGCAACCCAACCACCGTCGAGTTGCTCCCCCCGCCTGCCAGGCTGGGCGCTGTCGCGCGGCTGTGATATCAGCGAGTCCGACGCTGTCTTTGCCGCCAGTATCGCCTTGAAATCGCTCGATAATCTAATTCGCGCCGAGCCGCCATGGTTTGGCTGCTGGCGCGATCCCTCGCTCTCAAATCGGCCGCCGTCGCCGCCAGGATGGTCGGGCGCGGCGAGCAGGAAGACGCCATCCGAGACGCCGTTTTGCTGACTGCAGCTGGTGACGATCCCGCCCCTGGCAGAAAGCTTTTTCTGGCCACGAATGCTGTCGCGCCGCTCCGTCCCGATAAAGACATCCTGCGTCAGGGAGCTCGCCGAGCTTCTCCCTCCGTGGGGATGATCGGCTTGCTGTGGTCGCCGATGTAGCAGATTTTGCGAATCAGTCCGGGCGAGCAGCCCTCTTCGCGGTGGCGCACTTTTTAACGCGATCTCTGCAGTTCGCCCCGGATGCCGAAGTACTAGCGCTTGGACTGGCCGAAGTTGTCCTGGCGAATAAGCTGAATGACCGCGACAAGTTACCCTGTTGCTGCCTGAACGTCTTGGTCCAGCCTTTCGCACGATCGGCGGACGAGGCCGTATCCGGCCGGGCGAACGGCTTATCCAAAAGCGATCTGTTTGTCTTTGGTCGATGGCGGCGATGCTGCGCACCAAGGGTGCGAAACCGGTGATCCGCAGTAAGCCTTCGGTCAGGCCATTTTTGCGGGAATTTGGACCTTCCACGGCAAGAGTTCATCGATCCGGTTGATCGGGCGGTCGGCAAGGCGGGTCCACGTTTTCGCACCACGCCGTGCGTCTTTGGGTTGACAAATTCGGTCGGCCCTTTGCTGGCAAAATCCGCAGGCGATCCACCCGACTGATGGGTGACAAATGTCATCTCGATGAGGTTGTCATCTCCACTGGGGGGATGAAGCATTGGCTGTGGCGTGCTGTTGGTAAGGAGGGCATCGTTCTCGACGTGCTAATTCAGAGCCGCCGCAACACAAAGGCCGCCAAACGCCTGATGCGAAAGCTTCCGAAGGGAGACGGGCTATTTCCTCGAGTTATGATCACCAACAAGATGCGATCTCACGGCGCGGCGAAGCGCGATATCATGCCAGGCATCGAGCATCGCTCTCACAAGGCCTGAACAATATGGCGGAGTATTGTCATCAACCCGTCCGACGACGGGAGAGGATAATGTAAGGCTTCAAATTAACCCGACATCTCAGCGTTTCGCCTCCATCCATGACCCTGCCGCCAACCTTTTCCACCACGATATTCCATCCGAACACCACCTCGAACTGAGAACTGCAGCCATGAAAATGTGGAATGAGATCGCGCGCCTTCAGGCCGCATAGGCGAAACCGGGGGGCGGCACTTTCGATCCGAGGCCGCTAATTCGAGAGTAACGAACTGCGTCATCGGTCAGCAAATTTGACGGGTCCGATTCCTTTCAGAACCGGATTGACAAAATTAATCACACGGGTAATTAAAAGAGAACGGCTTGGTGGATCTTACTTACTGATGTGAGTGTGGGGCCATGCATGCAAATAAACGGTAGCAAGTGAGGAAACCTTCATGCGAGTAGGCATTGTCGGCGGGGGAATTGGCGGAGTCGCGCTTGCGCACTCTCTTCGGATGAAGGGTCATCACGTTGAGATTTTCGAGCGTGCAACCGCGTTTGGAGAGGTCGGGGCCGGTATCCAGATGACCCCCAATGCTGTCAAGGCGATAAAGGCGATGGGACTGTTCGAAAAGATGAAAGCTGTGAGCTTTTATCCAAAAGCGATAGTTGGGAAAAATTGGCGCACTGGCCGACAGAACTTTCAAATACCTTTGGGAGAGGATTTCACGAAATTTTACGATGCTCCGTTCATCCACATCCATCGAGCGGACCTCCACGCACTTTTTGCCACAGAGCTTCCCGCAGATATTTGCCACTTTGGGATGAATTGCGAGAGCGTAAAAAGTAGCGGACGTGGCGCCAAAGCAATATTTTCCAACGGCACGACTTTCGAAGCTGATCTGATCGTGGGGGCGGATGGTGTGCGATCCGTTGTGCGCAATAGCCTATTCGGCAGTGAGGCGCCTAAGTTCACTGGACACATGTGCTATCGAGCGCTCGTTGAGACGGGCGGTTTGGTGGACTACGTTTTGCCGGCATCAACTTTCTGGATGGGGCCTAACGCCCACGTTGTAACCTACTACGTCAAAGGTGGCACGGCGGTAAATATTGTTGCTGTTTGTGAAGCGCGCGATTGGGTGGAGGAAAGCTGGTCAACGAAGGCCAGCAAAAGCGAGCTCCTCGCCGCCTTCAGCGGCTGGCATCCGGACCTTCAACAACTTTTCTCTAGGGTAGACGAGGTGTTCAGATGGGGATTGTTTGACCGCGATCCGATGGACACGTGGTCAGATGGAAACATAACCCTGCTGGGGGATGCAGCCCATCCAATGCTGCCGTTTCTATCGCAAGGCGCGGCGATGGCGATCGAGGACGCACTTGTGCTTTCCGAGGCTCTCACTTTGGCACCAAACAGACTTGCGGCTGCGCTGACCAGCTATGAGGAGGAGAGAAGGCCGCGCACTGCGAGGGTCCAGCTCGCAGCACGCGAGCGTGGACGGACCTACCATTTGCCAACACGCGGCCAGCAGATTAAGCGCGATTTGAGCTATCGTCTCCGCAGCATATTCAACCCGCGCAGCACGGGGATAAAAGCTGACTGGGTGTACGAATACGATCCCCGCGGATTTACGGTGCCCGACTAGCGTTTGGAAACCTACGCCGATAAACCTGTTGGACAGGACGCTTCACGGTTGGAATGATGGGAGATGTCCATCATTAACCGACCGGCAAACGAACAAGGGTTAACGGTAGATGGAAAAGCCACTTAAGCAGATTACAACGAAGAGGAAGAGTTCGACAAAGCGCAATGGACCTGGTCGGCCAGAGGGGCAGACTAATCTACGTGATAAAATCCTCGACGTAGGAGAGCGTCACTTCGCGGAAGTTGGCTATGCTGGCACGTCGATGCGACAAGTGGCGGTGGATGCGGAAGTAAATACGGCACTCATAAGCTATTATTTTTCCTCGAAAGAGAACCTATTCAGAGAGGTTTTTATACGCAAGGGCACTCAAGTGGCGGGCGAACGCATGGTGGCGCTCGAAAAGCTGCGTGCCGAGAAGGCGTTGAGCGTTGAGAGCCTCGTCCGTGCATTCCTGACTCCACCGCTACTCCTAAGAGAAACCCAACAAGGTTGGGCATTTCTGAGGTTGCATGCACGACTGCATATGGAGCCGGAGAGCCTGTCTTACGAACTGCGCAGCCGCGTATACGACGAATCAACCCACGCGTTTGCTGCCGAGTTTTCAACTTTGCTACCGCAAAGGAGTTTAGAGCAGATCTATTTCGATATGTCACTGATGATCGGTGCTTATCTATATGTCTCATCCGACAGCAACAGGTTGAGTCAGCTTGTTCCCGATCGAAAAGAGCAGGTGGAGCCGCAAAAGCATCTCGACAGGATGGTGGAATTCATCACGAAGGGGATGATGTCTTAACCAGGCGTGCGTGCCTAGGGGCCGACATAGGCGAGCGCTAATCGAGCATGCGGAATGAAACCAGGTTTTTCTTGAAGCATCGGTAGACAGGTCCGTAAATTAATTATACGATGGATTAAATAAATGCTTCTGTAGTTCTGGCTTGTGTGCGGAGCGTGCGGCAAATCTGAAATTCTGTCGTCAGATATCCAAGGGGAGGAAAGTTATGACAAAAAGAGAATTTGTGTTTTTCAGTGAGGGCGTGAAACTTCGCGGCGAGCTATATCTACCTGCCGACTACAAGGCTGGTGAGAAGCGTCCAACAGTGATCGTCGCGTCTGGTCGGCTTGGCCTTAAGGGCTGGATTCCGCCGCGTTGGATGCCGTTGTTCCTCGAAGCAGGCTTCGTTTGCGCTGCTTTCGACTATCGCAACCTCGGTGCAAGTGACGGTGAGCGCGGCCGTTTGTTTCCCGAAGAGGAAATTCGCGATGTCGTAAACGCATTTACCTTCCTTGAGCAGCAGTCCGAGGTTGATGCTGAGCGATTTGCACTGGTCGGATGGGGCTTGGGGGGCGGGATCGCTGTCTCTGTTGCTGCGCGTGATCCTCGTATTAAGGCAGTTGCCTGCGTAAATGGGTTCGGCGATGGCGAACGGACTGTTCGGGCTGGAGTTCCCTACGATTCATGGCTCCAGCGCAAGCACCAACTGGCTGCAGACCGTGTAAAGCGCGTTCTGGAAGGGAAGTCTGACTATATCTCATATGTCGACGTCACTCATCCCGGAAAGACACCTAACGTAGGGCAATATCAGGACTTCCGCAACGCTCTGAACAACGCGGTTGGCGAGCAAGACGACCGCTCCACGGGTTTGGGTCATGGCCTGCCGGACCGCTTTACCCTTGAATCAGCTGAGGCGCTTTATGAATTTAGGCCTGAACGGGAGGCACACCTCATCGCGCCGCGTCCGCTGCTTGTGATGCATGGCGAGGACGATGACTATTATCCCGTGGACGAGGCTTACAGCCTTTATCAACGGGCCGCAGAGCCAAAGAAACTGGTGATCATCAAAAACGCAGGCCACATAGATTGGATTGAGACGAGTCACCCTCTGCATCGTCCAAACGTGCAGGCTGCCGTCGAATGGTTCGTCGAGCAGATCGGAAATCTGCCCGCTTCAAGCTAGCGCGAGTTTGTCATGGGAAAGAAGTTCAAAAGTCACAATGATGGCGTGCCCTGGCTTTTGCTTGGGCCAGCCATGGTGTCGGTCGCATTCTTCATCGTCGCCCCGATCGTGTTTATCGGAGCTTACTCCCTGCTGGGGCGCGCGCCATCAGGTGCGATAGAATACCGTATAACGTTTGAAAACTGGAACTACGTTTTCAGCGATCTTTTCTATCTCGGTATCCTCGCAAAAACAGCGCTAATGGCGTTCATTGCCACGCTCCTCTGCGCGGTAGTCGGATACGCTCCAGCCTACTTTCTGACGAGCGTGTCCCCGGGTCTGCGCAACTTCTTGCTGATGCTGATCTTTCTGCCGTCATGGATTAGCTATGTCATTAGGACGATGGCGTGGATTCCAATTTTGGGGTCGGAAGGACTTGTGAACCGGCTGATTGTCCTTACAGGTTTTAGTACTGGTCCCATCGGCCTGTTATATAACGACTATTCCGTTTACGTCGGTATTGTCCAATACGTTCTGCCTTTTATGATAGTCAATATTTTTCTGGGGTTACAATCGGTGGACCAGAACGCGGTCCTGGCTGCGCGGACGCTCGGGGCCACCGGGAGCCAGGCCTTCTTTACCGTCACCTTCCCGCTTGCCTTGCCGGGGTTAAGTGCTGGAGCACTGCTTTGTTTCATCCTCGCGATGGGGACTTATGTCACTCCACTTCTGCTGGGTGGAACGGGGACGACATACTATGCCAAGCTGATCTACGACGCGATCATCATGGAGAACGACTGGCCGGTCGGCGCAGCGGTTTCGCTTATCCTGGTAGGCTTTCTCGGGGCTGCAATAGCACTCTACAGTCGCAAGTTTGGACTGAACCACGTTCTAAAGGGGGCAAGCTGATGAAATTGTTTCCTCTGGCGCGGATTTTGCTGGCACTGAGCTACATACTGGTTCTCATGTTTATGCTCGGGCCAGTTCTGGTAATCGTGCTCTTGAGCTTTAATTCCGCGCAGTATGGCAGTTTTCCCATAGAAAACTTCAGTTTGCATTGGTTCAAAGAGCTTACAAAAGACCAGTCGATCATTACAGCTGTAAAAACTTCGCTTCTAATAGGTGTTACTTCTAGCTTTATCGCTACGCTGATCGGGACGAGCGCAGCCTATGCGGTTTCACGATTTCGCTTTTGGGGTCGCGGTATAATCCAGATGCTGCTTACCCTGCCAATCCTAGTTCCTCATGTCATCTTGGGGGTAGGCCTACTGGTAAGCTTTCGTTTCTTCGGCCTCAACAAGAGCCTCCTGCTTCTCATCGTTGGCCACGTGGCTCTCATTCTTCCTTTTGTCGTGTTGACCACCCAGCACAGATTGCAACTCATACCGATATATCTGGAAGAGGCTGCACGCACCCTTGGAGCGGGACGTCTGCATACCTTCAGGACTGTTACGCTTCCACTGACGATGCCTGCGATTG
Source organism: Agrobacterium sp. ICMP 6402 (assembly GCF_009498615.1). Taxonomy (NCBI): domain Bacteria; kingdom Pseudomonadati; phylum Pseudomonadota; class Alphaproteobacteria; order Hyphomicrobiales; family Rhizobiaceae; genus Agrobacterium; species Agrobacterium sp. ICMP 6402. Next base: position 137,248 of record NZ_QSNV01000009.1, read on the forward strand.
TAGCAGGTTGGATTTTGGCATTTATGTCATCCTTCGACGAGGTTACTGCGACGCTGTTCTGGAGGCCGGCAAATACCGAGACGATTCCAACCTATGTCATGGGAATGCTTCAGTTCTCGGTTGATCAGCGGTTAAACGCGCTCGGAGCAGTTCTGGTTGGATTGACGACCTTCATCCCGCTCGCTGTAGCAATGATACGCCTTTTCTCAAGGCAATCCTCGATCTCTTTGCCGTCTCTGAGAGAGACGTCGTCAACCAATTTGTCACGTCGAGTTCTCTGTATCTCCTCACCTAAATTAACGCCGTTGGACGAGGCCACCGTCCCAATCAGGAGTTGAATGGCCATGGCCGGAAAAAACGTTACAATCTCAAATGTTAGCAAATTCTATGGAAGCGTTACAGCAGTAGATAGCGTCGAATTCGATGTGCGCGAGGGTGAGTTCGTTTCATTGCTCGGGCCCTCAGGATGCGGGAAAACTACCACGCTACGAATGATCGCAGGGCTCGAGACGATCAGCGATGGAGACATACGGATCGGTGGCAAACGGGTCAACGACGTCCCGGTGCATAGACGCAACATTGGTATGGTGTTCCAAAACCATGCCTTGTTCCCGCATAAAACCGCCTTCGACAATATCGCTTATGGTCTTCAGTTGCGCAAACTCTCGAAGACGATGATCGAGGAGCGGGTGCGCCGAGCACTTGATGTTGTGCGCCTCCCACACATTTATGACCGGCTGCCAGCTCAGTTGTCGGGCGGGCAACAGCAGCGTGTTGCAGTTGCACGAGCTATCGTTATTGAACCCGATCTGCTGTTGTTCGACGAGCCGCTCTCAGCGCTGGACGCAAATCTGCGCGAAGAGATGCGCGTTGAGCTGAAGCGGATTCAGCGTGATCTCGGCATAACCACGATTTTCGTAACCCATGATCAGGCAGAAGCTCTCGCAATGTCTGACAAGGTCGTTGTGATGAACCATGGTCGAAAGGAACAGGAAGGGCCGCCGGAGGAAATTTTCAATCGGCCGCGTTCCGAATTCGTAGCGAAGTTCTTCGGCCAGTTCTCCCGCGTACGGGCAGAGATTAAAGATAACGGAGAAACTTGCTCGTCAGCGCTCTTAGGTGGACAGTTTCCCGCTCGTCTAGCAGTACGACTCCCCATCGGAAAGACACAGGAACTTCTTTTGCGCAGCGAGAGGGTTCTCGTCGACACGGATCACCCGGAAATCTCGGATGCGGATATTTTCGAAGGTGTTGTCTTGGCGTCCGAGTACCTTGGAATGCTTGTGAGATATACCGTTGCTGCCCTCGGAACTGAGGTCGGCGCAATCCAGCCACATCATGGCCGATCACTGCCCGTCGGGAGTCGGGTTAAATTGCGCGTCGCCCATGACGCTTGGCTGGTTCTGCAGGAGGACTGAACGTGATTGAACCCAGAAGCTTCTACATTGACGGGATGTGGCGACCTGCCATCCAAAATCCTCGGATCGAGCTTGTCGACCCTGCAACTGAAGACGTTTTCGAAATTATATCGGATGCTGAACAAGCAGACGTTGAGGAAGCAGTTGCGGCCGCAAAGGCAGCGTTCTCATCGTTTTCAGCAACCCCGAAAGGGCAGCGCGTTGCCCTGTTGAGGCGAATCGCTGAAGTTTATGATCGCCGAAAGCACGAGATTTCCGAGACGATTATCCGGGAAATTGGCGCTCCCAAGTACTTAGCGGAAGGCGCACACGCCCAAGGCGGCTCGCTTTTCCTACGAGGCATGGCGGACACGCTTGAGAGTTTCGAGTTCGACGTTGCGGAAGCTAACACGTTGGTCATGAAAGAACCGATCGGCGTGTGCGCGCTCATCACCCCTTGGAATTGGCCGATCAACCAGATCGTCAATAAGGTTGCCCCGGCTTTAGCGGCTGGTTGCACGATGGTTCTTAAACCAAGTGAAATCGCACCACTAACAGCGATGGTATTTGCCGATATGCTTCACGAGGCGGGAGTGCCGAAGGGTGTCTTCAACCTCATAAATGGTTACGGACCCCGATCCGGTGCTTGGCTTGCGGCTCATCCAGATATCGACATGGTCTCATTCACAGGATCCACCAGGGCCGGTACGGAAATTTCGCGCGTTGCCGCCGCTTCAATCAAGCGCGTCACACTCGAGCTTGGAGGAAAATCGGCTAATATTCTCCTTGATGACGCAGATTTTACGACAGCGGTCCCAAGGGCGGTTGAGCTCTGCTTCAACAATTCGGGCCAAACCTGCAACGCGCCCACCCGTTTGGTCGTACCACGCTCCAAGTACGACGAGATCTGCGCTCTGGCAGTGCAGACAGCCGAAAACATCAGCGTTGGTTCGCCGCATGAGGAGAGTACAAAGCTCGGTCCGGTAGCGAATGAAACCCAGTTCACGAAGATTCAGCAGTTCATTGAAGCCGGCACCTCCGAAGGCGCGCGCATCTTGACGGGCGGTCCTGGACGACCCGCGGGACTTACGAAGGGATTTTACGTCAAACCCACCATTTTCGCAGACGTACAGTCGTCGATGACAATCGCGCAGCAGGAGATCTTCGGGCCAGTCCTCGTTGTTATTGCCTACGATGACGACGACGACGCCGTGAGGATCGCGAACGACAGTCCGTATGGCCTGGCGGGCGATGTCCAGTCTTCGAATGTCGAGCGCGCTCGTGCGATAGCGCGGCGCGTCCGCGCCGGTACTGTCCGTATCAACTATCCGCCGCTCGACCGAAACGCGCCAATGGGAGGCTATCGCATGTCCGGAAACGGTCGTGAACGTGGTGTCTATGGACTGCACGAGTACTTAGAAATCAAAGCCATTATGGGCTTCGGCGCCGGCCGCTAACGCTGAGAGAATATGATGACCATTACTGCCCTCATGCCTACTTTCAACCGTTCACCGATCGCCTTTGAGCGAGGAGAAGGTGTATGGTTGTGGACAAATAACAACGAGAAGTATCTCGATTTCGGCTCTGGTATAGCCACCAATAGCCTCGGCCATGGAAACAAGCATCTCGTTGGAGCTATCGCCGAACAGGCCGCGAAAGTGATGCATGTGTCTAACCTCTACAGTGTGCCCCAGGCATCCCGCCTTGCCGAGCGGCTCGTTGGCGCATCTTTTGCCGACAGTGTATTCTTTTGCAACAGCGGCGCCGAAGCCAATGAAGGGCTCATCAAAATGGTTCGCCGCTTTCAAAGCGACCAAGGCCGTCCCGAACGGTACCGCATGATATGCTTCAACGGAGCGTTTCACGGACGTAGCCTTGCCACCATAGCGGCCACGGGGAACCCGGCTTACCTGAAAGGGTTCGGACCGGTTGTCGAGGGTTTCGATCATGTCGAACCAAATGACCTCGCCTTAGTGGAAGCGGCGATTACACCGGAAACTGCGGGCATTCTCATTGAACCTGTTCAAGGCGAAGGCGGGATACGGGTCATTCCGGCGGATTTTCTTCAAGGTCTAAGATATCTCTGCGATAAGCATGGTCTGGTTCTTGCAATGGATGAAGTGCAGACAGGGGCAGGGCGTACCGGAAAGATGTTTGCCCACCAATGGACAGGCGTCACACCCGACATCCTCTCTGTTGCCAAGGGCATCGGGGGCGGCTTTCCGCTAGGCGCGATTCTGGCCACTGAATCGCTAGCGAAGCCGATGGTTCCGGGAACTCACGGCACGACGTATGGCGGCAATCCGCTTGCCTGTACGGCGGGCAACGCTGTGTTGGACGTTATCCTTTCGGATGGCTTTTTTGATGCAGTAGTTGCGCAATCTGTCCATCTGCGCGACGGACTTGAGCAAGTTGTGAGGGATTTTCCGCAACTATACTCCGATGTGCGTGGGAAGGGCCTTTTGCTCGGTGTGAAGTGCATTGTTTCCAATGCACTCGTGCGCAACGCGTTGCTCGACCAGCGGCTTCTGACTGTTAATGCCGGTGATAATGTTGTTCGTTTCGTACCGCCTTTGATCGTGAGCGCCGAAGAGTGCTCGGAAGCCGTTGAGCGATTTCGAAAAGCCTCGAAGCAGTTGGCGCAGGCGGATTGTGAAAGGAAATCCGTGTCATGAGCAAAACTGATATCGAAGCACTTCGGGTGCAGTTTGCCGATCCAGCCACCTCTAATGGCAATGCCGATGGACTGGATAGGGTTAGGGCCAGTCTTGCCCGAACCAGACCCCGTTCGCCGTATTCCGGAGTTCAGACATTTCTGTCGATGCCGAACCGGGAAGATCTGAGGGAGACATTATCCTTTTCAGAACTCGATGTAGCAATTGTTGGAATCCCGTATGATCTCGGGGTCACCAACCGGGCGGGTGCTCGGTTGGGACCAAAAGCCGTCCGGAATGTCGAACGCGTCGGTCCCTTTCATCCAGTCCACCGAATTGCGCCGTCCGCGAAACTTAATGTTGCCGATATTGGCGATGTCGATTTTCGAGAGCGATACAATATCGTTTCGTGTGTAGAAGACATTGAGGCACTTTACACGCATCTGGTTCGCCACTCTGTGACGCCGTTGACTGTTGGCGGGGATCATTCGATTAGCTTTCCTGTTCTTAAAGCGATCGGCGCGAAAGAACCTGTAGGCCTCATCCATATCGATGCGCATACTGACACCAGTGGGCCGGGGAACGGCACGGCTTTCCACCACGCCACTCCCTTCCGAAACGCGGTCCTTGCGGGCGTGCTCGACCCTAGCCGTACTGTTCAGCTGGGTATGCGTGGCTCAGGCGGCCTTTGGTCTGAATTTTCGCATGCATCGGGAATGACAGTAATTACCACGGATGCCTTTCTGGAACTTGGGCCTGTTGCTGTGGCAAATCAGGTTCGTTCGATCGTTGGCGACGCGCCGGCTTACGTTAGCTTCGACATCGATAGCGTCGATCCGGGTTTCGCGCCGGGGACCGGGACCCCCGAAGCTGGAGGCTTGGCGCCGCGTGAGATCTTTGCATTCTTACGCAAACTTGCCGGTGTCAATGTCGTCGGGGGCGACGTTGTGGAACTCGCCCCTCAATATGATCCGACGACTAATTCGGCGCTGGTTGCCGCGCAAACGTTATTTGAAATTCTCAGCCTGGTCGCTCTGAAGAAAACCCCCAATCGCTAAAAAAACAAGCCGGCGAAAAGACCGGTTCAACCGAGGAGAACAACATGGACATTACATCAGCATTCGACCGCCTTCATACCCGTCTTAAGGATGGGGATATCTCCCGCCGCACTTTCTTGGGAAGAGTTGGGCTTCTCGCTGTCGCGAGCGGGGTGAGCGGTTCGGCTGTATCCGCCTTTGCGCCATTCGCCCGAGCCGCCGGCAAGGTTCGTTTCGATGGATATGGCGGCGCCGCTCAAGACGCCTGGAGCGAGATCATATTCAAGCCGTTCAATGCCAAAACCGGCATGTCCGTCGATCAAGGCTCTTTCAGTAGCAACGATGAACTTCTGTCGAAGATCACAGCGGACGGAATCGAACAATACAACTACTTCGATTGTGGTAGCCCGCTCGACGCATTGCGCTACTGGCGGCAATCCTATCTGCAGCCGCTTGATGAAACCAAACTGCCAAATCTCACTAACGTGACACCCCGAGCCGTCGAGAGCTTCAAAAAGCCGTTTGACGGCAATCTGGTTGGCATTCCATATACCGTGACCGGCTACCTTGTTTGCTACAACACAGAACAGATTTCGGAAGACGAGATCAAAGCTAAGGGCGTGAACATACTGGTGGACCCTGCCCACAAGGGGCGTATCACTGGTCAGGACCGTTGGTCCACGCGCATCTGGTTTGCTGCCCTCCAGACCGGCCAGGACCCGAACGCGATCACCGATATGGATGCGATTTGGGAAAAGATTCGCGAGAGCCGAGAGTTGGTGCTGAAGTACTATACAAGCGGCGCCGAACAAACGCAGCTACTATCTTCTGGAACTGCTCATCTTGGCGACGGGTTCTTTATCAGGGTTCACAACATGGAGCGTCAGGGCTTGCCGATACGCGGCCACCAGGTGCCTGGATTGAGCCTTTCTTTCGGCGCATTGGTTCCGCTCAAGGGAAGCCCGCAGGAACCATTCTATGAAATGGCAAATATCCTCTTGATGCCAGAAGTCCAAATCCAACTTGCCCTCGGTCTGGGCACAATGTGCGCCCTCGACATGTCGAAAGCCGACGTCCCCCAGGAAATTAAGAACATGCCGGGCTACGATCCTACCGGCGAGCTCAAAGGGTGGACCATACCCGATCCTGTCTACTGGACGGACAACGCCGATCAGTGGCAACGCCAATATCAACGCCTGATGGCGCGCGGCTAAACCTTTCAAATCGCCGGGTGCGGCATACGTCGCGCCCGGTTTGTCGCTGGTCCGGACAAAGAAGACGCCGGCTTTTACCCCTATGTGTTGCTTCGATCTTTTCCGTGTAGTTTCCTTATCGTTGGATGTATGATGTCTACATTGCCCGCACCTCCGCCGTCCTGTCCTTCTCCCGACGGCATCACTAGACCTGCGCAACGCCTTAAACTTCCCGTTGGAGCGGTCGACTGTCACGCTCATGTAATTGGCTCGGCGCCGGATTTCCCGCTCATTGAAAACCGCAGCTACACGCCTGTCCCAGTCTCGTCGCAGGACTATCTCGCAATGTTGAGTGCATCTTCGGTGACCTTTGGTGTACTCGTGCAAATCAGCGTTCACGGAAATGACAACCAGTATATGCAGCAAGCTCTGCGTGCCGCGCCCGGTCGTCTCCGCGGTATTGCTGTCATTGGGCCACAGCCGACAGAGCGCGAGTGCAACCAATTGGCCGATGATGGTGTGGTTGGCTTAAGAATCAACGCAATGTTCCGCGGCGGCGCGTCTGTTTCGAAGCTTGAGCGTTACGCGGACATTTGCCGAGACCGGGGCTGGCATCTTCAATTGCTAGTGGACGGCAATGATATAGCCGAGGTCGGTCAAACTGTTTCTCGCCTGAGAGTGCCCGTGGTGTTCGATCATATGGGCCATCCGAACGTGGAAGTAGGCCTAGAGGGTCAGGGTTTCAAGACACTTCTTGGGCTAGTCCGAGATGGTGCATGGGTCAAATTGTCTGGTGCTTACCGGTTCAGTCAAACATTAGCCCCTTATGATGATGTCCTGCCATTTGCCCGCGCGCTTTACGCAGCAGCTCCTGAGCGCTGCCTTTGGGGATCCGATTGGCCGCACGTTGCACACTGGGGTCCAATGATGAATGTCGGAGACTTGCTCGACGCCTTGGCTGACTGGCTGCCTGAGGAAAAGCAGCAAATTCAGGTCTTGACCACAAACCCACAGCGGCTTTACGGCTTTGCGTCGGCAACAAGTACAAAACTGGGCCGGTCGTAATGGCACCGTCTAATTTACGAGACGCCTCAATAGACCTTTATCACCGACTCCGACTTTCACTTCTAGATGCTGGCTTCGAAGGCGAAATCATAGATGACCCTGCATCGCTAGCGTCCATGTCTACTGACAATAGCGTGTACGAGATTAAACCGGACCTGATCGTCTGCCCGCGCCAACAAGCGGACGTCCGCCGACTCACCAAAGTCTTGGGCGGACAGTCCTTTGCTGAAGTCGCCATCACCGCGCGTGGTGGTGGTACGGGTACCAATGGACAGTCGCTCAATCGCGGCGTGGTAGTTGATTTCCGGCGCCACATGAACCGGGTCATCGCTATCAATCTCGAAGAGCAGTGGGTTGAAGTGGAGCCCGGAATTGTAGTTTCCGAACTTAACGATGCGATCGCCTATACCGGATTGTTTTTTGCGCCGACCACATCCACTGCCAACCGATGCACGATCGGTGGTATGATTGCCACGGATGCCTCCGGTAAGGGATCCCGTGTTTATGGCAAGACCAGTGACAATGTTCTTGGGCTGGAGGCGGTTCTTCTCGATGGCCTTCTTCTAGACAGCTTCGCCGACCCTATTCCGGAAGCCGAGTTGCGTTTGAAAGAAGTGGCAGCTGCCTGCGATAGTGGTCGAAACGCACTGCTGGAGCGGGTGCCCGCGCTGTCGCGCCGGTTTACCGGCTATGACTTGGAGCGCGCGCGGCCTAATCGCCAGACATTGGAATGGTGGAGGCTGTTGATAGGAGCTGAGGGCACGCTCGGGCTGGTCACAAAAGCCCGCTTGAAGCTGGTACCGAGGCTTCAGGAAAATCGGCTTATGGTTATAGGCTATAGTCGTTTCGAAGAGGCGTTGGCCGCCGCTCCGTTATTGCTGCAGCAACAGCCGCTTGCCATAGAAGCTCTTGATGACTGGGTACAGCGGCTTGCTGACGATGCCGGCCTTCTTGATAACCTACCAGCAGCACTACGAGGCGGCGCGGGGAGCAGGCCGGTTTACAATTTCGTGGAATTTGCCGGAAATGATGCCGCAATCGTTGATGAAGCTGTCCAGAGTACTATTAAAGCATTATCGGATATGCGCGGGGTCAGGGGCTATCATGTTGCGACCAGTCCTTCAGAGATTGCTGATCTCTGGTCTGTTCGGGCCGCAAGCGTCGGCCTACTTGGAAAATCACGCACCCACCGTAAACCCATCGCTTTCGTCGAGGATTGTGTCGTGCCGCCGGAAAACCTGGTAGGCTTCGTGACAGAGTTTTCCTCAATGATCCGCGAACGCGGTTTGAGTTACGGTATCTATGGTCATCTCGATGTTGGATGCCTGCATGTTAGGCCTGCACTGGATATGGGAGAATTTAAGGATCAGGCGATACTGAAGAGTCTTTCCGATGATGTCTATCGATGTGTGACGCGTCATGGAGGCATTTTCTGGGGGGAGCACGGAAAGGGTGTGCGTGGCGAGTATTTGGCAGATTTCGTTGGTCCCACGGCTTATCAGTCGTTCAGACGGATCAAGGCCGCGTTCGATCCAGGGAACCGGTTTAATCCTGGAAAGCTTGTAAGCAATCGTGGTGCGTTGTATGGCGTGTCCAGCACACCGTTCCGACAAGCGCTCTCGCCCGGTGCGCCGGATGTGAACAGAGCGGTCGCATGCAACGGAAACGGGCTTTGCCTGAACTATGCCCCGAGCGTTGCGATGTGCCCGTCCTTTAAAGCGACAAAAGATCTGCGGCATTCACCAAAGGGCCGCGCGGAAGCGCTCAAGGCATGGGCGCAAGCCACGGCCACAAAAGCACCGGACCTAAACCTTGTGGAAGAAGCAACATTCGCGGCGCTGGACGGCTGTCTCGGATGCAAAGCCTGCGCGGGAGCGTGCCCGGTCCAGGTTGACATCCCAACTATGAAATCGCGATTTCTCGAGGCGTACTTTAATACACGCCAGCGAAGCATTGCAGATCGCGCAGGGATCGCACTTGAACGATTTTACCCGCAGCTAAACTTCGCTCGCCCGTTCTTACGCTTTGGGCAGTTACTTCGTATGGACCGGGCCATCGCTAAAATTACAAAGCTCTGTGACGTCCCGCGATTTTCAGCCCGTGGGCTCAGATCACTACCCTATCCGATGGTTGACCCTCGCACTCTGAGTTGTAGTCAGCCCAAGAAAAGGGTTTTCATCGCGCCAGACGCCTTCACGGCTCTTTTCGATGTGGAGGCGGTCCGCGACGTTTGTGATGGACTTGCTTCGCTTGGCTTTGAACCGGCAATTCTCGCGCTACCTGGTGGTGGAAAAGCTGCGCATGCAAAGGGCGATCGTCGCACTTTTCTCAAGCAGGCCACCCGTCTGGCACAGACCATAGAAAAAGTGACCCTTATGGATCGCCCGATCGTAGGCGTAGATCCCGCATTTGTGTTGATGCTGCGTGATGAATATCGGGACGCGGGTGTTCTCAACCATACAAAGGTCCTTCTCGTTCAGGAGTTTATCCTCGATAATCTCCAAGGCCTTGTTTTGCCTCCTATCTCCAAGGTGCAGCCGGACGCATCACTATTTTTACATTGTACCGAAGCGACGCGCAGCAGTTCTGCGCGGGATCAATGGCAGAAAGTATTAGACGGCTTGGGCTTGCCCGGTAGAGTAGTAAGTACAGGCTGCTGTGGCATGGCAGGTTTATTCGGTCACGAGCTGGAGAAGCTCTCTATCAGCCGAGATATTTTCAACTTGTCTTGGGCCAAGCCACTCGCGGCGCAAAAGAATGCCTACGCAACCGGCTTTTCCTGCCGATGCCAAGTCAAGAGATTTGGTCCCCGCCCTATTGCGCATCCGATGCGCCTCATCGCCAATGCTTTCAAAGGTTCGGACAACTCTAAACCCAGCCGACCCTTTCATTAGGTTCCAGCGTCCGAAGGGCAGGGTGCGCTCCCAGCCCGTCGTGGGCTGATTTCGACCGGCTTCAAAAGTCCGCAGTCATTTGATGTCCGTAGTGATGGGGGCGTGCAGTCGGGCTTCGGCCAGGCATTCGAACCTATTTACGAAATATTTGATGCCTTTTCGAAATGAGAAATGATGAAATCTGGCTTGTAATTACACGTGTAATTAAATATGTATGGGCGCATAGCAACGGCATAGGTAGTTCTCATAATGCACTTTCGAATCGGCCAGATCGTCCCGAGTTCCAACGTCACAATGGAGACCGAAATTCCGGCGCTACTGAGGGCTCGCGAACTCGTTTCACCGGAGCGCTTCACGTTTCACTCCTCCCGCATGCGGATGAAGCACGTCACGGCAGCGGAACTGAAGGCCATGGACCGGGACAGCGACCGCTGCGCCCTTGAACTGTCGGACGCGCGCGTTGATGTCATGGGTTATGCCTGCCTCGTCGCCATCATGGCGATGGGGCATGGTTACCATCGCCAGTCGCAGGAGCGCCTTCACAAGGCGACGGTAGATAATGGCAATCCGGCGCCGGTCGTGACGTCGGCAGGCGCGCTGGTCGAGGGCATCAAGGCGATCGGCGCGAAGAAGATCGCGCTTGTCGCGCCCTACATGAAGCCGCTCACGGAGCTCGTCGTGGACTACATCCGCAACGAGGGTATCGAGGTCAGCGTTTGGCGGGCGCTGGAAATCTCCGACAATCTCGCGGTCGCCGCGCATGACCCGATGAAGCTGCCCGGCATCGTCCGTGCGATGGACACCAGCGATGTCGATGCCATCGTGCTATCCGCCTGCGTCCAGATGCCCTCGCTGGCGGCCGTTTCCGAGGCGGAGGCGATCACGCGCAAGCCGGTCCTGACGGCGGCGATCGCCACCACATGGTCGCTGTTGAAGGCGCTCGACCTCAACACGCGCATTCCCGGCGGCGGCACGCTGCTCTCCGGCGCCTATTAAGGGGAGGGCGCCTTGGCTAGGGGATACAACGTTCACGCAAACGGCATTCGCCAGCACCTGCTCCACTATCCGGGGCCGGGCCCGCAGATGCTGCTCGTTCCCGGCATCACGTCGCCGGCCATCACCTGGGGCTTCGTCGCCGAGCGGCTGGCGGCGAGGTTCGACGTTCATGTGCTCGACGTGCGCGGCCGGGGACTTTCCGAGGGTGGTGCCCTGGATTTTTCGCTTGATGCTATGGCTGAGGACGCCGTCAGGGTCGCAGAATCGGCGGGACTCGAGCACCCAATTCTGCTCGGACACTCGATGGGTGCCCGTATCGGCATTCGAGCCGCGTGCAGGGATCGGCAAGCGTTTTCGGGTCTGCTCCTTATCGACCCACCTGTTAGCGGGCCGGGTAGGCGCCCCTACCCAGCATCCTGGGCCTGGTACGAGGATTCCATCCTCCTTGCGCAGCGCGGCTGCTCGGCATCGGAAATCAAGCGGTTCTGCCCGAGTTGGAGCGAAGAGCAGTGCGCCCTTCGCGCCGAGTGGCTGCACACCTGCCAGCTCGACGCGATCCGAACGGCCTTCGACGGGTTTCACACCGACGATATCCACGCCGACCTGCCCGCGCTCGGCCTGCCGATCCGGCTGGTTGTGGCAGGCGGCGCGGCGGTCATCGAGCCGGCGGATGTCGCGGAGATCGCGCACCTCGCCCCGGCGATCGAGATGCGCACGGTCGAGCGCGCGGGACACATGATCCCGTGGGACGACCTGGACGGCTTCCTCGCCGCAGTCATGGACTTTGCAGCGTAGTTTTCAAAAGAAGGATTCCGAGCAATGGACCACACGAGTTTCACCGAAATCTGCCTCCACCAGCTGAAGATGTCCGGCGTGCGCGACGGCGAGCGTCTTGTCGTGCTCACGCAGGGCAATGAACGGCTGGACTATGCCGATGCGTTTCTCGCCGCCGGCCAGCGTCTCGGCGCGAACATGTACCACATGCGCCTGCCGGCACCCTTGCCGAGGGGCGGCTGGAATGTCGGCGTCACCGGCCTTGCCGCAATGCCGGATGCGGTCGAAGCCCTCAAGAACTGCGACATGCTGATCGACTGCATCTTCCTGCTCTTCTCGCCTGAACAGATGGCGATCCAGGCCGCTGGCACCCGTGTGCTGACGGCGGTCGAGCCGCCCGAACTTCTCGCCCGCATGCTGCCCTACAAGGAACTGCGCGAGAAGGTGGAGATCGGCGGCGAGATCCTGTCGAAGGCCAAGGTCATGCGGATCACGTCCCCGCATGGGACCGACGTCACCTACAAGTTGAACACCTATCCGACGGTCACGGAATATGCCTGCACGGACGAGCCGGGCCGGTGGGACCATTGGCCGTCCGGCTTCGTCTTCACCGGCGGGGACGATGACGGCGTCGATGGCCAGATCGTCGTCGCACCGGGCGATATCCTGCTGCCGCAGAACATCTATGCGCGCGAGCCGATCATCTACACGATAGAGAAGGGCTGGATCACTGATATCCGCGGCGGCCTCGATGCGGAAATCGTCAAGTCCTACATGCAGTCCTTCAACGATCCGAACGGTTTTGGCATGAGCCATGTCGGCTGGGGCATGAATCCACAGGCGAAATGGCACAACTTCGTGCCGGGCGCCTTTCCGGGCGGCATGGGCATGGAGCCGCGTTCGTTCTACGGCAACGTCATGTTCTCGACGGGCCCGAACAACGAACTCGGTGGCCCGAACGACACGCACTGCCACCTCGATATCCCGATGCGCAGTTGCTCGCTGTTCCTCGATGACGCGGCAATCGTCATCGATGGCGACATCGTCGTGCCGGATATGAAGATGGAACGGCACTGATCGGTGGTGGAGCAGCCTCGCCGGGTGCGCAGCTGCTTCTCCGGAAGCACAGGAGGAACGGCAATGTCGCAGGAAGAAATCTATGAGGCGGCCGGCTTCGGTCGTGCCGTGCCGCGCGGTTCCCGGCCCGCCATCGTCGTCGTCGACTTTACCTATGGTTTCACGGATACGCGTTACCCGACGGCAGCGGACATGGGTACGGCGATCGCGGCGACTCGTCGGCTGACGGACTTTGCACGCTCGGCCGGCTATCCTGTCGTCTACACCACCATCGCCTATCACCGAGGAGAGATTGAACGAGTGGCTTGGCTGAAAAAGTCGACAGGGATGACGGCACTCATGCATGATACTCGTACAGTAGAGATAGATCTTGACACCGGCATACAGCCCGGCGATCCAGTGATCGAAAAGAAGGGCGCTTCCGCATTTTTTGGTACAGCTCTCGCTGGGCTACTTACCTCCTCTAAGATTGACACGGTGGTCGTAACCGGAGCAACAACATCAGGTTGCGTTCGCGCAACAGTGGTCGATGCGGTCCAGTCCGGCTTCAATGTGCTTGTCCCTCGTGACTGCTGCGCTGATCGTGCTGTCCCACCGCACGAAGCAAGCCTTTATGACATGCACCAAAAATATGCCGATGTTACTGATTCGGCGGATATTATTGAGTGGATGCGTTGCTTACTTGACGAGAGTGCAGGATTTCTATTCCGTCGCTGAGATGTTGTATTGCAGATCTTGCAAGGTATCCCGCGACCGTGGGTACCCACATTCAAGCACCGGGCCAGGGGCGTAGCGAGATCAAAAGGAATCTCGCCTTTGGCGGTTCGATTGGCAGGAGAGCAAAAAATCGCGAGTTCAATAGGGATTGCCGTTAAATGAGCCGACTCGCCGCGCGTGTCATTCGCGTTATCGGGTTCGGGTACCTCGCGATGTTCCATAAGTCTGCTTATGCAATCTAGGGTTGATTTTTGCGCGCATGTAATAATAAACGTCGAGGGGCTCTCGTGATCTGTTCCACCTGACCACCAAAACGGAGTGAAAAATGCAGCACTGGCTTGACAAGCTCACCGATCTTGCGGCGATCCAAGGCGACGAATGCATCCTGACGCAAGGTCTTGCAGACCTTACCGAGCATTTCGGCTTCACCGGCTACGCCTATCTCCATATTCAGCACCAGCACACCCTCGCGGTCACCAACTATCATCGCGAGTGGCGTTCGACGTATTTCGAGAAGAAGTTTGACAAGGTCGATCCGGTCGTCAAACGCGCGAAGTCAAAGAAGTATGTCTTTACGTGGTACGGCGAGCAGGATCGCGCGAGGCAATCGAAGGAGGACCGTGCCTTCTACGCGCTCGCTGCCGATTTCGGCATCCGCTCTGGGGTTACCGTTCCGATCAAGACCGCCAACGGCTCTATGTCGATGTTCACCTTGGCGTCGGAAAGGCCCGCAATCGATCTCGACCGTGAGATCGACGCGGTCGCAGCTGCTGCGGCCGTCGGGCAACTTCATGCCCGCATTTCATTCCTTCAAACCACTCCGACTGCGGAAGACGACGCCTGGCTCGATCCCAAAGAGGCGACCTATCTCAGATGGATCGCCGTGGGCATGACCATGGAGGAAATTGCTGATGTAGAAGGTGTGAAGTACAACACCGTTCGTGTGAAGCTTCGCGAGGCTATGAAACGCTTCGATGTCCGGAGCAAGGCTCATCTCACCGCGCTTGCAATTCGCAGAAAGCTGATGTGAAAGCGCCCCGACCGCCTCGACTTGACCTATCGGCGCACCAGTCTTGTCCAAAAAAGCCAGATCAGTTCGTGGCCATCTTTGGAACGTACCCAAGCACCCCCAGGAGCGTGTTAAGAGCGCTCATCTGTGCATGCATCTCGATCATTGCTTCGATGTATTCGAGATGCTGAACGCCACCAGTGATTTTTCCCGTCCTGTACTCCTCCGGCAAAGCCTGGAACAGTTGATCCGCTTTGTCCAGAAGTTGCCTGTGCAGCCGAATTGCGTTGACCGTCAACGTCTCTACGTCTGCCGGTGCGAGACCATCCGTCAACCCGATCACCGGGCGCAGTTCACATGTGTCCGACACTGCTGAATCTTTCAAATCCATTGGTGGTCCAACCCTTGAGTATAGTCTGCGGTGCGCCCCCGCAAACGTTAATCTCTGATCCCAAGCCGGGGGTTGGAAACTGTATCTGGACAGTCCTGCGACCTTTAGCCGGAGCCTGGACATACGTCACAGGCCCCCGGCCACATGGTCAGAGGATTCTGATGCTGCAACGGCCAGCACCAGCCACCAGATAGAGGTTTCCACACCCCGGGACAGCGCGTACTGCCCTACCCGCGCTTATATCGGGTGAATGTCGTTTTCGCTAGGGCGACGGATGAACAATTGCCGTGCAGAGCTGCAGATACGGCGAAGTCATTTTGAACCAATACCGGACAGGTCGATCCTGATCCCTGCTTTGTTGGGATCGGACGCCGAAGTTTCGGCTGGTTCTTCCGCCGTGGCTTCATTCTCCGGAATATCGACTTGCGTTTCTGAGCCATCGCGGCGACCCGGCTCCGGCTGGGCAAGGTTTACGTTTCCTGGATCTTCCACCCGAAACACTGCCGTTCCCTCGAAATATCCCGTCTGCCAGGCGATGATCGCGTCGTCGAACACTTGCGGCAGGACATCCTTGGCCGTCGGATTTCCATACCATTTCATCACGATCCGATAGACCTTGGCGAACAGGGCCGTGCCCATGCGCATGTTCTCGCAAGCATCGACCAGGTCCGGCTTCAGCTGGCCCGCCTCCAGGATGCCGAGCCCAGCGGGATATTGTGTGATCCCGACGCGAACGGTATTGCGACCGAGATTGTCTCGGATAAGCGCCAACGCTTCCTCCGCCGTCTTCGGCCTGGGCACCAGAACGACGCGGTTTCCGGAGCGAATCGTTACCGCCAAGGGATCCTGCGACCCTGCCTGCTCGATGAACTGTTCGACGATCGCCGGCTTCAGGCCGGGATCGCTGCATTCCTTGATGAGGGCGGCATCGACCATCGCGAACAATTCCTTATCTGTTGAACGCTGTGACGACGGGCAGTCCGAACAGTTTTGCCCAGGCCATCACGCTCGCAGTCTGAATGGCGACGATCGACGTTCCCGCGGTCCACCAACCGTTGCCCGGGGCAACGATTGCGGTGGGGGAATGCAGCATCGACTGCAGGACCGGCCAAAGGAGGAGCTGTTCATAGCAGATCAGCGCGGCGAGCTTCTGGCCGTCGCTTTGCACAACTGGATTGCCGAAGAGGTTGGCGCGGGCTCCAACGCCCTGCCCGGTCCATGCCCGCCACGGCCGCCACATGGACACTGGGACCGGCATGCGTTCGCGATAGAGAATTCGTGCCTCGTCAGCCGAAATCGCCACCATGACATTGTCGTAGCCGCCCGGATCGATAACGGCCGCGCCGGCGATCACAGTTACCTCCGAGCCTTGCAAGCCTTGGCTCCAAAGCCGCGCGACGGTCGGCGTCCAGAAGCCCAGCGCACTTTCGGGAAGAACGATGTAGCGGGTTTTCACTGATGCCGCCGCGCGAACCGTTGCGATCAGGTCGCGGTGATAGTCGAGCGAGCCGTCTCTTCCGAGTTTCTGACCCTGTTCGAGGTCGACGCCCTTCCATCCTTCCGGTAGGTTCGGTGATGTCCACGTAGCGGTGGACCAGAGCCACAATGCTCCCAGGACGATGGCGGTAGCCGGCCAATATCGCGATGTCATCATCGCGAGGCCGGCTGTCATCGCGATCAGCCCCCACCATCCCCATCCCGGAAAGAGCACGCCAGTAACAGTGAGCGGATGTGCCCAGCCGGTTATGCCGAGGGGCGGCAGTCCCATGAGAAGCGCCGCCGCCAGATAGCGCCCCGCCATTGCCATTCCCATTCGACCACCTCCCGGAGACTTGCCTTCCGGTCGCCCCTTCCAGAGCGCCGCATGCACGCCGGCAAAGGAAAGCGAAGCAGCTGCCCAGAGCAGAAGCCCGGGCCAGAGATCGGCGGCATAGAAGTTGGCGACGCCTTGCGGCAGCCCACGCGACGCAGCCAGAAAATATCCGGCCGACACGAGCAGCGCCGTCAGCCGCGACGGCGACATCGCCCAGAGCGCCGGCAACAACACAGCGACAGGAAGGGCCAGCAGATGACCGCTCCAGGCAGTCCAGCCGCAAGCGACTGATACAGCAATCAGCAGGCAGGTTAGCTGCCAATTACGGTTCGAACGTGAGGACTGGCCGCGCCAGGCCGAGAAGGCCCGTGTCGGGAACCGGCCCAAAGTACCGACTATCATAGGAGCTCGCAAAGGATGAGTGAAGGAACAGATTTTTGGGCGGCACGATGCCGGTTTTGAACGGTGTGATCGGCCTGCCCTCGCCATCGCTCGCGCGAACGATCGATGAGGCGAGAGGCTTGCCGTCGACAGTGACATTCACGCCGATTTTGGCATGCTGTCCGGGAAGCGCCGCCACTGTCTTGATCAGCGGCGCAAAGCCACCGGGGCAGAGGCCACGCCTGACATAGCCGCGGCGCCGTGCCTCCTCGAATGAGGCGGTCACCGGTGGGCATATGAACACAAGATCGCCGGCTTCGACCGGACGCTGCAGGGCCAGGATACGCCAGAGCCCAAGCGGCACGCTCGGCGTCAGGTTCAGCCGAAAGCCGCCGAAGTATGCGATTGCCACCAGAGCGGCGATCGCCACGCCCGCGCCGGGCAGGAATAGGGGAACGCGCCGCGTCATTGCTTCATCACCGGCGTCTGGCGCTGGGCGAGACGCAAATCTTCGGCTTGCCGCAGAGTCTGGACGGTGCGCTCGTGAGCGGCGAGCTGCTGGGACGTGCGCATGATCGGCCAGGCTTCCTTCAGACGCTCCTTCTGCTCGGGCTGCATCCCGTCGGAAAGTTTGTCGAAGAGCTTTCCGGAGGGTTCGCGCGCGGAAGTGGTGAGCATGGTACGCTCGCCGAAGCGTTCGGTGACGGCTTGGTTGAACCCGTCAATTTCCAGCTTGGTTTCCCGGTTGCTGACGGCATAGGCCATCGCCGCCGGCAGATCGTTGCGGTCGATCGCATCACGCACGCGCTCCAGCACCACATGTGCTGCCGGCGACAATGCCGGGATGTCGATCGACACGCGCTGACGCAATGCCTGCTCGTCAGCCTGCAGCCGCTGCACGGCAGCCTCGCGCATCCTTAGATACTGCTCAAGATCGCGCTTCAGGGCCGGAACATTGAGGTCCGCAACGCGACGGTCCTCGCGCTCAGTCTTGCTGACAAGAATGCCGGTCTTGCCCCGCAGCGGCCCAATCGATGCCGGCTCCGCCTCCAGCTTACGAAGCACGTGCCGTGCGGTATCCTTGTCGGCCAATACAGCGTCGAAGTTCAACGCCCGGAAAGCAGTTTCGGGATCGGCAAAGACGTAAGCAAAACGAGTCGAAACCTCTTCCCATTGTTGTCTGAGGGCTGGATCGGTGTCGAGCTTTTGCTCCACCGTATCGGCGACGGAACCGGAGAATGTCTTGATGCCTGTGACCATGGGCGCGGCCTCCTTCATCGTTTGGGTTTTCGGGGGATGGTGCAGACCGAGACGCTCTGCAAAGACGGCAAGGCGCTGGCCGAGATCGACCAATTTCGTCTTCTGCCGCAGGGTCCAATCGAGTTGGTCGCGTAGAAGCGTACGCGCCACCTGGACGATGTTGAGGCCACGGTTTTCTGCGTACCGCAGCGCCTCGCGGTAAAGCTTTCCGCGCTCATAATCGAGCGTGGTCTCCTTGGCTTGTCTTCGGGAAAGTACCTTGGCCAGGCCGCCGTTAAAGGCGAAGGACCGGTGGCCGTAATAAAGCTGGAGGTCCTCGCGATGGCGGGTCATCGCCACATAGGTCAGATGCCGGTCCAGCGAGAGGCTTGCCAACACCTTAACGCGATCGACGGTAGCGCCTTGCGATTTATGGATCGTCGTGGCGTAACCATGATCGAGATTGCTGTAGAAGCGTTGCTCGACGATGACCTGCCGACGCTGATCACCCTCTCCGACGACAGCAACGATCCTGTTCGGTGCGGCCTCAATGACATGAGCGATCATGCCGTTCTTGACGCCGAGCGAGGTCTCGTTCTTCAGGAAGACGATCTGGTCGCCCACGTCGAACTGGCGAATGCCGTCAGCCGTTTTGAAGACATGGCCCTCACCGACAATGCCGCGTTCAACGAGTTTTTTCCGAGCCATAATGTTCAGTATGCGCACGTCGCGGCGCAGATGCGCGACGATCAACGTTGTCTTCGTCTGATCGTAATCGTGGTTCCAGTCACCGATCAGCCGCTCGACCGCTTCGGCCTTGAGGCGCGTTCCCGTGATCCTGACATTGGCATCGTAAGCGGTCAGCGCCTTTTCCACGTTGCCCCGGGCAAGATCGAGCGACGCCGTGCGCATCCAGTCCTGGCGCTGGCGATAGATCGTCTCGAGTTCGGCATAACCGACGCGGTCGACAATGGCGCGGAAGGCAGCCCCCGCCTCGATCGGTTGGAGCTGTTCAGGATCGCCGACCAGCACGATCTTGGCGCCTGCCTTGACGACGGCATCGACAAAGCCGGCCATCTGTTTTGAGGCGACCATGCCGGCCTCGTCCATGACGAAGACGGTTTTATCATCGAGAACGTCACGGCCTCGGTTCCAGCGCAGTTCCCATGACGCGAGCGTGCGGCTTTCGATGCCCGCTTCGCTCGAAAGACCCTCGGCCGCCTTGCCGGCGAGCGCTCCGCCGACCACACGATAACCGGCAAGCTCCCAGGCTTCTCGGGCGGCCAGCATCATCGTAGTCTTTCCAGCCCCGGCGCGTCCAACGACGGCTGCAATCCGGGCAGGACCGGCGATCCGCTCGATTGCCGCTTTCTGCTCCTGGGACAACCGCACATGCCGCCGGAACGTTGCGTCCATAGCAGCTTCAGAGACAGGATGACCGTCCCGGTTCGCCAGCCATAACGCCTGCCGCACCATCGTCGCTTCCAGCCGGATCATTGCCCGGGTCGAATAACGGGCGGGTACTTTTTCTCCGGTCGCGAACTCGATGGTGTCACGCTGCAAACGCAAGACTTCCGGGTTCAGGATGATGCGAAACATCAGTTGCTGGAAGACAGTCGGGTCATCGACATAGCGATGCAGAACCTTGGCGACATCGCGTTCATCGAAGACACTCTTCTCTCGCGTGATCAGATCGAGCACGATGGCTGGATTGTTCAGAATGCGGCGGGTGTTTTCGCTCCGCCGCTGTTCGTTCAATTCGATGCGCTCAAGCTCTGGCCGGACGCCCTGCTCCTGCGCCTTGCGCTCGATCGCCTTGGCGCCAACGCCGAGATGGATCGTCGGTTCGAGGCCGATACCCTGCTTCTCGTAGGAACGGCCGTCGATCTTGAGATCGATCCCGCCAAGCGCCAGGTGATGGTTGAGCCGCTCGAACCATCCATCGCGTAAGGAATTGAAGTCGTCGGTCGATCCGGCCCAGAGCTCATAGAGGATTTTGCCGGACTTCGTTCGGATCGGCTGGCCGTCCTCGCCGATGACCGCCATCTTCTTCGATCCGAACCCGTCCTCGGTCAGCGGACGCAATGTGGTCATCAGATGGATATGCGGATTGCCGGGATTGTCATGATAAACCCAGTCGGCGACCATACCCTTGGCGTGGATGTGTTTTGCCACGAAGTCGCGAACTAACGCGATGTTCTGCTCCGGGGTGAGCTCCAGCGGAAGAGCGATTGTCAGGTCGCGAGCGAGCTGCGCATCGGAACGCTTCTCGAAGGCCTCGATCTTGTTCCAGAAGGCTTCCGAAGCTCCGGCGACAGAGCGGTCGGCGATCATCGCGCGGACCCATTTCGGGGCGTCGGCCGGAAGCATGAATTCCTCATGCAGCAGCCCCTCTTTACGGGTGTAGTCGATGGTGCGGGCCTCGCGCTCATATTCCATCTTCGCGCAGTGCCGGTAGGCCGCGGACAGCACCACGCTGCGGCCGCCGCCGCGGCTGACGATGCTGGCTGAGAAATGGGCGATGGCCACGGCGTAAAACACTCCCGGTTCGAACCTCGCTCATTGGGAGCGGCAACCCTACGACGGCCCCGCCAGGGCCGTGGGCAAGCACGTCGCATCAGCGACGTATAATTGCGCCCTTGGATCCGCTCCTTCGGAACGGCGGGATCATCCTCCAAAGTGTCGGCTTTGCCGACGTGCAGATCTGCACATTCCTTCGGAAGTGCTTTTGAGGAAATCTTGCAACGGAACAGAGCCGTCAAGATTTCCAGGGAGATACGACCGGAATGAAGAAACCATCGTCGAGGATCAGGGAAGAAATCGCCAGATTACAGGATCAGCTGAGACAAGCAGAAACACGCGAGGCCGAGCGCATCGGCCGGATCGCGCTGAAGGCCGGTCTCGGTGAGATCGAGATCGAGGAAGCCGAGCTACAGGCCGCGTTCGAAGAGATCAGCGGGCGGTTTCGCGGAGGTAAGGCGCCTTCGACCGGAAGAAAAAATGCCGGGGATGTTCGAACCGACGGTGAACCGGCGGCGACGATCGAAACTGGCGGGCCTGCGGGCAGGCCTGGTGAAGCTTGAACGCATGGCGCGCACGATGACGACTGACGCGCGAAAGAAAGACACGCGCGAAAAAATCGAGCTCGGTGGCCTGATCGTCAAGGCAGGACTTCGCTACGAGAAGCGGGCACTGCTGCTCGGCCTGCTGATCGACGCCAGTCGTCGCCTTAAGGGCAACGATGCGGAGCAATCGCGCCTCACGGCGATAGGCGCGGAGGCGTTCGCTCATGACGGCGAGTAAAGTGTTCCTCGCCGTCATCCCTGCCACGACGATGATCGCCGTGGTGGTCTTAATGCCGGGGATCGAACACTGGCTGGCCGCGCTCAGCAAGACGGCGCAGGCCAAGCTGATGCTCGGGCGTATCGGCCTCGCGCTGCCCTATGCCACTGCGGCTGCAATCGGCACGATCTTCCTGTTCGCGGCAAATGGCGCAGCGGGTATCAAGGCGGCGGGATGGGGTGTCGTCAGCGGAAATGGAGTGGCAATCCTCATCGCTCTCCTGCGCGAAGGGGTTCGCCTGGCCGGGATCGCTGGCGACATCCCGAAAGGTCAATCCGTGCTCGGATATGCTGACCCCGCAACGATGCTTGGCGCGTCGACAACGTTCCTCGCCGGCGTCTTCGCACTGCGCGTCGCGATGAAGGGCAACGCAGCTTTTGCCAAAGCCTCGCCACGGCGGATTGGGGGAAAGCGAGCGGTGCATGGCGAGGCTGACTGGATGAAAGTGCAGGAGGCGGCAAAACTTTTCCCCGATCCAGGCGGCATCGTCGTCGGAGAACGGTATCGCGTCGATCGCGACAGCGTTGCGGCTGTGTCGTTCCGCGCCGACGATCCGTCGACCTGGGGCGCGGGGGGCAAGAACCCGCTTCTATGCTTCGACGGCTCTTTCGGCTCCTCGCATGGCATAGTCTTCGCCGGATCCGGTGGCTTCAAGACGACGTCGGTCACGGTCCCGACCGCGCTCAAGTGGGGTGGCGGCCTCGTTGTCCTCGATCCATCGAGCGAAGTCGCGCCGATGGTATCAGAGCATCGCCGCAAGGCTGGCCGTAAGGTGATCATCCTCGATCCCTCTGCGTCAGGCGTCGGCTTCAACGCGCTCGACTGGATCGGTCGTCACGACAGCACGAAAGAAGAGGACATCGTCGCCGTCGCAACGTGGATTATGACCGACAATCCCCGCTCGGCCTCTGCGCGCGACGACTTCTTCCGGGCGTCGGCCATGCAGCTTCTGACGGCCCTGATCGCGGACGTCTGCCTGTCCGGTCACACGGACGAGCAAGACCAGACGTTGCGCCGGGTGAGAGCCAATCTCTCCGAGCCGGAGCCGCAGCTGAGGGCGCGCCTGACCAAGATCTACGAGCAGTCGGAATCGGACTTCGTGAAGGAGAACGTTTCGGTCTTCGTCAACATGACACCCGAGACCTTTTCCGGCGTCTACGCCAATGCGGTGAAAGAAACCCACTGGCTGTCCTATCCGAACTACGCCGCGCTCGTCTCGGGCGACAGTTTCTCGACCGACGATCTTGCCGATGGCGGGACAGACATCTTCATTGCGCTCGATCTGAAGGTCCTCGAAGCCCATCCGGGACTGGCGCGTGTCGTTATCGGATCGCTGCTCAATGCCATCTACAATCGAAATGGCGATGTGAAAGGTCGCGCGCTCTTCCTGCTCGACGAAGTTGCCAGGCTCGGCTATCTACGCATCCTGGAGACCGCGCGCGACGCCGGGCGCAAATACGGCATCACGCTGAAGATGATCTTCCAGTCCATCGGCCAGATGCGCGAGGCCTATGGCGGGCGGGACGCGACGAGCAAGTGGTTCGAATCCGCGTCGTGGATCTCGTTTGCTGCGATCAACGACCCTGATACCGCCGACTATATTTCGAAACGCTGCGGCGATACGACGGTCGAGGTCGACCAGACAAACCGCTCTTCAGGAATGAAGGGATCGTCGCGCTCACGTTCCCGGCAGCTCAGCCGGCGGCCTCTGATACTGCCGCATGAGGTGCTTCGCATGCGTGCTGACGAGCAGATCGTGTTCACGTCAGGCAATCCGCCGCTTAGATGTGGACGCGCCATCTGGTTCAGACGCAGGGACATGAGCGCGTCCGTCGGAGAAAACCGCTTTCACAAGCAAATCACAGACGGGGTGAAGACCTATAAGGCCGCTCCGATGACAGACAATGAGGATAAATGACATTGAGACTTTTTACGGCCGTCGCCAGCCTGTCTCCCTTAGCCATTGGCTTCCTCGCATCTGTTGCCTCAGCCCAGCCTTCAAGCAGTGCAAGCGGCTCGAGCGAAGCCTTCTCTATATGCGGAAGCGGGCAACGTATCACCTGCGTGGTGGACGGCGATACGTTCTGGTTTCGAGGCGAAAAGATCAGGATCGCCGACATCGACACGCCGGAGCTCAGCCCGCCAAGATGCGAACGCGAACGCGAGCGCGGACTTGCGGCGAAACAGCGCCTGCTCGAGATCCTCAATTCGGGTCCGCTCTCGTTCAAGACGTCAGCCAGAGATGAAGATCGCTTTGGCCGGAAGCTCAGGATCGTCTACCGGGATCGGCGCTCGGTCGGCGATATGCTCGTCGCCGAAGGACTGGCCCGGAAGTGGCAAGGATCGCGGCGGAGTTGGTGCGAATGAAACTAACGCCGACGGATCAACATTGTGAATCGATGATGCCCGACCGATTCAAAACTCTCATTGGACGGCAGATTCCGAACGCGCGATTCTGCGGGCATGATCACGCAGCCCTACCACCTCTATGTCGAACGTATCGCGCCGGAAAAGAACATGGCGCGGTTCTATGCGCTTTCTGTTCAGCCGACATTGTTCGGAGAGGTTTCGCTTGTGCGCGCCTGGGGTCGGATTGGAACGCGCGGAAAGCAGATGTTGCATCTGTTCGACAATGAGAGCCAGGCCATCAACGTGTTCCTCGACGTGCTTCGCGAGAAGCGTAAACGGGGTTATCGGCCAAAAGGACCTGTGGACATCCAGAGGATCTGAACTTTGTCCCAATCCTCGCCGATGACAATCCGCTCATAAGCTGACACGGATTTTATCTTTGACAGGAAGATGCGAGGAATCCATGACCACCACCAATGAAATCGCCGAAAAGATCGCCGCCGACAACGGCCTGACGAAGGTTCAGGCCAAGGGGATCGTCGAAGCCGTGTTCCAGGCCATCGCCGATGCCGCAGGCTCCGACGCTGAAACCTCCATCCCAGGCTTCGGAAAATTCAAGGTAAAAGCTTCGCCTGAGCGCGAGGGTCGCAATCCCGCGACCGGAGAAAAGATGACTGTTGCCGCTTCGAAGAAGCTGACCTTCGCGCCTGCCAAGGCGCTCAAGGATGCACTGAACAAGTGATCCCTGACGTGGAGAGCCCCGCCTTGGCGGGCGGGGCATCCAGTCTCAGTCCCGGTTCGACCGGGACCAGATGAGGGAGAGGCCTTCCTCGCCTTCGACCTCGATCAGCGTGGCGTAGATCGGGGCCGGGAAGCTCGGATCGTCGAGCTTGATCGAGAGGTAGTCGCGGCCTTCGTTCGAGGTCTTCTTCCAGCCTGCCCCGAATTCCGTGGCTCCCGCGAGGATGCGGTAGTCAGGGCCCTTTTCGGAAGTGCGCTCGACGGCGCGGATGGTTGCCTTGACGTTGAGGTTGAGGGTCTTGATGGTGCCGGAGAAGCCGTTACCGGAAGCGGTGAAAGAGCCGATAGTTGCCATTGTCGTAATCCTTTTCGGTTGTTCGGGCCGCGTCCATCGCGGCCTCGATGGCAGTCGATAGGACCGGGGACGATCGGCCTGCATCCAACGGACCGAAACGGAGTGGAGGACGGCCAGGGAGAGGCTTTCTTGTCTCGCGAGGAATGGGCGCTTCAGCGCACAGGGGAAGAAAACGAGCCGGCCGTTGCGGATGCCGATCGAGCCGAGCACCGCGAGGCGGTCTTTGGTCAGACATGCCCCATCGAGACCGCAGTGGACGTGCGAGCTGGCGGATAAAGGGGTACGGCAATGGCAACCATCTGGGCGGAATACGTTGCAACAGGTTAATGACGAGGCCAGCAACTAGCGCGGCAAAAGTGGACTGAACCAACGCTTTTCATTGTCCCAATCAAATCGACCCGGAAACCGAGGCAGGGCATTTGAAAGTGGGCGATGCTGGAAAACAGCCGGGTCGATCGACGCGGTACAGTCCTATACGATGCCAGATCAGATGATCCTCGGTGGTGCGATATAAGATCGTCCGGTAGATTCGACCAAGAGGAAAAGCCCGTGGTACGCAAACGACAAACTAAAAATGAGATCGCCTGGTCATCTGAAGCGGTCGTTTCTTTCTTCGGACGAAGCAATTGGCTCGACGAATTTGTTCTTCGCCCGCTTTCTCACATCGCATCCTGCTGGGAACTTCGTCGCACGGGAACAATCGGTGTTTTCAGGGAGGAGGAAGATAGCCTTGCGGGTCTCATGAACACTCTCATCGAGGACATTTCCGTGGCAACGCCGTCCGCCAACTATCATGCGCACGAGGATGAGGTCATTCGACTGCGCGATGGGCCAGAAAACAGCTCGATATATCTGGAGGGGAAGAGATGGCGTGATCGTAGGACCGGTGAGCCTCTCGGAAAATCCGCCATCGGCGGGCTACTCGAACAGGCTGCGATTGGTTACGACGACGTTCCCGACCTGATACTTGCCGCAGCTGGCCGCGTCGCGGTCGCCCTGAAGTTTGGTCAAGCAAACTTCGACGATCTCGACGATGGCCACTCGGACATGTTGTCGGAGGTATTGACGGTCATCCTATTCATTCGAGCAAACGCAACGTGGCTTCCAGAACAGGCAGAGCGCGAAGCGGCATTGGAAG
This sequence comes from Agrobacterium sp. ICMP 6402, assembly GCF_009498615.1. Lineage (NCBI taxonomy): Bacteria > Pseudomonadati > Pseudomonadota > Alphaproteobacteria > Hyphomicrobiales > Rhizobiaceae > Agrobacterium > Agrobacterium sp. ICMP 6402. The sequence continues at coordinate 163,810 of NZ_QSNV01000009.1, forward strand.
CTGGTCTACCGAGCCAGTTCTGATCGAAAATAGCCGCCCTCCAACGCGACAAAGGATTTGTTTTGGAACTGCTTCTGAACGGGATTAACGGAAACTACCTGCGCAATATTCTGCTCCAAGCCACAGAAGAGACGCACCGCGTCGATGCCGCAGTCGCCTATGCAACTGAGAATGACCTGCTTTTCGACTGGTGCTGGGAAAACAAACTACCCCTTCGATTTTGGGGGCGTTTTGATGACCAGGTGCCCGTCAGCATTCCGATACTAGAACGTTTCTTATCCCGAAAATCCGGAAGGTATGTCTGCAAGCTCGTTCGCCAGTTTCATCCGAAGGTCATCTGGTGGAGAGGCTTCGGCGCCTACATCGGGTCCGCAAATCTCACTCAGAGCGCGTGGTGGAACAACGTCGAAGCCGGTGTATTTTTAAGTGAAACGGAGCTTGTCGATGGCGGCCACGATTTAGAGCTTGAGCAGTTTTTCGCGCAAATCGAGGCGCACGCTGCGCCTTTAACCCAAGAACTTTTCGATCTCCTGTCGGCGCGCAACAAGGAACTGACCAGGCGCAAGATAGCACACAAAGAAGCCGATGACGCATTTAACGCCACAACTCTAGTTCCCCATTTCCCGGGACTGGCTCGGACGAGCACCAAATCTGCCAACGAAAAACGCCGCCAAGCCTTCCTTGACGAGTGGAACAGCACGATTCAGACCATCCGGGACATTGCGGCTAAGATTTCCGTTGACGCCAATAGGCCTTCCTGGGTGGGAGCCACCGCTCCGCTGGGAGCCCAAGCCGATCAGTTCCTGCATGCCCATTATTACCAGAACACGTTTGACGGGCGTCGGGCGGACTTTGAAACCCATTTTACCAAAAATCACAACGACCCGGATGCCGCCGTTGAAGCCACGATCAAGTGGTGGCGTAAACTTCCGGACAGTTCTGCTGAAAACAGGATGCTTAACAAGACCGCGCCGGTACCGCGACGGGCGTTTTCTGAAGAGTTATTGCCTGGCCTGACTGAAGATCAGTTCGTCAAGGTGCTCGGCAAAGTCCATGCAACTCGCGAATACGCGCGCCGTGCGCCCAATCGCCTGATTGGCCTGAAGGGCGGCCAGCCGTATGACATTCCTGAAAAGGTTGACGCTCTGGCAAGGCATATTTATCGCGCTCCGACACGAGGGGGTGTTTCCGCTCTGGAGACCTTGTCCTACATCCTTTACGGCGGGCGCATCGACGATGTTCCGCAGCGTCTGTGGGATGCCATAGTCGACCCGAAAAGGAAAATCGAGTTGATAGGCGTTAGCGCACTCGGCGAGATTGTCGGCTGGGCGCTTCCGGATCGGTTTCCTCCTCGCAACGGACGAACCAGCAAGGCACTGCGGTCTCTCGGCTACGACGTAACCGTCCATGTCGGGTGATCAGATTGAAGACGGTCTACCAAAAGCGTCATGTGGATAAACATGATTTCATTCCATTCGTGCACTAATTGGTCTTGTTGGTGTGTGCATGGATTTCCGACTGCGACCGCGAGACCGGACTGGTAGTTCGGCCTCTTGTTTGCTCTTAAACGCTATCGTTCTTGCTAGCGAGACTGAGCCAGATCTGTTAGCGGCAATGAACGCGGGGCCGTGGCCCCGCGGTAACATTTATTCGAATGCTGACATCTGGGCAGTGGCGGCTTGCCTGTCGACCGAGTTGGCAGGCTGCTCGACCGTGCGCTCGTAAGGCTTCCAGGTTTCGCCAGTGATATCCTCGTAAGCAGAGACGGCACCTTCGGCTGCCATTCGAAGCACGTGGGCCTGCAGGCCCATGTCGGCGGCGAACTCGCGCTTGCGCTGGGCTCGGCTGTCGAAGCCTACCGGGCCGTCCAGGTCCTCGTCTCTGGTATCGTTGGAAAGCTTCATGGTGAGATCGCGGGCTTCTGTGACCGCGCGGCTGTAGAATTGCCCGGCGCCGTAGGCTGAGCCGACGAAGGATCCGACGATGCGCTGCATGTGGATCTGCATGGCCTTTTCGGCGAGGCCGTCCTTCAGGGCATCGGCGCTTTCGATCAACTGGCCGCGGTGGAGATCGCGGACCCCGTCGCTGTCGATGAGGGCAAGGCCGAAGCTTTCGGAGATGCGCAGTGCCTGGGCTGTATCTGGGCAGGCGTGCCTGACCATTTCGAGTGTAGTGGCGCGTTGGGATTTTGCCGGACGGTTCTTTTGGGTGGAGCGGTTGAGCGGTGCCATGATCGGATCCTTTATGAGCGATGTTTCAGCGAAGCCCGGGGTGCCGGTTGTCGTCCGGCTCAGCCTCTCGGGTGCGGGCAAAAGGACATGGGCACCAGCGGCCCGGCCCAAGGTCAGGGCATTGCCAGGAGGAGCGGGGAAGGTTTGCGGATGGTGCAGCCCGCACTTGCGGGCTGCGACAGACGCGGGCCTGCCTTGCAACGAGGCGATGATCCTGCCGCAACGCGGCGTGGCACACGGCCTTTGACCGGGACGCGCCCATGTCAGACCGCAGCAAAACCGAGGTGCTGTGCCGGCCGACGATCTGGTCCACGACAGCATGATGCAATCGCCATCCCCGATCCGACCCCAGGCAACGCCGCGTCACCCACTAGGGGAACTGACAAATCTCGGGGCCAAGCACATGCCATTGCAAGCCGGTTGCCCCGTGCCATGTCTTCCGCGCTTCCGATCAACGCTTTATCACACCCTCACCTTGGCTGGGCTTTCCGCTCTCACCCGGCTCCGTTGATATGGTGCAGAAGTCGATGGTGGGCGATGCCGTGCCTTGCATTTCCACCGCGACTTCGTTTTTCGTGTCCGCTCTGCCCGCCGGGAGCGGCAATCCTGCTGCCGTGCCCAGATCCTGCGATAGTGCTCGATGAAATCGATCACCTGATTTTGGGGAGGGTGACAGTCGGTGGACGCCACAGTCATCGCCGCGCCGCCCAGGTCACAAAGCTTGACGGACCATCATATGGCTCGTGCTTGACCGGATCGATGACGAAGCCATGCCGGCCGATCGTGTAGTCGGAGCGTGGAACCAGAAACCGCCGTTCGCCGGTCTCGCCCCGGATCCCGCCCAGCGTTGCTATGCATTCGACGAAACCCGGCTCGTGATCGGAATTGAGGGCTGCGATGACCACCCAGTCGTTGCGATGACGACTCTCGAATTCCTGTCGTTCCCGCAAATGAGACTGACTGGCATTCAGCGTGACGCTCATGACCCGCTCGTAGGCATCAGGGTAATAGTTGCGAAGTGTGCGATCAGCCATGCGCCGCTCATAGGCGGTGAACAGCTGCGGGAAGGCATGGGCGACCTTCGCCCATTCACAATCCTCCTCGTAGAATCCGCCGTCATTACGATAGAGGGGATGGACGACGGTGTTTGCAATTTCATCCAGACTGAAACCACCGTGGCCTGCGGTCGAATGCAGAATTATACCATCGGCATATCGCCGCGAGTCTTGTGCCATGCCCCAAGGCGTCGACGCTCCTGCCTGTATCGTCGGCCGGTCCAATGCCCTTAGTTCAGCCTGATGCACCGCTTTTTCGGTGGCCATGTCATCACGGATCTCTGCCATGACAAACTCCTTCTGATTGCTCGAAACGAAAACGCCGCCGGCGTGAGCGAGCGGCGGCGATTCAGATCCTGTTGCCTAGCGCTATTCGGCAGCCTCGCGGAAACCCTCGTCGGCCTCTTCCTCGGCGGCGGAATGAGATACAACGCCACTGCCGGGAGGCTGATCTTCAAGCGTAGCGGGAGCGTCTTGAGCATCCTCCGATCCGCTATCGACACTGGCAAAACGTCCAGCCCAGGACCGCACGTCCTCAGTCGAAGGCGCAAGTAGCGCTGCCGGATGCACCAGCTTTCCCTCGGCAAAATGCTCGACCAGAGCCACGCGCGTATCCTTCACCTTGATCCGGCCGGGCACGCCTGCTGTTTCCGCTGCAGCCTCCAGCGCAGTGCGTGACAGGCACGAGAGGAAGTCTTCAGTGCCCATATTGGGCAGGAACTCGTCAGCACCGATAGCGTCGCCGGCAATACGGGCGATCAGGCCGCTATCAGAGCGATTGCGCCGCAGAGACAGGACTTCGATCAGAACCCAGCGTGCGGCCTGCAGCAAGGTCTCGCGATCGAAGGACAGCTTGCCGTCCTCGCCGATCAGCCGGGCAGCATGCGGCGCGCATTTCGCATGACCATAGGGATTGTCCGATGCGCCGCTGGCAATGCTGACATTCGTGCCGGTGAAGGCCAGAATGAGCAGAGCCATCAGCGTGTCGTCCTCGATCGGCGCGCGAGCAAGCGCCTCGTGCAGAGCGTCAGTCCGCAAGTCGCCGATCATGTCGAGACCCTTCTGGGTCACATCGGGCCGCACTTTCGGCGCCTCGACCTCCTCGACGAGGGTATCGACACCCTCGGCATCCTTGACCAGCTTCGGCTTCTTCACTTCGGGCATGCGGTAGGCAACCGACTGAACCGAGCCATCGCGCGCATTGATGTACCAGCCGGTCAGGTCGCCCTTGCCGGGCTTGCCGTAGACCTGTTGTGCCTTGGCCGGGAGTTTGGCCTGGCCGTATTCGTTGGCCTCTATGACCGATCCGCGCTTGGGCAGATTGTTGGCCAGCCACTCCTGCTGCGCCCCGAGAAACGCCTCGACATCCGTGGTGTAGCGGCTGTCCTCGTCAGCGGGTGCAAACAGGTCCTCGACCCAGACGATACCATAGGCCTGCGCCAGATCATCACCGAAGCTTGCATGTTTGGCGAGCATCCGGGTCGTGGTCAGCGCCCGGGCAACCTCCCACCACGAGACCTGCGGGTCCTGCTTCTTCGGCCTGTACTTCTTCCACACTTCGGCCTGCTCGTCCTGGCCTGCGGCGGCGATCGTGCGCAACTGCTGCTCGTTCGGCATGTCGCCGCGCGCCATCTGGTCGAGCATGGCGGGCAGGATATTGGCGAGCAGCCGTAGCTTGCGGATCTGGCGGCTCGGAAGCGCCAGCGCCATCGCGATCGACTCTTCGGTCCACCCCAGGGCCACCAGCCGTTCGATGGCGCGCCATTGATCGACGGGGTTCAGCGGCTCGCGGGCGATGTTCTCCGCAAAGGACTGCATCGCGCCGAGATCGTCGGAGGGATCGGCCAGCAGCAGCGGAATTTCCAAGAGATCCGCGGCGATAGCCTGGGCGGCGCGGCGATGTCCGAAGACGATGACGTAGCTATTGCCGCCCTCCGGATCGAGTTTGACAATCGGTGGCTGAACGACGCCGATGGCCCTGATCGATGCGCAGAGCAGTGCGTCGGACTGGGGTGAGGATTTCGACTGGCGGGACCGGTCAGGATTGTCCTTCAGGCTGCGCGGATCGGCTGTAATCAACTGCATGGGAATGACCTTTCGGTTTCGGGCGGACGGAGTGTCCTTGCCTCCTCATCTTCTTTTCGAAGACATCTCCCGAACCGCAGGACGGGCCAGCGGCTGCAATTGCGCCGGAGCAGACCTGGCTTGCGGAAGAGCGAGGCACACCTGCCTTGCGAGACAAGCTGGCCCGGTCTCGGCGACCGGCGCGATTGAGGGAACCGTCAGCCGTTGGACCGTCCTTGCGAACCGGTTTCCATCTCCTTTTCCTCCCCCATCTTTTCCTCCCATCCTCCATCCCCCGGTGATGTCACACGATTTTAAGCAATTGCTGCTGAACTCTGACCATGACAAAGCCGCCGCGCCAAAAATCCCAACCGCTTTTGCGGGAGACGGATGCTCCAATCCGCTCGCGACCGCGCAAACCACGCGACCCGGCGCAACCGCAATTGCCGTTCGACCCGATGCCCGGTCGCATCGAGCCGTGCCTGGCGCTGTTGAAAGCAAAGCCGCCATCGGGACCGGACTGGATCTACGAGATCAAATGGGACGGCTATCGTGTAGCTGTTCATATTGAGCCGAACGCGGTGCGGATCATCACACGTGGCGGTCATGACTGGACCGACAGGTTTCCGGCGATCGCCGCCGCTGCGCGCAAGCTCGGCTTAGGAACGGCTATTCTGGATGGGGAAGCCGTTGTCCTCGATGCCGTGGGCCGCTCGGACTTCGGGGCGCTGCAGCGTTCACTTGGTGGGCGCGGGGGGAAGAAGGCGTCAGACGAGGCCATCCTCTACGCATTCGACTTGTTGTATTTCGATGGCCATGACCTGACGAAGATGGAGTTGTCCGGACGTCGCCACCTGCTGGAAGACCTGATCGGCGAGAGCGAAGGAGCGATCCGCATCTCGCAGGAGGTCGAAGCGGATGGCGCGACACTTCTGGCGGCCGCGCGCGAGCACGGCCTGGAAGGCATCATCGCCAAGCACCGCGAAAGCACCTACCGCTCGGGCCGACCTGGCGACTGGCTGAAGATCAAATGCATCCAGAGCGAAAGCTTCGTAATTGTGGGCTACGAGCCGTCGACCGCGGCACGCGGCGGGATCGGCAGCCTGTTGCTCGCGGCCTACCAGGGCGACGCGTTCGTCTATGTCGGTTCGGTCGGGACTGGCTTCAAAGAGAAGGATGCAATCGAGGTACGCCGGATGCTGGACACGCTGAACACAAAGCGTGCGCCGGTTGCGGTCGATAAGAAGGGGGTCGTCTTCGTTCAACCGACACTGATTGCCGAGATCGAATATCGTGCCTGGACCGACGATGGCAAATTGCGGCACGCTTCATATAAAGGCCTGCGGGAACAGCAGGACAATGCCGCGATCTACAAGCTCGGCGAATAGCGCCTGAAGATCAAAAACGAAAGGGCGCTCGACCCTTTCGGGGAGCGCCCTTCCAACCCGGACAGCTTCAAACGCGCGGCAATCGCCACTGCATGAAACCATCGAAACGGGTGATGACCGGTAGATGTGTATGACCCGACCCGGTTTCAAGTGACGGTGGAAATGCCGCTGTTTATGCAGCTTTCTTGCGATCCTCCTCTGGTTCGTCGGCGGTTGCCGCCAGATCCCTTTCGATCTCGTCCAGTTGGCTCAGCTTGAGTTCAAGCTCGGCTTCGAATGAGAAGCTTTCACCCAGTCGCGGCGTATAGGAGGCGAGACGCCTTTTCGCATCGGCGAGCCGATTGCGATAGTTCTCTCGTTCCTGTTCAAACCCGCCAAGCGCATGTTCGAGGCGGGAGATGGCGCCGATCGGGGTTGTGGTCACGGCCAGGTCGATCTCGTAGTCGCCACCGGTGCGCTGAAGAAACGTGTCGTAGCGGTAGCCGTCCTTTCCGAACCGCTCGCCATGATAGGCGAGATCGAAGCCGCCGATGGTGGCGATGATCACCTCTTTCTCTTCCTGTAGCTGAACCAGCGTCAGGATTTCCTTCATCAGCGCGCGGCCAGCAAGCTTGCGCTCGTCAAATTCGGCACTTACGACCTGCATCATGAATGCATCGCCCGCGGTCGCGACCAGACGGTCGATGTCCTTGCCCACATACTCGATCCGGCGGCTGGAGAATTCGATATCCCGTTCGGCGTCGCGGATCTGCCGGCGGATCGCATGCTGATCGTCGATATGGGCGGCGCGGAGGCGATCGAGGCGGGCGATTTCTGCTTCCAGCCCGGCCTTCTGCATCAGTCGCTCGTCGCCGGACGCGATGGCCTTGGCTATGGCAAACTGGTTTGCCTGCCCCTCGCCCATATCCTCCAGCCGCCGAACGCTGGTGTCACCGGAGAGAGCCGCCGCGATGAAGCGCGCCTTGCGCTCGTTGTTCTGCCACATGGTGGCATCGAGGCTGCCGAGCGTCGCATAGGCGAAGACATCGACCTCGTCATGCTGGTTACCCTGACGAATGATGCGGCCCTCTCGCTGTTCGATCTGCGACGGGAGCCAAGGCACGTCGAGATGATGCAGGGCTTTGAGCCGCGCCTGGACATTGACGCCGGTGCCCATGGTTTCGGACGAGCCGATGAGCACGCGGACCTTACCAGCATTGAAGTCGTTGAACATGCGCTGCTTGGCGTCCGACTTCTTATAATCCTGCATGAAGGCAATTTCCGAAGCCGGTACGCCAAGGCGGACGAGCTCATCTCGGATCCAGCGATAGGCGGAGAAGCCGCGCGTCGCCTCGACATTGATCGTGCCGAGATCGGAAAAGATCAGCTGGCCGGCGCCCGGCCGGTCAAACGGCTTGCCGTCCTTGCGACGATACTCTGCCTCTCCCGTTTCCTGCCAGATCCGGTGGGTGTTCGTGACCAGCGCATTCAGCTTGTTGGCGGCCTCGTTGCCCATCGCCTGATCGACGAGGCGCAGATCGATCGCGGCGTGACGTCCGTCGGTGATGACCGAGAGCAGGATGTCGTCGCCGGGCTTGACCGGGCCATCGCGCATCTCGATCGCCTTGATCCGCGCGTCCAGCTGTTTCTGGTAGGACTTGAAAGCGGCCGTCGGCTCGGCGGTGACGATCTGGCGCTTGCCGCCGGAGACATCGGGGACCTTCACATAGGTCCTGAGATCGACTGGCAGCACAACGTCGGCGAACGATCGGAACATGGCAATCAGTTCCGGCACGTTGACGAACTGGCTGAAGCGCGTGACCGGCTTGTATTTGCCTGATGGCTGCAGTTCGAGTTCCGTCGAGGTATCGCCGAAGGTCGAGGCCCAGGCGTCGAACTCGTGCAGACCACGGTGCGATAACGCTTGGCTGTCCATCATTCGCTGCACCGAGAACATCTCGCCGAGCGTGTTGGTGATCGGCGTGCCCGACGCCAGCACCAGCGCCCTGCCAGGGTTCTTCGTCTCAATGAAGCGGGATTTGACGAACAGGTCCCAGGCGCGCTGAGAGCCGTTCGGATCGACACCTCGAAGCGTCGACATATTGGTGGCAAAGGACAGCTTGCGGAACTCTTGCGCCTCGTCGACGATGATCTGGTCGATCCCGAGCTCCGAGATGGTCAGCAGGTCGTCCTTGCGGGTGGCCAGCGCTTCGAGCCGTTCCTTATGGCCCTCCTTCATGCGTTCGATGCGCTTGCGCGACAGCCGATCCTGGCTATCGACCTTAACCAGCAGCTCCTCGTAGAGCTCCAGCTCGTCCTGGATCATCTGTGCCTCGAAGACCGATGGCACCGAGATGAAGCGGAACGCCGAGTGGGTGATGATGATGGCGTCCCAGTTGGCGGTGGCAGCCCGCGACAGAAAGCGATGGCGCTTTTCCCTGGCGAAGTTGGTCTCGTCGGCGACAAGGATGCGGGCATTGGGATAGAGCGCCAGAAACTCACGCGCGGCCTGGGCCAGGCAATGGCCCGGCACGACGAGCATCGCCTTGCTGATCAGACCCAGACGGCGCTGCTCCATGATGGCGGCGGCCATGGTCAGCGTCTTTCCAGCACCGACGGCGTGCGCGAGGTAGGTAGTGCCGGCCGAAATGATCCGCCAGATGCCGCGCTTCTGATGACGGTACAAAGAAAAGGCGCCAGAGGCGCCGGGCAGTTGGAGATGATCGCCGTTGAAGGCTCGCGGCGCGATGTTGTTGAAAGTGTCGTTATAGACGCGCGCCAGCCGGTCGGTGCGATCCGGATCCGACCAGATCCAAGATTGGAAGGCGGACTTGATCTTGGCGAGCTTTTCCTTGGCGGCTTCCGTCTCCACAGTGTTCAGCACCCGACGCTCGGTCTCCCCATCGCGGATCGTGTCGAAGATCTGCGGTACGGACGAGTTGAGAGCGTCGGAGAGAAGCTGACCGGCATGGCGGCGGTGGGTGCCCCATTCCGTGGTGCCGGCTGCCGACCATTCCAGCTGCCGGGCATTGACCGTCCAGGTCGCCAATTCCGGCAGATGGTGAATGGAGATATCGGCATCCATGGTCTGCTTCACGAAGGCGACGACGTCATCGGCGGGGATCCATGGGGCGCCGAGGCGTGCGGTGATATCCGAGGGCCGCAGATCGGCTGGCTGGACGCGCTCAAGCGCCGCGACGTTGCGCGCAAATGCGGGAGCGAGATCCGCAGCCGCGCGTGCGGTCACCAGCTTCGACCGGACCGCACCGGACAGATAGGCATCGGCCATTTGCCAGGAGCCATTGGACGGATCGCGGAAGACCGCCTCGCCCAGCTCGCCGATGACATCATCAACGTCGCGGTGCAGTAGCTCGGAGACATGATTCAGATCGACATGGCCGCGCTCGTTGAGCACCACCGCGAGCGCATCGAGCGCCGAAGTGATCACTGGTGCCGGCGGCGGCGCTATGACGCGTCCGGTAAAGATCGGACCCGGCTTGGCGGTGTTGGTCTCCAGATCGTAGTCTTCGATCGAGGCCACCAGCCAGCAATCGGGATCGTCGAGGAACGGCGCCAGGTTCGGCCGGCGGTGGGTTTCTCTGATCTCCCCGGTTTCCGGGTCTTCCGCGGTAGAGACGCTGGTGAAATTGATCGGGCCGAACTCGCGTATGAAGCTCGACCAGGCGATGCGCAGCGACGCTTGCGCCTTTTGCCATGGCTGATCGCGTTCCTGAAGCTTGAGAATGAGCCGGACCGCATCGCGGATCGGGATGAGCTTGCGGATAACGAGGGCATGCTTGGCGAAGATGCCATCGGTGCTGCGGCCCTTCCTGACCTCGACCGGGACAGCAACCCCATCCACCACCTGCATCAGGGCCGTGGCTTTTCCGACGAAATAGCTGCCCTCGCGGACCTTGGGATCATCAGGCCGCTCGGCCATCGCATCCGCCACCTCATCCTGAAGTTCGAAATCGATCGTCGTCAAATCGCAGTCGTAGATGTCGGCTGGTAGCTGACTGATCGCGGCGTTCAGGCTTGTTTCGAGATCATCACCAATCGGGAGGCAGGTATAGGTCTCGCCGAATGGGCCTGAGCTGATCGCATGGCGGCCCAGCACCATGTCGGGATGATCGACGAACCACCTGTTGATACGGATGCTACCGCCCTCGCCTTCCGACTGGACATCCACGAGATCAAGCCAGCTGTCGTTGCCAGCCGGCTCGTCTGCATGACGCTTTCGGAAGAAGAGGATATCGGCGACCACATCCGTTCCGGCGTCGGCGCGAAAGCTGCCTTCGGGCAGACGGATGGCGCCGCTGAGATCGGCCATGCCGGCGATGTATTCGCGGGCGCGGGCGTCGGCCTTGTCCATCGTGCCGGACGAGGTCACGAAGGCTGCAAGACCTCTCGGCTTCAGCCGGTCGATGGACTTGGCGATGAAATAGTCATGCAGCCGAAAACCGAGAGAGCGGAAAGCCGGGTCGCTTTTCACCGTGCGGTCGGAAAACGGCGGATTGCCGATCGCCAGATCGAAATGCGCCGGTAACTCTGTTCGCGCGAAATCGCCGTTGAGAATTCTGGCCCGCGGTTGCAGCAGCCGGACGATGCGGGCGGTGACAGGATCGAGCTCGACGCCGGTAACGTGGCTGACCTTGGAGATCGCATCCGGCATCAGCGCCGGAAACATGCCCGTGCCAATACCCGGCTCCAGGATCCGGCCGCCCTTGAAGCCTATTCGGACCAAGCCTGCCCAGATGGCGCGAACGATAAACTCCGGCGTGAAGTGAGCATATTGCGTGCACCGCGCCAGAGACGCGTAATCGGCCGCCGCAACGGCGCTTTCGAGATTGCCGCCGAGTTCTTCCCAGCCTTTGCGAAACGCCTCGTCGCCCGGACGTCGGAATATGCCGTTGGCCAGATCCGATGCACCGAAGCCGGTGAACTTGATCAACCTTGCCTGCTGGTCAGATCGGGCCGGAAGGCCGTGACGCTCGATCTCGTTGGCCAGTTGGATGGCGGCGATATTGTCTCGTGCCCGGTCGCGCCAGGTTTTGGCGAGACCGCGAGTACCCTGCAACCGGAAATCGACCTTCGTCCGTATCTGCGGCGTGGTTTTCGGTTCTTTGCGGACCGGAGCGGCTGGCGCCAGCTTCGAGGGCCGGGGATCGATTTCGATAACGGGCCCGAAGTCTGCTGCGAAACCCGGCACACCGAGATCGAAACCGGATGCGAGAGCTGTATTGCCGAACAGGTCGACGGTGAAAGGATCGTCATGCGCCATTGGAAAACTCCTGTGAGTGGGCGCGCCAAGGCACACTCGCCGTCGGATGCGGGTGTTGCCAGGAGGCGGATGGTGGAGGTTTGGAAGTGAAGGCTGCCTTCAGGCTGCAATGGTTTCAGGAAGAAGACGGAACTGCACCGGCAGCTTGGCGGCAATCTCCTCGTCGGACAGATCGTCGAGCAGCTTCCAGACCTTGCCTTGAGCCGAGGGATAGACCAGCACGATCTGGCGATTGCGCAGATCGGCTGGAAATCTTTGGTCGGCATAACCACGGAAATCCGGACCGGTCGCGCTCCAGATATGATCGAGCTTTTCCTGTCGGTTCATGGCGCGGACGGGACGGGATTCGCGGGTGATGATTTCGGCGCGCATCCTGTCAGGCGACTGGCGATCGTCCAAGTCGCAATAGCCGTGAAACCATCGGGACCGATCATCGATCGGCAGGGAGAAGAATACGCTGGTGACGCTGGCGGCCAAAAACTCGCGCATGGCGAACATGTCGCCACGGTAAAACAGCGGCGGGAGGATCTCGAACATGTGGTCGTGGTCGGCTTCGGATATCTCAAACCACTCGCCGACATATCGCGTGCCGTTCATCCTGTCATCGTCGAACGGCGACTGGCTATGGCGATTGAACAGGGCGTACATTTCGTGGCGGCTAGTGACGCCTTCGAACACTTTGCGATGTGCTGGACGGATTGCGGGGGAAACGAACATTTGCGGCTCCTTCGGGGTTGCGACTGAAGCGAAGCCTGATCGACCTCTCTGTTCAGTCCTTTGATCACCCCTCCTCAGCCGGCGCCTCGCGGGCAGCGGGTCAAGGGCCGCCGTCAGGCGGGCGGCAGCTTCACCCTTGATGCGCTGGCAGCGTATGCGGCAGCTCTCCTCTCTCCCTCCTCTCCTTCAATTCCTCATTCCAATCCTCCGATTCTGGCCTCAGCCGCGAGAAATCGCAAGCAGCGCGATCCGCCATCTGGCGCAGGCGATCGGCAAAAACCTCACCCTGAACGTTGTTGTCGGTCGCGGCCACCAGCCATACGCCTTTCCCGGACGCCAGGGTCTCCAGCGCCAGCGCGGTCAGCGGCGACCAGCCGCCACCGGTGCTGACATAGAGCGTGTTAGATTCCATCTGCTCGATCGCGGCCAGGCTGAGTGCATCGATTGCCGCCTCCGTCACACAGATCCGACGAACGTCGTTCATTCCAAACCGGAAGAGCGCCTTGGCACCGCCGGTCGAAAAGCCACGCCAGTCCGGACCGCGCTCCTCCCAGCCAATGACGGCGCCAGCCTCATCGACATGTTTTGCCCACATCGAGCCATATGGGCCTTCTCGAAGAACGTCCGCCTCAATCGCCGCAGAGATGACCTGCCATGGCAGCGCCCGGTTGTGTCGAAGATAGCTCCATGTTGCCGATGCTCGCCACGGCCGCTTTCTATGGTTCCAGCGGTCAGGAATCGAAGCCCCTGTTTGCGTTTGACGAAGAGGCTTCTCCCAGGTCGCTGCGGTTCGCTGAAACGCGACCAGGTCGCCGACCGTCGCCAGGGCCTCCGTAAATCCGATTCCACGAAGATAGCTTACGAGCGCAAACACATCGCCCTTGGCATCCGAACGAGCGTCGAACCAGCCCCTATCGTCGTGTATTACGATGATGATGTCGTCGTCGCGGCGGAATTTGACTGCCCGGAGCGTGCTCTCTTTCCTGTCTATCGCGAAGCCCTCATGCTCAAGGACGGCTGCGCAGCCCACCCGCGTACGCAGCTCTTCGACGTCATTTTTCTCCATTTCACTTCCTTTAGCTTTCCTGACTGTTCGGACTGGCAGCGTCCAGGCCGCGAAGATGGAAGCGCGCAAGGGCGCGGTTCGCAATGTGCAGATCTGCCGGGAAGGATCGCGGCGAAGCCTCCCTTGCGCGCGCATCAGCGCAAGCGGCACGCCTTCCTTCGAAGGGGTGATCGGCTCAATGAGCCGATCCATAGGCAAAGGGATCGTATTCGTTGATGATGGCGTCTTCATCGCCGTCATACTCGGCGGAAGGCATGACGCCGATCTCGCCGTCGATTTCGAAGAGGGTGACCGGAACCATCAGGGTCCGGGCAAGATCGAGTGCGTGGTTTTGTGCAAGGCTGAGATCCGACATGTGAGGCTCCATCCGTTGGCGGGGCCGATCCCCGCTCGATGGCGCCCGTTTGATCCGGGCCTGACCGCGGTCACCTCGGCGGCGCACCCAGAGAGGTCGCAGCTCGCTCGCGAACCCCTTGCGGGTTGACCGTCCAAGGTCGGGACTGGATTAATAGGGATGCCGGAGAAAAGAGCGGGAATTGGGAACGCCGATGGGTGGAGCATCATTGCGCGCGGCCTGATTTGCACCGCCACCTGCCGATCATTCGATCCGTCAGTCCTATGCCCGGAAGATAGTGGAGAGTTTTCAGGGATCCCGGCCCCGAAGGGATAAGGCTCGTATGCCCAGCGTTCGTAGTGCCAACAGCCCGGAAGCGCGACGATCTCCGACCATTCCAAATTGGCCTACCGAATACGGACGGCAAGATGGATCGACCGTAAGAAGCTGGAATTGCAACAGCACCAGCCATCAGGATTCTATTCGATCAGATGGGTCCGACGAGATGTGAGAATAGGCAGATGGTTTGCGACACCTGGATATCGCATCACATTTTGGCAAAGCTGAACTGCAGCAACAAGGGGTATCTGTGCGGATGTCATTGCAGGAGGAGTGCACACCTCTTATATGTTGGCATACGGGATACAGATAGCTGTGTTTGCTCGCGGCCTATGGGCGCTTAGGACAGACTTGGTTCTTGACTTTTCGGTGCACAGTTGGCATATTGCGTGTGTTGCAGAGACGGACTTCAGCAGCAGCTCGCCAGGAAACTGGTTCACACCCAAGTGTGGAATAACCAAGAAGCGTCCGATTTAAAGGCTCCTACGGGAGCCTTTTCCATTATGGTGCCGGCTTCACGCCTTTTCCCGTCCAGATATTGTGCACGATCACGTTGAATCGAACCGGCTTTACATTTTTGGCGTAGGGCTGCTCGGGGCGCATGTGCGCCGTGGTGATGAAGAGGTTTAACCCGACCTTCTTTCCAGCCTTCGAGAGCGTAAAGAACACCGAGTAATATTGTTTGGTGCCCGTGCTGTCGATGATCTCAAACACATAGAAATTACCATGGGCGTCGTGATGGCATTTTCGAATTGCGAGCGATCTGACGATCTCGGGTAAGAATTTTGACAGGGCGTAACGGTCGAACTCAAATATCCGGGTTTCGCGGCTATCTCGATAAGCGAGCTCCGCTGGGATGCTTTCCCCTTTCCGCGCACCGCGCGTAAAGCAATGCATCGAATAGGACACATTCAACCTATAGCTCCGCTCCGGCTTGCCATCCTTTGCCGGCACCACAAGATCGTATTCGAACGGATCGAGATGACCGAGATCGTAATCCGTCTCCTGATATCTGAATGCTCTCCACTTCATAAAATCTGCATAGCGCAGCAGGATGATAGGTAAAGGAAAATCTGGCAGTTGGTTGAGACGATTGGTTTTTCGCTCGATCGTCCAGGTCTTCCGGGGCGACCGCGAAGTTGGCTCCCTATTCGCAACTCATCATTTCCTCCGCTTAACCTTTTTATAGGATAGCTCGATCCACACCGGAGCGTGATCGCTGGTGTGTTCCCAACCGCGCACATGCTTATCGACTTCAGCCTTTTTCGGTCGTTCGGCAAGGTCTGAACTGAGCAGGAAATGGTCGAGCCTCAAGCCCGCGTCGCCTCCATAGGCATTCCGGAAGTAATCCCAGAATGTGTAGATGCGCTCTCCGGGATGCATCTCGCGCAGCGCTTCCGTCCAGCCTTGACCGACAAGGTTTCGGAATGCTTCGCGCACCTCCGTGCGGAAAAGGGCGTCGTCTATCCAACGCTCGGGTTTGTAAACGTCCAATTCTGTCGGCATGACGTTACAGTCACCCACCAGGACGACGGGTACGTCCAGCTCCAGCAATTCTGCGGCATAGTCGTGCAGACGCTGAAACCAGCGGAGCTTGTAGTCGAACTTCGGGCCGGGATAGGGATTGCCGTTCGGAAGATAAAGGCCGCCGATCACCACTCCATCGACAATAGCCTCGATATACCGGCTTTGCTCATCTTCTGGCTCCCCCGGAAGACCTTTACGGGTCAGGTGCGGCTCTTGCCCACGGGAAAGGATGGCGACGCCATTCCAGGATTTCTGGCCATGCCAGACCGCGCGATAGCCCGCAGATTCGATAGCTTTCGCAGGAAATTTCGCATCCGGCGCCTTCAGCCACTAACTTGATTTGGCTAAGCCTCTCATTTTACTGCCGATACGCACTAGTACGGCGTTAGACTACTTGTAGAACTCGCGGCGATACAACGAGACCTACGCCAGTAATACCGTCCCGCATGACCACCGCTTCGTCAAAAAACAAGGCTAATCCGAGTGCAGCGAAAGAGGATTTGCAGAACTCCGCCCGGCCAATGGCAGTTACCCAATGCGACCTGGACTGGGTTCGCTAGCGGATTACGGGGCCGAACGCCACGCGGAAGCCAGCTAACCTGCTGAGGTCCCCGTCGGAGTTGACTGCGTGGTGCTGGAACGGCGCATGTGTCGCGACAATTTAGTTACCATTGCGGCAATCGTTCCGCTCTAGAAGGTGATTTAGGCTGGCTCGCATAGTCCGAGCGTGGAAACGATCATCTGCCGGGCGCAAGGCGAATGAAAACATGTTTCAGCCGCGCTTAACCCCCGGCAGCGCGCAGAGCATTTCATAGGCCAGATTTGCCCCGATCAGCGCCGTATTGCCCGACGGGTCGAACGGCGGCGAAACCTCGACCAGATCACCACCGACCAGGTTCAACCCCGCACAGCCGCGAATGATTTCCAACGCCTGCCATGTCGTCAGTCCGCCGATCTCGACTGTGCCGGTGCCTGGCGCGAAGGCAGGATCGAGGCTGTCGATGTCATAGGTGAGGTAAACCGGAGCGTTGCCAATCTTGGCTCGCACTTCCTCCATCAGCGGCTTCATAGACTTGCCCCAGCACTCCTCGGCCTGCACAACGGTCCAGCCCTTGCCACGCGCCCAGTTGAAATCCTCAGGCGAATAGCCTGTCCCGCGTAGGCCGATCTGGAAGACCCTGTCGTTCTGCAGCAGCCCGTCGTCATAGGCACGGCGGAAGGGCGTCCCATGAGCGATCTTCTCGCCGAACATCTCGTCATTGATATCGGCATGCGCATCGATATGAATAAGCGCCACCGGCCCGTGCTTTTTGGCGATTGCGCGCAGGATTGGATAGGTCAACGTATGATCACCACCGAGCGTCAGCGGAATGCACGGATGCTTGAGGATATCGTCATAAAAAGCCGTGATGATATCAACCGACCTCTTGAGATCGAATGTGTTGATCGGCACGTCGCCAATATCCGCTACCTGGATGGAATCGAACGGCGCCGCACCCGTGGCCATATTGTAGGGTCGCAGCATGCAACTTTCCTGTCGGATCTGTCGTGGCCCGAGCCGCGTACCCGACCGGTTCGACGTACCAACATCAAGCGGAATGCCAACGAAACATGCGTCGAGACCCTCGGCGGTGGGCTGCGTCGGCAGGCGCATCATTGTTGCGGGACCGGCAAAGCGAGGCATCTCATTGCCGCCGAGCGGCTCATTGAACTTGACGTGTGACATAGAATCTTCCTTGCAACCAATCTATTGTTTGTTGTCGAGCCAACCGCGAATGATCCGAATATGTTGGTCACGGCCATAGCTCGGGAAGTGACCGCCATGAACAACGGTCACGGGGAATTGCAGCAGGCGCTCCATGCTACGCCTGTAGTCCGCAGCGTCTGCATGATAGGTGTCCTCGATAAGTTCGCCGTCATAAACAATATCCCCGGAAAACAGGATGCCCGTGGAGCTTTCCCACAAAGCGATACCGCCTGGCGAATGGCCCGGCGTATGGATCACCTCGAAATGACGATCTCCCAGATCGATGACATCGCCATCCTCGACGAGGCGCGTAGCCGGCGCGGCCTTGACCCGATATGTCGTTGAATCATAGGGTACCGGCGGCAGGGCAGTGAAGATGTCATCTGTGACATAGGGTGTGGCAAGGGTGGCTTCCCTATCCGGATTTGCTAGGGTCGTCTCCTCGCACCGATGGACGACGCGCTCGTCGAATTCATGATGTCCGCCAATATGGTCGAAATGGGTATGGCTGCAAACCGCGCAGATGGGGCGGCCCGTCAACAGGGGCACATGCGCCCGTAGATCAACGACGCCCATGCCGCTGTCCACCAGCATATCTTTGTCGCGACCGCGCACATGCCAGATATTGCAGCGATAGAATTCCTTGATATGCGGCTCCGATATCAGAGTGACATCATCGGCCACCCTATCGATTGCATACCAATCTTCGGGCTTCATCCGCTTCACGCTTTTCCCTTTCATTCCATAGTGGCGTTGACCACTCACCTCCGCAAACCGAAACAGCACAACATGTCCAGTTCGTTGCGCGGCGATCAGCTGACGCATTGTAGAACATCCAATCATGTAGGTTTTTCTGCTGGCATTAGTTTTTTGAACGCGGCGATTTCAACTCCGAAGACTTCATCCGCTAAGGGCGGTGCGTTTCCTCGGCGCCGCTATGGCACGTGTTTATCCACCCGACCGATGCTCGGCACTCCCAGAAGCGTTGAGGTTATCCATCAACTCGGCAACCTGAAGTTCTTAAGCGTAATACCGATTTTAACGATTGGTTTGATCTGTTCCCAGTGGCCCAGTTCGTCCGAACGATAGAGAATCGCCTGTCCCGCCTGAACATGATGGATATGGCCGTCGCCATCGGTGATATCTACTTCGCCCGCGAACACTATGTCGAATTTGGTTTCGATGACATCTCCCGCGACGGCGGGGTTCAGAGGACCTATGTCGGCATCTCTCTGCCAGAAGTGGATGTCCACACCATCACATGTGCCATTCAGGACACCGAGGAGATGCCCAGGCGCCGCATCGGTACCGGTCTCATCGTCCGTCTGGCGATAAATCTGCCAGGCATCATTCAAGTCAACTGCATCAAAGATTCTCATGAACTATCCACATTTCGAGCCGCTCAAACTCGCTTGAGCGGAGCTATTAAAATCGATCTTGATCCCTCGACGCCTCGATCAGCATTCGTGTGTAGGGTTCGGCGGGCGTGCGAATGATTTGCGTCGTGCTGCCGGTTTCCACGATTTCGCCATCCTTCATGACGCAGATCCGGTCGGCGACAAGGCTGAGCATGTCGATGTCGTGTGAGACGATGAGGTAGGCTTGGCCGGTCTCATCTCGTAGGCGGCGCATCAGGCTCAGCACACTTGACGCAACAGAAAGGTCGAGGCCCGCTGAAGGCTCGTCAGCGATGACAAGGTCAGGTTTCAGCGACAAGGCTCGCGCTATGCCGATCCTGCGAGCTTGCCCACCTGATAACTGGGCGGGATACTTGTCCAGATGCTCCGGCGCCATCTCGACCGTTGCCAACATCTCAACCGGGTCCATTCGATCCTGCGGCGATATGCGGTGAATGTCGTACGCCTCATTCAGAAGCGCCCTGATCGTCATGTGTGGCGAAAGGCTCGCATGTGGGTCCTGAAAAATCATCTGGACACGGCGTCGAAGCAATTTCCGGTCGTTGCCATTCAGGCGGTGTACAGGTAGTCCTGACAACTCCACTGTTCCCGACGTGATTGGCTGTAACCCCATT
This sequence comes from Agrobacterium sp. ICMP 6402, assembly GCF_009498615.1. NCBI lineage: Bacteria > Pseudomonadati > Pseudomonadota > Alphaproteobacteria > Hyphomicrobiales > Rhizobiaceae > Agrobacterium > Agrobacterium sp. ICMP 6402. Next base: position 183,570 of record NZ_QSNV01000009.1, read on the forward strand.
ACTGCTCGACCGACGGTGGATTTGCCTGCACCGGACTCCCCGATGAGACCGACAATCTCACCGCGCCGGATGGTGAGCGAGATATCGCGTACCGCGTGCCGTGCCGCTGACTTGAATCCCATCCGTGTAAACATGCCTGGCCGCTCATACGAAATGTTGACATTTTGCGTTTGCAGAATGATTGGACTGGCGGCTTCGGATCCATGGGTCGCAAGGCTGGTCGACGAGAATCGGGAAACCATGGGCGTGGAGCCCAGCAACCTGGCTGTATAGGCATGTTGTGGTTGATCGAATATCTGATCTACCCCGCCGGTTTCTACAAGGTACCCGTGATGCATGACGCCCACACGATCGGCGCTCCGCCTTATGGCCCGCAAATCGTGGGAGATAAGGATTATACCGGTCTTGTAGTCCCGAGATATATCTTTGAGCAGGCGCAGGATTTGTGCCTGAGTCGTCACGTCCAGGGCTGACGTGGGTTCGTCCGCGACGATCAGCCGGACCCTCAACATAAGCGCTATCGCAATCAGGGCTCGCTGCCGCATTCCCCCCGACAGTTCATGCGGGTATTTGCGTATCGCCTTTTCAGGATCAGGTATGCCGACTGCCTCAAACAGGGAGACTGCTTGACGGAATATCGCCTTGCGATCCCGGGATTCGCCATGTGCGGATACAGCGTCGTAGATATGCGTCCAAATGGTAAAGGATGGGCTCCAGCTCGTCATCGGATCCTGGAAGATCATAGCGATCTTACGGCCGCGTACGCTCTTCATGGCGCGTTCATTGTCGAGGCAGATTGGCTCTCCGTCGAGACATACTTCGCCACGGCTCATAACGAGCGGCGGCGAAAGCAAGCCAAGCAAGGTTGCCGCCAATGTCGACTTCCCGCTTCCGGACTCTCCTATAATGCCCAAAACCTCCCCGGGATGGACGTCAAAGCTAATATTATCGAGTAACTTTTTTTGGCTCTGCCCGACCGAGACTTGCAGAGCGTTTACCGAAATGCACGGTTGGGTCATCTCGGTTCTCCCAGGTTTCGTTCACCAACCATCTGTTTTAACCGGCCCCCGAGCAGGGTGAAACCCAGCGTTATGGACACGATCGCCAACGACGCAGCGACTACACCCCATGGCCAGGACGTGATGCGGCCAAAACCCTCATACATGATGCCACCCCAGCTTGGATTCGGTGGTCTTATGCCAAGACCAAGAAACGAAAGCCCGGATTCCGCGGTGATTATGGTCGGAATATCCATGGTCACCATCGTCAGCATCGAAGGGGCGACCGAAGGCAGAATATGGTGAACAATGATTCTGAAACTGCCTGCCCCCAGCGATCGCTCGGCGTGGATATAGGGGCGCTCCTTAATCTGCAGAACAAGGCCTCGAGTAACGCGAGCATAATATGGTGTGAATGCGACGATCAACACGGCAATCAGCACCGGAAACGAGGGCCCGATCAACGCTATGACGACCAGAGCCAGCGCCAGGTTGGGAAAGGATTGCAAAGTGTCGCAAAGAACGACGACGATTCTGTCAACGATACCACCGAAGTAACCTGCGAGGGTGCCTATGAGACCACCTGCCAAAAGTGCTGCGGCAGCCGTCACGACGCTGACGATCATGGCGGGACGGCTTCCCACTACAAGGCGCGAAAAAAGGTCTCGCCCGAGTTGATCCGTGCCCAGCCAGTGTTCAGTCGAAGGTGCTGCGAGCCTGTTTTGTATATGCTGCTGGATCGGATCATGCAGCGTCGGCTGAAAGACCGCCAGGACGATCATAGCCGTTACGATAGAAAGGCCGATCAACCCACCCCACGTCCTGCTAATCGTGCGGACGGAGCGGAATAGCGATCCAGGTGTACACAGCAAGACATTGCTGCGTGTGCGCGGCTGATTTGTCGCCGCGGCTACAACACAACTGAAATCATTCATTTGCCGCACCCACCTTTATCTTCGGGTCGATGAATCTGTAAAGAAGATCAGCGAACAGATTGGTCGCGACGCACAGCAAGGCAAGTGTCATGACGCCGCCACGCACGATCGGAAAATTTCGAACCTCGATGGCGGAAACAATGAGGCTTCCAATTCCAGGACGGGAAAAGATCAACTCCGCAAATACGGCGCCGCCAACCAGACTCGCCGAGCTGACACCAAGAAGGGAGACGAGCGGTATAGCCGCTGTCTTTAGCGCGTATTTGAAACGAATTTTCCAACCTGGCACGCCATTGGCTCGGGCAACACGGACGAATGGGCTTGCCATCGCGTCCTCAAGGTTCGCTTCCAAGAGCTTTGATACGTAACATATCCAGAAGAAGGAAACGGCCAATGTGGGCAACGTCAACGTACGAAGGTATTCGAGCGGCCTATCAAACGATGCGGTCCCGGTCGCTGGAAACAATCTGAGCTGTACAGAAAAGACCAGCAACAAGAGCAGGCCGACGACATAGGTCGGCATCGATAGCCCAATGGACGTCATGACATTCAAAATGGATCGAACAAGCCAATGGCGCGTGCAAGAAGCCACGACGCCAAGCAGTATTCCGAACACCCCGGCAAGGAAAATGGCGGAAAGAGCCAAGACGAGGGTGTGGGGGAGCGCAGCCGATATCCCATCGGCCACGGGCATGTTGTTTACGAAGTCACGTCCAAAATCCAGACGAACGGCGTCTGACAAGTAATTCCAGACTTGCTGTGCAACTGGCAAGTCAAGTCCCATTTCCTCTCGGACCCGTGCAACAGTTGCTTCATCGGCTCGAGGTCCGACGAGCATCTTGACCGGATCGCCTGGCAGAACATTGACGATCAGCGCCATAAATACCGCAACGAGAAGTGCTGTAACGCAGGCCCAGGCCACGCGAACCATTGAAAAGAGCAACATGATGGGTCTCAGCTATTCTTGTGCCGGAAGGACGGCAGATGGGGAGCGCTGTTGACCCAAAAAGCCTCTACACCTGCCCGGGTCGCAACAAAGACCGACGGCCACGCCAGCCACACCGTATGCTTGGCCTCATCCCAACGCTTTTGCCCCTCGATATACAACGCGGTCCGCTTGGCAGGATCAAGTTCACGCGTTCCCTCGATGTCAAGCCGATCATACTCGGCATCACACCAGTACATCCAGTTGTATTTATCGAACCCGCTACAACGCCACCATTGCGTCGCCCAGGTCGGATCAGGCGGCACTGCGGTGAATGAGCCAATGAACATTTCAAGTTCGCGTGCTTTGGCTCCCAGACTGACCAGATCACTACGAATGTCGATCTCGATCTGCAGTCCGATCTCCGCCAAATTCGCCTGGACGATCTCCGCGACCAAACGGAGTGTATCGTCCCGCGGGATAGCCAACCGAATGACCGCGCCGTCAGCATTGGCCTGCTCGACCAAATTCTTCGCACGGGCAGCATCACGCTCATAGACAGGCGCATCCTGCCAGTAGCCGATCGGCATGCCTGGCGCGACGGCACCGGTCGCCTGTGTAAAGCGGCCATCATAGGCTCCTTCGATAATCGACGGCACGTCAACACCGTAACGAATAGCTTCACGCAGTGTCTCATTCTTGAATATCGGACTTGAGAGGTTCATGCCAAGCCAGATCTGGTCGAGTGAAAGCGCGCGGTGCACCGCAAAAGCGCTATCCGATTCAAACCGGCTGATACTGCTGATCGGCAGGCGGCCTACATCAATGTCACCAGAGGCCAGCGCTATCTCCTGAGCACTGTTATCCCGAACCCAAACAAACTCGATTTCTTCAAATTCCGGCGTGTTCTTGCCGTGCCAGTCGGCAAATCTGCGCAAAAGAACACGTTGCTGCGGGGCAAATTCCACCCATTCATATGGGCCGGTACCGACAGGGTTCAGGCCGAACTGGCCGCCCAGTTCCTCGATGGCTTTACGGGGCGCAACAAAGCCCACCATCCATGGCAATGTTGTTCCCAAAAGGGGCGCATAGGGTGTCTTTAGAACAATTGTCCCCGAGTAGCGACCGCGCACTTCCACATGATCGAGCGCTCCCCAATCGTCGGCGAAGGCAAGCTTTTCACCGGTAAGTCCGGCAATTCGTTCGAAAGAGAACTTGACATCCTCGGCCGTCAATTCACCGTAGCCGCGATGGAATTGCACGCCTTCCTTCAAAGTGAAGTCATGGCGCAGACCATCATTACTTGACTTGAACGCGATTGCTAGCTGATCAAACAGCGCGTTCCGCACCACTCCGTCTGCATCGGGTTTGGCCGGCTCAAATCCAACAAGCCCTTCGTACAGGCACAGACTCATGATGACGGAGGTCCCGCCAAGGATCGAGCCGGGATCCAAGCTTGGATCGCGCGGGTCAGTAATCGAAAACCTCAGGCGTTTTCCCTCTGCTGCGAATGCGACCTTTGTCGCTCCGATGGAGAATGAACCTGTTGCCAAGGCAAGTGAGCCCGCAGCAATACCGCCCAATACTCTCCGGCGGCCAACTTGGAAGTTATCTTTCTTCTGCATCATATCCTCCATTTTAAGTCCCCAAGTGCCTTTGCGGCTTTATCTTGCTCAGAAACGCTTAAACTCCACGCATTCGCGTCGGTGTCGCTTTCCTGAGACGTCAGGCGAGGTCACCCGGCCGGCGGACATTTCCTCGGAACTTATAAGTGCGCATACGATTGATGCGGTCGTTGTCAGAAACGGTGCGTATGCCCGTCAACAGGCCGACCTGACCGCCATCGGCCATGATCGTCTCTCCTGCGATACCGGACGATGCGGGCGATGCGAGGAAGTAGATTATATTGCCAATCTCAGACGGCTCGACCGGCCTCTGTATGATGTTGCAATCGATCGGCTCACCTTTTATGTCTTGGAAATCGGCTTCGGCCATCGGGCTGTTTACCCAACCGGGCGCTACGGCGTTGACACGAATTCTAGATTCCGCAAGGTCGCAGGCCATCCCGCGCGTTAGAGGTATTACCGCAGCCTTGGCCACACTATGCGGTGTGAACCACGGCTCGACCTGCCACGCGTTAATGGACGAGATGTTGACGATGGCGCCGCCCTTACCACGCGCCTTCATTGCCCTGGCGACTGACTGCGAGGCATTTATGACGCCATGGATATGGATCTCGATCTCGTCGTCCCAATCCTTGCGCGTCAAGTCGAGGAAATGGACAAACGGACCGAAGACACCCGCGCAGTTGACGAGGGCATCGATGTGTCCAAAGCGTTCCAGCGTGTGCGACACCATCCTGTCACATTGCTCGACATCGACGACGTCGGCCACCACGCTTGCAACTTCGCCCAACCGCGCGAGATCGCTTACAGCGTCGTCCAGGCGCTGTTTGTTGCGGCCTGCGAGCATCACGGCATAACCATTCGTCAGAAATGTTTCGGCCGCCGCCTTGCCGCTGCCGCTGGCACCGCCAACCACCAACGCGACGCGACGATCTTCCAACGCACTATTCTTGGTCATTCCGTTCTCCCGAATTTCATCTCGGGTAATTATGTGAGTTTCCTACGTCGGAAACATCACCATCAGTCCAACTTCACTGCTGGAATATTCGACGTATCGGTCAAAGGGATTTTCGAGCACAACGTCGCTTAAGCCCTTCCCGGGCGAGACGGGATGCGAAGCGCTAGCCCTTAAAGCCACATCATGAGTTCGATCTGGAACCGGCCAACAGCTTCACGAAAATCGTCAGTGAGGCACCTGCACTTCGTGCGTCAGACTTATAGGCTGCGCTAAAAACAGCCCTGTAGCGGAGCAGATCTGGCCTGACAGATCGCATACGGCCGGCGCTTTCGAAAATCCGGGCATAATGTTCCGGTAAGTAGCCGAGAAATCGCCCCGAAAGGATGAGTTGCGCCTCAGCCTCCATGTCGCTGACGGTAGCCCTTGCCGAGATTGTCGGGAAAATGCTCAAATCTCGGTCGCTCCAATAAGAGCGCGCCACAATGGCATGGTCGGCAATTTCATCCAGGCCGACAGATGCCGCATCACGATTGAATAGCGGGTGCCCCTCCCCGCAATAAAATAGCTGGGTTTCGGCGTAAAGCTCATCGTAAGACAGGCTCTCCGGCGCTTGGGGAAAGCTCGCGATCGCAACGTCGATCTCACCGGAAATCAGATTCTTGATTAGCTCGTTTGGTGGCTTCGTTACAATGCTTATAACGACGTCAGGAGCGTCTTTGCAGAACTGTCCGATTATCTTGGATAGCGGCAATGAACCATCGAGAATCGTGTTGTCGGTTAGACCAATGCGTAGCTCGCCGGCCGGCGTTCCCTTCAGGCTGCTCATCCGGTCGTTGAACTGGGAGAGTGACGCAAGGACCCGAAGCGCCTCATTGTAAACCGCCTGCCCCTCATCCGTAAGACGAAAGCCCGACCTGCCACGATGGCAAAGTGTCAAGCCGAGCCTTGTCTCAAGGGAGGCCAAGTATCCAGATATGGTGGAGAGGGAAAGATTCAGATCCGCCTGCGCGCATGCAAGACCACCCGCCTCCACGACCGTTCGAAAAATACGCAGCAATCGGATGTCGCTGTCAGCACTAATCATGAAAACTCCTACCAGAGCATGCTTTGTTTTCGTTCGGGACACCCAAATTTTGCCAGCTCTTCGTGCCTGGCCAGGAACCACACAAAGTACACACGCGGCCAAGTCCAGACAGCGGAATCAATGCATTCGCCACCATTAAAACCTGCGTGCATTTTCGACCTGGTATCGCTATTTGACCAACTCGCGACCGCCTAGGTATTTGCAGTCATAAAATGCATCACATAGGGCTCGTGGACCTTGAAAACGCCGCTAAAACCTTTCGGAACAACAAAGCTGTCACCGGCCTTGAATTCGGCCTCCATGCCTTCCTGATCCGTAAGCGAGCAACGGCCAGAAATTATCCGGCACAATTCCCATGACGTTCGCTTGTCGAAGAATTCGGAATAGGGCTCACACGCCCAAACTCCGATTGTCACTCCGTTCTCATTAAAAAATATGTTCGCCCGCTCTCTCGGTTCACCTTCCAGAACTGCCGCCGGATCGATGTAGGATACAGCCCGTAGGGCCGTATCGTGGCGCAGATGGACGTTTTCTTTCAATGCATTCACCATTTCTGTCTCCTAGAAATACCTGCGGTATAGGCTGCTCTTATAGAATGGGAGGACTAGCCGATGATGATACGATCGAGATACGCCATCACTCCCACGGTTCGATAATGTCGCTCGAGTTTTGCAAGCAAGCTCTTGTTGTCCTCGACATCGATTATCTTCCCGCCTTCATCCATGTAGGCAGTGGGGCCACCCATGACGTAAAGCGCCTGCATCTCATCTTCGCTGTCCATGACGATATTCGTGTCCTGCGAAGCGGCCTCGATAAAAAAATCACCTTCGCTTATGAGGCAATTTTGTTCCACGAAGCGCATCGCCCCGCGGATAACATAGCCGTGGGTCAAACCCATTCTGCTGTAGCGAGTGAGCCAACCTTGCTTGCGTACACGCATTACCTCACTCCGCTCTCCCGTCATAAAATTGAGGGACAACGGCCAGACCCAGACCCCTTCCTCCAGGGGCACCCACATTTTTTCTTCCGGGGTAGTGAAAGAAAGGAAAGTTTTCATATGTTCTCCTCAGCCCGAATGGCGACTGGACCAAGCGGGACTTCATTCAGCTCCATAACGGGGGAACGCGATCCGAGCAGCCGCGTAAGCCAATCGGGATCGATTGTGGGGACTGACGAGAATAGCGCACGGGTATAGGCTTCTCGCGGCGGATCCAGCACGTCCGACTTCAAACCCTGATCGACAATCCGTCCGGCGCGCATCACGACGACGCGGTCGGAGATTGCTTTGACCGTGTTCAGGTCATGGGTGATGAAGATATAGGTTATGCCCAACGTCTCCTGAAGTGACAGCAGCAGCTTCAAGATGCCCTCTTGGACAACCTGATCCAGCGCCGACGTGACTTCATCGCAAACAATCACTTCAGGTTCGGCTGCCAGTGCACGGGCGATACAGACCCGCTGTTTCTGCCCCCCTGAAAGTTCGGCCGGGTATCGATCAAGGTATTCCGCGGCAAGGTCGACCTGTCCGAGGAGCTCGCGAAGTCTCGCCTCCTTCTTCGCCCGCTCCAGCGAAAAATAGAAATCCAGTGGGCGCCCGACGATTTCGCGGACGGATTGCCGGGGATTAATCGCGGTGTCAGCCGTCTGATAAATCATTTGTATCTTGCGAAGATCTTCGCGGCTCCGCTTTGTAAGCGTTCCCGCGAGTTGCCGTCCGAAGAACTGCAGCGTGCCGGAATCGGGCTTCAAAAGTCCGGCGACAACCCGAGCGAATGTGGATTTTCCGGAGCCCGATTCACCGACGATCGACGTTGTCCGGCCACGCGGCACTTTCAATGTTACATCATGGAGTACTTTGACCGAACCGTAGGAGGCACAGAGGTTATCGACACGTATTGCATATTCTTCGGAGTCGACCTCGGGTTTGTTCATTTTCCGAACGGCCCACAGGCTCCGTGTGTAGTCGCTCTTGGGGTTCGCGAGCATGTCCTTCGTCGGCGCTTCTTCAACCTCTTGACCGTCCTTCATGACCTTGATCCGATCGGCCATCTGACTAACCACCGCGAGATCGTGGGTGATGTAGATGGCGGCTGTGTCAAATCGCCGAACGATGTCACGCATCGCCGCGAGGACTTCGACCTGCGAGGTGACATCCAGGGCAGTGGTCGGCTCATCGAATACGATCAGATCAGGTCTCGGCGACATTGCCATGGCCGTCATTGCTCGCTGCAACTGCCCACCCGACGCCTGATGCGGATAGCGATCTCCAAAGGTTTCCGGCGATGGCAGGCCAAGCGCGGCAAAGAGTTCACGAGCGTCGCGCTCCGCCGCGTCTCTCCGGGACAATCGGTGAAGAATAGTCGATTCAACCGTCTGCTTGAGAAGGCGCAGGGCCGGATTGAACGACGCACTCGCACTTTGAGCGACATAGGTAACGCGTGCGCCTCTCAAGCGATCGCAATCGGCGTCGGGTGATTGCAAAAGGTCGTGGTCAAGAAAATGAACACTACCAGACGTTACCCGGCAGCCCGCCCGCACAAACCCCATGGCAAGCAGACCGAGTGTCGATTTTCCTGCCCCTGACTCACCAATAAGGCCCAACACCTCACCACGCCGGACAGTCAGATTCACACCTGAAAGAATCGACCGCCAACGACCGCCAGTCTTCCCCTCAAGGTGAATGTCCTTGATTTCCAGCAAAGGGGAAGTCTCACCAACTGGTACAGGATCAGAAGACATCGGCGCTATCCTTTCTTCCGAAGAACCAATCGACCACAAAATTGATGGCGACGGTTATTGCAGCAATAGACATTGCGGGCAGCAAGGGAGTGATGCCTGCTTTGAGATCGAAATCGGCGAATGTTATGAGCGATGCCGTCTCCCGCACCATCGATCCCCAATCGGCCGTGGGGGGCTGCAATCCGACCCCCAGAAATGAGAGTGACGCGATCGTCAGGAACACGAACGAAAAACGGAGGCCAAACTCCGCCGCGAGTGACGGCGCGATATTCGGAAGAATTTCCCGCGACATAAGCCAAAGAGTACCTTCGCCCCTAACGCGCGCGGCTTCTACATAGTCCATCACGGCGATGCCCAATGCCAGTGACCTTGCGACGCGGAACACCCTGCTGGCATCAAGGAAACCGATGATGAGGATTATGTTCAGGACACTCGATCCGAACATGGCAAGGAGCATGAGCGCGAAGATTAGACTTGGAACGGCCAGTACGATATCTGCGGCACGACCAAGAACTTCATCCAGCCAGAACCTGTTCAGTGCCGCCACAAGACCGAGCGCGACCCCGGTACAGAACGACAGAGCGGCCGCGGCCAGGGCGACGCCGATACTGTTTCGGGCGCCATATATAAGCCTGGTCAGCGTGTCGCGTCCCAGGCTATCGGTACCCAACAGGAAATGGCGGTCCCAGCCGGCATACGACTGCGGAAACACCTCACCTTCCCCATATGGTGCGAGCAGCGGTGCAAAAATTGCCGTTATCCCGAAGATTGCGAGAACGACGCCGCTGACGAGCACACTCGTAGGGATACCGCGCAACTTGCATACATAGAGCCAAGGATCGCGGGTCCGACAGTTTGACAGATTATTCAAAGGCATCCTCAACGTCCTTCTAATCACCGGGGATGGAGAAGTCTGGGATTGGTGGCGATCGACACGATGTCCGCGAGCAAATTGAGCAGAACGAAGATTGCCGAAAACAGCAGGATGCACGCCTGGATGACCGGCATATCGCGAGTGCGCACCGAGTCGACCATAAGCTGTCCTAGACCCGGATACACAAACACCACTTCGACAACCACCACGCCGACGATCAGATAGGCCAGGTTCAATGCGATGATATTGGCGATCGGCGCCCACGCGTTTGGCAGAACATGCCGTAAGATAGTCCTCAACCGGGACAAGCCCTTGAGGCGCGCCATTTCGACATAGCTGTTGCCAAGCAGGCCGATGATCGATGCTCGCGTCATCCGCATCGAGTGAGCGAGAATCACGAGAACCAATGTGAGTGCGGGAAGCGAAGCCGTATGGACCTTCTCATAGAGTGGCATGTCCGGGCGCACACTCGCCAAGGATGGGAACCACCCGGTCATGATCGACAGGACAAGGATCAGAGAGTAAGCTACAAAGAACTCCGGCAAGGCAATAGAGACCAGCGTGGTCGCATTCACGACCCGATCGAAGACCGTATTGCGCCACAGCGCAGTCAGCACGCCGAGGACTAAAGCGAGCGGTATCGCGATCGATGCCGCAAAACTCGCTAGAAAAAGCGAGTTTTGCAAGCGCGGCAACACCAGGTCGACGACCTCTCGCGGGGTTCCCTGCCCTCTTCCCACAAATGACGTGCCGAAATCGCCCTGTAGGACGCTTCCGATCCATATAGCGTAACGATGCAGCATTCCATCGTTTAGGCCCAGCTCGTCACGAAGGCCGGCAACGGCCTCTGGAGTAGCCGATTGCCCAAGTATCTGGGTCGCGAAATCTCCCGGGAGAAATTGCATCGAGAGAAACGCAATCATGGAGACGGCAATGAGCGTCACCACGCCCAGCGCTACGCGCTTTACCACCATAAGAAGTATGTGGTTCATGGATATCCCCGTCAGGACATTTTATAGGTGTGTTGATCGTCTCTGGCCATGCTAACGAGCTATTCAGAGAACCACCACCGCTCGAAGGAGCGTCCACCGTCCAGTTCCCATACGCCGGAGACCGAGCCAGCATGTGCAACATTACTACGACGCGCTGATAGGCGATTGCGGAAGAACGGGATGATCGCGCCGCCGTCCTCAGAACAGATCCGCTGCATTTCGCCATAGAGTGCCGTCCGCCGTTGGCCATCGAGTTCACCCTTCGCCTGATTTAAGAGCGTGTCGAACCGACTATTGCGCCAACGCGTTTCATTCCAGGCCGCATCGCCGGCGTAGACGAGCGAGAACATCGCGTCCGGCGTCGGACGCCCACCCCACTGAGACACAAAAAACGGCCTCTTCATCCAGACATTCGACCAGTAGGCGTCATCGGCTTCGCGGACCACCTCAACTTCGACGCCGGCAGCACGTGCTGTCTCCTTGAAGAGAAGCGCGGTATCGACTGCTCCGACAAATGCAATGTCAGCCGCCGACAAGGTTACCTTGAGGCCTTCGAAACCCGCCTTCTTAAGCAAGGACCGGGATTTTTCCGGATCATACTCCACAGGAGAGATATTGACATGAAAAGGCGTGATCGGGCCAATCGGATTATCCGAGCCGAGCGTCCCATGCCCGCGAAGAACCTTGTCGATCATCTCGTTTCTGTTCACAGCATGCTTGAGTGCAAGCCGGACATCTGAATTGTTGAACGGGGCGACGCTGCAATCCATTGCAAGACAAGCGTGGGCGCCGCTCGCAGTCTCATCGATCAAGATACCCGGAGATGCCGCCAATTGCGGTGCGAACCGTAAATCAAACTCACTGATTGCATCGACCGCGCCACTGCGTATTGCGCCGATGCGCGCATTGCCATCGTTCATGGCTATCAGCTGAACAGCATCGAACCACGCCCGATCAGGCTTATGATAGTTCGCATGACGGACAAGCTCGGTCGTGACGCCGGGCTCATGGCGAGTGATGCGATAAGGACCCGTCCCGTCCAATCCGGTCCAGTCGACCTTTCCCGATTCATCGGAAGGTCCGATCACCAGCTGTTTGTCCGTGAGAAAGTAGGGCAGATCCGCGAAAGGCCGCTTACATACGACAACAATTGCGTCGCCATCGGCACGCACACTTTCGACATCGGCAAGTTGCGTCGCGGCAGCCGACTTGTTTCCCTCACCGAGGTGATATTGAAGCGAGGCGGCAACATCTCGGGCTGTAAGCGTCTTGCCGCTGTGAAAAACGACGCTCTTGCGGATCGGAAATGTCCATGTAAGGGCGTCTGAACTTGCCTCCCACTTTTCCGCCAGATCGGGACTTATGGAATTGTCAGGGTTTATCTCGACCAGATAGCCCCGAAACGCACAGTTCAGCTGCGTCATAAAGATTCCGAAAGGGGTCGCGGGATCGACGTTGTCCGTGGTATTTGCATCATGAATCCCAACGCGAAACGTGCCGCCGCGGCGTGGGGCGACGGCCCTTGAACTGCCGGGCCAGCCTACCGCGCCGGCGGTCGCGCCAAAACCCACAATCGCCGCGGATTTCAGAAACTGGCGCCGGTCAACTCCGCTGCCATGCAGCAACTGCATCATCGAATTTGGTATCGTATCCCGGTTGTTCATCTCGTTCCCCTTTTTTATTTGTTTTCACAGCGACGGACCTGCCCGACGCGTAATCGGCGCTCCGGCAAGTCTCCCTAGTCAGGAAGCCATTGGTTGCCGAAGCGCTCCTGAAACCACGGCTTCAGGGGGCAATCGGCATCCTGCGGCGCTTGGTACCCCAGATGCGTCGCCTTGTGACCTAGAAGCTGCTTCTCTATCGGATCGCATCGATCGAGGAGCTCCTGAGGCATTTGTATGTAGTCGATAGGTCGAAGATAGCGGAACCCATAACCGAAATAGAGAACGACACGTGTCTTATCGGAGCTGTTTGTCGCACCTGCATGCCAAAGTCCTTCTTGAAATATCACCGCCGAACCGGCGCGAATTTTGAGCTCGACCGTACCGACAGGATCACTCCCGCCTGCTTCGAAAACAGGGGGTCCGGCCAGCCGGTGGCTTCCCGGCACGACCAGCAGCGATCCCATATTCGGCGACAGCAGGTCGGTGAGAAAGTATCCGATCTTGAGGCTTGTAAAGGCCCGCCGGCCTCCGATCTGAATACCAGGAATACCGCCATCCGGATGCCAGCCGACATTTCGCTTACCAGGCTGGGGCGGAACCTTGATGAGATGAGACGTCATCAGTTGAAGATTGTAATGGTTCAGGAACCTGACCGCGAGCGGGAACGTCGTGGGCCACGTCATCAGGTCGAAGAAGAGCGGGTCCTTGCCGACGATCGGACGGACATCAAGGCCAAACACATTTCGCCGATGATCCGATGCGCTGAATTCCGCCTCCAGCCCGTCTATGGTCTGAAGCAGCTGCCCGACAATTTCGCTCGACAGGGCATCTTCGATAACCAGGAACCCATCGCGCTCGAATTGCTCGATATGTTCTGCTGTGACCTTCACCTCGGGCATTGTCCGATTGATTTTCATATTTCGCTCCCAAACGGGGCCGACGATCGCGCCAGCCCTTCACATAAGGTGCGGCAACACAGACATCTCTGTCAATACGTTTTATCATTTTTTACCTACAGTTTATCAAGCCTACTCGTGTGACTCAACTGGTGCCATGTGAATAACGTGCTTAATTACATCGCAATAGCCGCGACTGCTGATCAAAAGCTCGCGAGGCGTATCAATTTCCGTTTTGACATTTTTGTTAAATAGTTTAACTGGCGAAGGCGGTTGCAATCCTCGCGTTTGAAGCGAGATTGAAAGACCTGCCCGGTTTAGTCGAATGGAGGCCATTGATGGCAGTCGATATCAGAGATGTCGCAAAGGCAATTGGGATGTCGTCTGCGACTGTATCTCTCGCCCTCAATAACAAAGGTAGGGTCAGCGCGAAGACCAGGCAATTGGTCCTCGATACCGCCAGGGAGATGGGATACTTTCCAAGCAGTTACGCGCGGGGCCTTCGTGGTTCAGAGACAGGCTTGATCGGGTTTCAGATAGGCCACGCCGCTGAAGGGTCACCAATAACAGATTCCGCTTTCGCGACGCAGTTGCTTAATGGCGCTTCGAGGGCCGCCCTTCAACAGGGGTGGCTGGTCGTCGTCGTCCCCCCTAACACGAACCGGGAAATTCTCTCGAAAATCGGCATTCGCCAAGCAATTGTCCTCGATCCAGTGGGAGATGAGGGGCTTTTTTTGCATGTTCGAGAAACCGGCGGATCTGTTATAACTATCGGTAAACCGAACAGAAAAATCGAAGACAAAGGTCCTGGAATTATCGGTATAATTGACTATGGCGTCGAAACTCTGCTGAGAACAGGACTGGACCACCTGTTTAATTCTGGCTATCGCCGTCCGGCATTGCTTACGTTTAACTACCCAATTTCATATCTTTCAGAGACCGCCGTTGAGTTCAAATCGTGGGCCAACGAAAAAAAAATCCCAGCCATCATAGCCTCTTCACAAAAACTGGACATTGCTGCATCTGCCCATATCGCGCGTGAGTTGTTGGCAGGCGACAGGGCCCCCGACGCTATCTACACTACGAATGAGGAGGGCGCCCTAGGAGTATTGCAGGCTGCCAGACAACTCGGCCTGCGCATTCCAGAGCAGCTTGGCGTCATCACGACGACAAATACGCCTCGTGTCCTTCAGTCGGACCCTTCCATCACAGCACTAGATCTTCATCCCGACCGCATTGGAGAGCGTGCGATCGCAATGCTGGTAAACCTGCTTTCCGGTGACATTTCACTGCAGAACAATGATGTGCCTTTTGATCTCTACATAAGACAGTCCACGCTGAAAGTCTCTTTTGACCGCTCATGAGTAAGCCTCCGGTGAAGGCCGCAGGTCAGGCCGCTTGAGCGTTGACGGTTGGCGGTGCCCAATTCCACGGAAGCAGTTGCTCGAGCTTGGTAATCGGCGTGTCAGCGATCCGGGCAAGAACGTCGGACAACCACGCCTGCGGATCGATGTCGTTGAGCTTTGCCGTCATGATCAATGTGGCCACGAAGGCTGCACGATCTGCACCGCGGTCTGATCCGGCGAAGAGCCACGATTTTCTGCCGAGCGCAAAGCCCCTGAGTGCTCGCTCTGCCGCATTGTTCGTCAGACAAATTCTGCCGTCGTCCAGGAATGACGTGAAGCCGTCCCAGCGCTTAAGCATGTAGTCAATCGCCTCGGCGACCGGAGAACTGCGGGAGAGCTTGGCCCGCTCGGTTTGAAGCCACGCCTGCAGATCATCAACGAGCGGCAGGCTTTCCTTGCGGCGACGTTCCAGGCGTTGGTCGGCGGCAAGCCCGTTGATCTCCCGCTCGATATCGAACAGGGCGTCGATCCGTTTGACAGCTTCGAGCGCCATAGGCGAGATCGGCGCGGCGTTCTTTCCACGCTTGGCGTTTGCGGCAATGTCGGCAAGCACGAAGAACTTGCGCCGCGAGTGGGCCCAGCAAAACGCCGGCCTTAGCGGATTTGGATCGCGATCAACCTTGAACAGTGGATTGTAGCCGCCATAGGCGTCCGCCTGCAGAATGCCGGTGAAGGTCTTCAGGTGGCGCTCCGGATGCTCCTGCCGTCGATCGCGCGAGGCATAATAAAGGGCGGCCGGCGGTGAGAGCCCTCCGAACGGCCGATCGTCCCGGACATAGGTCCAGATGCGGCCCGTATCGGTCTTTCCCTTGGCCAGGATCGGCACGGTCGTGTCGTCGCCATGTAGTCGCTTGGCGGCAAGGACATGCGCTTCGATCAGGGAGTGAAGCGGCTTCAGCGCCGCGGCACAGGCTCCAACCTGGCCGGCCAGCGTCGACAAGCTGAGGTCGATGCCTTCACGGGCATAACGCTCGCTCTGGCGATTGAGCGGTTGGTGCTGGGCAAATTTCTCAAACAGGATCATCGCCAGCAGGTTCGGTCCTGCAAAGCCGCGAGGTGTTACGTGGAATGGTGCCGGCGGCTGCGTGATCTTCTCACACTCGCGGCAGGTAAACTTCTCCCGTACCGTCTGGATAACCTTCCACTGACGCGGGATGACTTCCAAGGTCTCGGTGATGTCCTCGCCAAGCTTCGACAGTTTGGCCGATCCGCAGCAGGCGCAATTCGTGGGAGCGGCGATGACGACGCGCTCGCGTGGCAGGTGTTCGGGAAATGGCTTACGTGAAGGACGCCTGCGCTCGAAGGCTTTGACGGCTGAAGCTTTGGCGGCGATTTCCGCCGCCAGTTCATCTTCACCTGCATCTGCCTCGAGTTCTTCGAGCTGCAGTTCCATCTGCTCCAGCAGCCGCGCCGTGCGCTCAGACCGGCTGCCGTAGAGTTCGCGACGAACCTTGTCGATCTCCAGCTTCAGCCGTGCGATCAGCGCCTCGGAATGCGATACGAGTGCCTTTGCGCTGGCGGCTTCAGCCTTGGCGGTCGTTGCTTCTGCTTCGGCTGCGACACGTCGAGCACGTTCCTGGGCCAGCAGTGCAAGGGCACTGGCAAGATCGTCCGGAAGCTCTTCGGTCGCGTTGCTCATGACGGGATGGAATCATATTCGACCCCGTCATTCCAGTGTTTTTGCTTATCCGGCCGACGTCGGTCGCCACGTCTTTTGCGGCATCCGCCAGTCGATCCCTTCCAGCAGATAACCGAGCTGCGCGGGCGTGATCACCACTGTGCCATCGGCCGCTGATGGCCAGATGAAGCGGCCACGCTCCAGCTTCTTCGTGAACAGACAGGCTCCTTGGCCATCATGCCAGATCACCTTGATCAGGCCACCACCGCGACCGCGGAATACGAACAGGTGACCACACATCGGGTCGCGCTTCAGCGCCTCCTGCACCATCAAAGACAGACCCGGGAAGCCTTTGCGCATATCGGTATGGCCCGTCGCCAGCCAGACCTTCACACCAACAGGAACCGGGATCATCGCAGCCCCAGCACGCAGTCAAGAATCCGGCCAAGCGCTTCGGTATCGATGTCGCTATCCACGCGGACACGCCGACCCCGACCCAACTCGATCGTTACATCACTGCGCTTCCTACGAGATGTCATCGGCGCTTCTGTGGACGTGGGCTGCGCTGCATCCGATACGATAACCGGCACCAAGGTCGTGGTCGCCTGTTTCGCTGGTTCGTCGGATTGGCACAGCTCCTTGCGCCAGCGGAACAACTGACTGACATGGATACCGGCCGCGCGCGCAATCTCCGATACCACCGCGTCTGGCTCAAAGCAGGCCGCGACGAGCCGCTCTTTGTCCTCATGTGTCCAGCGCCGGCGGCGCTCTACAGATGTGATCACCTCGATGGGATGCTTCGTCATATGACTACTCCTAGTGTTACTACTAGGACTGCCAGTCAGCAGACCGTCATCGCAAGACGGCCCTCACCGGGGGATTACGCTCATGACGCGTTACCACATCTTGTTCGATCCGCATTTCGCATTTTAGCGGTCGCGTGCGCCCGAGGTTTAAGCTGCTGCCCGGAGAGCCACGGGAACCGGTCCCGCGAAAGGAAGGCGTGTAGCTCTACATTGGCCCATGCCAGCGTTTTGCACTGTTGGCGCAACGACACAGCTTCGCACGCCTTTAATCCGTTTGAACGGTCGGCATGTTCTTCAATTTTTACCACCCTCTTAACAAACTGAGCTTCATAGCACGTTCCCCGCCAATCAGATTATATCCAATCGATCTGCGGCGATGGAGTGCTTAGAGCTAATTGGCACGGCAACGGTTTGCACTCGCCTCTTAAGCTGCACAACACTGGATGCGACCTACGCCTGGAAGGTGAGGTCGATCTGCTGACGTGTCAGCTAGACATGAAACGCTCAACAGTAAATTCATCAAGGCTCTTCCTATCGAATTCAAACCCCCATCCTGCCTGGTCGGTGAGGATCAGTTTTCCATCTTTATAAATCTGACGCGTTTCGGGTGTCACAATGCGCTCAAAATTGTAGATGTCTTTTTCAAGCAGGAAATGTTCCACCGTAATGCAGTTTGGCGTGGCCGCCGCAAGTTGCGCATGGGCGTTGGCGTGCCAATGCGGCGCGACAGAAATGCCAAAACTCTCGGCGGCACGCGTCACCCTTATCCACTCGCTGACACCGCCGAGAACGCCGACGTCCGGCTGGAGGATATCGGCGGAGCCATGCTCGATGAGCCTGCGGAACTCGTGGCGTGTCTGGTGTATCTCGCCTGTCGCTACCGGCGTTTCGAGCGTGCGGGCAAGTTCAGCATGCCCGGCATAGTCATCGGGTGAAAGAGGTTCTTCGAACCACCAGAGGCCGCTGTCTCCCGCCGCCTTCTCGAAGGCGCGTGCCGCGAGCAATGCCTCGCTGTAGTCGCGGTAGGCATTGTTCGCATCGAGTGCCAACCTGCCGCGACCGTCCATCGCATCGATCGCCGCTCTTACACGGTCAGCGTCTTGCTTGATCGCGAGCCCACCCACCTTGATTTTGTGGTCCGAAAAGCCATGCTCAACGTTCAACCGGATTTCGCGATGAACGGCGTCGGCCCAGTCCCCGTCATCCGGCCGGTAATATCCGCCGGACGCATAGGCTGGCACTGGACGCACCGTACCGCCGAGCATGACGGCAAGCGGTAAACTCCTGCGTTTTGCCGCTAGCTCCCACAGCGCCATGTCAACGGCGGAAATAGAACGCAAAACGATCCCCTGGCGGCCGGTCAGAAGGGTCTCCTGGTACATTCGATCCCAGTGACCCCATATGTCGTCGGCATCGGCGCCTATCAGCACGGGCGACAGGAGTTCGGCGACGATCTTCGCAGCGACTGGGCCGCCGCGCGTACCTGCGTAAATATAGCCGGAGCCGACTACTTCGCTTTCGTCGCCGGCAATATCTACGACGAGGTAGTCGCGCTTGTCGAGAATTCGCTTGGCAATCCGTGTCGGCTTCGCAACAGGCACGCTCACGGCGCGCGCTTCGATCATCCTGATTTTCATTCCAAAATTCCCCACAGGCATACAAAAGGTACGTGCTTCGGCAAATGTGCGGTTCGATCAGACGAGCCTGTACGTAGCCGGCCGACGGTCCCTCCATGGTGACAGCTCAAACTCCCCCGCCTTGAACGCGATCGTCTTATTTCGCGCACGGCCGACGTCGGCCACCGCCAACACGATCCCTTCATCGGTCCCAGCGTTGATCATGACATTGCCGAGAGGGTCGATGATCTGGCTTTTACCGAGGAAATCAGCGTCACCTTCGCTATCGGCGCGATTGGCGACCAGGAAAAAGACGAAATTTTCAGCGGCCCTTACCCGCGTGAAGTAGTCGGCCAACAGAACGGACTGAACGGGCCAGTTCGTCGGGAGCGCAATGAAATCAGCCCCCGACAGCGCCAGCGTCCGCGAGACTTCGGGGAACCGGATTTCGTAGCATATGGCCACGCCGACCTTGCCCACCGCGGTCTCGAAGACGGAAACGTCAACGCCTTCCGGCTCGTCCACGAATCGGTCCGCGCCGAGGAAGGGCATATGGCGCTTGCGGTGAATGCCGGTCACGCCGTGGGGGCCAACAACCGCCGCCGAGTTGTGAAGTTTTGACCCGACCCGTTCCAGAAAACCAACAACGACCTCCATCGCGTGCTCCTTGCAAAGAAGGCGCACTTGTTCGAGTTCAGGGCCTGCGCGTTCGATGGCACTCGCAGAAGCGTCATCGCGCGTTTCGAACATGTAGCCGGAGAGATAGCACTCCGGGAAGACCAGGAGCTTTGCCCCTTTTGCGGCGGCCTCCTCCATCCAGCCGCTCATGGCGGCGAGGTTGTGGGCTACATCGCCCAGCACGACTGGCACCTGGGCCACCGCTACATATGCGTCTTCGGTCATCAGATTTCCTATTCAAGGTTTGAACGGTGTCGGGGAAAGTCTCGGGAAAGGGGCTGGGTTAGGCCTTTGGACGGGCGAAGAGGAAGATGAAAATCGCAGCCATTGTTGGCAAGGTGACCAGCAGGATCAGGGTCGATAGGGAAAAGACGATCGGCACCTGCGATTGCTGAGCCGACGCCATCGCCCAGTTGTAGATTGGCATCGTCGTTTCCGTTCCCCGCAGAAAGGTCGAGCGAAGCAACTCGTTGAAGGACAGCAAAAAACTGAAGATGCCGGCGCCGGAAATGCCCGGCATCAACAGCGGTAGCTCGATGTCTATGAAGCGCCGGAAGGGCTTGGCACCGAGATCTTCGGCTGCCTGGATCAGCCTCCTGTCGAAGCGCAGCATGACGATCAGGATGAGTAGCAGTGCGAACGGAAATGCCCAAACCATGTGCGCGATGAAGAGCGACCAAAAACCCAGCTTAAGATTTAGAACCGTACGCAGCAGAATGAAAAGTGCCGCCCCGATCGTCAGGCCCGGTACGAAGAGCGGAAGAACCGCCATCATAACGACGGGTCCCGGACGCGTGAGCGCAACAATCGAACGCGCCACGAAGGTGCCACAGACCATGCAAGCAACCGAGACTGTCAGACCGAGAAGAACACTGTTCAGGAAGGGCGCGTGCCAGTTGGTATTGGCGAACAGCTGTTCGTAGTGGTTGAACGTAAACGGATAGGGTCGGCCAGAGAGTGGTTCGGCGCTGATGGACATGATCCCCAGCCAGACGACGGGAATGTATATCAGCGCGAGAGCGAAGAAGCCGCACAGTCTGGCGACAAGGCTCCAGGCTCTGCCCGCATTGCCTGGTCGTGACGGGCGCGCGCCGGATGCGGCATCGGCATGAACGATCGTGGACATGGGCGTTCTCCTTCAATGGCCGTGGTTCTGAAAGATGGACGCCATGTTCATCCTGCCTTTGAGACTAAACATTAGTAGGGAGAGCAGCACGATCAGTATGGCGATAACGATAGTCGAAAGGGCGGCGGCGACCGGGTAGTTAAGGTTGGAAAGCGCGCTCTGGATGGATTGGCCAAGAAGATTGACCTGCCCGCCGCCGAGCAGCTGCGGTTCAACCCAGGCGGCCATCAAGGGAACAACGGTAAAGATGGCACCGCCGATGATACCAGGCATTGCGAGCGGCAGGATGATGTTGAGGAGCGTCTGTCGCGCGCTGGCACCGAGATCGGAGCTTGCCTTGATGAGATCGTCGTCGATCAACGAAATTGTCAGGAAGATCGGAAAAACCGCCGAGGGAAAATAGCTGCCGATCATGCCGAAATGCACTGCAAAGCCCGAGTAAAGGAGCCACGTGATCGGTTGATCGATTAGCCCGGCATTCATCAGGAGCGTGTTGACGACACCATTCGTGCCGAGGATCGAGCGCCAGACGATGATGCGCGAGGACGCATCCAAGAAAAACGGGATCGTCAGGAGCGTGATAATCAGCGCCCTCGCCCGATCTGACCGGCAACCCTTGGCGAGCCAGAGAGCGAAGGGGAAGGCAAGGAGAAGCTCGATGATCGTTATCGTCACGGCGAACTGGAGCGTGCGAACGACGACGGTCCAACGGCCGGATTCGAAGAGACCGGTCCAAGTTGTGAATGTTGGCTCGAAGACCATCTGGTACTGCTTGATGGAGAAGAAGCTGAACACGGAAATGATCAGCAGCGGCACCAGCACAATGCCAACCCAGCAACTGAGAAAGACCAGCGTGAACCAGCCTGTGGCTGTCTTTGGCAGAGTCAGTTTTCCTTGACCCGGAAACATCTTATTCCTCTCCTTCTCTTTACTGCTGATCCCGCCGGTTGCCTGGCGGGATCAGCCCGCGACAATGTCAAGCGCTGAGGAAGCGCTGCCATTCCTGTTCCATCACGTCGGCATTTTCCGCCGTCGGCTTACTCCAGAAAGCATTGGGATTGGACATTTTGCGCTCAATCTTCTTGTCCGTTTCCGACAAGGCATCGACCTGCGCCTGATCCCAGCCGGCCTTCTTGGCGTATTCGACGCCGAGTCCCATGTTAGGACCGGCATAGCCGCGATCGCGAGCTTGAATGGCGCGGAACTCGCCACCCAGGAAGTAATTGAGGACTTTGTAGATCGCGTCCTTGTTGCCCCGCTCGATCGCCTGGGCCGGCACATAGGCTCCGTGACCCCACTTTTTGCCGCCTTCGACAGCGAAGGCGTAGATAGGCGCCTTGTCGCCCATCGTCTTCTGCGCTTCCTTGACCGCGGGCTCCCAGCATTCCAGCACGTCAACTTCACGGTTCTGAATGAGTTGGACCTGCTCTTCAAAGGAGTTATGGAAGGTGCGGAACTGTCCCGCACGCTTGCGCTCTATGGCGTAATCGACAACGGCCTTGGCTTCTTCGGCCGTGAGATTGGCCGGATCGGCGATCTGGAGTCGCCCGTTTACCTTCAAGAAGTTCGCCATGCAGGCCATGGATTGCGACAATACGCGGTCGAGGGCGACACGACCGCGGGTGCGATCGTCTTCGTAAAGGACTGAATAAGGTATTTCGTCCTGTCCGTTCGGATTTGCGCCGATCACTTCTGGAAAGTAGGCGAAGGTATCGCAGTTGCCGAGGATCGGCACACCGTAAGTCTTGCCATCAAAGACCGAGATATCGGACTTCTTCCAAAAGTCCGGCGTCTGATCCCAGAGGTCGAGTGCGGGGTCGGCCGTGTCGATCTCGGCATAGAAGCCGTTGGGGCCGAGAATATTTTGCGTGCCGTTGTCAAAGATGAGGATGTCGTGCGTCTCGCCGATATTGTTCGCCATCACGTCGCGCATGAAGACGCCGATGTCAGCGTCGGTGCCGGTGAATTCGAGTTTGACACCCGTCGCCTTGGTGAGGAGTGACGGATCACTCATCTGCGCGGTCGTGACGCCATAAGCCTTTAGGACGGTTTCCTCCTGCGCGAACGCCGCCGATTTGAAGGCGCCGCCGGCCGCGATCGCGACACCGACTGTTGCCGTGGATTTCAGGAACGAACGACGACTGATGTCTGCGCCGGTATGCTGCTGCTGCTGCTGAACTGACATGCTGCTCTCCTTTGTGGTTATTGTGATGCTTGATGCGGTGTTGCCAGAAGGATCATGGATCCATGACTGTGCACGATGACTTTGACCAACCGATCCGCCGGACGCCGGTCGGGGCTTGATCCGAATCCCACAATCGGGCGCGTGCCGAACCGACAGACGTGTTGAAGGCGATATCGAGATATTTGCCTTTGTAAACAGAGGTTTGGAGCGTCGCATCAAGCACGTTTTCCAATCTCTCCTGAGGGTCGAGCCTTACCCTTTCTGCCCGAACACCAAGAACGGCGTTCTTCCCGATCACTGGCGCTGACGTGCCAGACCACTGTCCCTCCAATGTCTGACCGCCGACGGAGAGCGATACCGAAATGCCATCGGTCGCGATAATTTCGCCGTCGAAAACGTTGTCTACGCCCATGAACCTGGCGGTGAACCCGCTGTTTGGCCGGTCGAACAGGTCGGTCGGCGCGCCCTCCTGCGCGATCTTTCCGTTGCGCATCAGCAGGATGCGGTCGCTCATCGTCAGCGCTTCTTCCTGGCTATGCGTGATATAGACGAACGTAATACCGAGATTGCGTTGGATGGCGATCAGTTCTTCCTGCATGTCGACGCGCAGCTTTTCGTCCAACGCGCCCAGAGGCTCGTCGAGCAGCAGGATCGCGGGTTTGGTGACGAAGGCGCGGGCAAGGGCGATGCGTTGGCGCTCGCCCCCACTGAGCTGCGTAATAAGGCGATCCGCCTTGTGAGCGAGACGCACCATTTCCAGCGCGTCAATTGCTTGCTTCCTGCGTTCATCCCGCGAGACGCCACGGACCTTCAGCCCGTATTCGACATTCTCGCGAACCGACATGTGCGGGAAGAGCGCATAGTGCTGGAAAACGGTCGTACAGTTACGATCGGATGCACCAAGATCGCGCACATCCTGGCCTCCGATACGAAGCGCCTGCGCATCGCTGGGTGTTTCCAAGCCCGAGATGATCTTCAGGAGCGTCGTTTTTCCCGAGCCGCTCTCGCCGAGGATGGTCAGGAACTCTCCCTCGCCGGCGACGACCGACACGTTGTCCAGAGCCTTGACGTTGCCGTAAAAGAGCGAAGCGCCCAGCACCTCGAGCATGTTCGCCCGCGAGGGGCGCGGCGTCTCAGCCATGGTATGTTCCTTTGACATAAGCTTACCTTCTTGATTTCCCGTACGTCAGTTCGCCAGACGACGCGGGTGAGTGATGGCCACATCCGTACTTACGAGAGACGCCGCGGTTGCCGCCGCGCGCCGCACGACATCGACCAACAAATTGCATGGGTCACGCGGTGACAACGATGAGGCTGCAGCGCCATTGGCCGAAAGTGCCCTGAACGGCGCCTCGAACGCAGGACCCGTGACGCTGGAGTTTCCAAGGATCCTGCCGGCTTCCCGAAGTGCGATGCCGCCGCCTGCGATCGTGCCCGATTGTCGGGCAGCCTTGATGGCCTGTACGGCCCGCTGCGCCGACCCTATTCGCTGTGCCCGCTCCCGTTCCGTATGACCGCTGATGGACAGCGTCACGATGCCGGCGGATAGCCGAGCAAGGCGCTTTTCATGCCGCTCACGATCAAGCGAGAGATATCGCGACCGGGCGACGTCCCCGCGTATCTGCGCCTTGCGAAACTCCAGTTCGGGGCCTGTGTCGACGTCAATTTCGAACCGGCTTTCGTTCGCCGTCAGTTCTATTTTTTGAACGCGCCCGACCAACTCCGGCCGAACGTTCTTTAGCGAATATCCACCCTCGTCTCCGAACAACGTCGAACCAGTCGCAGCGGCGATATCGCCGATATGGAACCGCCTCCAGTCCCCCTCGCCAGGAGCGCGCACTGCGGCGATCTTTGCCCCAGTCCGGCGCACAAGCGAACCAAGCTGGATCTTCGCCTCGTCCGAGAACGAGGTGGCGACAAAGAGTAATGGCCGGTCCATACGGACGAAAACATCCAGCATCGGCCCGATCTCCGCGATCGATTGGACGGCACCGTCGAATGCGACGACGTAGGCCTTGTCCAGAACAACAGAACTCTTTCCCGAAGGCGCTAAATCAGAACTCAGCCAGCCGCCATCGAAGGCGAGACCCCGGCCAACTTCGAGCGCATCGGCATCGACCGCGGGCACCACATCGACATACCCCTGCGGCCCTGCAGAGAGGACAGCTTCAAGCAGGAGCTGTAATAAATCATCCCCTCCCGCCGCGGTTTCAATGACTTGTCGGAAGTCCTCTTCCTCCACGACCGGTGTCGTGGACCGGGTCAGTGTCGCGACCACTTCAGCGACCTCTGCGCCAAACGTGGCCGAAATAGTGCGTCGGTCCCGTCCGCTTTTGTCGGCCCGGTCAAGCGATTGCAGCAGCGCCGCCGCGAGAGAAACCACGGTGGCAGTGCCATCGCCCCATCGGTCGCTGACCTCCCAGGAAACATTGCGCATGGCCTGGGCTCCTATCTGCTCAACCGGACAGGCAAAATCGACCTGCAATGCCACGTCATAGCCACTAGAGGCGACGAGCGGTCTGCCCGGCGCCCTTTCGACAAGGACGGTGCGTGCGGCCGGACCGAGCGTCAACTCGACAAGCCGCGCGACCTTAGTGGCTCCGTCCACGATACTGCGTCTGGCATCATCGGCAAAATGAAAGCGCGTTGTAACCATGATCGCGTCATTCCCCGATATTGCTAAAGCATCACATCGCCGCCATTCGGCGACAGCGTCTGGCCGACGAAGTAAGACCCTGCCTTCGAGGCGAGGAGCAGCGCTGTCGGGGCGATTTCCTCGACCGTGCCGAAACGCCGGATCGGCAGTTCGGCATGCTTCATCGCGCGCCAGTCTTCCGTCATGCCGGCAAGTTGCGCCGTCTCGATCGGCCCTGGCGCGATGGCATTGACGGTCACGCCATGTGGCGCGCCGTCATAGGCGAGTGCCCGAGTAAATCCGACAACACCGCCCTTCGATGCACAATAATGCGCCATGGCGGGAGCGCCCTTATAGGCGAGTTGCGAGGCGAAATTGATGATGCGTCCGTGACCGCGGTCGACCATCTGCTGGAAAAACGCCTGGGTGACGATGAATGTGCCACGAAGATTGACGTCGATCATCCGATCGAAATCCGCGACCGTGACATCTGCAAACGGGCGGTCGCCGCTTATACCTGCCGAATTGACGACGATGTCGACGTGACCAAGTTTCTCGATGGCGAAATCGCGCAACCTATCGACGGCCGCGGTATCGCCGACGTCGCATTCGATGAAATCGACGATATGCCCCTCGTCTTTTAGGCTAGAGGCTAGGCGCTCGGCCTCAGGTCCGTCGCGATAGTGGCAGAACGCCACGCGTGCGCCTGCGTGTAGAAAGAGCTTCACGATGCCAGCGCCGATGCCGCGGCTGCCACCGGTGACAAGTGCCGTACGCCCCGCCAGACTGAAAACATCCATCATTCCTCAAGCTCCTTAGAATTGTCGTGTTCACGATTGATGGCCGCGACGAACTGTCGGATTCCCTGTTCCAGAGAGATAGATGGGCGATATCCGAGCTCATCTTCTGCCGCCGAAATGTCGAACTCGTGTTGGATGTCGTCTCCCGGATCAGGTCCATAACCCAGCGATATACGCGCCTGCGGCAGGATGCGCCCGACAAGAGCCGCAGTTTCCTCCAGCGTCTGATAATTGGCACCAGTTAGGTTAAAGACCCGCGTCGAGAGTACGTCCGCATCCAGGCCAGCGATTAAGCCGTTGGCGGCATCGTCTGCATGGATGTATTGGCGGTGGAAATCGCGCCCCCATGCAAGTTCAGTGGTCCTGCCAGATAGCGCATCTCGCAGCAGGCGCCCGAGGAAACAGGGCGTGCTCCGATTAGGCCCATATACCCAGGAAAGGCGGAACGACGCGGCATCGACCCCGTGCTCTCGTGCAAATGCTGTCACCAGTGCCTCGGCGGCAAGCTTCGTCGCACCGTAGACGGTGGAGGGCGAAAGATGCACATCCTCCCTCACCGGCCCATTTTCTGTCGGACCGTAAACGCTGACCGACGAACAGTTAATAAAACGGCGAACCCTAAAAGTTCGGGCGATTTCGAGTACGTTCGCGGTGCCCATGACGTTAACGGCCACGAGATCGTACGGATTGTCCCGCGCCACCATGGGACCGGAATAGGCGCCGCAATGAATGATCGAGTCCAACTCTTGGCCACCGGCCAGCGCATGAAGCCGATGCACATCCTTGAGGTCGCAGCCGATGACCTCTCCAAAGGAAAGGACGGCGGCGTTGCGATCGACCGCGGTCACGCGATCTCCACGGGCGACCAGTTTCTCGGCCACTGCCTGCCCGACTAGACCGGCCGCGCCTGTGATAAAATGGGTCCTTGCCGCCATGGCACACTCCGTCGCCGGCACGCATGACATCATGCGCACCCTCATGAAAAGCCGTTAAAAGAAAGCCTACTTCTTGAGCCGCATCGCCACCGGGCGCATCGGCGCACCCGTCGCACCCCGCAACTTGATGCACGCTCCGAAAAAGGCGAATTCATAAACCCCGTCTTGCGCCAGATCTTCCAGGTTCACAATCTCGAGAATCGGAACGCCGGCCTCGGCCAGAAGGTAGGTGTGCACGACCTGCCAGTTTTCCGGGTCCGCAGACGGAGCCTGTTCGAGGCAATGGTTGTCGGCGCCGATGATGATCGCCCCGGCCTTCGCCAGGAATTCCGCGCCCTCGCGGTTAAGGCCGGGCGGGTTGGGCAGGTAGGTCGAACGGTCGGGCCAGAACCGCATGCGGCCCGTGCGGATCAGCACGACATCGCCAACCATCAACTGGATGCCCTGATGCTTCAGACAGCCGCGAAGATCTGCCTCGCCGATACCGTAATTCGGCGGAAGCACATCGACGCCATGCATGGCAGCGATATCGAGCATGATGCCGCGCGCGATAATCGGCGGATGTTTGTCGGCGCCCGCCTTGCGCCAGGCACGGCTACCAAGATGATCGTCGGCAGAGAAGCCATTGAAAATCTTGCCGTCGTAACCGAAATGGTTGAAAGCGTCGATGTGCGTACCCGTATGCGTGTACATCGAGATGGCATCGCCGGAATAGGATACGAGATCGTTCGCCGCAGCGCCGACATTCATGATGTCATCGATCTTTTCGCCGCGCGGAGTATGGGTCATCCAGATCTGGTAAGGCTGATCCTCGGCCCCGAACCACCCCGGCATACCGATAAAATTGTCGACCGACAGATCGTACATATGCGTCGGATCGGCGCGATCCATGATTGCTTTGCGGGTATCGCCATTGATAAGATTGAGCATTCCAATCTCATCCTCGGCGCCGAAGGGACTGGCGGTCGCCTTTCGGAAGGCCGCCCCATGGGCCGCGATCTTTTCCTTAATCGCTTCTGTGACGAGACATTCGGAGCACATTGCAGATCCTCGCTTTTATGTTCCCCGAGCTTTTAAGGCTTGAACGCCCGCCGCTCGCTATCGTGTCAGCAATTCATGCAACACCTAAAATTTTTAGTCAACAGGATCTGCGATTATTTTGTCGACAATCGTCACGACATTCGATAACTTGAGGATTGGTTGGGTCGAAGCTATAAAGGACGTGAGGAAATATGAGCCCGAGTAACGAGCTTAAATTAGTGGGAAGCCCTTTGACGAACGAGAAAGAGACCAAAGAGGAACCGTTCGCTACCGTCGTGAGGGCGCTCGAAGAAGATATCGTTCTTGGAAGATTGCATCCTCGCGAAAGGCTGATTGAAGAGGAACTCGCTGAGAGATTTGCTGTGTCCCGCCACGCCCTGAGATTGGCTATTGTAGAACTTGACCGCATGGGCCTGGTCGAGCGCTTTCCCAACAAAGGCGCTATGATCAGAGCTTTTTCGGCTTCGGATGTCGAGCAACTTTATTCTCTACGAGAGATTCTGGAGACAACGGCAGCCTCACAAATTTTGTTTCCGGTTGAGGAGCCGGACATTGACGATCTGAAAGAAATCCAAGCTCATCACGACAAGGCCGTTGAGACCGACGATCTTGTTGGCGTATTCCGCCGAAATCATGAGTTTCATCGAAAACTGTTTAGCCTGTGCCGCAATCACTATCTTGCTAGCGCGATCGAAACCTACTCTCAGCGCGCCCATGGGATCCGATTTATGGTCCTGGCTGACAAAGTGGAGCGAAGTAAAGCTCGCGACCAACATCATCAGATGATCAGAGCTTTGGAATGCCAGGATGGCGAAGCATTGGTCGAGTTGTGCAAGAACCATCTGCCAGCATCGAAGCTCGCCTATCTTCGCACCTACGGGAAGATCGTCAACTAACGCGACTATCCCCCTCAATCCTAATTTCCGGAGTACTTTAATGACGGACAATCAAGAGCCGGTCGGGATTTCGCGCGGTCTCACCAACTATGGCGACTTCGATTTCGCGCGTTATCTCAGAATGTCGTTCGCGCGATCCATGGGATACTCCAAGGAAATGCTCGCACGTCCCGTCGTGGGCATTGTTGGAACCTACAGCGAGTTCAACAACTGTCACCGGCTGGTGCCGGAACTGATCACTGCAGTCAAGCGCGGTGTCATCGCCGCCGGGGGCCTACCCCTTGAGTTCCCGACAATTTCGCTAGGCGAAGTCTTCCTCAAGCCGACCAGCCTTTTCTTCCGCAACCTCATGTCTATGGACACGGAAGAAATGTTGAAAGGACAGCCGATGGATGCAGTCGTCCTGATCGGCGGCTGCGACAAGACCGTTCCGGCGCAGCTCATGGGCGCAGTCTCGGCCAACATTCCAGCCATCCAGCTCGTCACCGGGCCGATGATGACCGGTCGATGGCGCGGCGAACGCCTCGGCGCCTGCACGGATTGTAGGCGTTTCTGGGCGAAATATCGCGCGGGTGAACTGGACGATCAGAGCATACAGGAAGTCGAAGGAAGCCTTTCGACCACCGCTGGAACCTGCGCAGTCATGGGTACGGCCAGCACGATGGCTGCAATCGCCGAAGCGCTTGGCATCATGTTACCCGGCACGGCTGCAATTCCCGCGGTCCATGCGGATCGGCTCCGCGCGGCCGAAGCCAGTGGCGTTGCAGCCATGCGGCTTGCTCGTGACAAACTGACACCAGACCGGATCATTACCCCAAAATCGGTCGAGAACGCTCTTCGTATCCTCCTCGCGATTGGAGGATCGACCAATGCTATCATTCACCTGACGGCCATTGCGGGGCGTGCCGGCATTAAGATCGACCTAAACCGGCTGAACGAACTTTCTGACACGACACCCGTGCTTGTGGATCTCAAGCCCACCGGTAGCTACTACATGGAAGACCTTCATGCGGCCGGTGGGATCGGTGCGGTCATGCGGGAACTGAAGGACCTCCTGCATCTCGACTGCCTGACCGTGTCAGGGGAAACGCTGGGAGAGCGCCTTGCCGCGCCCCAGCCCTATGTCGATCGCAAAATCATACATTCGGTATCTGCGCCCCTTCAGCCCGAGGGTGGCCTTGTGGCGCTCTTTGGGACGTTGGCTCCGAACGGAGCCATCCTCAAACGCGCAGCCGCCGACCCGCGCTTGTTCGAATATGAGGGCCGGGCGGTCGTCTTCACAAGCCTTGAGGACATGGCTGCCCGAGTCGATGATCCGGACCTCGACATCAGCGAGAACGATATCATGGTTCTCCAGAATGCAGGGCCCAAGAGCGCGTCATGCATGCCGGAAGCCGGCTATCTGCCGATACCGACGAAACTCGCACGCAGGGGCGTGAAAGACATGCTGCGCATTTCAGATGCGCGGATGAGTGGAACGGCTTATGGCACAATCGTCCTGCATGTCAGCCCCGACGCGGCATCGGGTGGCCCTCTCGGGCTCGTGCGAACCGGGGACCGCATAAGACTCTCCGTAAAAGATCGCCGTGTCGATCTTCTGGTTGATGCAGCCGAGCTGGCCAAGCGCACGCCCGGCAAGGCGCCGCCGCTTGCCAAGCGGGGCTATGCCCGCCTCTACGGCCAGGAGGTTCTTCAGGCTGAAAAGGGATGCGACTTCGCCTTCCTCATTGACGAAGCATCGGACTTGTAGCCTTGGACGTTCTTTGGAAAAGTTTGCTTGGTGGCGCGATGACGGCAGTCATCGCGCTTGCAGCCAAGCGCGGCAACACTTTGCCGGGCATATTGCCCTTGTTTCCTCTGTTTGGTTTCATTGCTCTGATGATGATCGCCGCCAAGAACGACATCAGCGCCTTCCGGGAAACGTGCCTTGCCAGCGCGAAGACACTGCCCGCCTACCTGGCCTTCGTTGTCACATGCTATGTCGGCGTGGCGTTCGTTCCAGCTCCGCAGACCGTCTTCCTCGGCCTTTTCGTATGGGCGCTCGCCGCTTGGATAGTGTTCACGTCATTCCGATAGGGTGGAGAGAGCCGCATATCAAAGGACTTCCGAATTATCTCGTCTTAATGAGATACGAACTGCCAACCCTGAGATGGCGTGAAGCTATAGCTATGCGTGCGGTGCTTTGACCTTTCGCGAAAAGAAACCCGATCCACCGCATCTCGTTCTGTGCCGCAACTCATCGACGAACTGGTTTAGGCCACGCGGTTGTCGTCATCACTCCCGAGTATCTGCCAAAGCGAGCGAATTGGAGTCGTTTCCAGATGTGAACCTGATTTCGGTTGCCAACTGGCCCAAGGTTCTGTCTGTGGGGCAACATCTAACGGCTATACGCTCCTGACGCGAATGCCCAAATGCGAACCGGATCATAATGTCCAAAACCCCACTTTTCACACCGCTCTCCCTTGGCCCGGTAACACTTCCCAATCGCATCGCGGTCGCGCCGATGTGCCAATACATGGCCAATGACGGGTCCGCCTCGGCGTGGCATACGCAGCACCTCATGACACTTGGCATGTCGGGCGCAGGTCTGGTGATGATCGAGGCGACGGCCGTTTCACGCCAGGGTCGGATAACGCACGGCTGCCTCGGCCTCTATTCCGATGCTAGCGAGGACGCTCTTGGAACCGTTCTCGACCAGGCGCGTCGGGTGGCGCTGCCGGGCACAGAGTTTGGCATACAGCTATCCCATGCAGGCCGGAAGGGATCCGCACACCGCCCTTGGGAAACGCCGGGCGGCAGCCTCTCCGGACGTGATGCCTGGGAGACGCTCGCACCCTCCGACATTGCCCACCGCGATGGCTGGGCACGTCCACGTGCGGCAACCGATGAAGACCTCGAACAGATCGCCGAGGACTTTCGAAGCGCGACCGTCCGCGCGACGAGACTGGGCTTCAAGGTCATCGAAGTCCATATCGCGCACGGCTATCTGCTGCACCAGTTCCATTCGCCCCTGTCGAACAGACGCAACGACGGATGGGGCGGTGACGCGGAGAAGCGCATGGCGTTTCCGCTGCACATCGCCCAGACGATCAGGGCCGAGACGATCCGGCATGCCGCCAGCGGCGTTGCGGTTGGAGCGCGGATTACCGGCAGCGATTGGGCAGGAGATGGACTTGCGACCGCGGATGCGATTGCCCTTGCAATGCGGCTAAGGGCTGCCGGCCTTGATTATGCCTGCGTGACCTCAAGCGGCATCCCCGTCAGCAATCCGACCGTCGCCAACCCCGATCTGGAGCAGCTTGAACTGGCCGCGGCCGTTCGCCGCGAAAGCGGAATCACGACAAGGGCCGTTGGCCTAATTACCGGCGCGCAGCAGGCAAACGACATCATCGAAAGCGGCAAGGCCGATCAGGTTGCTGTGGGCCGGGCATTCCTCGACGATCCTCGATGGGGCTGGCACAGCGCCTTCGATCTTGGCGTGACCCTTCCCTATCCTTCCCCGTACGCCTGGGCAGCCCCATCCAATTGGAGCGGCTTGGAGCACCGCAGGGGCTGAACCCTGCGGCGTTGAACCGAAACGACGGACCGCCTCGCGGGTTGGGGTGCCCTGGAAATTGCTATCGCGCCAGCAGTGTCGTGATGGATGCCGCAACGATTGACGCCCGTTGCGAGAGCGTCTGCACAACAATGTACTCGTCCTCGGTATGCGCACTACCGCCGACCGGCCCAGTGCCGCAGACCGTTGGTGCGCCGGCGCTGGAGGCAATGCCAGAGTCGGCGCAACCGCCCGTATATTCGCCCGATATGGCGTAGCCGAGCGAAGCTGCGGATTTTTGATAGAGGTCGGAGAGTTCAACGTTTTCCGGCGTCGGAGCGAGTGGCAGGGACTCGCTTTGCCGCTCGAACGTGGTCATCGACATGGGGATCGTCGAGCGCGCGAGGACGGATTCGATCTGCGTGATGAGGTGGCCACGTTGCTCGTTATCGACAAAGCGGACATCGACCTCCCCGAGCGCGTGGGCCGCCACGGTGTTGGTGGACGAGCCGCCGCTGACCAGACCGACATTGAGTGTGATGCCGCTCTCTACGTCGGTCATGGCATCCAGAACCGTGATCTTGTGGGCGAGTTCGCTGATCGCGCTGACGCCATCCGTGAAATTGGCTCCGGCGTGAGCCGCCTTGCCGCTGATCTCGAAGCGGTAGGTGAACCCACCCTTGCGTCCGCTGACGAAGTTGCCCGTCGGACGTGCCGGCTCGGCATTGAAAACGGCCCGTGCAAACCGCGCCTCTTCATGAATATGCGCCAGCGACGCCTGGGAACCGATCTCCTCGTCTCCCGTCATCATCACGGCGACGGGCACATCCGGTGCAAACCGCTGAAACGCCGCGAGGATGTAGGCATTCATCACCAGCCCCGCCTTCATATCGGCGACACCCGGCCCGTAGGCGCGGTCTGCGGCGATACGAAACGGCCTACGGGAGGCTTCGCCCTTGTCGAACACAGTGTCCCTGTGCCCCATCAGCAGGATATTGTGCCGCCCGGCGTCGTGGCGGACGGAACCGGTTCCGACAAGGAGGGTGTTACCGAAACGCTCAACCGGAAGTGTCTTCGTAGGAAGGCCGTGATCGGTGAAGAAGCGCGACAGGAGCGCGCCGACAGCATCGACACCCGCTTTGTCGTAGGAACCGGAGTCGATATTCACCAGTGTCGCCAGCAGGGAGATCATGCTCTCCTGTTGCGACGATATCCATTCGAGGACCGCGGCTTCTCGCTGTTTCATCGGCATGCCTCCCGGTGTCAGCCACGCTGCACGTTGGAAATGAACTTGCGAAACCGCTCCGATTTCGGATTGCTGAAAACCACGTCGGCAGGCCCATCCTCTTCGATGACGCCCTCATGCAGAAAGATCACCCGGGTCGCCACATCGCGCGCAAAGGCTATTTCATGCGTGACCAGCAGCATGGTGCGCCCTTCGTTCGCCAAGGACCGCATCACCGCCAGCACCTCGCCAACCCTTTCGGGATCGAGGGCGGAGGTCGGCTCGTCGAACAGCATCACCTGGGGATGCATCGCCAACGCGCGCGCGATCGCGGCGCGCTGCTGCTGACCGCCGGAAAGATGGGTTGGGTAGGCGTCCCGCTTGTCCGCGATGCCGACTTTCTCCAGAAGGGCCATCGCTTCGGCGACACACTCGGCCCTGGGACGGCGCTGAACATGGATCGGCGCCTCGATCAGGTTTTCGAGAATGGTCATGTGG
The DNA here is from genome assembly GCF_009498615.1 of Agrobacterium sp. ICMP 6402. NCBI lineage: Bacteria > Pseudomonadati > Pseudomonadota > Alphaproteobacteria > Hyphomicrobiales > Rhizobiaceae > Agrobacterium > Agrobacterium sp. ICMP 6402. The sequence goes on from NZ_QSNV01000009.1 coordinate 218,260, forward strand.
GACCAGAGGTTGAAGCTCTGGAAGACCATCGCCGCCCTGGAGCGGATACCATCGATCTGGCGGCGGTCGGCGATCGCAAGGCCACCGCGGTGCTGCCTGAGTCTGACCGTCTCCTCGCCTACCGTGACGTCGCCGGCGGTCGGGATCTCCAGCATGTTGATACAGCGCAGCATCGTGCTCTTGCCGGAGCCGGACGAACCGAGGATCGCGATGACATCGCCCTTGTACGCATCAAACGTGATCCCCTTGAGGACCTCGAGTGTCCCGAAGCTTTTGCGCAGATTGCGAAGCGAGATCACGGGTTGCATAGTCGCCTCTTCAGTCATTGGCATGCTCCAGTTTGCCGGCATTCGGACTGCTGCGCAGATGTGGCGTCAGCCACCAATCCAGCGTCGAAACAGCGCGTGTCAGCAGAAAATTGATGATGAGGTAGATCGTGCCGGCGGCGATGAAGACCTCCACCGGCCGGTACGTCTCGGAAATCAGCCGCGCTGCAATGCCGGTGACTTCCATCATGGTGATGATCGAGACGAGCGACGTCGCCTTCACCATCAGGATCAGTTCGTTGCCATAGGCCGGCAGGGCCTGGCGCAGCGCCAGCGGCAGGATGATCCGGCGATAGAGAAGAAAGCCCGACATGCCGCAGGCCCGCGCCGCCTCGATTTCGCGCCTGGATACCGACTGCAATCCGCCGCGGATGACTTCGCTGCCATATGCCGCGCTGTTCAATGACAGGGCCAGAATTCCGCACCAGTAGGCTTCGCGGAAAAACTGCCACAGGCCCAGGCTCTGCAAGGTCGGGCGAAACTGGCTCAGGCCGTAATAGATCAGGAATATCTGCACCAGAAGCGGCGTGCCGCGTATGACGAAGACGTAGGCGCTGACCGGAATTCGCAGCACGGATAAACCGGACACCTGCATCAGCGCGATCAACGTCGCCAGGACCAGCCCGATCACGAAAGCGAAGGCCGTCAGTTCGAGTGTCAACGGAACGCCGGAGAGCAGCTGAAGAAAACTGTCGCGAATGAAAAGCGGTTCCATCAGACGAGCCCTCCCGACGTGCTGCGCCGCGCCCGTTTTTCAAGCCATGAGAAAACGCGCTGTGACAGCCATGTGATGACCAGGAAGATCACCCCGGCGATGAGATAGAACTCGAACGGTTTGCGGGTCGATCCGGCCGCGATCTGGGCCTGGCGCAGAAGTTCGACCAGACCTGTCACCGAAATCAGCGCCGATTCCTTCAGCGCCATCTGCCAGATGTTGCCAATGCCGGGCAGCGCGTGGCGAAAGACCTGTGGCGCGATGATGCGGCGAAACAGGAGCAGTGGGTTCATGCCGACAGCCTTGCCGGCCTCGATCTCACCCTTGGCCAGCACACGGAAGGCGCCGCGAAACACCTCCGCCTGATAGGCGCCGGACACCACGCCGATAGCGGCCGCCCCGGCGATGAAGGGCGGTACGCCGACAAAGCCCTCCTGCCCCCCGAGATTGAAGAGCCCCGTCACCGCCATGCTGCCGCCGAAGTAGAACAGGTAGATCACGAGAAGGTCCGGTATCCCGCGCAGCACCGTCGTATAGGCATCGGCAAGAAACCGGACCGGCAGACCGCCGGCAAGCTTTCCCCACGCGATGACGGCGCCGATGACGCCGCCAAGAAGAAAACCGCACACGGCGACGGCAACCGTCACGGAGGCGGCGGTGAGCAATGCGGGTCCCCATCCGTCGGGGCCGAAACTCAACAGCTGCAACAACTCCATCATCTTTGCACTGCCCTCCTAGAGTTTGTCAGGGAAAAGTGGAAACCGGTTTTCCCGAAAGACAAACGAAAACAAAAGAATTTGGTGCATGCCTGGTCCAGTCTGAACCCGGCATGCACAAAAGCCGCTTCAATGGCCACTTAGACGTTAAACTGGAAGCCATCGACGGTCAGTGTCTGGCCGGTCATGAAGCACGGTTCCGATGTGGCGAGGAACGTCACCAGCCGCGCAACATCGTCGGCGCAGCCGAGCCGGCCGAGAGCGATCCCCTTGATAACCTCGTCGGCACGGTCGGTCACGTTCGTGTCGATTTCCGTGCGGATCACGCCGGGGCATATCGCATTGACCGAGATCACCGGTCCAAGCTCCTTCGCAAGCGCCCGGGTCATGCCCAGAATACCCGCCTTGGCCGCAGCATAGGCAAACCGGCTGACCGCCGCCGTCACGCCGCCCGAGAGCGCGTTGAGCGACGACATCGACACGATGCGCCCGTTGCCCTGACGCAGCATGTGGGGAGCGGTGTGCTGGATGTAGTTGAAGCAGCTCTTCAGGTTGATTGCGATCGCCCGATCGAACTCGTCCTCGGAAATTTCCAGAATGCCGACCGGCGCCGAACGACCGGCATTGTTCAGCAGAAAATCGATCCGGCCGAACGACTGGATCGTCTCGGCGACGATCTCGCCGGCACGCTTGTGGCTCGATACGTCGGCAACGAAGGTGAGCGCCTTCCGGCCTTCGGCGGCAATCTGCCCGGCCGTGTCGGCGAGTTCCTTTTCGAGCAGATCAACCAGAACCAGGTCATAGCCGGCGCGCGCCAAATCCATGGCGCATGCCTTGCCAATCCCGCGTGCCGCACCGGTTACGATTGCGACCTTCTGTTGTTCACTCATGTTCAAACTGCTCCTTTTCAAGATTTCAGGAACATGGTATGGCTGTACTCGTATTCTTCAATAGGAATTTGGTTCACATATATGAACATAAACAATGACTCGGAAGTGAAGTCCGCGGTTCGCGTTCTGGAGATGCTGGAACTTCTAGCCCGCGCGCAGAAGCCCCTGACCCTGAAAATGATCGTGTCAGAACTCGGATATCCGAAAAGCAGCACGTTCAATCTCCTGGCAACGCTCGTGTCCCGCGCCTACGTCACGCGGGATGAATCCGAAGCCTATCGCATCCACGAAGCCTTCCGGAACGGTCCCGGCTGGTCGAGCGGCAGCGACGCACAGCTGATCGCGACCGCCCAGCCGATCATGGATGCGCTTCGCGATTCCGAGGGCGAAACCGTGTTTCTCGGCGCTCGCCGCCGGGACGGCCGCATCAAGATCCTCGCAAAAAGCGTCAGCCACCAGCTGGTGCGATTCGATTCCGATCTGACCGGATCGGATGCGTCGTTCTGCACCGCGATGGGCCGCGTGCTGCTCGGGTACTGGCGACCCGAAAAGACCGCCGCCTATCTGGCGCGAGAGCGGATCGTCCAGATCACCGAGCATACGGTGATCGACCGGGTGAAAATTCGCCGGATCATCGAGACCGCACGCGAAGACGGCTACGCCATCAGCGACGAAGAGGCTGTCGCGGGCGGATCCGGCGTCGCAGCTCCCGTGCGCGATGCGACGGGAGACGTCATCGCGGCCCTCAATATCGCAACCGTCACGGCGCGTTTCGCGGCTAACCGGGACAGAATGATTGCCGCCGTCATCCGCAATGCGGACGAACTCAGCTCCAGGCTCGGCTACAAGAGCCCAAACACGGAAAATCAGTAACATGGACATTCAATTCGTAGGACAGAGGGTCCTCGTCACCGGCGCAGCTCGTGGCATTGGACGGGCGATCTGCGAGGCTTTTGCCGCCGACGGCGCCGCAGTTCTGGCAACAGACGTCAACCTGGCGGAACTCGAACCGTTGAAGCAAAGCACCATTGCCAAACGAGGCGGGTCGATTTCCATCGCCGCACTTGATGTGACCGACGAGGCCGGCATTGCCAGGCTCGTCGAGGAAGAGAGCGACGGCTTCGACATCTTCGTGCATGTCGCCGGCGGCGTCCTCGGACAGACCCGCAAACCGGTCGAGACCGTTCCGGCAGCGGACTGGGACAGCATCTACAACGTCAACGTTCGCGGCGCATTTCTCATCGCCCGCGCGGTGGTTCCGGCCATGAAGGCGCGCGGCGCGGGCAAGATGGTGTTCATTTCGAGCGGCGCCGGTCTCGGTGTCAGCCTGACGGGCATTCAGGCCTATGCCAGCGCAAAGGCGGCTTTGATCAGCCTGGCGCGGCAGCTCGCCCATGAGCTTGGGCCGTTCGGCATCAACGTCAACGCGGTAGCGCCCGGCTTCCTGCGGACAAGCCCGGACTATGAACGCCAGTGGGCGTCCTATGGCGATGAAGGGCAAGAGGCCATGCTCGCGCAGATCCCGTTGCGCCGCATCGGCCTCCCGGACGACATCTCGAACGCCGTTCTCTTCCTTGCCTCCCCCTTTGCAAGTTGGATAACCGGCCAGACCCTCTCGGTCAGTGGAGGGCCGGTGTCGTGAGCGTCGAAAACACCGTGCTTCCAACTTGGACGTGGCCCGAAGAACGCCTGCAGGGACTGATGAACCGCGCCCGCGCCGGGCGTAGCCTGCGGCCTGCCTCATGGCCGGGCGGCGCCAGATGCGCTGTGGCGCTTTCCTTCGATTCCGATCACGACACCTTCGAACTCCGTGACGGCGGCAAATCCATTTCGGCGCTATCGCAGGGCCATTTCGGTCCCCGGCAGGGTATTCCGCGGATACGCCAGCTGCTGGAGACGAATGGAATTCCGGCAACTTTCTTCGTGCCCGCCATTACCGCTCTCCACTACCCCGACGAACAGCGCGCCCTCGTCGCCGACGGCCATGAAATCGGCCTTCACGGCTGGATTCACGAACGCAACACGCTGCTGGACGAAGCGACGGAGCGTGATCTTCAATACCGCGCCGCCGACACTCTGGAGCAGATCACCGGCGTGCGGCCCGTTGGCATCCGCACGCCGTCCTGGGACTTCAGCGAAAACACCCTGAAGATCACGACCGAAATGGGCCTGCTTTACGATTCTTCGCTGATGGCGGATGTGGACTGCTACGAGCTTTTGCTGGACGGCGCCTCGACGGGCGTTGTCGAATTGCCGGTGGAATGGATTCGCGACGATGCAGCCTATCTAGTCATGGACCGCTGGGGCGGCCTTCGTCCGCAGATCGCACCCCACGACATTCTGCGCATTTTCATCCAGGAGTTCGACGCGGCGTATGAGGAAGGCGGCATTTTCCAGCTGACGATGCACCCCGATATCATCGGACACCGAAGCCGCATCTGGATCCTCAAGGAACTTGTCGGCCATATCTACGCCAAGAAGGATGTGTGGTTCGCCACGCATGCGGATGTCGTCGTTCATGCAAAGTCCGCCTGCCCCTAACTCCGGACAGGCAGGCACGAAACAGATCTTTTTGACCCGATCAGGCAAGGCCGGTCCGGCGCGCGTACTCGCGCCGGATTCTCGCCACCAGCCGATCAAACGGCCATTCAATTTCCTGAACAAAATTCACGTATGTGAACCTCATTTCGCTTTTCAGAGATCGGAACCGGGTTCAAACTCTCCTCAGTCAAGCCATCGCCCGGAAAACAGCGGGGCACCAAGCTTGCTCATGACACGACCAACAAACAACGAGGGAACCATGTTCAGAAAATCCGCTCTCGCAGCAGCAACCGCGCTCTGCGCATTCTCGACGATTCTGGCCGGCACGGCGCTCGCCAAGGATTGGAAGAAAGTCACGGTCGGCGTCGAAGGCGCATTTCCGCCCTTCAATTCGACCAGCGCCAGCGGCGAGCTGCAGGGCTTGGATCTCGATGTGATCAACGAGGTCTGCAAGCGGGCAGCGCTCGAATGCGATATCGTCGCGCAGGATTGGGACAGCCAGATACCGTCGCTGCTCTCCGGCAAGTTCGACGTGGTTCTGACGATGGGCCCGAACGAAGAACGCCGCAAGGCGATCGATTTTTCAGATCCTTATGTCATCACTCCCAACACTTTCCTGGTTGCCGCTGATGGCCCCCTAGCAAAGCTTCCCCATTCTGGCGAACATCTTTCCACCGATACGGAGGAAGGCCAAAAGGCGCTGGCTGAAATCAAGGAAGCCCTGAAGGGCATGACGCTTGGCGCGTCGCTCTCCACAAGCCAGTTGAAGTTCGTCGAACAGAATTTTGGCGACGTCGTCGAGGTCAAGACCTACAAGTCGTCCGAACAGGTACAGCTCGACATCGAGGGCGGCCGTCTCGATGGCCAGTTCGACAATGTCGTATTCGCACGCGACCGCGCGGAGGCAAGCAAGGGCACATTGACGACTAGCGGCCCTCTGCTCGTCGGTGGCATCCAGGCGACCAATGTCTGCCTCGGCATCCGCAAAAACGAACCGGAACTGCAGGCGACGCTCAACAAGGTCTTGGCGGAAATGTCTGCGGATGGAACTTTGGCTGAGATGTCGAAAAAGTGGTTCAAAGTCGATCTTAGCCCGAAGAGTTAATGGCGAGCCATACGACAGCATTTGCATTATCTGCCAACCCCGCTCCAATGCGGGGTTGAGACAATGTGAAAACAAAGGGTGGGCGCGTAGTCGATTTTGTAACGCCAAGCAGCTGGCATGGCAACAGCTCTTGAATTCGTTTCTACCCTGGTCACCACCTCCGTCAGCTAGGCCTTCGGTCGTGGCCATGCAAGTTGAACCTTTCGATGATCGTCAGGGTATTGACGATCAGCTCGCCACTTTTTGCCCGGCCCGGCAATAGTGGCCGATCGCCACACTCAAGATCGGAGTAAGCAACGGCTCCGGTAGTGATATCTCGATATCCTACCGGAGCAGTTTCGTCTCGAACCCCACAGCCTAGTCGAAACACGCATCGAAAGCTCCGTCAATTAAGGCTCGGCACGCAAGTTGAACGTTCTACCTATGCCAGCGTGTAAGCAGTCTTGACGACGGTGAAGAACTCGGCGGCATACTTGCCCTGCTCGCGCGAACCGAAGGACGAAGCCTTGCGGCCGCCGAACGGCACGTGGAAATCGACACCGGCGGTCGGCAGGTTGACCATCACCATGCCGGCTTCCGAATTGCGCTTGAAATGCGTCGCATGCCTCAGGCTCGTTGTTGCGATACCGGCGGACAGGCCGAACGGTGTGTCGTTGGCAATTCTGAGCGCTTCCTCGTAATCCTTGACCCGGATGACCGAGGCGACAGGCCCGAAGATTTCTTCGCGGCTGATGCGCATCTGGTTGGTCGCTTCGGTAAACAGCGTCGGCTGCAGGTAGAAGCCCGGGTTTTCGCGGGTGATGGTCTCGCCGCCGAAGGCGAGCTTGGCGCCCTCCTGCTTGCCGATGGCGATGTAATCGGTATCGGTCGCCAGCTGGCGCTCGTCCACAACTGGGCCGATATTGGTGCCGGCCTTCAGCGCATCATCGACCACCAGGGTCTTCAGCTTTTCGGTCAGGGCAGCGACGAACTTGTCGTGGATGCCTTCGGTGACGATCAGGCGCGACGATGCCGTGCAGCGCTGACCGGTCGAAAAGAAGCCGGAATTGGCGGCTACCTCGACGGCGACGGTCAGATCGGCATCATCCAGCACGACCATCGGGTTCTTGCCGCCCATTTCCAGCTGGAACTTGCGGTTATGCTCGATCGAGGCCGCAGCGACGCGCTTGCCAGTACCGGTCGAACCCGTGAACGTGATGCCGGCGAGATCCGGGCTGTCGAGCATGGCCTGGCCGACGACCGAGCCCTTGCCCATGACGAGGTTCAGGACGCCCTTCGGCAGGCCGGCGCGGTGGAGGATATCGACGATCGCCCAGGAGCAGCCAGGAACCAGTTCGGCCGGCTTGAAGACGATGGTATTGCCGTAGCAGAGCGCCGGCGCAATCTTCCAGGCCGGAATGGCGATCGGGAAATTCCATGGCGTGATGATGCCAATGACGCCGATCGGCTCGCGGGTGATCTCGACGCCGATGTTCGGGCGTACCGACGGCAGCACTTCACCCGCCAGCCGCAAGGCTTCGCCAGCAAAGAAATCGAAGATCTGCGCCGAACGGATGGTCTCGCCGATCGCTTCCGGCAGCGTCTTGCCTTCCTCGCGGGCGAGCAGGTTGCCGAGTTCTTCCTTGCGAGCAAGGATTTCATCCGCAGTCTTTTTCAGGATGGCGTGACGCTCGAGAATGCCCGAGCGTGACCAGGCCGGGAAAGCAGCCTTTGCGGCGGCAATCGCGGTCTTGGCATCATCGGCGCTGGCAGTGGCGTAAAGGCCGACAACTTCATTGGTGTTCGAGGGATTGATGTTCTCGACACCGTTGCTGCCGACCCATTCGCCGGCGATCAGATTGTGATGAAGTGTCATAGGGCTCTCCTCCATTCGATCGGGGAAAGGGCCGCCTCTCAAAAGTAAGCGGCCCTTGAAAGGGTTACTGGCGCTTGTGCTTTCCAATGAGGGTTTCCATCATACCCATTTCTTCGCTCGAAAGATCTTTGAGTGGCGCACGGACTGGGCCCGCATCGAAACCTTGCAGCCTGACGCCTGCCTTGACGGCCGAAACCGCATAGCCCTTGCTCCGGTTGCGAATTGCCATAAACGGGTAGAAGAAATCATTCAGATAAGCTTCGCACTTGGCCCGATCACCCGCCCGCAATGCCTTGTAGAAATCGATAGCAAGAGCCGGGACGAAGTTGAAGACTGCTGATGAATAGGTGGTGAATCCAGCGCCCATATAGGCTTCTGCGAAAAGTTCTGCAGTCGGCATACCACCGAGATAGGTCAGACGGTCGCCCATCTTTGCAGTGACCTGGCGAACGAGCCCGATGTCGCCTGTTCCATCCTTGAAACCAACCAGGTTCGGGCATGCATCACAGAGCCGGGCCAGGGTATCGGCCTGCAGCACCGAATTATCGCGATTGTAGACCATGACGCCCATACCCGTCGCATCGCAGACCGCCTTGACATGCTGGTACAGCCCTTCCTGTGGCGCGTCGATCAGGTAATGCGGCAATAACAGGATGCCGTCTGCTCCGGCCTTTTCGACTGACCGGGCGATAGAAACCGCGATCTCCGTGCCGTATCCGCAGCCCGAGACGATGGGGGTGGTGCCGGCAGCCTCTTTCGCTACTCTAACAATTTCGGGGATTTCATCGGGGGTGAGCGAGAAGAACTCGCCTGTTCCACCTGCGGCAAATAGCGTTGCGGCCCCGAAACCGGACAACCAATTGACATGCTCGGCATAGCTGTCGGCCTTGAACTTTCCATCTGCGCCAAAGTGGGTGACTGGAAAAGAAAGGAGCCCAGCTCCCAGCGCATGCTTCAAGTCTTCGGTCTTCATCGATTTAACTCCTGTGGGGGGAAGCGCACTCGAGCGCCGCCGGGTTGGTGATTGAGTGATTGAAAACGCTGTTCAGCCCTTCAGGGACTGAACCATGGCGCCCAGCCGGTCGCAGGCAGCTTCGAGTTCCCGGTCAGATGCCGCGATTGACAAGCGGATGAAACCGGGCGCGCCGAATGCGGCACCTGGCACGCTCGATAGGCCGAAACCGTTCAGCAGATGGGCGGCAAAGGCTGAATCGTCGGCAAGCACATCGCCTGCGGCGGTCTTCTTGCCAAGCAGCCGCTGAATTCCAATGAATGCATAAAAGGCTCCATCCGGTGGTTTGAAATCCACGCCCTGGATCTGACCCAAACGTTCGGCGACGATTTTGGCCCGGCTGGCAAATATCGCGGCCCCGTCCCCGACAAACGCCTGGTCGCCCGTCAACGCCGCAAGGGCTGCCGCCTGCGCGATGGTCGAGACCGAGGTGACGCTCTGCGATTGCATCTTGCTCAGCGCTGCGATCAATGCCGCGGGGCCTGCGGCATATCCGACGCGCCATCCGGTCATCGCATAAGCTTTTGAGACGCCGTTGACGATGAGGGTGCGGTCGCGCAACTCCGGGCAGGCCGTTGCGAGGGATACGAAAGGCACGTCTTTCAGGAGCACATGTTCGTAGATCTCGTCGGAGATCACCAAAACGCGCGGATGGCGGGCCAGCACCTCGCCGAGCGCGCGATATTCCTCCTGTGAGTAGATCGCGCCAGTTGGATTGGACGGAGAATTCAGCATCAGCCAGCGCGTTCTTGGTGTGATCGATGCCTCAAGCTTTGTAGCATCGATCTTGAAACCGACCTCTGGGCTGCAGGACACATAGACCGGTTCACCGCCATGCAGCGAGACGATATCGCCATAGGAAACCCAACAGGGCGTCGGGATGATCACCTCGTCCCCCCGCTCCAGTGTGGCAAGAAACACGTCGAACAGGATCTGTTTGGCGCCATTGCCTACCATCACCTCGTCGACAGAGTAATCGAGCTGGTTTTCGCGCTTGAACTTGGCCACGATCGCCTGGCGCAGCCTTTCCGTGCCGGCCGCAGCTCCATACCGGACGCCACCCTTGCGGATCGCTGCTAAAGCAGCGTCCGCGACATGTGCGGGAGGCTCGAAATCCGGCTCGCCAAGCGACAGGTCAATGATGTCGCGGCCTTCTGCGGCCAATTTCTTTGCTGCCATGGCGATCGCCATGCTCGGCGACGACTTGATACCACCCGCACGTTTGTTTTCAAAACTCATGTCCAAATTCCCGAAAAACTGTGGTGGTGACCGGCCGATTTCTCCACCGGTCACAAGCGGATTAGTTATTCGATACGTAGTCGAAATCCCGGTCGCGTTGCGCAGCCGTCGGATCGCGGTTCTCGGACGCGCCATATCCGCCGCCTCCTGGAAGCTGCAGGATCAATCTGCGGCCCGCGGGCACGTGCTGGCGCCCTTTGGTGGCAAGGATCGTCCCGTCATCGAGCAACACGGCACCTGCTGCGCCATTGGCTCCGCCCTCGCGTCCACGCGGTGGATGATCGACGCGGTCGAACATGGCGTTAAAATGCATCTCGTGACCGTCGGTTGGTGAGATCTCCACGACCTGGCCGAGACCACCACGGAACTTGCCCGCACCACCGGAACCGTCACGCAGTTCCTTGCGCCAGAAAATCACCGGGCCCACATGCTCGGTCGCCTCGATCGACATGGAATGCACGCCGCTCGGAAACGCCGTGGCGCTCAGACCATCGAGCGTGGAGCGTGCGCCGGCGCCACCGCTGTTGAACAGCAGCACTTCGGCACGCTGGCCGCCATCGGCCGGAGCCTTTTCACCCTGTAGCGGGCGAACGCTGACATGCAGGTTCCACAGCGCACCCGCGCCTTCCGCTGGCACCTTTCCGGGGAGCATCTTGTGCACGGCGCCGAGCACCGCGTCGGGGACAAGGTGGCCAAGCACGTGCCGAACCGAAACCGGCGCCGGGTGCTGAGCATTGAGGATGCAGTTTTTGGGGGCCGTCACGCGAAACGGCAGCAGCGAGGCGTGGTTGTTGGGAATCTCCGGCGCGATAGAGCATTTCATGCCATAGCAGGCATAGGCTGCCGAATAGATGAACGGGCAGTTGATGCCCTTGGGGCTCGGTGGCGATGTACCCTCGAAATCGGCAAGGATGTAGTCTTCCGCCACATCGAGGCGTACCACGATATCGATCGGCGAACCATAACCGTCGACGCGCATCGTATTGGAATAGGAACCCTTCGGCAGGGCGGCAATGCGCTCGATCGTGGCGTCATAGCTGCGCTTGAAGATGAATTCACCGAGCGTCTCCAGATCGGCCAGCTCGAACTCTTCCATCATGTCCATGAGGCGGCGGTGGCCGATCTCGTTGCAGGCCGCCAGCGAATAGACGTCGCCGACCACCTGATGGCTTTCACGCACGTTGTTGTGCAGGATATTGACGAGATCCTTGTTGACCTTGCCGCGTTCGGCAAACTTCATGATCGGAACGAAGATGCCCTCTTCGTAGACCTCATTCGCGTCCGGGCCAAAACCGCGGCCACCGACATCCACCACATGGGCCGTGCAGGCGAAATAGCCGACCAGCGCGCCATTTCGGAAGCTGGGCGAGACCACGGTGAAGTCGTGCAGGTGGCCGGTTCCCTTCCACGGATCGTTGGTGATGTAGACATCGCCCTCAAAAATATTTTCAGGGCCGATGTCGCGGATGAAGTGGCCGACGGCTTCGGCCATGGCGTTGACGTGACCCGGTGTGCCGGTCACCGCCTGGGCAATCATTTTACCGCCTCTGTTGAAGACACCGGCGGAAAGATCGCCCGATTCACGCACACTGGTGGAGAAGGCGGTGCGGATGAGGGTGACGGCCTGTTCTTCGACTACGGAGATCAGCCGGTTCCACATGATCTGCATGTGGACGTCGGAAAGTGCACTGGTTTTCATGTCAAATCCTCCGTTCAAGCGTTCTGCTTGACGCGTATGAGCAGGCAGCCATCGGCCTGCATGATGACTTCTCGGCTTGCGGTGATGATCGTTGAGGTTTCGCGTTCGGTGATGACGGCGGGGCCGGCGACGAAATCGCCCGGCTTCATGTCGGCGCGTGCAACGATCGAGGCCGTCTGGAAACTGCCTTCCTGAACATCGAAAATTTCGCGGGTGCCGCGGACTTTTGCTTCGTCCGCCTTCGCGGTCTTGCCAATCCTATCTGGGGGCGAGACTTTCGAGGTGGCGCGCAGCGACCAACTGACGATCTCGACATCGAGACCATCAATAACGCGGCCGAAGAAATGTTCGTATTGTTCGTCGAACAGCTTTCGGAACAGCTCGCCGTCGGCATCTGCGTAATCGCGCACTTCGATGGTGACCGGTACTTCCCATCCCTGGCCAACGTATCGCATGTAGGCCGTGCATTCGAGATCCGGATCGGCCTCGGGCGAACCGGAGCGCACGAAGGATATGGCCTCGGCGCTGAGGTCGGCGATCGTTTGGTTGATCGCAGCCGTATCGAACCGGCTGATGCGGCTGTAGGCGCTGCGCACACTCTCGAACCCGAAGGGAGCACGCAAGAAGCCGATGGCCGAGCCAACACCCGCACCCGGCGGGATCAGCAGTTCGGACATGCCGAGCTTTTCGCACAGACGCGCGGCGTGGATTGGTGCTGCGCCGCCGAAGGCGATCATGGTAAACTCGGAAAGCTCCTTGCCGTTTTCAACCGCATGCATGCGCGCGGCATTGCTCATATTCTCATCGACGACCTCGCTCAGCCCGTAAGCGGCCGTCGCAATATCCGTTTCAAGCTTCGATGCGAGATCCGCATCCATGGCCCTGTCGGAGGCCGGGCGGTCAAGCTTCATCGCGCCCCCAGCAAATTCATCCGGGTCGAGGCGACCGAGGATCAGATCGGCGTCAGTAACTGTCGGGTTTGCACCGCCGCGGCCATAGCAGGCCGGTCCCGGTTCGGAGCCGGCACTATGCGGGCCGACTCGGATCTGGCGCATGCTGTCGATGGTGGCGATCGAGCCGCCACCGGCGCCGATCTCGACCATTTCGATGACCGGAATGGAAATCGGCATGCCGCTGCCCTTCTTGAAGCGCCAGGTGCGGGCCACTTCGAAGGTCTTGGAGGTCTTCGGCGTCTGCTTTTCGATCAAGCAGATCTTTGCAGTCGTGCCGCCCATATCATAAGAAAGCACCCGATCGAGGCCGTAGCTGCTGGCGATGTGAGCGGCGAAGATCGCACCACCGGCCGGGCCGGATTCGAGCAGGCGCACCGGAAATTCGATGGCGCTCTCGACGCTGATGATGCCCCCGCCCGAGTGGATCATGAAGACCGGGCAACGGGTGCCTTCCTCGGTGAGACGACCGACGAGACGGTTGAGGTAGGATGCCATCAGCGGCTTGACGAAGGCGTTGGCGCACACAGTGTTGAAGCGCTGGAATTCCCGCATCTGCGGCGACACTTCCGACGAGATCGAGACGGAAATGCCGGCTTTCTTGGCCAGCAGCCGATCGCGAACGACCTTTTCGTGCGCACCATTGAGATAGGAATGGATGAAGCCGATGGCGACGCTGTCGTAGCCTGCGGCGGTGATGCTGTCGCACAGTGCGTCGACTTCGGCGAGATCAAGCGCCTTTAGCACCGAGCCGTCGGCACCAATACGCTCGTCGATAACGAAGCGTTCGTTGCGCGGCACCAGCGGCGCCGGCAGCACGATATCGAGGTCATACTGTTCGAAGCGGCTTTCCGTGCGCATCTCGATGACGTCGCGAAAGCCCTTGGTGGTGATGAAGGCGGTGCGCGCACCGCGCCGCTCGATCAGCGCATTGGTTGCAAGCGTGGTCCCGTGAATGATCGTGTCAATCTGCGAAAGCTCGACACCGGCGATCTCCGCCACCTCGTGGATGCCCTTGACGATCGCGTTTTCGGGATAGGAGTAGTCAGTCAGCACCTTGACAGAATGGAGTGTGCTGCCGACCTCCATCGCGACGTCGGTAAAGGTGCCACCGATATCGACACCGACCCTGATCTGCTTGCCATCTTTCGTCATTTTCTCGTCCATGCTCCCTAAGCGAGCTTTTGTTGCGCTTGCCCGATAACCCGATTTTCGGCGTGCAGCAGACCGTCCCCGCCCGCACAGACAGGCGGGGGCCAAAAACTCTTCAATTGTTGATTTCTCAAGCTCTGCGCGGTGGCTGTAACGGCCGCGCAGAGCTTTGGCGTTATTGTTGTCCGGTAAAGTCTACACCCGGCAATGTTGTCGGGAGTTTCGCGCGGTCGACACCGATCCATTTTTTGTAAAGGGCATCGAGAGATCCGTCCGCCGTGTGTTTGGCGACGAAATCAGTCAGGAAAGCGAGCATTTCGTGATCGCCCTTGCGAACCGCCATGCCTTGGAAATTGTCGGCAACCTTGTATTTGCGCTCGAATTGCTTGTCATAACCGGTCTCTTTGATGACGAGGCCATAGGTCACGCTTCCCAGGATTGCATCGACTTGGCCGGACAAAAGTGCCTGGACCGTCGTCGCATCATCGTCAAAGCGCTTGATCTGCGTATCCTTCGGCGCGACCTTGACCAGCAGCGGCTCGAAGGCGCTGCCGCGGTTGACGCCGATCACGTATTTCGAAAGGTCCTCGTTGCCTTTTATGGCAGCGTCGGTCTTGCCCCAGACGGTTATGTCGTTCGACGAATAGGGAATGACATACTGGATGACTTTGGCGCGTTCTTCGGTGATCGTCATCGACGGCACCAGGAAGTCAACATTGCCATTGACGAGCAGCGGAATTCGATTCTGGCCAGTGATGCGCTCGAACTTGACCTCAACGCCCAGTTCCTTGGCGATCATTTTGGCGATATCAATGTCGAAACCGTCATTGCCGCCGTTGGCATCGATGAAGCCCCATGGAAACTGGTCCATCTGTACGCCGATGGTGGCGGTACCCTTTGACTTGAGCTCTTCGGGTGTGATGGCGAGCGCCGTCGTCGCAAATGAGGTCGCGGCGAAGAGCATTGCGGCAAACCCACTCAGGATTTTCGAACGCGAAGGGGTCGATACTGTCTTGGTCATGTGATCACCTCTGGTTGGTTTCTTGGCATGCGTTCTTGTTTTACCGCGCAGCGTTGAGGCGCTGCTCGATCCGGGCACTGCAGTAGGTCAGGGGTACGCAGATGAAGAAGTAGATGACTGCGACCGCCCCATAGACCTGTAGCGGCTGAAACGTGATGTTCGCCATCAACTGACCGGAGCGAGTGAGCTCCGTCAGACCGAGCAGAGCGGCGAGCGCGGTGCCTTTGATCAGGTTGACGAGAAAGCTGATGGTGGCGGGCAGACCGATGCGAAAAGCCTGCGGTAACACGACATCCACCATGCGATGCATATAGCCAATACCGAGTGCTCGAGCAGCCTCGCTTTGACCATCGGGAACCGCCTGGATGCTACCGCGCCAGATCTCGCCGAGAAACGCGCTTGTGTGCAGCGACAGGCCAATCGTCAGCGCCACCCAGACATCCACCTTGAAGCCCAGAAGCGGCAGACCGAAATAGACGAAGAACAGTTGGATCAGCAGCGGCGTGCCTTGGAAGATCTGAATGTAGGTTGCCATAAGAATGCGCAACGCTTTCCATTTGCTGGTGCGTCCAAGCGCGACAGCCAGGCCCAGCGCTCCGCCGACGGTGAAGGCGAGGAGCGATAGGACAACCGTCCAACGCGCGCCTTCGAGCAGAAAGAGAAATTCATTCCAGCCAAATTGACGGATCATCGCACTGCCTCACTTTGCCGGATAGGAAAAATAGACCCGGCCAATCATGCCGAGAGCGACAGAGACGAGCTGGGACAACAGGAGGTAGATGACACCAAGCGTGAGATAGATCTCGAAGCTGCGGAATGTCTGGGCATCAAGCGTCTGCGCAAAATAGGTGAGCTCTTCCGCCGAGACCGACGAGACCAGACTGGAGTTCAGCATCATCAGGATGAACTGGCTGCACAGCGCCGGGTAAACGGCCCTGATTGCCGGCCGGAAGACAATGAACCGATAGATGTCCGCCGTATGCATCCCAAGCGCCCTGCCCGCTTCGATCTGGCCCGGACGGATGGACTGCACGCCACCACGTACGATCTCCGCCGCATAGGCTGCGCAGTTCAGCGTCATGGCAAGGATCGCCGCTTGCTCGCCGCTGAGCCGGATGCCAATCGCTGGCATGCCGAAAAATACAAAGAACACCTGCACAAGGATGGGCGTATTGCGGATCAGCTCGATATAGCAAATGGCAATGGTGCGCAGCACCTGCACCTTGCTCATGCGCATCATCATGAAGACAATACCGAGCGACAATCCGAAGACCATCGAAAGGGACGACATTCTCAACGTACCGATCACGCCTTCCAGCAGCATCGGCCACGCGGCAAAAACCGGTGCAAAGTCGAAGGTGTAATTCATCAACCCCTCCTCAATGGTTGAGGATCTGGCTGAGGAACGTTTTGGTTCGTTCGTGAGCCGGATTGCTGAAAAAGACGTCCGGCTTGGCGCTCTCGATGATTTCGCCACGGTCCATGAAGATGACGCGATGTGCGACGGCACGCGCAAAGCCCATTTCGTGGGTGACGCAGATCATGGTGATGCCGTCGTCTGCAAGTGAGATCATCGTGTCGAGCACTTCCTTGACCATTTCAGGGTCGAGCGCCGAGGTGGGCTCATCGAAGAGCATAATCTTGGGATCCATGCACAGCGCCCGGGCGATTGCCACGCGCTGCTGCTGCCCCCCGGACAGCTGGGCGGGATATTTTTCTGCCTGTTCAGCGATGTGTACGCGGTCCAGATGGCGCATCGCCTTTTCCTTGGCCTCAGTCATCGAAGCCTTGCGCACACGACGCTGCGCCAGCATGCAGTTCTGCAGAACGGTCAGATGTGGAAACAGGTTGAACTGCTGAAACACCATGCCGACATCGCGGCGAATATGGTCGGCATTGCTGCCCTTTTGGCTCAGCTCCGTGCCATTGACGGCGATGCTGCCCTCCTGGATTTCCTCCAGGTGATTGATACAGCGGATAAGAGTAGATTTGCCAGAACCGGAGGGCCCACACAGGACGATATGCTCGCCGCGCCCAACCTCAAGGTTGATCCCCTTCAAGACTTGGAGATGACCGTACCATTTGTTGACGCCCGTCATTGCTATGGCTTTTTCCGACATGCTGGTCCCGTTCATGGCCAGTTCCCCTTTTTCTTTCAGGCTTTCGGTGCGACTTCGAAAATAGCGTCGACCTCGACGGAGGATCCGCGCGGCAACGATCCGGCGCCAAGTGCGGTGCGAACATGGCGCCCCTTGTTGCCAAATATCTCCACAAGAAGGTCGGAAGCGCCGTCAATGACCGCCGGATGGCCTCTGAAATCAGCGGGCGCATTAACGAAACCACGCAGCTGAGCGCAGGCGATGACGCGGTTAAGATCGCCATCCAGAGCAGCATTGACCCGCGCTACGATATTGAGCGCGCAGAGGCGAGCGGCCTTGTATCCGTCCTCAGGCGAGATATCCTGACCCACCACGCCGACATAATGCTCAACACCGTCGATCCGCGGGATCTGGCCTGATACGAAGAGAAGGCTTCCGACGAGCCGATGAGGAATGTAATTTCCTGAAGCCGGGGCAATCGTAGGCAACACGATACCGAGCTCGGAGAGACGTGCGGCGACGACACCCATAGCATTTTCCATCATTGTCAGACGCGCGGATACGCGAACCATGTTCCCGGGAGCATTTCCCAACGCTACAATGCGTCAGATGTTGCTCCACTTTTCTGTTGATGAGAATTGTTGAAATAGTATCTCTTGTCAAGACGAAATCGAGAGATACTACCTCTTAGCGCGCTGATCTCGTAGAATATGTGTTTTATACAATATTAACAGACATTTACGAACAAACCCAAATCGATTTAATCGAAGTACCCTCGGTATTTATGGGCTTTATGAGCAAATTTTTTCCAGCTTCTAACCCGGTGAAATGTTTGTTGGCCCTCTCAGCCTGACCAGGTGTGCGCACTCTCAATCAACAAGATTACCACCGAGTGGTAGCATCACCTCCGAGAGAAGTGCTACCTTGCGCAAAATACTTAGACTCTGCAGCGTGATTTGGGGCAAAGGGAAACAGGTTTTGGACAGTTTAACGGGCCGAACAATTCAGGCGCTCAAGGCTCACATCGGCAACGGCCAATTCGAGAGCGGTGCCAAACTGGGGTCGCTCGCCGAATTATCCGAGCGGTTCGGCGTCAGCAGGACCGTCATTCGAGAAGCAGTATCGGCCTTGCGGTCCGACGGCATTGTCGAGTCGCGACATGGTGTCGGGGTGTTCGTCCGAAAAAGACCCGGTCCCGACATCGAAGACGCCAACTCGTTGGATGCGAACATCACGCTTGCTCCCCTGGCCCGTCTGCAAACGTCGTTCATGGACTTGCTGGAACTTAGAATGGCTTTTGAGGTTCATGCTGCCGGGTTGGCGGCCGTTCGGCGATCTTGGTCTCAGGAATCCAACATCTGGGACGCAGCCCGCGCGTTTGAAGCTTCACTTGAGGACGAGGCCGCGCTTGACCATCTCGACTTTGTTTTTCACCGATCGATCGCAGAGGCAACAAACAATGGAGCCTTCATCGAGTTCTTCAGCCTTATGAGCCTGCAGATTCTGCCTCAACCGGCTTTCTCCAAGCAGCTCAACCCGGCCCTTATTACTCTCGACTATATTCAGAATACAGTGGTCGAACATCGAGCGATCTGCGAGGCGATCAGCTCAGGGAGTGCTGAACGGGCGCGCGAGGCCATGCGGGCACACCTCAGCAGAAGTCACCTGCGATATAGAGGTTTTTCAGATGGAGACAATTCGCCCCTCAGCAACGTCGCGTCGGAAGGATGAAACACACACCAATCATTGCACGCCTTGATGGAATCGAACTTTCGGTTCCAGTTGTTTCGGTTAAGCCTTTGATCTGCAAGCCTACTACAGCAACTGGGCGGCAAAAGTTTATTATGGAACAGAGAGAAATCACACCATTCGGCGTTCGCGAAAGAGGGTAGCTCTCACGCCCCATCACTGGAAAACTCGCCCTGGAGCCCGACGACATGAAAATGTCCGGCATCAGTCATCCTCTACGAACACCTGATCGCGCTTGGAACGTATCGACGGTAAGAGCGCCAGGATTACGCAGATCAGACCCAAGCCGAGCAGCGATGCAGCGATCGGATTTGTGACGAACACGGTCGCGTCGCCGCGGGAGATGATCATCGCCCGACGGAGATGTTCTTCGAGCAACGGCCCCAGAACGAAGCCCAGCAGAAGGGGTGCAGGTTCGCAGCCCACACGGATCAGCATGTAGCCAAGTATGCCCGAGACGATGATTGCATAGACGTCGAACGGGTTGTTGTTGATGGAATAACATCCGATCGAGGCAAAGATGACGATGGCCGGAAACAGCATACGGTAGGGAATGGTCAGCATCTTCACCCACAGCCCGATCAGTGGCAGGTTGAGGATCACCAGCAGCAGGTTGCCGATCCACATCGATGCGATGATGCCCCAGAACAGCGCCGGCTGGCTGGTAATGACGTCCGGCCCCGGCGTAATCCCCTGCAGAATGAATGCGCCAACAATGAGTGCCATGACCGGGTGGGCCGGAATGCCGAGGGTGAGCAGCGGAATGAAGGACGTCTGCGCCGCTGCGTTGTTGGCGCTCTCGGGTCCGGCTACGCCTTCGATCGCGCCATGGCCAAATTCCGCCGGATTTTTCGACAGGTTCTTCTCGACCGAATAGCTGGCAAAGGACGCTAGTACGTGGCCGCCGCCCGGCAATACGCCGAGAAGCGAGCCAAGCGCCGTTCCCCGCAGGACAGGGCCGATAATCCGCCGGAAATCATCTTTCGTCAGCCAAAGGTTCGTGACGTGCTTCACGCCGACTTCGCGCGTGTGTTCATTCTGAAGATTGCGGAAGATTTCGGAGACCCCGAATATCCCGACGGCAATCGAGACGAAGTTGATCCCCTGCGACAATTCCAGGCGACCGAACGTGAAGCGCTCCTCGCCCGTATAGATGTCCTGGCCTACCGTCCCAAGCAGCAAGCCGATGACGATCATGCCCAGCGCCTTCAGGACGGAACCGTGAGCGAGTGAGATCGAAACGAGCAGCCCGAGAACGATCAGGGCAAAATATTCCGGCGCACCGAATTCGAGCGCGATGGAGGCAAGCGGCGGAGCGGCGATCGCCAGCAGCAGGGTTGCCACGCAGCCTGCGAAGAACGATCCAAGCGCCGCGGTCGCCAATGCCTGGCCGGCACGCCCCTTTCGGGCCATCTGATAGCCATCGATCGCTGTCACGGCCGAAGAACTTTCCCCCGGCAGGTTGATGAGGATTGCTGTCGTGGACCCGCCGTATTGGGCGCCGTAATAGATGCCCGACAGCATGATGAGCGAGGTTACCGGGGAGAATGTAAACGTGATCGGCAGAAGCATTGCGATCGTCGCTGTCGGCCCGATGCCGGGCAACACGCCAACGAGCGTGCCCAGCAGCACGCCAACGAAACACCAGACGATGTTTATCGGCGTGAGAGCCGTTTCGAAGCCAAGGGCAAGATTGGAGATCAGATCCATCATGGTAAGCACCTCATAGTCCGAAAACCGGCCCCAAAGTCGGAATGGCAACTGCCAGCCCGACCTTGAAGACCAGATAGCAAAGAGTGGCGATGACGGCGGCCATCATAGCCGCCGATACCAGTGAATTTCGGCGGGACGCGAGTGCCGTCATGAACGTGCAAAGCAGGACGACGGGCACGAGCCCAAGATCGCGGGCTCCGGCTGCAAAGATGGCAAGTGCGAGACAGATGAGGACGAGTCCGCGCCAGGGGACGGAACCATCGGTTGGCTCCGGCTCACTGCGCAAGCCATCAAGGCCGATGACGACGCCCAGTGCACCCAATACGAAAGCAAGAACCACCGGTAAAAAGCCCGGTCCCATCTGTGTCGCGGTCCCGAACTCATACCGTAGACCCTGCACAGCGAAAAAGGCCGCGATGGCGATGAATATGCCACCGGCAATCAGGTTTTTCCGAGTGGTCTTTTCGAGTGTAGCCATGGTCTCCTCCCCTCTGGCCTCCTCTGACGGTGTTCCGTTCAGATGATATTCGATCCTGCGATTGCGTTGCATACGGCTTCGGTGACTTGGCTGGTGTTGGCGGTGCCACCGACATCGGGGG